>NZ_VXCW01000002.1:0-596041 GCF_052850675.1 Pseudomonas sp. 1152_12 | reverse complement strand
CGCCACATCTCTAGATCCCTCTATATGGCACTGAGCCACTAATTGGCGGCGATAATAGGATGGCGAAATGATGGCGTCAATTAAATGTACAAAAATGTGTCAGGACTGATGCAGGGATAAGCGGTAATAAGGACATGTCCTACAACCAACCCTGAAACAGGAAAGTCCGAGGCGACAGCGCCTTGCTCCCTTGCCTACGCTTGCGTCAGAATCCGCCGGCTTGTGCGCTTGGGTGATCGTCTCTAAGGTTGCTCGGTCGCTGAAAACTCAGTGATCGGGTTTAGTAGCCCGAGTGACAACATGAAGTGCATAAGCCTCATCTCTCAGATGCTCTTGTCTGTGCTTGATGGTGGCTGTGCGCAGGGCGCCTTCGGGCGCGCCGGCTTTGTGTGTTTCCCCGGTCTACTAACCTGTGCACAGCTGCCACCCCTTCGTTTAGTAGCGAAGAGGTGTTGGCCCTCACCAGGTACAACACACATGTTCAAAATAACGCCCAACCCTCCAAACGAGCCGGACCTGAAACTCGATCAGGCAGCGCATCGCACCATTGATCGCTATCTCAACTCAGAATCTGACTCACCTTCCCCACCGCCAGGTTTGTTCAGCGTTGCCGCCGACGCCAGCAACGAAACCCTGATCACCAACAGCTACGAAACCTTTTCCTCGGTGACCGCCTTGCTGCTTGACCCGCCGGAAGACCTGACCGGGAAACAGCGCGATGTGGCGCTGGCGATTCATCAGTTGAGTGAGCTGGGGGTTTTGTTGCTGGACAGGTTGATGGCGCGGGAGGTCAAGCTTTCAACGGCACTGCCCGATTAAACAACAGGGCGCAGGCCACCGTTAAAAGCGTGGCCTGCCTCTAAGCTTGCCTAACCCACCCGAATACACGGCAATCGATACCTCACCTCGACCAACGTCACACCACCGCGTTCAAGCGTGCGCTCACTGCCCGCTTCTTCAGCGCAGCCCGCCCTGCGATAAAAGCGGATAGCGCGCTCATTGCGCGCCAAGACCCAGAGCGTTAACTGTTGAAACCCTTGCTCAGTCAAAAACTGTAAGCCTGCGTTCCACAACGCCAGCCCAACGCCGGTTTGCCAATGCTCCGCTTCAACGTAGAGGGCCATGACCTCACCGGTGTTATCCGCATGAGCATCTTCATCACGGCTGGCGCCGACGGATATCCAGCCGACCACCTGCTGGTTCACTTGCGCGACCCATACATTGGATTCGCCGGATTCAATTGAGCTAATCCAAAACGACTCCCGCCTGGCCAACGTCGCACCCAATGAGTTCAAGTAGTCGGCGGGCATCAGGTCGCGATAGGCTTGCTGCCAACTGCTGATGTGCACTTGGGCAATGGCCTTGGCGTCTGCGGGTGATGCGTGGCGAATCATCGAGGCATTCCTTGTCCGGACATCGAGCGGTAAGCGTAAGCCAGCCTCGATTACGATTTGGCGATACGATTAGATTTTTTAGGCACGGTGAGTCAGAGCAAAATGGTCATGGTCTGTACTCACACTAGATGCGCTTAGCTATGAAACCATGCGGGCCCACATCAAGCTTGAACTACAGATTAATAGCCGTTACCTGACGTCTTCCATCCTTAGGTCATTTAGGTAACTTCACACATTCGCAGTGCATACAGGCTCGCCAAAATGGACATCAGCACCCTCACACTTCAACCATTGCTTCGCCAGGGAAGCGAGTTGAACGGTTGCACGGTGGCCAAACGGTGTTCAATTGATTTTCTGATTAACCAATGTTCGTTGCTCAATACGCTCGTCACCGCTGGCGGTGATCACTCAGACTATATGAGCTGTTTCGTCAAAGGCTTCCCAGTGGCAAACGATCTGTCTTGCGCTCGTCTGCTTTTGCGAGAACCCGCCGGAACGGAAAGCGGCCGTGTCCTGCTGTACGTTTGCCCCGAGTGCGGCGACATCAGTTGTGGCGCTTACTCAGTGCAGGTCAGCCAAAACGATGACGGCTTTACGTGGTACGCGTTTGCTTACGAGAACGGGTATGAAGAGCCCGTCATCATCGATGGCGTTGGCCCCTTTGCCTTCGAACAGCATGCGTATGAAGCAGCCATAAACAATGCCGCAGGGCTAATGAAGGAGTAATCACATGGCGCGCTTTTCAATTTACAGCGGATCGATTTTGGTCGGCTATTCAGCGCTTGAACAGGGCGACCCTTCGATGGGTGTTGCCTTCGGCGCCTTTGAGCCCACCGACGGCTATCGATTGATCCACAGTGAATGTCGCAACAATCACCGCGATCAGTCCGCTTTGTTACTGTCTGTTCAAACCGAGGAAGGCCTGGTGATTGATTGTTCAGGCGTCTCCATCCTGGATTACTCGGAGAAGGACTTCGAGGATGTTATCGAGGTCAACGTTCTGGGTATTTCGTCGCCTCCGTATGAAGCGCTGTTTCCTCAGCACCTACCCCGATAGGTACGCCTGTTTCGTCAATCAAGCTCTCCAGTGGCGCCCGCTGTTATCACACTGGGTATGCGCCCGCCTCAAACATCGGCCCACCAAAGGTGAAGAATCTAAACGTTATCTTCTCGTGCCTGACATCTCGCAGCTCATACCGAATTCGGTCAAGCCCATCATTTATGCGCATCACGTTGAGGCGCATAAATTGGGTAATCCCGCCGCCAAATTCACTGAGGTTGAGCGCGCTGACATCGTGAAAATGTATCGTCACCGTATCCCAGTCTGTTGTATCGACGGACAGCGTCAACGCCAGGTCGTATTTGAAGTCTTCGAACTGGATGTCGATGGCGATGACACAGTCACGCTCGCGCAGCAGCTCGTTCAGACGATCAAGTCTATCCATGTGCCACCCGCCTTCAGCCCATTTGCTCAAACCGCCGCCGCTTCAGGAACAACCCCACCCCGAGCGCCACGGCAAAGATCGACAACAACCCCAGATCAAACCCAACCAAGCGCACCTGGCTCGCAGCAACGCAGCCGAGCACACCGCCCACCACCAGCAACACGCCCAGCCACTTGCGCAGCGGGTAGGACTTAAGAAAGCGATCCAACAAAAAGAACAGCACCAGGGCAATGACCAGCTGGGTAATTTCGGACATGGGTGTCTCCGGTCAGGTCTTGATGATCAGTGTCGAGGCGGTGCGTTGCGGGCCGATACCGCCGTTGACCTGCGCCTCGATGCTGACCAGTACGTCGCCTGCGTGGTAGGTGGGCAGGATTTGATTGGCATACATGCGCACGCCGACCCCGACAGGCGCACCCACGTAAGGGGTAGCAACATAAGAAGTGGCGGAAGCGAAGGCCGCGGCGGCAAGGTTAGCGACCTTGGTGCGTTGCGCATTGAGGGTATCGCCCTGTTGCCGGGTCAGCGGCTTGGAGATGCCGACCATCATCATGCACGGCAGGCCCTTGGCCAACATTTTGTCGTACACCTCGACGACCTTGCTGTTGACCTCGTAGTGGGCGGCTTTGGCTTCGCCAAAATGCAGCTCGCGCAGGCGTCCGCGTTCGTTGTCGGTGAGGGTGATCTGCGATACGTTGAAAACGATCCCGTGATTGCCTATGTATTGGAAAGTCCCTTCGAACTTCATCGCGCGCATCCTTTCGAGCCAAAGACGGCGATTCTCTACAAGGAAGGCGTTGGATTCAATGCATTTCACCCTGCCGGCAAGCTGCGTTGCCTGGCGTAAGGTTCTGACGGACATAATAATTGTCGAATTCACTGGTTTCGACGAACTGGAAGCCATGGCGGGTGTAAAACCGGTTCGAGGCGCTTTCTTTGAGGGCGCCGACTTTAACAGGCAGTGCCGCCGCATCTGCCTCGTTGAAAATCTGGGTGAGCACCGCAGCGCCTATTCCTGATCCTTGCGCGCTCGGTCGCACGTATAAATGGTCGAGCACGAGTTCATTGGGGTGATGCTTGAGCACCACAAAGCCAACCTTGTTTCCAGCCACTTCAATGAAACGGGTGTTGTGGGCTTCAAAGCCGCTTACAAACCGCTCGCGTGCCCGCACTGGGTCAAATCGCCCGACACGCTCCAAACTTTCGCGCATGGCCTCAATTCGAATGGCGACTAGATCATCTACGTCGCTTGGTTGAGCGAGGACTAACTTGAGTGTGATGGGCATATTCTTCGCTCTACGTCCCCATCCTGGTATGGCCAGTGTGGGAGGCCGAGGCCAGACCACGTTTATACGGTTTCCCGGATCGTGGTCTGGCCCATTTTTCTTGGGTGCTGCTCACGCTCAGGCGCGCTTGGGCAATTTCCAATTCGGCCGGATGAAGTGGCAGGTATAGCCATTGGGGATGCGCTCCAGGTAATCCTGATGCTCCGGCTCCGCCTCCCAAAACGGCCCGGCCGGTTCTATTTCAGTGACCACCCGGCCCGGCCATAACTTGGAGGCATCCACGTCGGCAGCGGTGTCTTCGGCAATGTCCCGTTGTTGTTCACTCAGGTAATAAATCGCTGAACGGTAGCCTGGCCCCAGGTCATTGCCCTGCCGGTTAGGCGTGCTGGGGTCGTGTATCTGAAAAAAGAACTCAAGAATCTGCCGGTAAGTGATCACCGCAGGATCAAAGACAATCTCAATCGCTTCGGCATGGTTGCCATGGTTGCGGTAGGTGGCATTCGGCACATCGCCACCGGTGTAGCCGACGCGCGTGCTCAGCACGCCGGGGTAGCGTCGCAACAGGTCTTGCATGCCCCAGAAGCAGCCGCCAGCGAGGATGGCGGTTTCGGTTGGGTTGGTCATGGTTTGTCCTTGTGCTGAATGGGTACAGGGGTAGTTATGGGGCTGTGTTGGGCAATAGCAAGGTTGAACGTCGGGTTGAAGTTCGTGTTCGCCTCACTCAAAAACTCCTCGGCCAACAAATTGGCTGCACAGCGCTGCCATACGGTCGATGCCACGGCGTCCGCCTGGGCAGGTCACGTGCTGGCCGCTGCCCAAGAAGCCGCCGCATCGAGAAACGCGTCAACCGATTCGTTTTCCCAGCCTGGCGCACTTGGCCCATAGGGCGATGAACCCATTGCCCAATAAAAAAGTAAAGAGGACGTGTTGGTCTAAGTGATCAGTAAACACGTCGGGATGCCCAGTCTGCAGAGTGGTGGTGTGTACGAGCGGACTCATTTGGTTTTTCGCCCTAATCATGACTGAGGTCATGGCCCTGTTTCAGCCTTCTGCTAGGGTCTGAAGCCGCTGAAGAATCCAAGGAAGGTGAGATTTCAGTCTTGTAACATCGGACTAATGATTGGAGCGTTCGCGTTGAAAGCCTCGCACTGCATACTCGCCATCTTGCTGATTACAGCAGCACTGCTGCTGATAGACATACCTGTCGATACTTGGCTGACGTCAGCAACCCTTAGCTTGATTCTCGGGACTAGCGCACTGGTTTACATGGCAACTGCCTGCCTGCTGGCGAGTCGCTGGGGTGTAGTTGAGAGTCTGTTTGGCGGCCTGGATCGCGTCTATGCGGCACACAAGTGGCTAGGCATATGGGCTCTGGTGTTTGCCTCGTATCATTTTGTGTTCAAGGCGAATCTGGACGTTTGGAACAGCGTGCCTATCCTGGAACTCCCCAAATACTGGACGCGACTGGTACGCCAGTTGAGCTATGTGGCACTGGGTCTGATCGTGCTGCTGGCGCTGAACCGCAACATTCCTTACCGCCTATGGCGATGGTGGCACAAGCTTTCCGGCCCATTGTTCCTGATCGTGATCTTGCATTGGCTCAGTTTCAAATCGCCGATCACCCTGCTCAGCCCTTCGGGTATCTGGTTGACGCTGTTCTGCGGGTTGGGTGTGCTCGCTGCCCTCTACAAGCTGGTGCTCTATCCATTTGTTGCCCGGGCCGGCGAGTACCGGGTGACCGCCGTGAATAGCGTCAATGACGCACTGCATTTGACACTGGAGCCGATCCATAAAGGGTTTGACTTCAAAGCGGGGCAGTTCGCGTTTCTGGCGATGCAGCAAAAGGGCCTGCGGGAGCCACACCCTTTCACGATAGCAAGCGCCAACGATTCGAATGGGCAGGTTTCGTTCATGATCAGAGGGCTGGGGGATTACACTAAAAAGCTCTGCGAGTGCGCAAAAGTCGGAATGTTCGCGACCCTCTACGCCCCTTACGGACGCTTTAAACGCGCCCCTCAGGCCGAGCGGGAAATCTGGATTGGTGCAGGTGTGGGCATTTCGCCCTTCATTTCTTGGTTACAAGACCCAGACGCAAAAGACTTCGAAAAAGCGACGCTGGTCTATTGCTTCACGCCGTCGCGCGCCTTCCCTGCGCCCGAGGAGTTGCAAGCCATGACCACGATGCGTGGGGCACAATTCGTTCGTAATGTCGGCGGCATCGAACCGTTGGCCGAAACCTTGCGCCAAGCGGTGATTCACACCCAACCACACAAGGTTCACGTCAGTTTTTGCGGCCCCAAAGGTTTACTGGCCAAGGTGCATGAACTGATGGATATCAACCGGATCCCGAAAGCCAATCTGCACTTCGAACTCTTCGAATTCCGTTGAGTCTGCGGGATGCAACCTACTCAATGGCCTCAGGTTGTGTCGCCTCATTTGACCGGCTTACTTTGCTGGCTTAATCAGTTGTCAATGGCAGCAATGGGCCGGAGCAGCCCTTCGTGGGTGGCTGCTTGCGACCGAGACTGTGTAAAAACGCATCCATCGTACTTAGATCTGCAACGTTAAATCTGCCAACCTTAATCAGTCACAGGAGCGTTCAAGGCTGGGTTTATCCCAGTTATCTTGTGAGGAAAGTAATGGAGGCTCTTCAACGTGCTCCCATTCCAAGTACCACTCGTATGTTTCGTTGTCAGCCTTGAATTCATGTTTAACAGTCCAGCCAAGCGCCACTAGCTTTTGAGCCCTGTGAGAGGCATGTGTCTTAGTCAGTCTCGGCGCTTGCATAAATGTCATCACATGTATGATTGCTGGAGATTTTAACGCAGGTATTGCCTGATGAAACGCTTCACTCAAGGCGAATATCGCGGGCAAAGCACCTTGCTCCCCGAGAGCCTCGACGATGACGTCAGCAGTTCATGGGTGACCTCCAAGTGCTGGCGGATAGAACATCTATAACCCGTCAGATGGAGGTCTAATTTCTGAGACTGCAAAACAGCGATGGCTTAAGCGATGATATCAGTCGTCGCGGCCTGCCCGATCGTACCGACTGCAAAGCTCACCAGGCCACTGCCAGTGAGGTCGATCATCAGACTGCTCTGATTACTCTCTTGGAAGTAGGTCAGGATGGCGTCGCCAGCATGACCTGTGAAGCTGCTCACGAAGTTCAGCGTTGCGCTGGCCGACGAGAACGCGGCAATGCCTGACAGGTCTATTTTGTCTTGCCCTGTGGTGAAGTCCATGATCCAGGCAGGCGCTGTCATCGTCGAGTCGCTAGCGTGGCCGAACACAAAAGTGTCTGCCCCGGCACCGCCCCACAAGGAATCCCCACCGCCACCCCCATAGATGATGTCGTTGCCGGCACCGCCTTCAAGAATGTTGGCCGCCGAATTACCCATCAAGAGATCGTTGCCAGCGCCTCCGATCGCGTTTTCCAGTGTTACACCATGAGCAATAGATACGTTACCCACCAGGCCGCCCACATCGGAGAACGAACCTGCATTGAGGTTGATTTTCTGGTTCTGGCTGAAACCGGAGAAGTCCAGGGTGTCGTTACCACCGCCATCCCACACCGAAAACACCAGTTTGTCGCTGGATGCGGTCGCCGTGTAATAGTCGCGCTCGGTGTTCGAGTTGAACCCGTAAACGGTGTTGCCACTGCGGGTATCCAGGTTCGCCCCGTAGAGCTTCTGGATCGCCACGATGTCATCCATTAACGGCGCTGACGAATAAGTACCACTGAAATTCTGCTGGGTATTACTTTCGCTCCAATAACTCATGAGGCTATAGCCACGCGTGTCCTCAGCATAAGTGACATCGTTGTACGTCGGGTTGCCGTTTCCAGCGTTGTAGTTGCCGGGGTGAGACAACCCCAGGGAGTGGCCAATTTCGTGGGTGAGCGTTTGCCGGCCGTAGTTACCGTTGTCCGGCGTGGTGTTGACCTGATACTGATCATTGACCCAATACCAGGACTGACCGTCACGTGAACCACCGGTTGGCAAGTACGCGAAGGCTGCACCGCCGGTATAGTTGCTGTAGTTGCCAAACGTCAGGTGACCATCGGCCCCGCCAGGGGTGTCAGCGAAGGTCACATTGGCAACATCAGACCAAGACTGCAAAGCGAGCACGGTCTGGGCCTTTTGCACGGCATTGAACTCACTGAAATTACCCAGGTTCGGGTTGAAGTCAGCGGGCTTGGAGGTCAGAAATGTGTAGCTGAGGCTGACTTTTCCATCCCCGTTCTGATCGTGCCAGCTTGCGCCTTTACGCAGTAATTCGTCCGCAGCCTGGTCGGCGGTGAACGAAGGCTTACCGTTCACCAGAACAGGCCCGCCACGGTCATACGCATGGTGAAAACTATCGACCTGCTCGTAAGCCGTGCTGGTCTGACTGGTAGTAAGTACTTTATTTTCTTTTAGTTTTGACATATACGTCCTTGTTAATCACTGATAAAGAACCCCTGAGTGGAGAAGGCGCTTCTGAAGAATCAAATGTTTACATTGTTGGCGGGGGCGTGATTGATGACTTAGTGTTGAGCTGAGTTATTAATGTTGCCCCGGGCATGCCAAAGCCCTATTTAAAATATTTAGTGTGCATTGATCACCGTTTGATTATTGTTAAGGGGTTGTAGTGTCCTGAGACATCAGCATTAGCGTTTAAGCACGCGATAAATGCTTTAAAAAGTCATTATCTTTACCCGAAGAGCAAGATAACAGCCACGCACGAGGCTTGGGTGGCCATTGTCAATTCCTAACCTGCGTTGTCCCTGATATCGGGGGCAAGAGCATCGACCAGACCAAACTCTCGTTACAAAATAATCGGTTTGGTACAGTTATTGGATAGCCGGATTCAGTGCGATAAGTCCGCACGGGCAGCGCTGCTCACCCACTTTTTTATCAACCAGCCTCAGCACAACACTTACATGCTCAACACGAAACACCCCCTGAATTAATAGAATAACTGCAACGTTTGAAACGAGTTGCATAAAGCCAGACTGAGCAACGCGCCGGACATGAGGCGAGTCCGCAAGCGCAAGGTGGAGCATCCCTTCGGGACACGCCTTTCCTGACACGAAAGCTGAACGGAGTAAGTGCGTAGATGAGCTTGAACGTACTCGCCTACACCCTGAAGCGGGTCATGAACATTCTCGGCACCCGCGGTTTAATGAAGGCGCTGTGGGCCTGAAGAGGTGTTTATTTTGTCCAACCCGCACGGTAGAAACGACGCTGAGGGCTCCCAAGCCCGAGGGATGATCCGCAGGACTTTTTGCGAGCAATTACTCAGCTAACAGCCTTCTGCACTGCGCATGAAATCAACAAATGCACGCAACTTGCCTGGCATGTGTTTACGATGGGGGTAGTAAAGATGAAACGCATCGTCCATGCCGCTGTGCGGCTTCAATATCTGACTAAGCGTACCGTTTTCTAACGCTTGCTTCGCGAAGTCCTCGAAAACGAAGCCAATGCCTTGGCCTTGTATTGCCGCATCAAGGACGGACCTCATTTCGCGAGCAAGACTTGTGACAAGGAGTCTCTGATCAAAGCGAGCGCAGGTGCTAATGCTGCGCTCAATGACGCGCCGGCCTCCGTCAGGCTGACACTGCGTGTTGTTCGATTGAATAGCCGCACATTGAGTTGTGCTTCCATACTTTTGATCGTGCGTGATACCGCGTTCCGCCCGTCTCCCGAAGCTCAAGGTGTAATCGTCAACATCGACATCGTAGGCACCGCTGCCAGCGTGCGCATCGACACCACTGACGTATCGGACTTTTGCTTTACAGATTTCTTCAACCGGCTAAAAGTCGATGGCAAGTGGACGGTGGTTAGCAAGATTTACTACACACATCCAAAGCATTAAACCCTGTTTTCTCCAAACACTCCCAACGGCCGACACAGCACAACGAACTGGCGACAGACGCCGCGGATGGCCTTGCTGTTATCGTTTCGGAAGTTGGCAATGGTCTTGAATTCGGGTATCAATCGCCCGCCCCGCCCTTCAACAGCCCCCTGCTGGAAGGGGGCCGTGTGCTGACGGTGTTTACTTCAAACCCTTCCCCGATGTTTTTTACTAAGGTGTTGCGAGCCCTCAATGACTGACTACCGTGGATTGACCTTTGACGACACCCGCGAGGGCGCATCCGACCACACCCTCTCGCAACTGGAGGCCCAACTCGGTGCCCGCCTGCCGGACGATTACCGGCAGTTTCTCAAGGTCTGCAACGGCGGCAATGTGGATTACGACGTGCTCGCCACTATGAGCAATGGCGAAGAGGAACTGCTGAGTTTTTCGCTGTATGGGCTGCAGCCCGGCGACGCGTATGAATCCAACCCTTTTGAACTGGAGCAACTGCGCCAGCAACCTGACTTCCCGGCTACGGGGTTGTTGCCGATCGGCCGCGATGGCGGTGCGAGCGTCTTGCTGCTTGACCTGCGCGACGGTCGCCAGGACGTAGGTGCGATGGTCGCGGGTTTGCCCGCATGGACGGGTCGCCGCCAACAAGGCGATGAATACGTGGTGTTGGCGAACAGCTTCACTGCCTACCTGGACGCGCTGCACCTGTCGCAGGAACGGATCGCGGAACATATCAATCACTTTGTCATCAGCGCGGATACGATTGAGGCGACATTAGCGTGGCTGGATCAAGGCAGCCCGGGCTGGCGCGAGCGCTATCGGGACGTCTGGAATGCACGGGTGGTGGACAGGCAGATCTGATACCGGCCAAGCGACGAGCGCGATTTGAATGACCTTTCAAGAGGCGGCGCATTGACCTTGCGGATTCTGAGCGAACTTGGCCTGGTTCGCCCGAACGACGATGTCGTATCGGTGTTGCAGCCAAACCTTATCATCGAATCCGCGCACGTTACGGCCCAGTGCTTTGGCGGCATTAGGCGTAGGCGCGTGGAGCACTTGCGCACGAATGTCCTGATCGTCAAACAAAGCGGCTTTCTCGGCCATCATGAAGTGTTCGGCTGTTGGGTAATGTTGCCCCTCGACAATGAACCCGGCCTCGAACCATTGGCTGAAGCACGACGCGGTGACGACATGTTTGCTGCGCTGGTGCCCCCAGAAAAACGTGAAACTCAGATCTTCTCCCGCGTTGAAACGGGCACACAGTTCTTTGCGGTGGTCAGAGTCGTTCAATGAGATATCCTCGCTAACTGAAGATCGAAGTTACCGCTGTTGTGCCGACCAAGGCAATCACACACCCTCTTTCTCGGAACCCCGCCATGCCGCGACGTCTCACGCTCTTGCTCTTACTTCTCCCCGGCCTGGCGCACGCCCTCCCCGCCCTGAAAGACACCACTCTCTACACCGCCACCGCCCACGACTGCCACGATGTCGACCTCGCCACCTGGCAGCACCCCACTCGGACACTGCTGGAGAAAAACAACTTCCAGCTAGAACGCATCCAACTGTGTAACGGCGGCCACTATCCGATTTTCCAGGTGCAAGCCCCCTACGACCCACGCGGTCAGACCAAGGATTTTTTCCTGCCGCTGTATGAACACATGCGCAAGGCCAACGGTAAGTGGCCCTACGCATTGGTCGTCAGCAGCGATGCGGTGGTGGTGTATGTGAGTTATCCGAAAGACGATGGCATCTCCCTGGATTACGAGGGGTTCGAGGCGCCGTAGAAGTGCTTTCAACTCCGCCCGGACACGCTGCATGCGTCCCAGCAGGGGATGCAGCGCGATAGGATTTCAGGTAATGATGCGCCACCAAATTCAAGGAAGATAACAACAATGAAAACCGCTTCCCGCGCCCTGTTCCTGCTCTGCCTTTCCACGCCCGCCTTCGCCGCCGAAAGCCCGGTCGGGTTCAAAACCGCCACGCTGCCCGATGCCCAGAACCACCGCCCTCTGGAACTGGTGGTCTGGTACCCCGCCGCTGCCACGGCCAAACCTGAGCTGATCGCTGACAACGCGGTGTTCATCGGTGCCC
Organism: Pseudomonas sp. 1152_12; assembly: GCF_052850675.1. NCBI lineage: Bacteria > Pseudomonadati > Pseudomonadota > Gammaproteobacteria > Pseudomonadales > Pseudomonadaceae > Pseudomonas > Pseudomonas sp. 1152_12. The sequence goes on along the minus strand of NZ_VXCW01000002.1, from coordinate 583,975 downwards.
TCGGTGTGCGCGATGCTGCGCCGGCTGCCGGCGAGCATCCGCTGGTGGTGCTGTCCCACGGCTACGGCGGCAATTGGGGTAAGCAAGTGTGGCTGGCCAGTGCATTGGCGCACAAGGGTTACATCGTGGCGGCGGTCAATCACCCTGGTACCACCACCAAAGACCGCAGCCCGCAAGCTGCCGCACAGTTGTGGCAACGCCCGGCCGACCTGAGCCGCGCTATCGACGCGGTACTCGCTCAGCCAAAGCAGTTTGGCGCGGTCGCGAACCACCAGATTGCTGCGGTGGGCCATTCACTCGGCGGCTGGACCGTGATGGAAATCGCCGGTGCACGTTTCGACCCTGACCTGTTCAGCCGCGACTGCGCCGAACACCCTAAATTGGGCGGCTGTATCGGCTACAACGAGATGAACCCTGCCGCTGCGCCAGCGGGTAAGGCGCAGTTGGCCGCGGATTTGAGCGACAAGCGCGTCACCGCCATTGTGTCTTTGGACCTGGGCCTGTCACGCGGCTTCACCAGCGCCAGCCTGAGCACACTGCCGGTGCCCGCGCTGGTGATTGCGGGAGGTGTGCCAACGGAGGATATGTCACCGCAATTGGAGTCCGCCGACATGGTCAAGCGCCTGCCAAAAGCTTCGACGCAGTACGTGGAGATAGGCGACGCCACGCACTTCAGCTTTATGTCGATCTGCAAGCCGGGAGGTATGGCGTTGATTGAAGAGAGCTCGCCCGGCGATGGCATGATTTGCCGGGATGGTGAAGGGGCTCGGCCACGGGCGGTGATTCAGCAGCAGGTGGTGGAGCTGATTACTGGGTTTCTGGGGCGGACAGCTCACCATTAGAAAAAAGGGTGACTTCAGAAGGGCTGCATCTCCCGCCACTCGGCTCAGACGGTGCAGAACGCCAAGCTGTCGAGATCTATCTCTGCATAATTTCCCAACTCACCCCTGCAGAGATAGATTTTTGAGATAGCTAGCTGGGACTTTAAGCACTCAACGAGGTTTCTAAGGTTTTGGTTTTTAGACATTGTTGTCGGCGACATTACATTCGCCGCACCGGGCTCGTCGTCATACGTTCTTACGAGAAACTCATCATTTTCGTTGTGTATGACGTAGTGAAAACCGCGGTACGCATAGCCTATTTCGTAGTCGACGTCATCGAAGCGCGTAGTTTTTACTAGCTTCAAGGGAGTCCTCACTAAAGTAGTCGCTCTAAATCATCAACACCGCTCAGGGTACTACCGCGACAGCATCAAAAAATGATGGAACGCTGACAAACCGACGTCGCCACAACCTTCCCGCGCTTAAGCACCATCAACCGCGCCGGCAAGTCGAGAATCACATCACCCACCGAACGCGTATCCAGCAACACCAAGTCAGCAGCCTTGCCCGGCGCCAATCCATAATCCTTCAGCCCCAGCGCTTTCGCCGGGCTCGTGGTGAGCATCGGCAACACCGTGGCCTGGTCATCCGCCCCGCCCAGGTGGCAGGCAGGAATTGCCAGTTGCGCAATGTTGAGCAAATCGCCGGTGCCAAACGGGGTAAACGCGTTGCGGATGTTGTTGGTGGCCAGGCATACATTCACGCCGCCATCACGCAGTGCTCGCACCGGCGTCAGGGTACGGCGTACGTTATGGCCGTCACCGCGCGCACCGAGGTGCAAGTCGGTGGCGGGCAGGCACATGACGCTGATGCCCGCCTCGCGGATCAAGGCAATGATCTCGCGCTGTTTGTGCGCCGGTACGGCGCCCAGACTGGTCAAGTGGCCGACACACACACGCCCTTGATAGCCTTCTAGAAGGGTCTTGCGCGCGAGGTATTCAATGCTCATGTGCTCGGCGTTGTCGGCGAAGTCCTGATGGAAGTCGATGTCCTTGCCGTAGCGCTTAGCCAGCTTGAATACGTAGTCGATGTGTTCATGCGCTGAGTCATCGTTGTAAGGAATGCCGCCCACTACATCGGCGCCTTTTTCCATGGCCTCGACCATCATTGCCTGCATGCCCGGTAGTTTCAGGATCCCTTCCTGTGGGAAGGCGACCACTTGGATGTCGATGACGTCGCGCAGCCTATCGCGCAGTTCCAGCACCACATCAAAGCCGGTGAAGCCTTGCACCGGGTCGAACTCGGCGTGGGCGCGTACGTGGGTAGTGCCGGCCTGCACGAGAGCACGCAATACTTGGGTGGAACGCTCGAGGATGTCGTCGCGGGTCAATGTGGGTTTGAGTTCGGCGGTGACCGCTATCGCCTCCTTTAAGGTGCCGGAGCGATTGGCCTTGCGGTGCATGACATTGGCCTTTTCCAGGTGCAGGTGCCCTTCGACAAACCCCGGGATCAGCACGTTGCCGTGGCCTTGAACTTCCTGCGTGGCTTGGGCTGAAATGTTCGGCGCAACTTCGATGATTTTGCCGTCGCGCACCGCGACGTCCATCAGCGGTTGTGCGTCGTCGACGCGTACGTTACGAAAGATTAAATCCATGACGATGGCCCTCAATGCTGCTGTCCTCAGGCGCACCGGGCGCAGCGGTAAAAAAACAAACCATGGGTGGTTCAACCGTTGGAGCAGCCGTTACCCATTACGTGGTATTCGAGAATGTGTCGCTGGCCCTTGGAGTCTTCGTAGGTCATGCGCACGGGCACCACGGCGCAGACGTGCGCAACCTCGCTGATGGACATGACGCGGGCGATGTCAAGGTGCTGGGCATAGCTGTATTGCTCAACGGGTAATGGCTCGTCGGCCATCGCCACAGCGCAAAAAGCGCCGAATAGAAGTACAAGTAAGGCTTTCATATTCATCTGACCTCTTGCAGATCTGCAGGAAAGTGGAACCCGGCGGCTGTGCAGCGCCGGGCCCATGGGTAGCGTGATCAGAACGGTTTGGTCGGCAGGTACTTGCCATCCAGGGTGATCACTGCGCGGGAGCCGCCGTCTGGGTCATCGACCTTCTTGATGTCCAGTTTGAAGTTGATGGCACTGATGATGCCGTCGCCAAATTTCTCGTGCACCAGGGCCTTGAGCGTGGTGCCGTAGACCTGAATCATTTCGTAGAAACGGTAAATGGTCGGGTCGGTCGGGATACCGTTGCCGATGCTGCCGCGCACCGGGATGCTTTGCAGCAGGAGCACGGCATCGGCGTCAAGACCCAGGGTGTCAGCAACGGCTTGGGCGGCGTCGGCCGGCAGTGGGTGCTGGCCAAGCAAGGCAGCGGTGACGAACGCTTCATGCAGGCCGGTGCCTTCGGCGATCTGGGCGAACGACAGGTCTTTGCGGGCCTTGGCCAGGAGGATGACGTCGGCCAGGGCAAGGCGAGTGTTTTGGCTGATTTGTGACTGGATCATGGGGGTATCTCCGTGGGTAAAAATGGGGTGTTAGTGGGAAACGGCGCGTACGGTTGGGTTGTCGGCCAGCGGCACGAACTTGCCGGTGCGGCCATCGAAGGCCTGGATGCAGCCACTCTCGATGTCGTAGACCCAGCCATGCAGCGTTACGCGCTTTTCTTCGAGTGCAAGGCGCACTGAGGGGTGCGTTTGGATATTGGCCAACTGCGCGATGACGTTTTCACGCACCATCGAGGCAACTTTGGCGGGCTGGTCAACGTGCTTGCGGGCCTCGTTAACCACCCGGCCGGAATCGGCGTAGCGCAACCAGCCGGCCACGGCGGGCATGTGGTCCAGGCATTTGCAGGTGGCGATGGCGGTCATGGCGCCGCAGTCGGAATGCCCGCAGATCACGATGTCGCTGACTTGCAAGGCGGCGACGGCGTACTCCACCGAGGCCGACACGCCGCCCGGCTCAGGGCCGTAGGACGGCACGATGTTGCCGGCGTTACGGATGACGAACAGGTCGCCCGGCTCACGCTGGGTGACCAGCTCTGGCACCAGCCGGCTGTCGGAGCAAGAGATGAACAGTGCCCGTGGGCTCTGTTGGTTGGCCAGGTCTTTGAACAGACCGGCACGCTCTGGGAAGGCGTTGCGTTGAAATTTCAGGAAACCGTCGATGATGTCTTGCATGGGTGACTCCAGTAGTTCGCGATGCGATGAAGCAAAGGTTACGGAGCCCGTGCAATAAGGTAAAAGTCTCATATATGATAAAGCACATTAGATAAACTTATAGGAGCAAGCATGCTCGCACGTCATATCCAATACTTCCTTGCGGTCGCGCAGCATCAGGGTTTCACCAAGGCGGCGACGGCCCTGCATGTCTCCCAGCCAGCGCTGTCGCAGCAAGTGCGGCAGTTGGAAGAGAGCCTCGGCACAACGCTATTTGATCGCTCAGGACGCAAGACACGCCTGACCGATGCCGGGGAGGTTTACCTCCGTTATGCGCTGCGGGCCGCGCAGGAACTGCAGGAAGGTAAGCGTGCGATCCATGACGTGGGCGATTTGAGCCGGGGAACGCTGCGGATTGCCGTGACGCCGACCTTCACCACTTACCTTGTGGGGCCTCTGGTGGAAGCCTTTCACCAGCGCTACCCGAACATCACGCTGAACGTGCGCGAGGTCGCCCAAGAGCAGATGGAGCACCAACTGCTGGCAGACGAGCTGGACGTAGGCATTGCGTTTGATGAGGTGCATGCGCAAGACATCGAGACCTCTCCCCTGCTGGTCGAGACACTTGCGCTGGTAGTCGGTAAACAGCACCCGCTGGCGGGGGAGCGGGCAATTGGGTTGGAGGCGCTGAACGGCGAATCACTGATTTTGCTGAGCAAGGAGTTCGCCACCCGCGAGCAAATCGACCGCTATTGCAACCAACATGGCATCCGCCCGCGCGTGGTGATGGAGGCCAATGTGATCAGTGCATTGATTGAGGTGGTGCGCAGGACCACGCTGTCGACCTTGCTCCCGGCCGCCATTGCGCGGGCACATCCAGAGTTGGTGGCTATTGAGTTGGGGCCGCAGCGGTTGGAACGCACTGCGGTGTTGATGCAGCGCAAAGGGGCGTATCAGTCGGCGGCTGCACGGGTGTTTATGGACGTAGCGAAGCACGTGGCCGGAGCCTAGGAATAGGTGTCCCAGAGCTTATTGCGGAATCGTTTGCCTGGGTCCAATTGCGCCTTGAGTGCGAACAGGCGCCGCGCGTTCGGGTAGGCGCGTGAGAATTGCTCCGGCGTCGCATGCAACTGGTACGGCAGGTAGTAGGTTCCTCCAAGCGACAGCGCGGCGTCGATAAGCTCACGTGTCCACACGCCGACTGCGTCGCGGTCTGCCACGCCAACGCGTTGCCAGTAATAGAGTACGAACGAAAACACTTCTTCACGCGCCCAAGACAGGCACGATTGAGTGTCACTCGGCGCGTGCCGGATGGAGATGTTGACGGCATTAACAGCGTGCGCCCGCAGGATGCCAGCCATCAATGGTATGAACGCGTTGAGTTGGCCGACGGGAACAAAATACTCCTGCAACGCATAGGTGCTGGTGCGTGTTGCGATAGGCCCCAGTGAGGCGACGTCCGCACTGGCCTCGTAATTGCGCCGTACCACCGGATGGCTGAGATAGCGCAGCGGATCGACCACATCCTTGCGGATCAGTCGGCCGCCGGGAAGCTTTGCCACACTCCAGATCACGGCTTCATCGAAGGCATATGATTGCCCCGGCGCGACCAGCCGGTGTGCGACTGTCGGCGCTTTGTCCGTGGCGCACCAGGTGACGCACGTGGCCCGGTCAAAGAAAGGCGGCGCCAAATCGGCGTTGTGCAAAACAGCCTGGAGGTTTCCACGCACGTGGTCATTGAAAAACGTCGGGTAATCGGTAACGGGCATTCGGCGCACCTGACGCTCCAGGGCGACGTTGGGTACCAGGTCCAATTCGACTTCGGTGATCACTCCCAGCGCGCCATAGCCACCGATAGCAGCGTAGAACACGTCGGCGCGGGTGCTGCGGGAAGCTTCGATTACCGAGCCGTCCGCCAGCACCAGTTGCAGGCAACGTACCGAATTGATCAGCGGGCCGGCGCCGACATATCGCCCATGCGCATTGACAGATAACGACCCGCCGACGGTGAAGTTGGCGTAGCTCTGCATTATTTTTACCGAAAGGTCATGTGGGTCGATGACCGACTGTAAATCGCGCCAGCGCATGCCTGCTTGCACACGTATCACCTGGTTCTCAGGTGAGAACTGGACCACCCGATTGAACGTTCGCATATCGAGGTGCAGGCTGCCCTCGGTGGCAATCTGCCCGCCCATGCTGTAGCGGCCGCCGCCCATACTGACGGGCCCAGCCCCTTCGGCAAGCGCCTGGCGAATCTCTTGCGTCGTACGCGGGGTGAGCACATCGTTAACCCAAATCGGGTTAAGCAACGTCACATCGTTAATCAGCCCACCTGAAGCTGCGGTCGCTATCGACCAAGGTGCTAGCGCACTGGCTGCGATACCGACCATGCCAGCGTGAAGCAACTCGCGCCGTGTGCACTTCACCGGGCCCACCGCTTCACCTCAGCGTGAGCATGCCCAGGCGCGTCGACAATCACTTGCACATGCGAACTGCGCAGCACGCTCGCCGGCGTCACGGTACACCGTTGCCACGGAATGCGGCCCAAATACCAGAAACGCCAGAAGACCAACCTCGGATCGGGATTTTGTTGCAGTAACGTCGCGAACGTCTCCACTTCTCCCACCTGTATATCGGTCGCTTCATAAATAACGTCACGAACGAAGCGCGAACAGAACTGGCGTCGCGAGCTGATGTTGAAGCCGGTGTCGTAGAACGTGCCCATGCGCCGAAGCGCTGCTTCGACCAGCGCACTGCGATGCTGGTCGCTGAGCGCAGAGGTCAACCTCGCAACGGCGTAACGGCCGTGCTCGGAGCGTTGCAGGAAGCGCGTCAGTGGCGTGGTTCGCGCGAAGGGAAACGTGCTTTCCGCTATCAACGGCTCGTCGCCACGGTTGTCGACGACGATGCCCACGTGGTTAGTCCATGAGTTCGTGGCGCTGGCGACTTCCAGGAACGGTCGGGCGGTAACGCGGATGAAAACCAGGTCCCCAATCTGCACATCATCCACGGGCGTTATGAGCGGTGTGATCACTCCATTGTCTACGGGCATGCTGACCTCCTTTTTTTGATGGGCCAGTATGCGAGGAGGACGCATATTTCACACCTTTACTCTAAATAATTTCTTAAACTGCTACTCCCAGTATCGGATTTCAATACTTATGACCCAAATCACCCAGCTCATCAACACAATTAAGCAGCGCCTGAAGTCTGCGGGAATGACCTATCGCGACGTTGCGCAAGCGCTTGACCTTTCAGAGCCCAGCGTAAAACGCCTGCTGGCCAGTGGTCGTCTGACGGTGGAGCGCCTCGCCCAGTTCAGTGATTTGCTCGGCTTGACGATGGCGCAATTGCTTCAGGAGGCGGAGTCGTCGGCACCGCGCCTGCAGATGCTGGAGCGCGAACAGGAAGCGCAGTTGGTATCAGACCAAACGTTGTTGCTGGTGGCCGTGTGTGCACTGAATCACTGGTCGCTGGAAGACATGCTGTCGGCCTATTGCCTGTCGAAAGCCGAGTGCATCAAGCACCTGCTGGTGTTAGAGCGCATGGGCCTGGCGGACCTGAAACCGGGTAACCGGATCAGGTTGCTCGTCGCGCGCGACTTTGATTGGTTGCCGAACGGTCCTATCCGCCAATTTTTTCTGCGCCAGGGTTTACCCGACTTCATGGGCAGCCCGTTCGAGGCACCGGACGAAACCCTGGACTTTGCGCATGGCATGTTGACCAAGCCTGCTTACGCTCAGCTGCAAGTCGAAATGCACAGGCTGCGCAGCAAACTGGCGGCGCTTCACAATGAATCGTTGACCGCGCCTTTGTCTGAGAAACGCGGAACGGCGCTCTTGCTGGCACTGCGTGTATGGGAACCACTGGCCTTCAGGAAGCTCAAGCGCAGCTAGTCGCAAGGGCTGGCGGTCTTTCGCGGGTTTGGGTATTACAGTACCTTGAGTAATACTGGCCCGGCCCCAACCCCGAGGTGTTCCCCGTGTAATCAGGTCGAGTGGCGCGAGTGGTCATGGATAAAACGAAACACAGCGCTTTCGCCTATCAGGCGGTGTACCGCTACCTAGTCGAGTTGATCGAGGCCGGCCCGGTGGATGTCGAGCGCAAACTGCCGTCCCTGCGCCAATTAGCTAAGCGCCTGGGTGTGTCGGTGTCGACCACCAAATACGCCTACGCGCTGCTCGAAGATGAAGGGCGGATCTACGCCAAACCCAAGTTCGGCTATTTCACCCGATTGCTGCCCGCGCCGTTATTGATTGAAGGCTCGCCCTGCCTGCTCGACCTGGTATTCGCCAACGCTCGCCAGCCTGGAGTGCTGGCCATGAGCAGCGATGCGCCAGCAATGCTGCTGTCGTTGGAAAACCCGCTGCTGATGCTCGAGCGTGAGCTGACCCGCCAGCACTCCCGCTCCCTCGCGCCCCTTTACCTGCCATTCGGTGAGCCCGAGCTGCGTGCCGCATTGGCCGAGCGCTACACCCAATCCGCCGACCGTTACTGGCAAGCCGACCATGTGTTTGTCGGCTCGGACTTGCACAGTGTGCTGGACGCGGCGCTTAGCGCCCTGGACCTGACCGGTACGGTGGCGTTGGTAGAGTCGCCGTGCTCTTGGGCGATTTTGCGTCAGTTGCAGGCGGCGAAGATCCGAGTGATTGAGGTGCCGCTGAATGCGCACGGGCGTTTCGACCTGGTCGCACTGAAAGGGCTGCTGATGCAGGTGCCGATTCGATTGGCGGTGCTGTCGTCAACGGTGAATATTCCCCAGGGTGGCGTGATGCCCGCGCAGGACAAGCAGCATATTTGCCGCTGGCTGGCGCAGCGGGATATCTGGTTGTTCGAAAACGACACCTATGGCGAGTTGTATTTCGAGCCGCAACCGGCGCGCTATCGTGATTTTGCCGACCCGCGGAAGCTGTTGGTGTTTTCAACCTTCGACAAAGTCATCGGCTCCGAAGCGCCTTATGGATACGTGCTGTGTCACGGTCAGGGCTCGCCGTTGCAGCGAGAGTTTCTCAAGCGCGGGTTTCGGCTGTCGCCGATCCGCCAGAGGGCAATCGCTAAGCTGTTCACCTCCAAGCGCATCGACGCGCATTTGAAAGCCCTACGGGCCTTGTTGCTGGAACGCATGACCGCCATGAAGACGCTGCTGGACGACGCCCAGTGGCCCGCGGCCGTGCCGCACGGCGGTGCGAGCTTCTGGCTTAAGGCCCCGTCCTCAGTCGACATGCGCCAAGTGTTCGAGCGCTTGCTCGCCCAGCGCATCGTCATCGCCCCCGGCGAGTTGTTCAGCCAACAAGGCGCGTGGCAGCAGCACCTGCGCCTGAGCTACACCCTGGACTGGAGCAAAAATATCGCCCAGGCCGTGCAGCAACTGGCCCAGGCGGTGCGTCAAAGCCCGTAGCAATGCCGCGCTTCGGGGAAACGGCCGTGGCGCACGTCGTCGGCAAAGCGCTCGCAGGCATCGCGAATCACCGCGCCAACATCGGCGTACTGTTTAACGAAGCGCGGCAGGTGCTCACCGCCCAGGCCCAACACATCTTCGGTGACCAGCACCTGGCCGTCGCAAGCTGGCGAAGCACCGATGCCAATAGTGGGCATATTCGAGTCCAAAGTGATCTGCCGGGCTACCCCCTCGGCCACCCCTTCCAGCAACAGGCTGAAAGCGCCCGCTTGCAGCGTGGCGCTTGCATCGGCGGCAATCACCGCCGCCGTTTCAGCCGTGAGGCCCTGGGCCTTGAACCCGCCCATCACATTGACGAACTGCGGCATCAACCCCACGTGGGCCATCACCGGAATGCCGCGCGCAACCAGAAACTCAACGGTGCCCGCCAACGCCTGGTTGGCCTCCAACTTGACGGCATCGCAACCGGTACGCGCCAGCACCTGGGCGCAGTTGCGGAACGCTTGCTGGTTGGATTCCTGATAACTGCCGAATGGCATGTCGGCGATGACACAGGCCAGGCGCGTGCTGTCCACCACTGCGCGGGTGTGGCCGATGATTTCTTCGAGCTGCATGCTTAAGGTCGAGGGGCGGCCATAGCCGACCATGGCCGTGGAGTCACCGACCAGAATGAAGTCGACCAACGGGTCGATCAGCTTGGCGAGGGCACTGGAATACGCGGTCAGGGCGACGATTTTCTGTTGGCCCTTCATCGCGACCAGCTGTGGGACAGTGATGCGTTTAGTGCGGGTGTGGATGCTCATCGAGGGTCTTCCGTTTGCGCTGAATACCCGGCCCGATTATTGGCAGAACGCACGGCGATTCAATGCACAGATTTGCGCTAAAAAGCGACCCAGGTTTTTAAGCTGCTATCATCCAGACCTTCACCGATCAGGCAAAAAGAAATGAACCGCCAGAAAAAACTCAAGCAGCTCTTCAAGGCCAAAGCGAAGAAGGCCAGTGCCAAATTGGCGCCGAAAAGCAAAGACAAATACATCAGCAAAGCCGACCGCGCCAAACTCGACGCCGAGGCTGATCAAGCGTCAAGCACTGCCACCCACACGTCCAGCTGAAGGCGTCCCTGCTTCATATTTGCCCCAGATGCGCCGCAGATGCCGCGCCGAGCCAAAACCGGCGCGCTCGGCGACGGTTTCAATGTCCAGGGTTGATTCAACCAGTAATTCACGCGCCACGGTCAACCGCAGTTGGTGCAGGTAATCCAGCGGGCTGATGCCGACGTGCTCGTGAAATAACCGCGCCAAGTGACGGCTGCTGGTGTAGGCCAGGCCAGCCATGCGCGTAACGGTCCACGGCTCACACGGGGATGCGGCGATGGCGTCCTGCACCCGATGCACGGCGGGATGCAGGTGGTTGCGCCCGGCCAGCCATGGCGACAACTGCGGGTCGGCGCCGCTGCGGCGCATGTACACCACCATGTCCCGCGCCACCGCGCAGGCCAGCCGTGGCCCGGCCAGTTCGGCGACCAAATGCAGCATCAAGTCGATGCCCGCTGTAACGCCAGCGCTGCAACTGATATTGCCATCGGTGACGTATAGGCGGTTTTCCAATACCCGGGCCTTTGGCGCCATGGTTTGCAAAATAGGGCACAGCGCGTGGTGAGTGGTGCACTGGCGCCCGTCGAGCAACCCTGCACGAGCGGCGCTCAAGGCACCGGCACACACGCACACCAGCCGTTCGCCGGAGGGCGCGAACACGGCTTGCAGCCACTGGGTGAGTTTCTTGCTGGCCGATTCGAACGCCTGCTGACGTGCCTGGGTGACCTTCGACGTGGAGCCCACCAACACCACCAGCGTGCCGGGCGCCAGGATTGGCGGCAATGGCGCCAACGCGCTCAGGGGCAAGCCGATAGAGGTTTGCAGCGACGCCACCGGGCTGACGTACTGCAAATCGAAGTCGATGGTCGCCGGGTCTTCGGCTTGAGCCGCCAGGCGCAGCACTTCGGCGGGGCCTGCCAGGTCCAACATCAGCACGTTGGGCAACAGCACGAACAGCACCGGCACGCTCATAGGTTCAACCTTCCAGTGCCTGGGCCACGCTTACAATGCGCGCGAAACGCCCTTCCAGTACCAACTCCGTACGCTCGCGAATCTCAGCCGCGGTGTAGACCCGACCGCTACGCTCGTGGGTCATCGGGAAGGTCAAGGTCGCCTCACTGACAAAATCCACACTCAGGCCGCTGTCCGAGGCCTGCCGTGTGGTGGTTTCACAGCACTGTTCGGTGCGAATGCCACTGATGATCACCGTCGTCACGCCCATCTCCGTGAGCCGCGCAGCCAGGGGCGTGCCGGCAAAAGCGCTGTGGTAGCGCTTGTGAATAACCACATCGGGGTTGATCGACAATTCGCTCAATGCCCGCACGTTGCCCGAGGCCAGGGAAAAATGCCCTTGGTCCTCGACATGCAAGACTTGTATCACCGGGATGCCGTGTTGAACACACCCATCGATGAGCGCCTGTTGTTTTTCCAAGTAAGCTGGCAGGTCATTTTCGGACCAATAGGTGGAATGGCGAAACGAATGCTGGGCATCGATAACGATAAGGGCTTTGCGGTTCATGAAGGGGCCTTCTGGCTTGCAGATCAGTGAATGATGCAAGCCATACTAGGCATTCCGACAGGTGAGCAACAGGCGCATGCCGGACCACTTCAGGACGGATTCGGACATGCGTGTCAGCGTGGCCAGGCACAGCGTGTAATCACTTGGCGAACAGTTGGCTCATGTCCTTGAACGCTTTGAACTCCAGCGCGTTGCCGCACGGGTCAAACAGAAACATCGTGGCTTGCTCGCCGACCTGGCCTTCAAAGCGAATATAGGGCTCGATCACAAATTGGGTTTCGCGCGCCCGCAGCCGATCGGCCAAGGCTTGCCACTGCTCCCACTGCAAAATGATGCCGAAATGCGGGACCGGCACAGCGTGACCATCGACCGGATTGGAGTGCACCGACGCCTGGGATTGGGTCTTGGGGTGTTCGTGAATAACCAACTGGTGGCCATAGAAATCGAAATCGACCCATTGCGCGCTGGAGCGGCCTTCGGAGAGCCCAAACACGTCGCCATAGAAATGACGAGCGGCAGCGAGGTCGTAGACAGGAATAGCTAAATGAAAGGGCGAAAGGCTCACGGTGGCTACCTACAGGTTCTGTTATTCAGAATGCGATTCTTCACCAGAACGACCGCGCGATAAAGCGCATATCTTTCGCCCTGAGCCTCAATTTTTTCGATGCTCGCGCCCTACTTCGGCGCACCCAGCACGTCTATGACGCACGCCCGGAATAGCGCGAAGAGCGGCAATTGGCGCTGGGTGTACTTGGTCAGCAACACGATTTCGCGATAGAACGTGAGCGTGTCCAATCGCAGAACCCGCACGTCGCTGCCGTGCTCCAACCACAACCCAGCCATCGGCACCAGGGACACGCCGAGGCCGCTGCGGACCATTTTGACGATGGCATCCAACTCATCGAGCTCAAGCGCCTGTTGCGTCTGGATCTTCTGTTCCTTGAGAAACTGGGTGACCTGGCGCCCGCCGAACGAGCCACGGTCATAGCGCACAAAAGGTTGCTCGCGCAGGATCTGCAACGGGTCATCGCCGGGCACGTCCTTGGCGGTGATCAGCACAAAGGGCTCGCGGGCGATGACCTCGATATTCAGGTCCTTGGGCAGGTTGAACGGCGGGTGGATCATGATCGCCAGGTCCAGCTCGCCGGCATCGACCTGGCTGAGCAGGTTCAGCGAAACCCCCGGCACCAGGTTGACCTCGATGAACGGCGCGCGGCGCTTAAGCGCCACCAGCGCCTGGGGCAGAAGGCCGGTTTGCACACTGCCGATGGCGCCGATGCGCAATGAGCCGTGGAAGTCGTTGGCGCTGTCGGGGGTACCCATGCGCGAGAATATGTCGAGGATTTCCTCCGCCAGCGGCACCGCGCGCTGCCCCGCTGAGTTGAGGGTGGCGGAGCGGCCGGTGCGGTCGAACAGCTTTACCCCGAGCGCGTCTTCAAGGTGTTTGATTTGTGCGCTCACAGCCGATTGCGTCAGCCCCACCTGCTGGCCGGCGGCGGCAAAGGTGCCGCGCCGCGCCGCACTCACGAAGGTTCTCAACTCTCTGATCATGCCGGTTACCTCACTGGTTCACTCAGCAGCCGTTCAACGCCACCTGCGGCCGCTCGCCCGCAAAGAACAACGGCCGCAGCCGCACGCCCACGCTGTTACCGATGAACGCCGCCACCAACCACACCCAGCCATGCAGGCTGCCCGAGGCGATGCCACTGAAGTACGCGCCGATATTGCAACCGTACGCCAGGCGCGAGCCATAGCCCAGCAACAAGCCACCGATCACCGCCGCCAGCAGCGAGCGGGCCGGGATGTTCAGGCTCGGCGCAAAACGCCCGGCCAGGCCTGCCGCCAACAGCGCACCGAGGACGATGCCGATGTCCATGACGCTGGTGATGTCTTCCCACACCGGCGCGGCCAGGGCCTTGGCATTGCCCGGCATTTGCCAGAACGCCCAGCTGGCCACATCCACACCCAGACCGCTGGCGACTTTGGCGCCCCACAGCGCGAACGCCGAGGTGATGCCCCACGGCCGCCCGGCCAGTGCCAGGGTCGCGTAGTTGAGCAGCGCCAGGCCAATCGCGCCCCACACCAACGGCCAGGGCCCGCGCAAGAAACGCCGCCAGCCTGTGTGTTCGCTGGTGGCGCGCGAATCAAGCTGGCCATGACGACCCTTCTCGAGGCGCACGCTGACCGCTGCGATGATCGCGAACACGGCCAAGCTCAAGAGCAATGCTGGCACTACGCCGAAGCTTTTGACGATGGAAACCGCTGGAAACGACGGCAATGCAAACCACCAATCGACATGGTGGGTCGCAATCAACGAGCCGCAAATAAAGAAGAGTAACGTCACCAACATGCGCGCATTGCCGCCGCCCACGGTAAACAACGTGCCCGAGGCGCAACCGCCGCCCAACTGCATGCCGATGCCGAAAATAAACGCACCAAACACCACCGATACCCCGGCCGGCGCCACCAGCCCGAGCACCGGCTGGCCAAACAACGTACCCGCCCCCAGCGCTGGGAAAAACAGCACGACCGCCACCGCCAGCATCACCATCTGCGCGCGTAAACCAGCGCCGCGCCGATCATTGATGAAGACACGCCAGGCCGACGTGAAGCCGAAGGCGGCGTGGTACAGGGTCAAGCCCAGCGCCGCGCCGACCACCAGCAACAGCACCTGCCGCGAGCCGACGCTGTTCTGCAGGAACACGGCGCCCACCACCAGGATGATAAACGCCAGCAGTGGCGCGATGGGCTTGCGCGCGGGGGTCAGGGAAAGGGAGGTGCTCATGGGGAGTCTCGGTGTGTTTGAATGGGGGTAGGTATGATCGCATGGAATCCAGACGCCAAGGCCAACAGGTCGAGTGTGGGCGTCTTGCGTGTTCTCTGAATGAATAGAACGAGTTCACATGGGCAATACACCGAAACTGGAAATCGAGCGTGCCGCTTACGACGACTTTCTAGACCGTTGGAACCAGGGAGCGTTCGAGCAACAGCGGCTTGGCCAAGCGTTCTACAACCATTTTCAACTGCACAAACTCAACGATCAGGCGTCCATTTGTGCACTCCATGGCAGCGATGGAGAGAAAGCGAAGGCCGCGATTTTGCGGCAGTTTGAAATCAAGTGATCTGTCAGCGAACCGGCCATCATCGAGTGGCCCGACAACCGGAGGAACTAACGCCCTCATGTACGTGTTTGCGTTTTTATCCGGCTGCGCCTCGGCATTCGATGCACCGGTGCGGCAGATTTTCGTGGCCGAACGGGTGGGCGAGAAAGATTTGTCCAACGCCATCGCGCTCAACTCCACCTCGTTCAACATGGCGCGCATGATCGGCCAGGCCGTGACGGGCGTGACGATCGCCTCAGTCGGCACCGGCTGGGCGTTCCTGCTTAATGGCTCGAGCTTTTTTGCGGTGCTGGCGTCGCTGTTTTTCCTGCGCGTTTCCAGCCAACACTTCAAGGTGCGCGCGCTGCGGACCAAAGGCAGCCTCACCGAGGGCATGCGTTATGTGTAGGCGCGGCCGGACCTGAAGGCGATCTTGCTGATGCTGTTTCTAATCGGCACCTTCGGCATGAACTTCCCGATTTTCATCTCGACCATGGCCGTCACCGAATTCCATGCCGATACGCGTGGCTACGGCCTGCTGACCTCGACGCTGGCCATCGGCACCATCGCCGGCGCGCTGATTGCTGCCGGCAGTGAGCGACCGCAGTTCAAGTCACTGCTGACCGGCGCCGCGGTGTTTGGCTTTGGTTGCATACTCGCAGCGTTGGCACCGAACTACTGGATGGGCCATATTGCCGCAAACAAAGACAGCCTGATCAAGCGTGTCAAACGCATCGCCGGGCAGATACAGGCGGTTGAAAAAGCCTTGGAGTCGGACCTCGACTGCGCCAAAACCCTGCACCTGGTGGCCGCCACACGCGGCGCCATCAACGGTTTGATGGAAGAAATCATCGAAGACCACGCCAGAGCCCATGTGGCCGACCCCGCCCTCAGCGAGGAAGCCCGCGCCCGTGGCGTCGAAGAGCTGCTGGAAGCCATTCGGCGGTATTCCAAATGAACGCCGCCCATAGCGCTCACACCCACGAACATGTGTTCCTCGGCTCGGCCCACGACGAAAACGCCAAACGCAATGCGAGCAACTCACGCTACAGCTTCGGCACCGGCAAAGTCGGCGACCTGGGCGGGTTCGCCTCGGCGCTTATCCTGGCGCTGGTGTCGCTGGGTATCGGTGTCGAGTCGGTGATACGCTTGCTGCAGCCTACCGAAGTACAGTTCGGTACCGCCACGCTGATTGCGGTGGTGGAGTTGGCGGTGAATATCGTCAGCGCGCTGTTGCTGGGCCACGGTCACAGCCATGGGCACGATCATGATCACGACCCTCATGGTCACGACAACAACATGCGCTCAGCCTACGGCATGTACTCGCCGATGCGTTGACCTCCGTGCTCGCCATCGTCAGCGTCGTTGGCTGCTCGACCATCGACGCCGAGCGCATTCGCGAGCGCCTCAAACCGGTTCATGAAGTGAGCCACCTCACCGTTGAATTCCGTGCGGCCTAGCGGCACACCCTTGATCAAACCCAGGTGAGACCTTGGCTAAAGATATCGAAAACCCGTGCATCGCCACCTGCCAACTCAGCGGCGATCTCTGCGTCAGCTGCGGGCGCAGCAAGGACGACATTCGCAAATGGAAACGCATGAAACGCCCGGAAAAGATGGCCGCTGTACAGCGTGCGACGTTGCGCTTGAAGACGCTGAAAAAGGCCAAGTAAGGCTGACGTTGCCGCCAGCCTTTGAGGTGTGACCTCAGGTGCGCCCCACCGAGCCTGTCACCGGAAGATTGCCGAGCAATTTCAGCCCCGTAGTCTTCACAAACGCGTCGTAGTCCATCGGTTTCTGGATACGCGTTTCAGCGTTGGGCAGCACATAGGCCCAGGCGCGTTTCGACGAGGCGTCATACACCAGCTTGAACAAGCGCGTCGGTACCCACACTTTGTTGTCGCCGATGGTGCTGTAGCCCGCATCAAACAATGGGCCGGTGAACACAAACACATTGCCGCCGGCACGCACGGCGAACTTGCGCACGTCCGCCTCGACCTTGCTCCAGATCTTGCGGTTGTTGGTGGGGTCTTGCGGGACCATATTCGACAGCGCAAAGGACTGCGCCATGGCATTCGCACTCGGGGCGTCGGCAGCCGGGGACTGATGGCCACGGTCCACGGCCGGGTGTTGGCTGCGGTAGTCGCTCAACTCGGCGCGGGCGCCTTTAGGGATGCGCGGGTCAGGGTAGAACTGGTTGGTGCGCTCTTCACCTTTGGCGTTTTTCAGTTGAGCGGCATTCAGGCGTTCGACCACCACCAGCGGTGTCTTGCTGGTTTGCGAATAAAGCACCGCGAAGTGATCGGAACACAACGCCAAAGGTTTCATCGTGGCGGGCACAGTGGCGATGTTGATCGGCCTGGCGCCTGGGAACAGGTCGGCGCAGCTGGCGAACGAGGGTTGCTGTTGTTGACTGGAATAGAGGGCTAGGGCCGCACGCTGACTGATTGAGCTTGCGCGCGAGGTGTGCTGCTGATGCTTGGCGGGCGGCGTGATCAAGTCCAGCAGGCTGCGAGCCTGCGCCCCGGGCGAGAGCAAGAGCAACGCCGACAAGCCAACGGCAATAATGCGTAAGTGCATGTTTTATATCTTAAAGTGAGGGGCTTTATGGACCCTCACATTGCACTTTAGTGCGACACCTGACTGATCGAATTCCAGGCCGCCTCGGCCAGCAGCTCGCGATATTCCCAAGGGCTCTTTTTGACCTTCGCCGACAGCCAGGCCCGTGAGTAGCTTTCAGCCGCGCCGATGATCAGCGAGAGGATCAGTTCAGCGGGCAGGTGGCTGAAGTGTTCCTTGCGTTCCGGCGCGCTCATCCAACTTTTCAACTGCTGGTTGCGCTGGCGGTTGCGCGCAATCAGCTCGTCTTTGAACGGGCCGTTGGACACTGCGAAGCGGCTTTGAAAAACAAATCGCGCCCAGTCCGGTTGTTCGTGCACCCATTCAACGTAGCTGTGCACCAGCCCCACGACCCCGGCGTACGCCGTGTGCGCATCCTGCAGATAACGGTCTCGCAGGGTGGCCTGGTCCTCCAGCGCGGCGAAAAACAGCGCAGCGACCAACCCCTCTTTATTGCCAAAGTGATGATAGATCGCGCCGACGCTGGTGTCGCAGCGTGCACGAATGGTTTCGATGTTAGTCGCCTCGATCCCCACCTCGTTAAAGCACGCCAGGGCCGCACGCAGGATGGTGCGCTTGAGGTCGCTGCGCCTGCCCGGGAAGGTACGCTCGATAAGGTCGATGGGGTGCATGCACGCAGACGCCAAATAAAAACAGTTTATAGGTTCATCGACCACCAGAGAAAGCTCGGGTTGACAGGCATGAAACTTACAGAATATTGTTCCGTTACAGAATATTATTCTGTTAATCCACTTGAGGATATCCCATGAGCCCATTGCTCAGCCTGTTCAATAGCGCAGGCCCCGCCGCATTCACGCAGATGGCCTGCCAGATGGCGCCGTACTTCAGCACCATCGCCCCCGAGTTCGCCGAGTTGAGCCCGAACCGTGCGGTGGTGAATGTGCCGTTTCGCAAGGAAATCACCAACCACCTGGCCTCCGTACACGCCATTGCACTGTGCAATGCTGCCGAACTGGCCGGCGGCACCATGACCGATGTGTCGATTCCTGCCGGTGCACGCTGGATTCCCAAAGGCATGACCGTGGAGTACCTGGCCAAGGCGAAGTCGAACATTCGCGCCGTGGCCGAGGGTGGCGGGATTGACTGGCAAACCGCTGGCGACAAGATCGTGCCGGTGGAGATTTTCGATGAGGGCGGCGTCAAGGTATTCACCGCCCATATCACCATGAATGTGAAACTCGCCTAGACCTATTGGGGGTCAGTGCTCGGACACCACAGGCCCATCGGCTGAGCGCCATCTCGGCTTGAAGCCATGGGCATGAGCGCCAGCACTGAACCCAGCGCGTAGGCGGTGACCATCTGCCCGGCCATCGACGGCGAAATCACCAAGCCGTCGCTGATCAACGGCAACAGGCCGGCGGGCAGGGTTTCGGTGACGATGCAGATGAAACCGGTCATGGCACAAATGGGCCTGTGGGACGAAACCCTGCCCCGCGCAAAGCCCACGAAACCGCGCTGCGCCAATCGGCGCGCATGCAGTGTGATGATGTGCCACCCAAGGGCTGCATGGTGGCGCTGGGGGTGATGAGCGCAGGGCGTTTCGATCCTGGCCCGCGATGATGTGCCGTACCAGGTGATCGACGCGGCGATCAGCCAAATCCTGCTGACATGGGATATCGCCGCGTCTACGACGCCGCCCATTCGTCCCGACACGCCAGTAAAAAATCCACAAACGCCCGCACCCGATGCGGCACATACCGCCCGTGGGGATACAGCAAGCTAAACGGTCGCGAGCGCCCGCCAAACGGTTTCAGCACCTCAACAAGCGTGCCGTCAGCCAGTTCCTGCTCGACGATGAATCTGTAGGTCTGAAACAGACCCGCCCCGTGCTTGGCCAAGGTCACGCCGCCCAACACATCATGCGAAATGCTGTACCCCGCCTCCCCCGCGAACTCTTGCTCCTGGCCTTGCACCTGAAACAACCAGGGAATGCGTCGGCCATTGCTGGGTAATTCAAACTGAATACATTCGTGCAACGCCAGCTCCTCCAACGTCTGTGGCGTGCCGGCGCGTTGCAGGTAGGCCGGCGCGGCGACCACCACCAGCTCGGCGTCTTCCAGCAACCGGGCAATCAGCGATGAGTCCGGTTGGGCGCGCACGCGAATGGCCAGGTCATAGCCTTCGGCAACGAAGTCGATATTGCGGTTGCTGATATGGATGTCCACGCTCACGTGCGGGTACAGCGCGCGGAGTTTGGGCAGCAGCGGTAGCAGCCGGTGATGGCCGTACGTGGTCGGGACGCTGATGCGCAACAGGCCGACAAGGGAAAGCAAGCTGGCAATCACCCCCACCTTGATTTGCAGCAGCGCCCTAAAGTAAACATCAAAGGCTAATTATGAAGCTTGAAGCCAAAAAGTAATGCCGCTGACGCTTACTCAAGGACCCGTCATGAAAAAACAATTGGGGCATGGAATGATTAAGAGCGTGCGAGAATAAATGCCAACCTAGAAAGTCGTATTTATACACCTATACAGGCAGCAACCAATAAATATTCTAATCAGCCATCTTCCTGAGTGAAACTTGGCCTTTGACCCTTAGATAGAGATTCCTTATACAAAGTCAATTAAGATGAATATTTATGAGCGATAAAGCATAGGCGTCAACTCTTAGCGCAACGCGCGTGGCTTTATTAATTTCTACAAACGACCTCCCGACGGGAGAAGTAAAGGGTGCAATAACCAATGACAGTATATTTGAGATCAATTTCCTTGCGGTCAACAGCGCAAATTCAAAGCTGGAATTTTCTCCAGGCAGGTAATAAAATGGAAACGTTAGTATCTCCCTGGCGGTGAGTCTTTATTGACTTTTAGTCTCAAGGGTTATTACCTTTTGGCCCTGACATCGTCTTGCCACCTCCGGCAATCAACAGCGCCGAAGGCAACGTCAACTCTGTCAACGTTTCAGGCACCGTTCTTCAAGGGGCAAGCATTAGGGTAAATATCGCTGGGACGATCCAAGTGGTCAACGCCAGTAGCAATATTTGAAGCAATACCCCCCATCATCAATCAGCTCTTAACGTTTCTTGCAGGTACGCGAGCGACCGAACGCATTATTCGGACTGGAGCGCTTGTCCACGCTCGTGTAACCCGCATCTCCAGACCTACGTTTCCTCGCCGCGCAACAACTGATCGACCTGCGTCACGTCCGCGACATTCGCCGCCGTGACCACCAGTGTATGAAATAAGCCGTATTCGGCATCGACACCGATGTGCGCCTTCATTCCAAAAAAGTATTGGTTTCCTTTCTTGGTTTGATGCATCTCGGGATCACGTTTGCCATCCTTGTTCTTGGTCGAACTCGGCGCGTGAATGATCGTCGCATCGACCACGGTGCCTTGGCGCAGCAGCAAGCCCCGATCGCCCAGATAACCGTTGATGACCTGCAAAATCCCACCGGCCAGTTCGTGTTTCTCCAGCAGGCGGCGAACGTTGAGGATCGTGGTTTCATCGGGCTCAACCGTTCAATTCGTGTGAGGCGGGTATTTCACCAAATCTGGAGGTCTTTTTCAGAGTTCCCTTAGAGTCTCTGAATTCGCTGTCTCTTGACTTTAAAAATTTGGATATGCGAAAATTAGATGGTTAGTAAAGTTCTACAGATTTTACCAAAGGTAAGAAGTACAAATATGGAACAGCCATTTACCGAAAGCGAACAAGCATACTTGGCGGACAGAGTCGCTCATTATGTAGGCGAAGTAGTTGAGCGTGTCACTCAAGTTATTTGCGAAGCAGAGGCGGCTGCAAATGCAGACTTTTCAGCACAAGGGTTTACGTTTGCTGAGCATTCTCCTGCCAACGCGGATTATCTGACGGTATGTTTGATGGAGGAGCTTTTTCGTAAAGTTCACTCTGGAGATATGGCAATGGCAGAATTGATGTTGACCATGATGGCCAAGCAAGAAGGCATCAGTCTGCATGTCGATTGATTCGGTGCTGTATCTATTATTGCAAGTGGTTAACAGTGTCGCGCGACTCTGTGGGTGATCCAGATTTTTACTCTGCCTGCTGTAATGCTGATGTTGAGAGGTTAGTTGCACGCACTTTATCTGATCGATATTAAGTTGCGTATTCGACAGGACCAACTAAAGTTGGCGTTGAATGTTCATTTTTCTTCATGTCGCTCAACTCAAATGAGGTGGATGTTCGGTTCTTTTCAGTCGCTTGAATGGAGCTAATGCCGTTTGGTAAAATGTGTGTACTAGTCCGCCAAGTATTGGCGGCTCATGTTGAGGCGTGAATTTTCCATATGACGAGGCGGACGTTGATGAATTTAAAGATTTGTGGTGTCGCAATAATGGTATGGGGGTTGTCAGCATACTCAGCGGCCAGTGGGTTGCCAGATGAGTCGATCTTGCAGCGTTTCGGTGTGAGTGCCGATCAACTTCCAAAATCCCCGGAACCTGCGCCTGCGGAGGCCGCTGTCGTCGATAGTCTGTTTCGGATTGAGGCTGAAAAACCGCTGATTACTTTCCGGCCGTCTAAAGAAATCAAACCCGCGCCTACCGGCAACCCAAGTGTTGATAGATTGATTGCTCGGGATTTTGAAAGGTGCCGTAAGGCGGGAATGTCTGAATTGGTATGCGGTTCTGGTCACATATTTCAAGACGACAGCGACAGCTATACCGTTGGGGAGTAACCGCAGTTAACATGCCTTAGTAGCTTTAGCTTAAAAAGCAGGGCGGCTTGCATTTTGCGATTATTTTGTCTGTATTCACTGCGGCAAAACATAGGTTTCACCACCGTGCAGCAACTGGGTGACATCCGGTGCCGACTCGCGGCCCAGGTCGATGCCTATAAAACCACGGATGGCCTGGCTGTCGTAGACGGCATCTTCGCAACCTTCATCGGAGAAACCGAAACACTGTTGCACGACATACATGCGCAGCATGCGTGACAACCCAATCGCAGGGCGCCCGCGCCTGCCTGTGGTGTCGCTATAGAACGGCGCCACTTGCGCCTCCAGTTGTGCCCAAGGCGCCAGCTATTCAAGGTCAGCCAGGAAGCGATCTCGGCGAGTCTGCTTTTTCTTGCCGGTGTATTCGAGTTCGGAGAAGGTCTTCGTAACGCCCGTAACGCTCACGGAGAGTGTGGCTGGTTGAAGGTACTCAGTGCGCCAAGGCTGGGGACGGTTGGCTATTTTTGCAGCGTCTCCCTAGCTTTTTTATCAAGCGCCTCAAAAAAAAATGAATACTTCAAGCCTGCAAATCAAGAGCGCCGTGAGGCGAAACCCGTTTTACAGAGCAATACCCAGAACGTTCCTACACCTCTTTAAGTTACAAAAACCTGCAAGCTCATCGCCACCTCTCTATAGTAACGCTTCGCATTTGGCGGTTTACCAAGGAACGTGCACCCTCCTCCAGACGGTGCGCGTCATCGCTTAGAAGGATCTCTATGCAAAGCGCAACTCTCTTACCGACGCGCCTGTTCGGCGCACTCACGGTGGTCATCTGCGGGCTCTTCAGCGCGCAGGCAAGTGCTGATTACACCGACCGCTCGCTGACTGTCGAAAAAAACAAGCAGTCCTACGTAGTGAATGCCGACGGCAGTTTTGTGCTCGACGTCGAGCTGGTCCGGCGCATCAATGAAGAGCGCGCGATCAAGCCGAACGCCGAGCGCTCGGTGAGTTTCAACCGCACGCTTGAAACCGTGGACATCGTGGATGCCTACACGCTGAAAGCTGATGGGCGCAAAGTGCCGGTCGCCACCGACCAGATCAAGGAGCAGCAGGAACAGGCTTCAGCCGAAGCGCCGATGTTCCAGGACTCGCGGGTCAAAGTGGTGATCTTCCCCGACGTTGCCGTGGGTGACCGCATGGTGCTGCACTACCAACGCCAGCGCACCACGCCGATGTTCCCCGGCCAGTTCGAAGACCTGTATGCACCGGACTTCTACGAGAGCCAGCAGATCCACCTGACCTACGACATGCCGGCCGACATGCCGTTGTTCGCTGACGTGAGGGGCTTCAATGCCACCGCCCCCACCCTAGCCAACGGGCGCAAGATCTACCGCTGGGACCTGGAGCCCACCGAGAAAAATCGCGTTGAAGTCGGCTCTGTTGCCTACACGGATTACGGCCAGCGCTTAGCCGTGTCGACGTTCACCGACTACAAACAGTTTGCGCAGGCGTACGCCGCCAGGGCGCAGGTCGAGGTGACACCGGCCATCACCGAACTGGCCAATAAACTCACCGCCAGCCTGGACTCACCGCGCAGCAAAGCGTTGGTATTGAGTGACTGGGTGCGCAAGAACATTCGCTACGTCGCGGTTTACGTCGGCAATGGCGGTGTGGTGCCGCACTCGGCGCAGGCGGTGCTGGATAACCGTTATGGCGACTGCAAGGACCATGTGGCCTTGCTCGAAGCGCTGCTCAAGGCCGTGGCGATTGAAAGCTCCCCCGCACTGATCAATCTCGGCGACGCCTATGTACTGCCAAAGGTGCCGACCTTGGGTGTGCTTAACCATGCGATCACTTACATCCCGGCCCTCGACCTTTACTTGGACTCCACCGCCACCCCCATCGCCGCCGGCTACTTGCTGCTTCCGGAATTGGGCAAACCTGTGTTGCTGACCCAGCGCGGCGAACTGGCGCGTACTCCCGTAAACCAACTGGGCAAAGTGGACGGCACGCTGCATTTCAATATCGACCCGAGCGGCGCGGCGGACTTCACCAACGGCACCACGGTGGAAGGCTGGGCGACGGAGCTCAACCGCTTCCTGTTCAAATCGATGATGCCTGCCGACCTTGATCAATTGACCCAGAAAGTCCTCAGCCTGTACGGGCAAACCGGCAGCGGCAAGATCGAAACCGACCCACTGGACAGCAACGCCGCCACCTTCACCTCCACGGTCAAGGGGCGTACTGACAACCTGGTCAACCTGCCCGGCCCTACCGGCGTGCCCACGCTTAGCAGTCTGGCCGGCGGTATCGGCCAGAACGTGTTCAGCTTCCTGTCGGAACAGGACCGTACTCAGAACTTCACCTGTACTTCCGGGATGATCGAAGAAAAGGCACGCTTCGATTTCCCCAAAGAAGTGAACATCCTGGCGGTGCCCAAGGCCGTCGCCCTGAACACCGGCGGATTCAACTACCAGACCACTTACGTCAAGGAAGGCAACAGCGTAATGATCACCCGCAGCTACGCGTTTAACCACCCCGACGTGGTGTGCAGCCCGCAGGATTTCGTCGCCATGAAGCCGGCGATTGAAGGCATGGTCAACGACCTGAAAAGCCAGATTATTGTGCAGACGTTGTAACCCCGCCTTGCCGATTCTCGCGTGGGGGGCTGTTGCACTGCCACGCGAGCATCGCCACCTTCCCCTTTAGAACTTCGCCTGCACGCCCACCCGCAGCGTGCGCCCCGGTGCCGGCATGAAACTCTGCGCCAGCGGGTCCAGGTAGTAGCGATCGGTCAGGTTCTGCAGCGACACGTTGAGGCTGGCATCGTCCTGCAACGTGTAGTTAAGGAACAGATCGACCAAGGCCACTTCGCGGTAATTCAATTGCGGCGTGGTGGCGCCGGTCTGCCAGGGTTTGTCGGCGGTGACGGTGGGGCCTGAGGTGTAGGTGATTCGTGTGCCGAGCGTAAGGCTCTGGTCGAAAAAGCGCAGGCCTGTGGTCAGATTGCCCGCGAACCGAGGTGGGTTCTGGGTGTTGGTGTAGGACCCCATGAAGCTGCCCGGCGTGCAGTTCGGCGTATGACTGGTTTGCTGATAACGGTTGCTGGTGGCGCGCAGTGTGGCGGCGAAGGCTGCATCGCAGGTTTCGGTCTTCAGGTAGTAGGTGGACGACAGGTCGGCAAATACGCGCCCGGCATCGTAGCGGGTTTGCAACTCCAGGCCGCTGGTTTTGTAGCTGTCGGTATTGCTGAAGCGCATCAAGCCCCACATGCCAGGGCTCGGGTCGTAGTAACGAGTGATGTAGTTTTTGATGGTGTTGTTGAAGTAAGCCAGCTTGATCGCTGCCGAGTCGTCATCGAACAACAACCCCTTTTGCAGCGTGCTCGCGCCGATCTCCCAGTTGCTCGAACGCTCGGGCTTCAGGCCTTTACCGGGCATGGTCTGCAGCACGCCCTGGCTGGTTTCAAACAGCGACGGCATACGAAAGCCTTGGGTGTAAGAGGCATACACAAAGGTGTCCGGCAACACCTCGATATTGATGCCCACCGCCGGGGCAAAGGCGCCGCCGCTGTTGCTCGCCTTGGCGGAATAATCATAGCCGGTAACCACTTCCCCGACCTGGGACGGATAGACCGTGGAATCAACTGCGCCAAAGGTGTTGTACCGAACGCCCTCGAAAGGAAAGTTAGTGTTCTGGAAGACAATGCCATTGTTCAGGCGTGGATCGGTGGCGTCGGTGTAATCGCCGTTCTGGTCAGGGAACCACATCATGTTGCCGGAATGGCCGCCGTTGTAGACGCGCAGGTAGCGCAGGTCACGTTCCTCACGCCGTGCCGTGGCATTGGCGATGTGGTCTTTGCTGCGATAGTGGGTGTAACGCCCGCCGCCCCATAACGTGAGGCTGTCCACAGGCTTGTATTCCAACTTGCTATTGACGCTGAACTCCTGCCGCGACCCTTCGCGCAGCATACGGTTGGCGTTGATATCGTCCTGGTTGGTGACCACGCCTTTTTGCGGGCGCAGTTCTTCGAGTTGGAACGAGCTGCCCAGGTCCAACGTCAAGTCGCCGTAGTCGGTCGCCCAGCGCGAGGTATTAGCCACGCCGCCGCCAATGCGTTGGTTAGCCTGACGGCTCCAGGCGCGGTCCGAGCGATACGCCTGGGACGCCGGCGCTCGTACCGAGGTGAGCTGGCTGGTTTGCGCATCGGTCAGCCATAGGTCGGCAGTCAGGTCCACCAACGGGTTACCCGAAGGCAAGTAGTTGTAACGCGCCGTGTAGGTGTCGATCTTGGTGTGGCCCCGCGGGTACTGATAAATGCCGCCGGTGCCGAAGCGGAAGATATCCGAGGGCATGATCTCGCCGATACGCCCATCGTAACGGCGATAGCCCAGGTCGAAGGTATGTCCGTGCGCCGGGCGCAGAGTGGTCTTGAGCAGGAGCGATGCGGTGCTCGACGACGAATTGAGCACTTCTTCGCCAGCATTGTAGGTGGTGGCCACGCTGGTCTGTTCATCGCCCCAGCGGTCGTAGGTACGGTAGCGGTCCTGGCCCTTCCTACCGGCGAAATAGTTGCCTTGATCGCGCTTGGCATAGGCTGCCACGACGTCGAAAAACTCATGGGTATAGGCAAATGCAGCGCTGCCGGCCTGCGCCTCTGAGCCGAACAGCCCACCGCGACTCTGATGTGGCTCAGAGTACAGGGCCTCGGTCTCGGAATGCGGGTCTCGGGCGGCTGGGGCGACGCCGTTGTTCCACAGGTCGCCTTTGAGGCGCAGGCCGATGCTCTGGCCGTCCTTGAGGATATCGTCGACGGTGAGCGTGCGCATCCTCACCGTGCCGCCGATGGCGCTGGAGGTCAGGCTGGGGCCCTTGTCGATCGTGATGTCGCTGATCATATCCGGGTCAATGTAACTGCGCTGCTGGGTACCGGCGTAACCGCGATAGACATCCAGCGCCTGCTGCGACCCATCCACCGTAACCGCCACCCGGCTCTGGCCCTGAATGCCACGGATGTTCACATCCAGGCCGCCGCCATTACGGCTGTCGCCAACCTGCACGCCAGGCTGGCCCTTGAGCACATCGCCCACCGAGACCACACCAAAGCGCTGCATGTCTTCGCCGGAGATATACACCGATGAACGCGGCGCCCGGTAGACCTCCTCTTCATCGAGATTTTCGCCAATCACCTTTTGCGTCGGCAGGGAAATTGCCTGTTGATGTGGGCGCAAAACATAGCCATCGTCCGCCTGGCGCTGATAGCCCAGGCCAGTGCCCGACAGCAGCTGAGTCAAACCCGCCTCGGTATTGAAATCGCCCTGCAAGCCCTGACTGGTCTTGCCGGCGGTGAGCAGCGAACTGCCCGCCATACTGATCCCGGCCTCGGCACCAAAGCGCGACAGCACTTGGTCCAACGGGCCGGCACTGATGCTATAGGCGCGCTCGCCGGCCGCAAAAACCAACTCGCCGTAGAGCGGCTGGAGACCGAGAAACAGTAAGCTGAATGTATGGGTACGCAAGACACGAGCGGGGGAAATCATGCAAGGCTCCTAAGGGTCGACACCCACCTGTGCCGGTGGGTAATACCTAAAGGCCAAGCCAGAACGAAAAAACTATCGCGTCGCCGAAAAAAAATTTCACGCGGGCACCACCGTCACCCAATAACGCGTTCTTTGCTCGACACGCACCGGCAAGGTATTGGCAACCAACGCTAGCGCTGCATCGGTATCGTCCAGCTGAAAACTGCCGGTAATGCGCAGGCCCGCCACCGCTTCGCTGCAACGTAAGAAGCCTTGGCGATAGCGCGAAAGTTCGGCCAGCAATTGGTCCAGGCGCATGCGTTCGGCGGGCAGGATGCCGCGCATCCAGGCCTGGGCCAGTAACACATCGATAGGGCTCGGGCGCCCGGCTCCACGCTCATCAACCTTGAGTTGCCAGCCCGCCTGTAACGGCACCGGTATCGGCTGATGCCGCGTGCTCACCTGCGCCAGCCCGCGCAAAACTGTCACCCGCGTGCCTTGGCGATCATGGCGCACCAGCAGGTGGGCGCCATGGCTGTAGAGCGCCGCGTTGGGGGTCAGCAGTTCCAGCGACGCGGAACCTGCCGGGGTATCCAGGGCCAACTCGCCCTCGACCAACTGCACGCTGCGCCGCCCGGCGCTCAAGTCCAGGTTTGCAGCGCTGGCGGTGCTCAGCCACAGCGAGTAGCCACCCGCCAGGGCCCAGCGCCGCCGCTCGCCCACACGAGTGCGATAGCTGGCCAACGCCGAACGTACCAACGTGGCGTCCGCGGCGTGCCAGGACACTCCACCGAGCAGCCCCAACGCCAGCAGGCACTTGAGCACCTGTCGACGGCGCTGTGGAGCGGCCCCAGCCAACTGCAACGCCCGTCGCGCCGTAGTATCGGCTAACAGGTTGGCACCCGGCTGAAGCAGCAGAGGCAAGCCACTGACCCGCTGCCACGCGTACTCGTGCTCGGCACTGGCCTGGCGCCACAGCTGCAAGGCCTGGTGATCACTGGCACTCATCAAGCCGGACTGCAGCTGCACCAGCCAATCAATGGCAGTGTCGCGCACGCGAGGCTCAACAGCGGCGCCACTCATTCGAACCGGCTCGCGTAGCAAACACTGAACGCCTTGCCCATGGCGCGCTGCACCTGGGCCACGGTCAGGCTCAACTGGGCGGCGATCTGCGGATAAGTCAGGCCATCGAGCTGGGACAAAAAGAAAATCTGCCGCACCCGTGCCGACAACCCGACCAGCAGCGAATCGAGCTGCAACAACGTCTCGATCATCAAGTGGCGCTCTTCCGGCGACGGCTCCTCGCCTACCGGCCGCGCCGCCAACGCTTCCAGATACGCCCGCTCAATCGCTTGGCGACGCCAGCGATTGATCAGCAAACTATTGGCGATAGTGGCCAGAAACGCCATGGGCTGGCGCAGCTCGTGTACATCTTCCTTGGAGCGCAACACGCGGATAAAGGTATCGTGCGCCAAGTCTTCGGCATCGGCACTGTGCCCCAAACGCCGATGCAGCCAGCCCCGAAGCCAGCCATGATGATTCGCATACAGCTGGGCGACGGGCGAGGCGATGCTGTCGTCGTGCATGTCAGATCCGCATTAAATGATAATGCTTCTCATCTTATGACCTTAGGGTGGGCCTTGTATAGGGGCGGGGATCGCTGCCATGGGCCAAATCCAAAGCAAAAAAAAGCCTGCATCGCTGCAGGCTTTTCTCTATCTGGCTCCACGACCTGGACTCGAACCAGGGACCCAATGATTAACAGTCATTTGCTCTACCAACTGAGCTATCGCGGAATGCGCCGTATGTTACTGATTAAAAAGAAGAAGTCAAGCACCGAGGTGCATTTGGACGAATTCCTACAAATAATCGCTGCAACCTTCTACACCGGGCTGGCCATTTCTTTGGCCAGATCCAGCCAGGCGCGGGCCGCAGGCGGCAGGTGGGCGCTGGCGCGCCAGGCCAGGGCGATGTGCCAATCGGTGTGGGGCTCGTCCAAGGGGATCAGGGCGATGCCGGGGTGTTGGTGTTTGTGCGCGAGCATGCGTGGCAGGAAGGCGACGCCCAATCCTGCGGAAACCAGGTCGACGATAAAGTCGATTTGCCCGCTGCGGGCGGTGACCCGAGGCGTGACGCCTTTGCGCTCGCAGGCAGCGAGGATTTTGGCGTTCAGGGCAAAACCGGCTTCGAACAAGATGAACGGTGAGTCGGCCAGGTCAGTGAAGTCGATGAGTTTGCGTCGCGCCAGTGGGTGGCTCATGGGCAACACGGCCATCAGCGGTTCATTGCGCACGGGTTGGTAGTCGAAGCCTTCGTCCGCTGGCAGTAGCAAGGCCGCCAGGTCGACCTCCCCGGCTTCGAGGCATTCGCGCAGGCGTTTGCTGCCGTATTCGGTGAGTTCGATGTCGATGTCGGGGTAGCGCGTGCGGTAGGCGGCGAACATCGCCGCAAACAATACCCCGCAGCCCACCGGTGGCAGGCCGATGCGCAACACGCCGCGTTTGAGGCCGCGCAGGTCGTTGATCTCGGCCACCAAGTCATTGTGCTCGGCGAGCAACACCAGTGCGCGGCGGTAGGCAATTTCACCGGCGGCGGTCAGTTCATTCTTGTGGCCTAGGCGATTGAGCAGCGGCGTGCCCAACTCATCTTCCAGCGTCTTGACCGCCTTGCTCACCGTGGATTGGGTCAACGCCACTACGTCAGCCGCCTGGGAAAAGCCGCCCTGGCGCACCACTTCAACGAAGGCACGCAATGTTCGCAGGTTCATCGGTATTCTCTTAGCGACTGGATGCTAGTAATAAAAGTTGTTTTTATCATGCCAGCTTTTTGCTTATGGTGGAGCAACCTTGCTCTGTGGAGAACCCGTTCATGATCATCTCGTCCGCCTCCGACTACCGTGCCGCCGCGAAGCGCAAGCTGCCGCGCTTTCTGTTCGACTACATCGACGGTGGCGCCTACGCCGAGCACACGCTGCGTGCCAATAGTTCGGACCTGGCCGAGATCAGCCTGCGCCAGCGCGTCCTGCGCAATGTCGACAACCTGAGCCTGAAGACCACGTTGTTCGGCCAGGAACTGGCCATGCCGGTCATCCTCAGCCCGGTCGGCCTGACCGGCATGTACGCGCGGCGCGGTGAAGTGCAGGCCGCCAAGGCGGCGGCGAACAAGGGCATCCCGTTCTGTTTGTCGACAGTGTCGGTGTGCTCGATTGAAGAAGTGGCGTCGCAAAGCCCGCAGTCGATCTGGTTCCAGCTGTATGTGCTCAAGGACCGCGGCTTTATGCGCAACGCCCTGGAACGGGCGCAGGCCGCCGGCGTGACCACGCTGGTGTTCACCGTCGACATGCCCACGCCGGGTGCGCGTTACCGCGATGCGCACTCGGGCATGTCCGGGCCGTTCGCGGCTTCGCGACGCATGCTGCAGGCCATCACCAAGCCGCAATGGGCCTTCGATGTAGGATTGATGGGCCGCCCGCACGACCTCGGTAATATCTCTAAGTACCTTGGCAAGCCGACCCACCTGGAAGATTACATCGGCTGGCTGGCGAACAATTTCGACCCGTCGATCAGTTGGAAAGACCTGGAGTGGATCCGCGAGTTCTGGAAAGGCCCGATGATCATCAAAGGCATCCTCGACCCCCAGGACGCCAAGGATGCGGTGAGCTTCGGCGCCGACGGTATCGTCGTCTCCAACCACGGCGGGCGCCAATTGGACGGCGTGCTGTCCACCGCCAAAGCCCTGCCACCGATTGCCGAGGTGGTGGGCGACGACCTCACGGTGCTGGTGGACTCCGGCATTCGCTCCGGGCTCGACGTGGTGCGCATGCTTGCCCTGGGTGCCAAGGGCTGCCTGCTGGGGCGCGCCAACGCCTATGCACTGGCTGCCGATGGCCAGCGCGGGGTGGAGAACCTGCTGGATATTTTCGCCAAGGAAATGCGCGTGGCGATGACCTTGACTGGCGTCACCTCGATTAATCAGATTGACCATACCACGTTGGTCCAATCAGCCAATTAACTGGCGTCATTACGCGAGGACCGTTTTTGACTTCAAAAACGGCCGTTGATTTATAAGGATTTTTATCAAGTTAAACGAACTGGCATGAATATCGCTCTAATCACTTTCAAGCAGGTTAAACGATGACAAGACGTGTGGCAGTACCCAGGGGTTATAACCTCGGGTAAAGCGGTTTAAACTGTTTCTAAAGTTTTACGGAACTGAAGGAACAGTAAGACGCTTGGCATTCGCCACTCTCATCGAGCCTGTAAGACAGTTAAGTGCTTAGAGGCCGCAAGCTTATGAAATCACCGACCCAGACCAACGCAATTGACTTCGACAGTGCCAAATTGCAACGCCTGGGATTTGGTCAGCCAGCCCTGCGTCCACGACGCCCCGTCACCTTTAGCGAGCTTCGCCAGCAACTGGGTCAACAATTGCAAACCAGCCTGGAGCCGGAGCGCATCCTCGGCCTGTTCTTTCGTGAGGTCCAGCGCCTGGTGCCCTTGGACGCGTTGCAATATCGTCATGAACCCAGCGACCTGCGCCTGGAATTCGGCCATCGCGGCCACCACTCGGTGAGCTATAGCTTGAGCCATGAAGGTGAGCATTTGGGCGAGCTGATATTCCGTCGCAACCAACGCTTGCTGGATGACGAAATGAGCCAGTTGGAGGCGCTGCTCGCCACCTTGCTCTACCCGATGCGTAACGCCCTGCTCTACCGCGCCGCGACCCGCAACGCCCTGCGTGATCCTTTGACGGAAACCGGCAACCGGATTGCCATGGACCAGACCCTGCAACGGGAAATCGATATGGCACGGCGGCACATGAGCCCGTTGTCGTTGCTGATGCTGGACATCGATCACTTCAAGACTGTCAACGACACCCACGGCCATGCGGCCGGCGACAAAGTACTGCGCGCCGTGGCCGGGTCGATCAAAAGCCAGTTGCGCAACGTGGACATGGTCTTTCGGTTTGGCGGGGAAGAGTTTCTGATTCTGCTGTCGAACACCGGTCGAGATGCCGCAAACCTGGTTGGCGAGCGCCTGCGCCGGGCTGCACACGCCCAGGATTACTGGGCCGACAATACGAAGATTGAGTTGACGGTGAGCCTGGGCTGCTCGACCTTGTTGGCCGCAGAGTCTGCCGAAAGCCTGTTGCGCCGAGCCGACAGCGCCTTATACGTGGCAAAGCGCGAAGGCCGCAACCGCTTGGCAATGGCGGGATAAGCACCCCGCCATCACGCTTACATCACGCCTCGCTGGCGATGCGAACCTGACGCTCGCGAACGGCGGCTGGCGCCGTTGCTTTTTCGTTCTCCAACCGCATGCAGCTTTCCAAAAAAAGATACATGTAGTCGTAGCTCTTGCACACCGCCTGGCGCAACTCTTCCTGCAGAGCCTTGCTTGGGTTCATCCCGGCCAGCGTGCAGATGATTTCCAGCGCTTCCCAAGGGTGGGCGTCGTCGTACTGCGCGTGCATTTTCAACCACTTCATCGCGCGCTTGCAGTCTTCCTCAGGGAAGGCTGCCGCGTACACGCCGGTCGAACACACCACGGCGGACCACTCCCCTGTCGCGCCCTCGATGGCGTAATTGGTCGCGGCAATCGCAACAATCAACGAATCGGCCGAGCTGGTGTGCCAGCACCAATGGCTCAGCGCGTGCAATTCAGGCGGTACGTTCTGCGCTTGCAGCTCTTCGAGGCTGACGCCATGGGCGCGAGCCCAATGTACCCAATAGTCGGCATGGTTCAGTTCCACACGAATATTACGCATCAGCCACCGGCGCGCCATGTCCTCCCCAGGATGGCGGGCAAATTTGGTCTTGGTGAGGTTCTGTGCCATGTACAAGGCAAACTGTTCCACCACTGGCCAGCCACCAATCAAGTAGTGGCGCAGAGTCTTGGCGCTGAGCGAGTTATCACGCATGCGCTGGTACAGTTCGTGCTCGACAACTCGGCGCTTGCTCTCGCTACAGTCCTGGATCAATTGCTGCGCCCAGGCGGGGTAACTCGAGGCTTCCATAAGCGGGCCGGTTCTATTGAAGGTGTCGATCACTTTAAGGCTCCTTTTTTAGTGTGATAGTACAGACCAGTGAAGGGTTCAGCGGAATGTGCCGGGCGCCTTGAACAACAGAGGCTGCGGCCGCACGGGTCGACACTGCAAGCTATCAAAGGTAAACAATTGCGGGCGTTCAATCAGATAGCCCTGAGCGTAATCCACACCGATCTCAAGTAAAGCCTGTTCGAT
Source organism: Pseudomonas sp. 1152_12 (assembly GCF_052850675.1). NCBI lineage: Bacteria > Pseudomonadati > Pseudomonadota > Gammaproteobacteria > Pseudomonadales > Pseudomonadaceae > Pseudomonas > Pseudomonas sp. 1152_12. The sequence goes on along the minus strand of NZ_VXCW01000002.1, from coordinate 549,869 downwards.
TTGCGGTGTCTCAACAAACTCAGCAATGGTGCGCTTACCCATGACATGGCCAATGTGATTGATCACTTCGACCATGGCGCGGTTAATCGGGTCGTCCAGCATATCCTTTACGAAACTTCCATCGATCTTCAGGAAGTCTACAGGTAAATGTTTGAGATAGGCGAATGAGGACATTCCGGCACAAAAGTCATCGAGTGAAAAATGGCAACCTAACGCTTTGAGTTCATTAATAAAACGAATTGCACTACCGAGATTTGCGATAGCACTGGTTTCTGTTATTTCAAAACATATCATTGCCGGCGGAATGTTATAAGCCGTAAATTTCTCACGTAAAAATCCGAGAAACTCGTCATCACCAATGGTAATACCTGACAGATTAATCGCACACATCGCCATCGGCCGGCCTGGCCGCTCGCGAATACAGTCGGCGATAAGCGTGAACACATTCTCAACTACCCAGCGATCCAGTGACGTCATCAGGCCGTAACGCTCAGCGGCCGGAATAAAGCTGTCCGGCAAAATGATCCTGCCGGCTTCATCGTGCAGGCGCAGCAGAATTTCGATGTGCCCATTGCCGCCATTAGTCTGGCCCAAAGGCGAAATTTCCTGCGCATACAGACAGAAGCGATTTTCATCCAAGGCCATGTGCAGGCGCTGGACCCAGGCCATTTCACCGAATCGCAGCGTCAACTCCGAGTCGTCCGCATGGTAAACCTGCACACGGTTGCGGCCCTTTTCCTTGGCCATGTAACACGCCATATCGGCGGCACGCAGCGATGTTTCCAAGGTCGTCGGGGTTTGCGAGATATGCACCAGGCCAATACTGACAGTGGTCATGAATGGCCGCCCCTTCCACACAAAATGCAGGTTTTGCACGGTATGGCGCAGGCTCTCGGCGATCTTTTCCGCGACCGCTGCCGGGCAATGCTCCAGCAGGATGCCAAACTCATCGCCGCCCAGGCGCGCCAGGGTGTCACCTTCGCGCAAGTCCGATTGCAACAGCGCGCAGATATGCCGGAGCAGCTCGTCACCGGCGGCATGACCGCAGGTGTCGTTGACCAGCTTGAACTGGTCCAGATCGAGGAACATCAAGGCATGTCGCGGGTTTTGCTGGCGAGCGACCTGTTGCAGCACCTGTTCCAAACGGAACTCAAACTCGCGGCGGTTGGCAAGGCCAGTCAAGGCATCATGGGTCGCCTGCCACGAAAGGTTGGCGATGTACTGGCGCTCCTGGGTCATATCGTGCAGCACCAACACCGCGCCGCTGACCTTGCCGGCACTGCGGATAGGGGCGCCCACCAGGGTTACCGACACCGTACTGCCGTCCACACGCTGGATCAGCTTGGAATGCTCACTGCCGCCACCGAGTTCACCCTTGATGACGTGCTCTAACAAGGTAAAGGCATCAGGCTCGGCATTTTCATCGAGCAGGTTGAATAATGCCGCCAAGGGCAAACCCTGAGCCTGGGCCGTCTTCCAATGGGTCAGCGCCTCGGCGGCGGGGTTCATGTAGGCAATGGCACCATCAACATCGGTGGTGATCACGCCATCGCCAATCGACTCCAGGGTAATCTGCGCGCGCTCTTTCTCCGCTTGCAGGGCGCTGGCGAACGCGTGGCGCTGGGTCAGCAACTTGTGAGTACGTAGCAACGCCAGGGCAATCAGACCTAGGGCGGTGGCCAGGTTGGTGATCAACAATAGCCGCAGAATGACCCGCGAGCCTTCGCCCAAGGCGTCGCTGAACGCTTTCGCAGCCGGCGTCACGCCATCGTTGATGGCCGTGATGCGCCCCTTCCATTCCCTTACATCGCGGCTGCTGACCTGATCACTGCTGATCGCCCGGTGCATCGCCTGCGCAAGGTCGTCCAATTGCACCAGATAACCATCGCCCACGGTCCACAGTTCAATGGCTTTTTCCAGATAGCTGAAATGGCGAAAATTCAGGTACAGCCAGATCAGGCTGGACACATCATCAGGGTGGTTACCGCCTTTGAGAATGCCCAGGCGCGCGGCGGTGAGGTCGGGGGTCGGGCTGTCGAGGGCAATACGCAACTCATGACCGCCCTGCGGCACGGCGATGGCTTGCTGGTACTTGAGGTAAGTGGCGGGGTCGCGATTATCGGCGTAAAGCGTGAGGTAGTAGATAGCATCTTTCTGGCCCTTGGACCATAGGCTCTCCCCCGCTACATAACCGCGTACCGCTGAGAGAACGTAGAGACTGACGCAGCCTAACAATGCCTGAAACAGTACGACGGCGATGAAGGGCCAGACCATGCCCAACAGCCGAGGCCTGCTTAACGTCGCTCCGAGAGTCCGTTTTTGCTTCATGAAGTCCCTTGCACATGCACAGCCAAATACGCACGCGAAAATCCGCTCCCGATAGCACAGCCTAGGCTAATTCAACGCACTTGTTGCAGGTGCCCATAGAGTTTGGCGTACAACCCGCCCTCCGCGATCAATTGCTGATGGTCACCATCCTCGGCGATGTGCCCGCCGTCAAACACCAACACCCGATCAGCCTGCTTCACCGCTGACAGCCGGTGAGCGATGATCAGTGTAGTACGCCCACTGAGAAACCGCGCCAGCGCCTGGTGCAGGTTGTACTCGGTGGCGGCGTCCAGGGCGGACGTGGCCTCATCCAGAATCACCACTTTCGGATCGGCCAGCACCATGCGCGCAATCGCCAGACGTTGTCGCTGTCCACCGGAAAAACGCACACCGGAGCGCCCCACTATGCTGTCCAACCCCAAGGGCAATGCCCTCACGGTAGCATCCAACTGGGCGATTTCCAGTGCCTGCCAACAGGCCTGGTCGCTGCGGGCGCGGCCCATGGTCAGGTTGGCGCGCACGGTGTCATTGAACAACGCCGGGTGTTGCAGTACCACGGCGACGTTTTCGCGGATAGTCGCGAGGCCGATTTCCTGCTGGGTTGCACCGCCGAAACGAATACTGCCGGCCTGCGGCGTGTAAAGCCCCAACAGCAGTTGCACAAGCGTACTTTTGCCGCCGCCGCTGGCGCCGACAATCGCGACTTTCTCACCCGGCGCAATGGCCAGGTTCAACTGGCTGAGTACCCGGTCTTCACCGTAGCCAAAATCCAGGCCGCGCACCTCGATACCGACCGTCTCACGCCCGCTGAATGGGTCGGCGCCGCCGGCGTATTGCGGCTCGTCGGCGCGCGCCAGCAACTCGTTGATCCGCGTCAGCGCTCCGCCCGCGGCATAGAAGGCGTATTGCAGGTTCAGCAGCTGCTCCACCGGGCCGATCATGAACCACAGGTAGCTGAACACCGCGAGCATCTGGCCGATGGACAGGTCGGAAAACAGCACCGTGAGCATCGCCGCCGCACGGAAGATGTCGATGCCGAACTGGAACAACAAGCCACTGGCACGGCTGGAGGCATCGGTTTTCCATTGGGAATGAATGGCGTAGTCGCGCACTTCCTGGGCACGCTGGCCAAGGCGCCCCAGGAAAAACCCCTGGCGATTGCCGGCCCGCACTTCCTGGATGGCGTCGAGGGTTTCGGTCAGGGCCTGGGTGAAGCGCGACGTGCTGTCGTTCTCAAGCTTCTTCAAGTGTTTGACGCGCTTGCCCAGCTGTACCGTGGCGTAGATCACCAAGGGGTTGAACAGCAGGATCAGCAACGCCAATTGCCAGTGCATCCACACCAGGACTGCCGAAGTGCCCACCAGCGTCAGCATGGCCACCAGGAAGCGGCTAAGGGTTTCGCCGACAAACTTATCCAGGGTATCCAGGTCGGTGACCAGGTGCGTAGTCACCGTACCGCTGCCCAGGCTTTCGTACTCGCCGAGGGAAATGCGCTTGAGCCGTTCAATCAGGCGCACGCGGATACGATAGACAATGTCCTTGGCCAGCCGCGCAAACAGGCGTGCCTGCACCACGTTGAACACCAGTGCGCCACAACGCAGGCATAGCGTCACCAACAGCATCAGACCGATATAACCAGCAGCCTTCTGCCAACCCAGGGGCAATGCGTTGTTCATCACTTTGAGGGCGGCATCGCCACGGCCCAACAGCACTTCGTCCACCAGCAAGGGCAGCAGCAATGGAATCGGCACGCTGCACAGGGTGGCCAGCACGGCGACGCCATTAGCGATCCACAAGGCTTTTTTGTGACGCAGGGCCAGGCGGCGAATGTCCGCCCAGGTCAGTCGGTCAGTGCGCTTGGGCTGCTCGGCAATGTCAGGCTGATCATGCACAGCTAGCTCGCTCCAACCAGCGGGCAAGCAATGGCGATAGCTCGGACAGCGGCTGATAGCCGTTGGTCAGCAAAGCCAACTGGCCATTACGTTCGGCCAACAAGGTTGGGAAACCGGCAATCCCCAAATCCTGCACCCAGGTGAAATCGGCGGCCGTCGCGGCGTGCTGCTCGGCACGGTCGAAGGCACCGGCAAACTCGATACGCGGTATGCCGGCCTCTTCAGCCAGCGCCACCAACACGCTGGCGAGGGTCACGTCCCGGCCTTCGACATAAAACGCGCGCTGGATCAGCCCCAGCAACGTCCAGGCGCAGTCCGGCGCCAGGCTGCGTGCAGTGACGATGGCGCGGCACGCAGGCTCTGTGTCGTAGACGAAACCGTCGGGCAATGCACCTTCACGCTTGAACGGCTGGCCGGTGGCCTCGGTGACTGCCTGCCAATGCTCCAGAATGTAGCGCCGGGTCGTTGGCTCCAACGCCGCGCCGCTGCCCGTGCGCAAGCCGCCCACCACCAGGTGCACATCCACGCCGGCCACCTGGGCCTGCTCGACCAACGCCTGCGCGACCGGGGCAAAGCCCCAGCACCAGGAACACATCGGGTCCATCACATAGAGCAGGCGCGCGGGCATGGGTCAGGCCTCGGAAGGGGTTTGCTTATAGTTGAAGCCAATCGGGTGCGGCATGTTGCGAGCCTTGGCCAGCTCGATCTGCTTTTGCCGGTCGGTTGCGCTACGACGGGTCTTCTCCGGCAGCTTATCCCAGCAATGCGGGCAACTGATGCCAGCCACATAATGCTCGGACGCACGGTCTTCTACGCTCACGGGTGTGCGGCAGGCATGACATTGATCGTAGTCACCTTCGCTCAAGTCGTGGCGTACGGTCACGCGGTTGTCGAACACAAAGCAGTCACCCTGCCACTTGGTTTCTTCCTGGGGCACTTCTTCGAGGTACTTCAGGATGCCGCCCTTGAGGTGGTAGACCTCATCGAAACCTTGGCTGAGCATATAGCTCGAAGCCTTCTCACAACGAATACCGCCGGTGCAGAACATGGCGACTTTCTTGTGTTTGGCCGGGTCGAAATTGGCTTTGATGTAATCGGGAAATTCGCGAAAACTGGTGGTTTTCGGGTCGATCGCGCCTTCAAAGGTACCGATGGACACTTCATAGTCATTACGCGTGTCGATCAACAGCACTTGCGGGTCGCTTATCAGCGCGTTCCAGTCCTGCGGGTTGACGTAGGTGCCGACTTTTTTGTTCGGGTCGACGCCTTCGACGCCCAGGGTCACGATCTCTTTCTTAAGCTTGACCTTGGTGCGGTAGAACGGTTGGTCATCGCAGTACGACTCTTTGTGGTCGATGTCGACCATGCGTGGGTCGTTCTTGAGCCAGGCCATCAGGCCATCAATGCCTTCGCGGCTGCCGGAAACGGTGCCGTTGATGCCTTCTTCGGCGATCAGCAAGGTGCCTTTGATGCCATTGTCGACCATTGCCTGCAACAGGGGCTCGCGCAGGGCGACGTAATCTTCGAGGGTGACGAACTTATACAGTGCCGCCACGACGATCGGTTGAGTCATGGGTGTTGTCTCCAGGTGGCTACCCTCGTAAGGGGTGAACCGGATGTAGAAAAATGCAGGCCAAGCCGCGCGGCGCGCATTCTAACAAAACCACGACGCCACTGCATCGACACTCAGTCACCGATATTTCCTTGACTCACTCACGGCTTTGGCTGACCTCGGCCCGCACAGCCTAAGTGATAGCGTCTTGCGTCGCCCATTGGATCCACCTTTGGGCTCACAGGAAGATCGATGACATGGAAACTTCAAACCGCTCATTATTGGCCAGACTGGTCGAACGGCCCGTCCCTCCAGGTGTTGGGAAGGTCGACTTCACCACAGCCATGCATCAACTCGGCTTCACCAGCGTCTTTGACATCGTCGAGCTGCCCAAGACCGAGTTCATCCATCAACTGGCCCGCTGCAATGATGACGATGGCGCCCAAGCTTACGAAAACGCGCTGTCCTACACCACGCAGTTGCAATGGCTGTACGACCAACAACAAGTGAACGCTCCAGCCCCCACGCGTAGCAAACGCGACGTGGAATCGAACGTGCCCAGCCGGCTCAACGAGGACTGGGGGAATGCCTGCCACCCCGATGCCATCGCCGCTATTGATTCGCCTGTCGCCTACCTGCGTGCACTGTTTCTTTTTGCAACTCAGCTCGAAAAAAACGGCAGGGGAACGAAAGCCAAAATCCCCTTGAACCAACGCCGCCCAGACCTGAAAACATTATCGATTGACCACGATACAACCTTTGCCCAGCGCCCGCTGCTGACGCTGATCGATGATATGTTGCACAAACAGATCAAACTCCATCACCCGCAGAAAAAGTTGTACCCGCTACTCAGCACGCAACACTACCCCTTGACGCTGCCTTACCACCATCATCACCTTCAATGCCGCCTGGGGCTGTCGGGAACCCAGCACGCCTTGGGGGAGTTGAATTATCGACTCAGCAAGCGGCTACCGTTTGACGATGCCGGCAGCGCACTGTACGGCACGGTCAAAACACGCAATGGTGAGGCGCAATGCCTGCTAAGCGAACTGAACCCCCAACAGCAAGAACTCTTGACGCAGCCACCCGTCACGCAAAGCACACTGTTTGAAACCTACTTTGGCAGCCCCCTTGCACCGAAAAACCTTGACGAGTTTCTGAAATGTACGGCGCTGGACACTACCCAGTTACAAGCCCTTCTGGCGCAAAACAGTTTCGCCCCCCATGCCTCCCGCTCGAAACCTAAAAACACGTTGCCGACCTATGGTGCCCGCTATGTCAATGGCACAAACCCTCAGCCCAAGCTAAAGGTCGGCCAACTCGGCGACGGGAAAACTGCGACACTACTCAATACCACCCCTGAACGGTTCGACCGCCTGCATCGGATGATCCGCCTGCAAAAGTGGGTCGATCTACCGTTCGCCGAACTGGACACGCTGATCGTCAGCGCCATGGCGCTTGAGGGCACAGCCGACACCAAGCTTGAGATAAGCAAAAATACCTTGCGCGCACTGGGGGTCTACCGATACCTCCGTCGGCGCTACGGGCTTAAGCCGTTGGAGTTTTCGGCGTGGCTGGATCGCTTACCCCTGCAAGCCAGCGCCAACGAACAACCCTTATTCGATCAGGTGTTCAATCGCACACTGTTGTCCGGGCGACCGCTATCGCTGGACAACCAAACCTTCGATTCACATACCCGTCAGCAGCTTTGCGCCGCGTTGGCGTTGAGTGATACGCCCGATTCGCTGCAACTGCTGACAGACGCATCAGCCAAACCTATCGTTAGAGATCTTGCCACGTACTCCGTGATCTATCGGCTGGCACGCATCGCCGAGGTTTTCGGCCTTTCTATCTTGCACTGTAAACAACTGGCCGACCTGCTCGGCCCGTCCACCTGGAGCAATCTGGCCAAACCCACATTGAGCAGCGAGATGGACTTTCTCGATGTACTCATGCAATTGGACTGGGCCGTCACCTGGCTCAGGGACAGTAACACCCGCGTAACGCAGTTGCGCCAGCGATTGCTGCTGGAGCCCGCCGCTGATAACCCGGCGCTGAAGCGCTGGGTCGACGTACTGCCAAAGGGACTTGAGGCGTGCATCCAACAGTTTTTGGAAAACCCAGCGCCGGCCCTCTACAGCAATGAGCTTAAGCTCTACTACAAGCTACATTTCAAAATAACGGAGACTGATCCCAACCACCTGATCCTGCTGGCGCCGGATATCACCACGCTGTTGCCGTTGCCGGTTAACAGCGCCTCACTGCGTCAATTGCTGCTCAACCCCCATTGGCTGAACAGCGTTAAGTCAACCACAGAGCTGGTCGAGCTGAGCCTGGGCACACTCTATCTGTTGCAGCGTTTCAGAGACTGCTGCGATACGTATGGCCTGGCACAGGACGGCCTCTTGGCGTATTTCCAGAGCGCCAACAGCAACGAGCCTCTAACCCTCGATACCCGGCTAAGTCAGTGGTTGGGGTGGGACGAAGAAGAACTGCGGGTACTCACTGAGACCTTGCCCGAACGCAGGGTCAAGTCCATGGACCAACTGGATTGGATCATGCGCTGTCGACACGCCTGCACCATCACCCGGCTCTCCAGCCAAACACTGCTCAACACCCGCGAACTGGATAACACCAGCGACTTCAGTAAATGGAAGCTCGTGGGCGAAGCCATCATCGCCGCACATCAATAACGGCTAACTCTCAACCCGCAGACTCAAGGAATGACCATGTCTGAGACCCTCGACCAGCGCCTCAATGAAGCCCGGCGTGATGCCATGCTGAGTTACTATCTGGCTCACTGCATCAGCCCCGCCCTTAAAAACTCGTTGCACACACCCAATGACCTGTACGACTACTGGCTAATGGACGTACAAGTCAGCCAAGCGGTGCCAACCAGCGAGGTCGCCAGTGCGATCACCAGCCTGCAGCACTACATCAACCGGATTCACTCGGGCCTCGAACCGGGTTATGAAACCCAGGGCATGTCGCCTCACGAGACCCTGGCCTGGCAGCAGTCCCTGCACACTTACCCCCTGTGGAGCGCCAGCCAGCAACTGCGCTATCACCCGCAAAACTTCCTCGACCCCACGCTGCGCGAGGACAAGAGCGAGAGCTTTGAGCAGCTGGAAAACGAGCTCAACCAGCATCGGATTCAACCCGCCACCGTGCAGAACGCCGTGCAAGGCTACCTGTCACGGTTCGAAGAAGTCGCCAGCATTCAGACGCTCAATGGCTACATCGATGGCACTGTCAACCAGTGGGATGCCAGCACCTACTACTTCGTCGGTAAATCGGCCGCCGATGAGCTCTATTACTGGCGTTCGTTGGACCTGTCCAAACGCTCCACCGTCAAGGCTGAGGCACCCGCGCCCCTGGCCTGGACAGACTGGAAACCCATCAACCTGACGTTTCCCGCCGATACGCCTGCCCACAGTATTCGCCCCGTGATGTTCAATCATCGGTTGTTCATTGTTTGGGCCGAGAGCATCAAGCCTGCGCCCTACCAATCCTTCAAGGCACAGGGAAACGGCAATGGCGACAATGGGGACGAGGACGACCACGAAAAACAACGCCAGGCTGAGTGGCTGAACAGCCGGTTCGTGAAGTTTCGCCTATGTTTTTCCTATAAAAAACTGGATGGCACTTGGAGCCTTCCGCACACGGGCCTGGAAGAACACTGCGTTACGCGGGGCATCAACGCGCTCAAATCGGCGCAACTCATCAGCATCACACAGACCGTTGCCGTGGTTGATAGCCGCGCCCCTCACACACTGTTCCTGGGTATAAAGGCCAATACGCTGAATCATGGCAGCGACCAAATGGGCGAATTCTTCCAGGCCATCAGTGTCGATCAGTCATTGGGGATAAAAATCGTCGCTTCTGCGGGCAGCCCTGGCCAATACAAGATCGTGCCGGGCTCCGACGTTGCTCAGGAGGCCATCAGGTTGCTGGAAGCCTATGAGGCTAGACAAAACACGCCACTGCAGAGCGCTTTGTTGGGCGGCGTCGACCCCGACAACGTATTTTCCAGCGTGTTACTCCCCCCGTTCGCCCACCGATACTTCCTCCTGTTTTTCGATATAAACAAGGACAACTTACAGTTCAAGACCCACGTCGCGCAGAAGCAGGACAAAAGAACCGTAACCTTGACGGCTCAAACACTCGAGGCCGAACACCAGAAAGCGTGGGACTTTGAATCCAGAAGCAAGGATATAGAGGCTGCCGATATCGCCGCCACAACCTTTGACTCCGTCACCAACGAGTTGGCCTTCACCTCGAAAATCGCTCAGCCCTTTCTGCAGACTTACAGCGTCACCCTTGCATCCCGGCACTCCGAGCTCAGCATTACCCTGGTCACCAAGTCTGCGTTGCATGACTCGACCCTATCCGAAGTTGAACTCATAAACGGCTCTACCATCAGGATCGACTGCGCGATACACCCCGTCACGCCCGCCAAATACCACACGATGTTCTTTAAAAACCCCAGGACCGGAAAAACCTTTTCCAACGCCATTTATGACAATGGCTCCCCGTTGTTGAGCCTTACCCCTGTGCCGATAACGATGCCGGACTTACGACCCGTGCTGAATAATCAAACAAAGCAAGTCACTGAATACTCCCTGGAAGGAAAGTTTCTCAACAAAAATGCGTTTATCCACTTATATACCCATCATCAGGATCCCTTCCTTGCGATACTCGACCGCTACAGCGACTACAACCTGCCAGGTGATGATGCCGCAAACAGAAAACTGCACTTCATAGATAACGTGAGGCTCGAGTCCACCCATACTTACGCGCCCACGGTGCGTTTCTACAAACACGTCATCATGCAGTCAAAACTGGAAGACGTACCCACACCGCAAGCCATCAATAACAACACTGCCCGAATCCTTAACTTCACGGACACCGAACACGAAAGTCTGGCGGGCGCGTCTCCGGAATTAGCCGCCGGGCATCTGGCGAGTGCACGGATAAAGTTACCCGATGAGCAAACTGCATCAGCCATCATGGTGATCCATGGCGTCATCACACTTGAGAGTCAAGAGAATAAGGTAAAAGTTCTCGGCTATGCACTCAAGGCCGTCAGATGCGCCCTCGGTACATCCCCTGCCGTCGACACGCCTGCGCATTCCCCGCGAATCACGCGCCAACAGCAAAACACCGGAGAGACTGCCGAATCCATTGATTTTTCCAGCAGCTTAAACCCGACGATCCCGGCAATCCGACTCAATACCAGTGTTGCGAGTCAATTGACCCAGACCGCCATGCTCAGCTTCGACCCTTCATTTTTACGCTCCCCTGAGGATTGGACGGAACCGACATTAGCTGCTGACGCCTCACGCGTGGCCCTGGACTTTCAGGGTGCGCACGGCAAAAGTTTGCGTGAACTGTTTATCTATTTGCCCTGGACCATTGCCCATTACTTCAATCAGCAACAGCAATACGCTCACGCCGAAACCTGGTTGCACTACCTGTTCGACCCTCGCCAACCCAACGCCGGGGCGTTGAGTTCGGTGCCAAGCGCACCCGTCGAGCTGAGCTACGCCTGCCAATACCCCGAGAGCCCGCATTACCTGGCTCTGAGCTTTGTGACCTACCTGCGCAAAGCGTTGTACTACCTCAATGTGGATATTCTGCTCAATCGGGGCGACGCGGCCTATCGCCAGTTGAGCCCCGACAGCCTGGCCGAGGCCAAACTCTGGTACATCCAGGCGCAGAACCTGCTCGGCCCGCGCCCGACGGTCACGCGCGCCGATACCTGGACCTCGCGCACACTGGAAACACTGGCGACAACTTCTTCCAAGGCACTACGCCCGTTGGAGCATCAGCCCGAATACACCAATCAACTGTCTTCACACTGTAAAAATATAGGACAACGCACCTGGCTCACGGACAGCCCCTACTTATACCAACCGCTAAACACGCAACTGGTTGCACGCTGGGACACATTGGAAAGTCGCCTGCATGGGCTACGCCATCATCTGGACATTTCCGGCAAGCCGTTGCGCCAAACCCTCTTTGCGCCCCCCTTGTCCCCCGTCGCCCTGCTGGCACGCAACGCACAAAGTACCGCGGGTGGCGCCAGTGCCCTGCCACCGGTCCGTCCGGAAGTGGGTCACTACCGGTTCCAGATCATGCAGGGGCACGCCCTGAGTGCGGTCGACAGCTTGGCGCAGTTCGGCACCACGCTGCTCACGCTGATCGAGCGCAAGGAACAGGCGCATTACCTTGAGGTGCAACAGCAAAACGCTTGGCAATTGGCCGAACTGGTGTTGACCCAGCAGACCCAGGCCCTGGCCATCGATGAAAAAAACAAAGACGCGCTACGTCGCAGCCGCGCAATCGTCCAGGGGCGATTGGACTTCCTGACGCGCCAGCTCAGCGAAGGCATCAGCACAGGTGAAATGTCGGCCGGCCAGCACTACCTGGAGAGCGCCGAGTGGGAGAGAAAAGTCGCTATTGCCGGTATGGGTGCGGGCGCCGCCATGCTCGTGCCCAATATCTTCGGTACGTCGTTCGGTGGTATGCGTCTTGAAGGTGTGTTTCACGCCTACCAGGCCTTCGCCCAGGGCGAGGCCAACGCCGCCCGCGCCAACGGTAACGAGCTGGAACGTACCGAACAGTTGAATCGTCGCGCTCAGGAGTGGAGCCACGCCGAACAACAGGCCCGCCTGGAGCTGGCCCAGATCGACGCCCTGCTGCTGGTGCATGCTGAGCAGGAAAAAGCCACTCGCCTGCAACTGCGCAGTACCCACACCGCATTGGGCCAAGCCAAATCAGCCTACCAACTGCTCGGCATGCGCTTTACGGGGGCACAGCTTTATCAATGGCTCACTGCGCAACTGAGCACGTTCTATTACGCACTGTATGACAGCGTCCACTCCCTGTGCCTGGCCGCTGAAGCCTGCTGGCAGTATGAGACCGCCGAGAGCCGGCAGTTCTTTCAAGGTGACGCCTGGCACCACACCTCCCGAGGACTGTTGAGTGCTGAAAATTTGAAACTGAACCTGGTGAAAATGAACACTGCGTACCTGCAGCACACGCCACGCGAGCTGGAAATCAGCAAAACCGTGTCGCTGCGCCATCGCTTGATCGAGTGCTCGGTCACAACCGAAGGAAAGGCTTCTCAAGCCACCAAAACCTGGGCCGAGCATATGGCGGGGCTGGTAAGCAGCGGCACGATTGGTTTTGCCCTGACCCAAGCGTTGCTGGATGAGGACTATCCTGGACACACCCTGCGGCGGATCAAGCACGTCAGCGTCTCACTGCCTGCCACGCTGGGGCCTTATGAAGACATCAAGGCGACATTGACCCAAACCAGCAATAGCATTCAGATGCCTGATGGCATCACCAGAACCGACTTCAGGGCACACCAGCAAATCGCCTTGTCACGCGGGCTGGATGATGACGGCCTGTTTACCCTCAGCTTCGACAACGATCCGCGTTACCTGCCGTTTGAATACACCGGTGCCGAGTCGACCTGGCTCTTGAACTTTCCCAAGCCGCTGCAGCAAAAAAATCTACTTGAGTCCATCACCGACATCATTATTCATGTGCGCTATACCGCAAGGCCCGACGGGAGCAAAGCATGAGCACCCAAGCGAATGAATCGCCCCTCAAGGTGCCGTCGCTGCCCGAGGCAGGCAACGCCATCGAAGGGTCGCCAAAGGCTGGGGCAACATGATGCACCCGAACAACCGCAACCGACCGATCATCACAACAGCTTAATCCTATCACCCACCTCACAGGAGGCGCAGGAGACGGCCTTTGCATTACGGGGCCTGCCGTTACGGGTGGAAGTACTCACCCTCGACCCGGCCAACAAGGCCCCTATACGGTGCAGCAGTACCGCTATAGGGTCCGCCGATTGTCCCAGGCCAACGGCTCACGACCCTGGGCGCGAATGCTGCCGCTGACGCTGGAGTCAGTGCATTTTCAGTACGAACGGGTGCCCGATGATCCGGTCTGCCAACACTAGGTCAACTTGCGCTGGGACGCCTATGGCAGCTTGGTGCACCGCGCACGGCGCAAGACCGATAAGGATGCACCACCGGTACTGCTCGATGATGGGCACATACGCGCCACCGCCAGGTTGCGCTTGAAAAAAAAAGCAAAACCGCTGAGTGCGAGTGAGAAAACCTTGGCTGACTTGATCCATAAGACCCGGCGCGAACCCGCCCGTAACCTGATGCTCGCCGCCGACCGCTGTACCCATGACCAGGACCAACTCATCCACATGACCCCAGCCTGCCAGGACGGCTTTGGGCGCACCTTGCAAAGCAAACAAAAAGCCGAACCGGGGTCGGCTCAGTCGAGTCACAGCGACGCTGATTCGCAAATCAGCGGCGCCACCCTGCACGTGCAATGGCTACGCCTCGGGGCCTGTAGGCGCGCCACAGGGCTGAGTGAGTCTCCCACGGCGCGTCGACCTTGAATTGACCTTGATAGAAAATGACCTTGCCGGCCAGTTGCGTTCGATGCCGATAGAGCCAGCGCAGCTCCGAGGCCGTAGCCGATCGTTGCGACTTGCTGACCACCGTCCCGATGTCCAGATCGTCAAGGGCGAAATGGACCACCGCCGTACTCTGCGGATGGATCAGGGTTTCCAAAGCGGATTTGCTGCTTCGACTGACCAGCTTTTGCTGGATGCCGAGTACACCTTCGCCGATGAATTGAATAGCAGTTGCCTCGGCTGAATATTTTCCTGCCGCAAGGTTACGAACAAATCTCCTCGCGAACTGCTGGTTGCAAGTGGTCGCCGTACAACCTGAGTACTTGGCAACAATACCTTCAGAGAAGGACCGAACGTTGGCCGATATTCGCGTACGTAGTTCTGCCTTGAGACGTGTTGCTATCGGATCTTCACCCTGCACCGGCGTCACCAAGTCCCTGAACTCGACAGGCGCCTCTTCGCGAAAAGTGAAGAACTCGTGAACGCTGCCCCCCAGCCCGGCAGTCCAGCGCTGTACGTCCGCACCTGAGAAATAGGCCGCCATCGTGTCCCCACGCCCACTCAGTTTCGACCAGAAGCTGCGGTAGCTGTGCACCGTATCAGCCAAACCGAAAATGATGTCGCCTCGCCCCGGCTGGAACTGCTCGCCAAAGGTCGCCTGCCCACCATCAACATCCGTGAACCGCAAGGGGTTGCCCAGGACCATCGCATACAGGTTCAAGCCGTCCACGTCGCTCAACGGGTCCGGGCTGATCCAGCGCTGCAACCACGGCGCGTAATACCGCGATCCGTAGTAATACAACCCTGTCGCATCGCGCTCCTTACCTGCGTAGCGGCGGACTTTATAGGTGGACCGCTGCGTACCGTTGGTAGCCCACCACGCCGTTGCGCCATAAGGATAATAATGCTCCTGGCTCAACAACTGCGCTTGCTCGTCCAGCGCCAGTAAATGGCTATTGAGGTGATCGAGGATACTGAATTGCAACTGTTCTTCACTCATATCACTGGGGCCACCGGCCTCCCACTGCAACACCGTGACCCGGCCGCCGCCCGTATCAATGTCCAGCACGTTCAAGCGCTTGCCAGTTTGTATATGCAGATGCAAACCCGGCAAGTAACACGTGATATGTGCATGGGGTTTCGCGGCGACCTGCTGACTTCTGATCTTGGCTGCCCGCTGGCCCTGACTGTCGTAGAGATAACGTTCCACATCAGGGTCACCCTGCTCTCGCTGCACCTGGGTCGCGTGAGTGAGTTGGTTACGCACGTTCCAGCCTAGCTGCTGGCCGCCGCCCAGCATTTGCTGATTACCGTTGGCATCAAACATCGTCGCCCAGTGTCCCGGCGCACCGTCAGTGACTGACAAGGCACGATTGCTACCCGCAGCCACACTCATGTCCTGGGTGTAACCTGTTCCACTGCTCGGCACATGGCGAAGGCGTGTCAAGTTGCCATGTTCATCGTAGGTATAATGCTGGGTGTAATTGCGCCAGAGCCCGGTATCGGTTGCCCCGAACGTCACCCGCCCCGGGGCGGCCTGGCCACCGCTGTTGCCGGCATTTTCCCGACCGCTGGCCTGGGTTAACTGGTACAGACTGTCGTACTGGTAACGACTGACCGCATCAATGCGAGTATTGCTGTGCCATTGAGTCGGCTGGGCTTGGTCGCTGAGGCTGAGGATGTTGCCTACCGGGTCGTACTCGTACACAAGGTCCTGTAAAGGCGTGGCGACCTCGCCCTTGCGATACACCGTCAGTTGCAGCAAGCGATAATCCTCAGCAGCGTATTTCGCTGCTTTGGTGACATCATTGCCCATACGCTCGGACTCCGCTTGCCCATTGGCGTTGTACACGCGCTGGTCCATCAACACCTGACGCGTTCCCCCCTTTAGGGTCAGCGCTACCTCCTTCAACCAGCCTTGTTGCCCGTAGCGCCAGTGCCGGCGATTGTTTTTTGCGTCGACCTGCTCGAGCAGTGCCCCCAAAGCGTCGTACCGCCAGGCCGTGGTATGGGCTTTGGGCTCCAACTGTTCGGCTTGTTTGTCATCGCTCGATGGCCAGTCAACTGTCGACGTATCCATGCGCAACCGTCGAGTCTGCTTGATGACGCTCCCACCGATCCCGTACTCATCCATCGACAGAACACCGGCCGGGTCCGCATGACGAATCAGACGACCACAACGGTTGCCGGCCCCCTCGGCGGGCTCGGCTGCCGCATAGGTCAGGCGCTCAACACAACGCGGCCGTGGCTCCTGCGCAGCCTGTTCAAATACCGCCACTGGGCGTAGCAGGCGGTCGTAGCGCCGCTCCTGATGAGCTTGACGCGAATCCCAGCAGTGCAACGGCTGCCCTGCTTCACCGCGTAATACCAAGCGCCAGCCCGCATCGACGCTCTCGGTGCGAACGGCCTCGCCCGACAGACTGTAAATGTTCGATTGCGACGCCACACCCGCAGCGCCGCGCGCAAATTGACGCGGGTCCCACTGTTCGAGCAAAAAAACACTGGCCCCAAACACCTGACGGGTGACCCGTGCCTGCAGGGTATGCGTCACGTTCTCGCGGTGATATTGAACGGTACGCACCGCCAGTCCGCGAGGGTCCATGGCCTTCAAGGTAGGTGTATTTCGATGCAGAGAATTAGACATAAACTCATGACCTGATTGGCTAAGGTCAAAAAAGTCTAAGGAGGCGCTCTGCGCAGTGGAGGTATTGTTAGGGGGTTTTATGTGTCTAATTACAGGAACAGAATACGATTAGGTCTGCTCCGCAGCCCAACGGGAACAAGCGCTTACCGCCACAGGGCTACGGCGGTGTAAATACCTATGCCCGGCTCCGTTAACCTGCGTGATAGCGTTTTTTCATTGCCCGCCGACCCCCTCGGTGGGAGTGAAGGAACGTATGAATATGCAAGCCGAAAGCAGCTCCTTGCTCACTCAACTGATTGATCCCGCACGCCCTCGCGCCCCCGCCCCAGCCAGTCGGGGTCAGGCATGAGCGACGACACTCTCAAACGGCAGGTCAATACCCCGACGCTGCCCAAAGGCGGTGCTGCCATCCAAGGCACCGGCAAGGGTTGGGGCGATATCGGCTCCAGTGGTACGGCAAGCTTTGAAATTCCCTTGCCGATCTCTCCCGCGCGCGGCTACGCGCCGGCCATGTCACTGACCTACCACAGCAGCGCCGGCAACGGCCCCTTCGGATTGGGTTGGGGGGTGCCCCTGCCAGCCATCAGCCGGCGCACCTCCCATGGCGTGCCGGCCTACACGGAGCACGACGTATTAGTAGGCCCCGACGTGCAAATATGGCTACCCGAACGCGATGTTCAGGGTGCAACCGTCAGCCGCCGACCGACCGCGTTCAATGGTTTGACACTGACTATCGCGTACACGGTTACCCAATACTTTCCCAGGATCGAGGGCCACTTCGACCATATCGAGCACTGGCACTCGGCAACCGATACGGCAGGCTTCTGGTTGATACAAAGCGCCGATGGCAGTCAGCACTTTTACGGAAAAACCCCGTTGGCCCGAATTGCCGATCCGGACCACCCGCACCATGTGGCGCAATGGTTGTTGCAGGAAAGCCTGAACCCCCACGGCGAACACATTTATTATCACTACAAAAAAGAAACCGATCCCTCGCGCTACCCGAGGGACTGTCGAGCCCAGCATTACCTGGAGCGCGTCTGCTACGGCAACTTCACCGCCAAGGAGCAGGAACAGCTCTACCTCTGGCAGACCGACAATGAGCCGGACATGGGCTGGCACTTTCAGTTGCTCTTTGACTATGGCGAACGCGCCCTCGAACTGGATCAGCGGCCGACGTATCAGGCTACACAGAAGTGGCCAGCACGCAGCGACCCCTGCTCGGACTTTTCGTTCGGCTTCGAGCTACGCACCCTGCGCTGTTGCAACCAGATTCTGATGTTTCACCACTTCCCCAAGGAAGCGCAAATGGGCGCCGACCCGGTGCTGGTCAAGCGTCTGCTGCTGGAATACCGCGCGCCCAGCCATGTCAGCCTGTTGATTGGGGTGCATGAGCAGGCCTTCGACCGCTCGGGCAATAGCGTGAGCCGCCCGCCACTGGAGTGTTTTTACCAATCGAGCCAGCTCAAGGTGGACCAGCGCCGCTATCAGCCCTTCAGTTCACTGCCCGGGCTGCATGACAACGATCGCTATCAACTGGTCGATCTGTATGGCGAAGGCATACCCGGTCTGTTATATCGCGCTGACAAGAGTTGGTACTACCGTGAACCCCTGAGGTCACAGCACACGAAAACCGGCGACAAGGTGACTTACGGCGCGGCCCAGGCGTTGGGGCGAGTGCCGGTCGCCGATAGCACCCGGCCCATCCACCAGGTGCTAGCCGATGTGGACGGCGATGGCCGTCTGGACTGGCTGGTTGCCCACCCAGGAATGAGCGGCTTTTTCAGCCTGGACGAACAGCGCAACTGGTCAACCTTCACGCCGTTCGATGCATTCCCGTCGGAGTTCTTCCATCCCCTGGGAATACTCGCCGACTTGATGGGTACGGGACATCCTGACGTTGCCATGATCGGCCCCCGTAGCGTGCGCCTGTATGCCAATCGCCGAAACACCGGCTTCGCACCCGCTATCGAGGTGCCTCATACGCTCGACGACGCCTTGCCGATTGTTTCCGCCTCACCCAGCGAACTGGTGGCGTTCAGCGATGTGCTCGCCACGGGCCAGCAGCATCTGGTGCGTATCCGTCATAACGAAGTCAAATGTTGGCCGAACCTGGGTCGAGGACGTTTTGCCCAGGGGTTTGTGTTGGCCACGTTGCCGCTCCGTTATGAAACGTTCAAGGCAGCCAATGTACTGCTCGTCGACCTCAATGGAAGTGGCGCTACGGACTTACTGTATTTGAGCGCCGCGCACCTGTGTATTTTCCTCAATAAAGCTGGCAACGGCTTCGAGACAGAGGCGATCAAAGTCCCGTGGCCAGAGGACGTGCGGTATGACGACCAATGCCAGGTCAACGTCGTCGACTTGAACGGCCTGGGCTGCCCTAGCCTGATCCTGACCGCCGCCCACCAGACGCCCATTCACTGGCGCTACGATTTTTTTACCCAAAAGCCTAGGTTGCTCCTGCGAACCGACAACAACATGGGCGCTCAGACCTCGATCAAGTATCGCAGCAGTGCCCAGGAATGGCTGGATGAAAAACATGAGTGCCATGCCAACGGCCAACCTGCGATCAGCCAGCTACCCTTTGCGCTGATGCTGGTCAGCCAACAAACCCAGCGAGATGAAATTACCGGCAACCAACTGACCCAACACTGGCACTATCGCCAGGCTTATTACGACCGCACGGACCGCGAATTTAGGGGGTTCGGGCTGGTGCTGCAAACCGACACCGAAAGCAGCAAAGACACGCAACACGCTCAGGGTTTCAGTGCACCCGTGCGCACCAAAACCTGGTTTCATACCGGGCAATCCATCGACATGCCCACCCTCGGCCACAGCACTCACGACACACAGGCCAAGGCTATGGGCCGCACGCTGGTCAGCCGTTACAGGGTGACGGCCGGGGCGCAGCCGCTGGATCATCACGACGACTTGATCAGCGACCCTGCGCCGCCGCTGGCACGCGAAGTGGCACGCGCACTCAGCGGCAGTGTGCTACGCGTGGAGGTGGCAGCGGCGGCCCCGGCGCAAGGTGCCGTGCCCTATTCAGTTAAGCAACAGCGTTATCTGATCCGCGAACTGGCGCCGAAGAGTGCCCATACGCCCTATGCCCGGCTGCTGCCATTAGCCCTGGAGTCGATCAGTTATCAATATGAAGGGGTGGAAGACGATCCCGTGTGCCAGCACCAGATCAACCTGCGCTGGGATGCCTATGGCTGCCTGGTGCATGGCGTCACCCTGCATTATGCCCGCCGTACAAGCACCCTCAGCTCACCGCCCGCGGTGCTGGTCGATGATCATCACCAGCGCTGGTGGCGCGATACCCATGACAGCGCGCAACAGTCCTATTACCTGAGCGAAACGCTGGCACAGCACATTCATCTGGACGACGCACAACACTGGCGCCTGGCCTTGCCCTACCGCCAACGAAACAATGCTCTGGTGCTGGGCAAAACTCCAGCGGCCGACGGGTTAGACCTCGGGCGTATCGCCTATGAGGGGTTCATCGACAACCGCGATGGGCCATTGGCCGCAGGTGCCACGCGCGAACTGAGCAGCTTGTCGGTGCAGCACTATCGGCAAGCCGGTGGCCTGGGCAAAACCCTGGAGCCCGGCGTCGCCACTGCCCAGGCCTTGACCGATTATCTGGAAACCGCAGAGCTGGATGACAACGCCCTGAATGTTTACAAGGACATACCGGCGATGCCCAACCAACCGCCGGTTGACTTGGTGCAAAAGCTCAGCGACAGCGGCTATCACCCCATGGTGCTATTTTTTCTATTCGACGGCGAGGTGCCGCCCAAGGAGAATCGCCTGTGGTCGATTCGCCGGCACTTTCCACGCTATGCCAAGGCCTCCCAGTTTTATCGGTTACGGGCGCTGCGGGCCACCGAGGCTCATGGCGAAACAGCGCTCAACTATGACGCCTATTGGTTGCAAACCGTGCGTGTAAAAATGCCCGACGGTTGCGTAACCAACGCCCAATACGACTATCGATTGCTGCTGCCGACCAAAATTGTCGACCCCAATGGCAATATTCAAGAAGCGCTTTATGACGGTTTCGGGCAACTGCTCGTCAACACCTTTCACGGTCACGAACAAAGCCGCAAAGTGGGGTTCGCCGCCTTGGAGAGCTACCGCCCGCTCAAACATGTAACGCCCGGGTTTGCCATAGAACACGCGCAAAGCGTGTTGCAGAGCATGGCCAGCGCACACTGCTACGCCCCGTTCAGTTGGATGGGCGCGATCGACCTGGCCCTGGTCAAGCCAGAGTGGATCACCAAGGCCTATCTGCTCCCCAGCGGGCATATCCGCATGAGCGCGCGGGCACGCCTAGGCGCTCGCAAGGCGCTCAGTGACAGCGATAAACAACTCAAGGCGTTGATCGACAAAGCCAGCCAGACCCCGGTACATGGGCTCATGTTGCAAGCCGACCGCTACCCGGATGATGCCGCCCAACAAATTCGCCTGACCTTGACCTGTTGGGATGGCTTCAGTCGTACCTTACAGACCAAGCAAAAGACTGAGCCTGGCCTGGCCAATGCGGTCGACGACAAGGGCAACTTGCTGGTCGACGAGATACCCGATACGGCACCCGGCACCTTGAAAAAACAGCTGCGCCAAGTGCACGCCGACTCGCGCTGGCGCGTCAGTGAGCGTGTCGAATACAACAATAAGGGCTTGGTCATTCGCGTGTACCGCCCCTACTTCGCTGACAAGCACGCCTACGTCAATGATCAATCCATGCGCGAGTTGGGCCACAGCGACCGACAGTTCTACGACCCTCTAGGACGCCCGACACAGACACTGACCGCCGCAGGATTCATGCGACGTACCACCTATTGGGCCTGGTACACCGTCAATGAGGATGAAAACGATACCTACGAAGAGCTGCAGGCTGCGCCCTCCAACGCACTGATTGAAAAACGATAAGGACGCGGCTGCGCGGTTGTGGCGCGGGAGCAAGCTCCCTCGCCACAGCAAACTTGCCGCCTGTTCTCTCTGAATCACCACTGCTTAGGCCTTCGGCACAGAGACCTTGAAAGGGCTGGCCCTTACGGTGGGTCACTTTCGAACAGCCGTTGCGGCGGCCCATCCACCCTCCTAGTTACTGAGGCCGCGGGCTTCGGCGCCAGCCCGCCGACAAGGTCGAATACCCGCCCCTGGCGAACTGAACGAAAAAGCCACGCCATTCGGTCAGCGCGGAAATCACGCCGCGGGCCGCCATCACAATGTTGCGAGTCATCCGGCCCTGTGCGGCCACGGGCAAGCCCGTCAGCGCAACGGCCAATGCCTCGACACCGGTCGCCGCCCAGTACGTCCACACCTGATTGAACATTCTGCTCAGCCCACCGTGCATCGTCGCGACAGGGTCGGGGATCTGCAGAGTTTGGCCATGGGGGTCGTGGGAGGCCGTCGGGTGACCGCCACGAATCATCGTTCCCATCGCTCCATCGTAGGCTTCTATTGCAGGTGACACATTGGGTTGCATCAGCGCAGGCACTTCCCCGCCGTATACCGCGTTGGCCACAGTCACAAGGGCATAGGCCGCCGTCGCTCCGGCGGTGCGCGTGACCCTGCCGCGCAGGGGCGTGCTGCCCCAGGAGACGCCAGTACCGTGCCCACGGAGGACCTGCTGCGCGAGCTCCCTGGACAGCGCGCGCACATGCCCGCCCAACCGTTGGACCGCTACCGGGTCCCAGCTGTCCTCGGTTTGAGCACCTGTCGAGACGCCATAAACGGCAAACCCCATCCCCGCGGCACCTGCAAAAAGAGCACCGATCTGTGGCGCCAATTGCGTCCAGTTACCGGCGATACCGGTGCTCATATGTGCCGTGGACACGGCATCCAGCACCGCGACGGTAAGGCGCAAGATTTGGTTGCGTTGCGCCGTGGGCTGGACGTTACTGAAGATCGCCAGATCGACGCCCGTCGAAATAGCATTGGAAATATAGGTGGATAAACCGTCGCGAATCGCGGCCGATGCACCCGCCTGTATCCTGGGGCGAGCAATACGTGCGATATGCGCGATCCTGCGGCTGATGGAAGGCCTGCGCAGTTGCATCTGGCGGGGCTGCTCCAAAGCCGGTGTCGCCGCCAGCCCCTGCGCATCAACCTTAGTGACAGGGTTACCGCCAACCATGGCGTAAACATTCAAGCCATCGGCATCGCCGGTCGGGTCCGGGCTGATCCAGCGACACAACCACGGCGCGTAATACCGGAAGCCGTAGTAGGACAACCCACTGGCATCGCGCTCCTTGCCCGAATAACGGATGAATTTATAGCTCGCCTCGCTGGCGCTTTTCGCCGCCCACCACGCGGTACCACCATAGGGATAATAGCTTTCCTGGCTGAGCAGTTGCGCCTGCTCGCCCAACTCGATCGTGCTGCTGCCTAAGTGGTCCGACAAACCGTAACGGATCTGCGTAGCCTGGCTGCCGCCCGAGGGGTGACGATCCCAGGACAGTACCCGGATAGTGAGGGTCCCGACATCGAGGTTGAGTACATTCAGTTGCTCACCCGTTGCACTGTCATGGCGAATCTCCAACCCTGGCAAGTAGTGCACCTGCGCCGTATGCGACACCCCTTTGGCTTGGGTTACCCGGCGCTTGAGGATGCGTCGTCCGGTCGCATCGTATGCGTAGCGTTCCTCATCGTCGCGTCCTCCCTCGCGCAGCACCTGGGTGATGCGCACCAGTTGATTGCGCACATCCCAGCCCATGCGTTGATCGCCCTCCAATGCTTGCAGATTGCCGTTGCGGTCAAAGTCCTGCCCCAACCCCGGCACGGCCCTGCCATCGGCCTGCGGCACGAAATGATTGCTGCGCGCGGCCACGCTCATCTGGCGCGTGAACCCTGTGCCGCTGCTGGGCACGTGCTGCAACTCAAGCAAGTTGCCAGCCGCGTCATAACTGAACTGCTGGGTGTAGCGACGCCAGACGCTGTCGTCAGTCGAGCCGAACGCCACCCTCGCCGGTAACGCGGGGCCCCACTTGTTGCCCGCAGTTTCGCGCCCGGTGGCCTTGGTCAATTGCGATAACGTGTCGTACTCATAGAGGCTGGCCGAGCTGATCCGGGTGTTACTCGACCATTGTGTTGGCTGGGCAAGATCGTCGATCCGTACAACGTTGCCGACGCAATCATAATCGTAGGTCAGATCTTGCAGTGCTGTGCCCGTCGGCCCTTGCACACGGGCACTCATCTGCCGCAAGCGGCCATCGGCTTCCTGGTACTGCAAGGTACGCACAACGCCATTCCCGGCGCGTTCGCTGATCACTTGGCCCGCCGCATTGTAGCGACGCTGGCCCATCAACGGCGTGTGCACACCGCCCGCAGGCAACACAGCGATGCTCGCCGGCTGGCCGTCAATGCCATAGGCATACTCCAGGCGATTGCCCTTGGCATCCGTGTGATGCAAGCGCTCACCCTGCGCGTTGAAACCCGTTGATGTCTGGAAACGCTCGGGGTCCAGGCGCACGTCCCGTTGTGCATCGGGCAGCGGCCAATCCAGCGCAGCAGTAGCCTGCCGGAAGCGTCGAGTCTGCTGGACAACGTCTCCGTTCAGCCCATAAAACTCGTGGAACAACGATCCCCCGCCATCATCATGGCGAATCACCCGGCCACAGCGATTGCGTGCGGCCTCCTCAAGCGAGTTTGAAGCATAGGCAATACGCTCGACACATAGCGGTTGCTCGTCATTGGCCGCTTGCTCGAAGACGGCGGCGGGCCGTACGTATTGATCGTAGTGATGCGCCTGATGGGCGCCCCGCCCGTCCCACTCGTCCAGTAACTGCCCGGCCTCACCCGGCAACGCGAGCCGCCAGCCGGCATCCACGCTGTCGATGCGCAACGCATGCCCGCCAAGGCTGTAGACCGTGCGTTGATTGGCTTGAGTGCCAGCCTGTGAGCGCGACAATTGCAACAGGCGCGGGTCCCACTGCTCGATCATCAAGCCAGAACTGCCGAACACCTGACGATGAATGCGCACTTGCGGTTCAACCTCTGCCGTTGAACGGTGATAGTCGATGTGACGGACAATCAATCCACGCGGGTCGATAGCGGCCAGGGACGGCGTATTTCGGTGGACGGAATTAGACATGACCTCAAGACCTCATTTCTGAATAAGTAGTCTTGAAAGTCTAGGGAAGGTGGAGGGGGCAAGGTGGTGCAGGAAGATGGTTTATATATCCGGGTACTGGCATCGCCTCGACCCGCTCACGCGGGTCGAGGCTGAGCTCAATGCCCGCCGGCGCAGGTCGGCGAGGCCGGGGCTGCGTCGGTTTTCGCCCATTCCTCAGGCGTATAGGTATGCAGCGCCAGCGCATGAAATTCGCTCATCAGGTCACCCAGAGTGGCGTAGACCTTCTGGTGGCGCTTGACGCGGTTAAGCCCCTCGAACTGCTGGCTGACCAGCACGGCCTTGAAGTGGGTCTGCAACCCACGGCTGTGCATGTGGCTTTCATCCAGCACGCTCAAGTGTTGTGGGCTCAGAGCGGCGAGCGCCGTTTCGATACGCTGTTGCATGGTCATTCCTGCTTACTTCTTCTTGGCCGGGGCGGCGGCTTTAGGCGTCAGCTCTTTGGTCATGTCTTCCAACAGCTTGTTCACCACCGGCACGGCGCTTTCCAGTTTGGCCTGGGTCATCTGGGCCGATTGCTGGGTCAGTTGCGGCATTTTTTCCAGGACTTTCTTGCCCAATGGCGACTGGTAGAACGCAACCAGGTCCTTGAGCTCCGATTCGCTGAAGTTAGTAGTGTAGAGCTTGACCATGTCCGGCTTCAACTTCGGCCAGCCGATGGCCTGGTCCAGGGCGGCATTGGCCTTGGCCTGATAGCTGTCCAGTACGGACTGCTTGGCGGCAGGTGCCTTGGTCTGTTCGAAACGCTGGGCGAACATTTGCTGAACTTGCATGTACACCGGAGTACCCAGCTTGTCGGCGTGGGCCAGGGTAAGGAAGGCTTCGGCACTGGCGTTATGGCTGGCGGTATCGGCAAACACTTGGCCGCTGGCGCAAACCAGAGCAACCGCGGTACAGATGGCACGAAGACGAGTCATCGAGTTTCCTTTCTAGCAGGCGAGGTATTACCCCCAAAGGCGACTATTCTGCGCCTAATAAACGAAATGTCTCAACCCCACCCCTTATCGGGCCTGGTTTTGCGGGACTTGAACCCGATGAACAGTCTTTTATGGAACCCCACTGGCCCATCACGGCCTAAACTGCGCAAACGAACCTGAAGGAGTGTGCCCGATGAGCCGTATCGAAACCGACAGCCTGGGAGACGTTCACGTCCCGGATGACGCTTACTGGGGCGCGCAGACCCAACGTTCACTGGTGAATTTCGCCATCGGCGAGCAGCGCATGCCCCTGGCGGTGCTGCACGCCTTAGCCCTGATCAAAAAGGCCGCGGCGCGGGTCAACGACCGCAACGGCGACTTGCCCGCCGATATCGCCCGCCTGATCGAACAGGCCGCCGATGAGGTGCTCGACGGTCAACATGACGACCAGTTCCCGCTGGTAGTGTGGCAAACCGGCAGCGGCACCCAGAGCAACATGAACGCCAATGAAGTGATCGCTGGCCGTGCCAACGAGCTGTCGGGCAAGACCCGCGGCGGCAAGAGCCCGGTGCACCCTAACGATCATGTGAACCGCTCACAGAGTTCCAACGATTGCTTCCCCACCGCCATGAGCATTGCGACGGTGCAGGCGGTAAACAAACAGCTGCTGCCGGCGATCAGCAACCTGTCGGGTGGGCTGGCGGAACTGTCGGCGCGGCACATGAAGCTGGTAAAGACCGGGCGAACCCACATGATGGACGCCACACCGATCACCTTTGGCCAGGAAGTCTCGGCGTTTATCGCCCAGCTCGATTACGCCGAACGCGCGATCCGCAGCGCCCTGCCTGCAGTCTGCGAACTGGCCCAAGGCGGCACCGCCGTCGGCACCGGGCTCAACTCGCCTCATGGCTTTGGCGAGGCAATTGCCGCCGAGCTGGCCGCGTTATCGGGGTTTGCGTTCGTCACCGCACCGAACAAGTTCGCCGCCCTCTCCGGCCATGAGCCACTGGTGACCCTGCACGGCGCGCTGAAAACCCTGGCCGTGGCCCTGATGAAAATCGCCAACGACCTGCGCCTGCTAGGCTCCGGCCCCCGTGCCGGGCTGGCCGAGGTCAAGTTGCCGGCCAACGAGCCGGGCAGCTCGATCATGCCAGGCAAGGTCAACCCGACCCAGTGCGAAGCGCTGTCAATGCTCGCCTGCCAGGTGCTGGGCAATGACGTCACCATCGGCATCGCCGCCAGCCAAGGGCATCTGCAACTGAACGTGTACAAGCCGGTGATCATCCACAACCTGCTGGAATCAATCCGCCTGCTGGCCGACGGCTGCAACAACTTCCAGGAACACTGCATCGCTGGCCTCGAGCCCGACGCCGAGCAAATGGCCGCGCACCTGGAGCGCGGTCTGATGCTGGTGACCGCGCTCAATCCACACATCGGCTACGACAAGTCGGCGCAGATCGCCAAGAAGGCTTACGCCGAAGGCCTGACGCTACGTGAAGCCGCGTTGGACCTGGGCTACCTCACCGACGCGGAGTTCGACCAGTGGGTGCGCCCGGAAAACATGCTCGAAGCCGGGCATTAAGGCGCCAGGCGTAAACGCCGGGCCTTGAGCCCGGCGAGCAACGATGGCGCAAGCGCGACGGTCGCCGAGCCCAACACCACCACCAGCGCCCCGGCATAGCCCAGGGCGTTGATTTCTTCGGCGTGCACAAAGTCCGGCCATAACCACGCCGCCACCGCCACCGCCACAAAGGTCACCAATGGCGTCAGTGCCAGGGTCGCGCTGACCCGTGAGGCCTCCCAATGCGCCAGCGCTTCGGCAAAGGCACCGTAAGCCACCAGGGTATTCATGCAGCACGCCAGCAACAGCCAGCTTTGCAGCGGGCTCAACTGCAGCGCCTCCAGTGGATGCGCCCACGGCGTCAGCAGCGCAGCGCACGACAGATAGATCACCATCATCACTTGCAGCGAATTCCACACCGTCAGCAATTGCTTCTGGCCCAATGCGTAGAACACCCAAATGGTAGTGGCGAGCAGAATGGTCAGCACACCTGCGGTGTAGGTGCCCATCGACGTCAACAGTTCCACCAGGCGTTGATTGAAGAACAACCCGAAGCCGATGATCAGTACCACCAGGCCAACGCCCTGCCCGAGACTGAAACGCTCCTTGAACACAAACACACTGGCGACCATCAGAAAGATCGGCCCCATTTGCACCACCAACTGTGCGGTGCCGGGGCTGAGCATTTTCAGGCCGACCAAGTACAGCACGTAGTTGCCCACCAGCCCGCACACCGCCATGGCCACCAGCCAACCGCCCTTGGGGCCGAGCACTTTACGACTGGGCAGGCGCTTGGTGAGGGCCAGGTAGATAAACAAGCAGCTGCCAGCGACGATCAGGCGAAACCAGGTGACCGTCACCGGATCCATCACCAACAGCACTTGTTTGAGTTTGATCGGCAGGATGCCCCAGAGGAACGCGGTCAGCAGGGTCAAGCCAAAGCCATAGACCCAGCGGCCGGAAGAGATGTGCATGAGTGCCCCGAATGCCTGAGGAAGAGTGGAACGGGCATTCTAGGCCGATTTGGGAGACGCCACTGATTAAATGCGGGCTTGCCTGCGATAGCGGTGGATCAGTCGATATCTAGTGGGCTGACACTCCGCCATCGCAGGCAAGCCAGCCCCCACATAGGCCCATGTTTTTTTCAGTGAGGTCTAGCGTACGGCTTCAAACAGGCCGGTGGCGCCCATGCCGCCGCCCACGCACATGGTGACAATGCCGTAACGCAAATTGCGTCGCTGCAACTCGCGCACCAAATGCCCGACTTGCCGCGAACCGGTCATACCGAACGGGTG
This sequence comes from Pseudomonas sp. 1152_12, assembly GCF_052850675.1. NCBI lineage: Bacteria > Pseudomonadati > Pseudomonadota > Gammaproteobacteria > Pseudomonadales > Pseudomonadaceae > Pseudomonas > Pseudomonas sp. 1152_12. The sequence continues at coordinate 521,085 of NZ_VXCW01000002.1, read as the reverse complement.
CCCGATGGAAATCGAGCCGCCATTGACGTTGTACTTGGCGTTGTCGATTTGCAAACGGTTACGCGCATACAGGCACTGCGAGGCAAACGCTTCGTTGAGTTCCCACAGGTCAATATCCGCCACTTGCAAGCCCCTGGCCTTGAGCAACTTGGGCACCGAGAACACCGGGCCGATGCCCATCTCGTCCGGATCGCAACCGGCCACGGTGAACCCACGGAAAAATGCCTTGGGCTTGAGCCCCAATGCCAAGGCCTTTTCCAGGCTCATGACCAATGTCATCGAGGCACCATCGGATAGCTGCGACGAATTGCCCGCCGTCACCGAGCCGTCTTCGGCAAACACCGGCTTCAGGCCCTGCAAGCTAGCGAGCGTGGTGTCAGGGCGGTTGCAGTCGTCGCGATCCACCACACCGTCAAGGATCTGCACCGCGCCGGTGTTCTTGTCCTCGACCTTGTACTTGATCGTCATCGGCACAATTTCATCGTCGAACAAGCCGTCGGCCTGGGCCTGAGCCGTACGCTGCTGGCTTTGCAGGGCATACAGGTCCTGCTCTTCGCGGCTGACGTTATAGCGACGCGCGACAACTTCGGCGGTCTGGCCCATGGGGAAGTAGATGCCCGGCACCTGCTCTTTAAGCAGCGGGTTGATCAGGTTATCGGTGTTGACACTTTTCATGGTCAGGCTGATCGACTCGACGCCACCGGCAACGATGATGTCGCTGCACCCCGAGGCAATCTGATTGGCGGCAATCGCAATCGCCTGCAAGCCTGAGGAGCAGAAGCGGTTGAGGGTCATCCCAGCCGTGCCAGTACCCAATTGCGACAATACCGCGACGTTGCGCCCGATGTTGTAGCCCTGCGCGCCCTCATTGGAGCCAGCGCCGACGATACAGTCTTCGACAGTCACTGGGTCGATGCCATTGCGCGAAAGCAGCGCATTGACGCAATGGGCCGCCATGTCATCCGGACGGGTCTGGTTGAACTTGCCACGAAAGGACTTGGCCAGGCCGGTTCGCACGCTGTCGACGATCACTACTTCACGCATGGGACTACCTCGATCTTGTCGTTGCTGGGAGATGCATCGAGGATAGATCCAGGCCTTTGCAACCGCGACGATCATTCACCCGGCATATACAAAAGCATGGCGGCAAGCAGGCTTGCCCTGCGTTGGGGCGCGAAGCGGCTCTGATCCAGACGCCGCATTCTTTCAGTTAACACTCATTGACCGGGTTTGGGGCCGCTTCGCAGCCCAACGCAGGGTCAGCCCGTTCGCCACAGATTAGCGCCAGCCCCCGTTATTTCTTTTTCTTCTTGTCGTGCTTGTCGGACTTGTCGAAGGCCTCTTCCAGCGCGCGGTTAATGGTGCGCAGCACCTTGACCCGCGCCCAGCGTTTGTCGTTAGCCTCCACCAAGGTCCATGGTGCAATTTCGGTACTGGTGCGGTCGACCATATCGCCCACGGCAGCACGGTAGTCGTCCCACTTGTCGCGGTTGCGCCAGTCGTCTTCAGTGATCTTGAAGCGCTTGAACGGGATTTCCTCGCGAGCCTGGAAGCGCTCCAGTTGGGTCTGCTTGTCGATGGCGAGCCAGAACTTGACCACGATCACACCCGCATCGCGCAACTGCTCCTCAAAGTCATTGATCTCGCCATAGGCACGCATCCAGTCCACCGGGGTGCAGAAGCCTTCGACGCGTTCAACCAGCACCCGCCCGTACCATGAGCGGTCGAAGACCGTGAAGATGCCGCGCGCCGGGATCTTCTGCCAGAACCGCCACAGATAAGGCTGGGCACGTTCGTCTTCACTCGGCGCGGCAATCGGCACAATGTGGTATTGGCGCGGGTCGAGTGCCGCCGCCACACGGCGGATCGCACCGCCCTTGCCCGCCGCGTCGTTACCTTCAAAAACCGTCACCAAGGCATGCTTGCGCATGCGTTTGTCGCGCATCAGACCGGAGAAACGCGCCTGTTCGGTGATCAGCTGTTCCTCGTAATCATCCTTGTCCAGGCGCAAGGTCATATCGAGGCTGTCGAGCAGACTCTTCTGGTCCACCGACGCCAGCAACGGCGCCGGGTTCATGCCGCTGGCCTTACCCTTGGGCAGTTTCAAGGCATTTTGCAGGCTCTCAAGCAGGATCTTGCCCACGGTGAGGCTGCGGTAATGCGCGTCGACGCCTTCGATCACATACCACGGCGCGTAGTCACGGCTGGTACGGCGTAGGATACGCTCACCAAAATGCACAAATTTGTCGTAAGTCTCGGACTGCTGCCAGTCCAACGGGCTGATGCGCCAGCTGTGCAGCGGGTCGTCGGCGAGGGCCTTGAGACGTGCCTTCATCTGTTTTTTGGACAGGTGGAACCAGAACTTGAAAATCAGCGCGCCTTCATCACACAGCATCTTTTCCAGGCGTTCGGCGCCGGCGATGGCTTGGTCCAGGCGCGCGTCCTTGATCTCACCGTGCACCCGGTTTTGCAACATCTGGCTGTACCAGTTGCCGAAAAAGATGCCCATGCGCCCTTTGGCTGGCAGTTGCCGCCAGTAGCGCCACGCAGGTGGGCGCGCCAGTTCTTCGTCAGTCTGCTGATCGAAGGTACGCACTTCGATCAGGCGCGGGTCCATCCATTCATTGAGTAGCTTGACCGTCTCGCCTTTGCCCGCGCCTTCGATGCCGTTGATCAAAATGATCACCGGGAAGCGCTTCTGCTGTTGCAGCTCGTACTGCACCTCCAGTAAGGCTTCACGCAGGGCCGGCACCTCGGCGTCGTAAGTATCTTTGTCGATGGCGTGACCGATTTCGGCGGATTCGAACATGAACGGCTCCTTCCCAATAGGGTTCCAGACTAGCGGATTGGGCACCACGCCAGTCAAGGAATTCCAACAGGCTTGCCGTAGATCAATCAGCCGACCCGCTGGTTAATTGCCGGGAACATGACAAATACCCAGGTCCTGGTGCTTCAACATCTGCTGCGTCAGGCGCTCTACTACTTCGGTTATTGCCTGACGGCGAGGCGAGCGCAGTGCCTCCATTTGCTCGAGATACTCCCCATCAGTGAGGTTCTGGCTGTTCTCAAACAGCCTTTGCTGCTGCGTATCAAAGGGCATGGTTGCCGACTGGAATGCTCCGGGAAACTGCTGTTTGAGGTGGGTTCTCCAGAACGCCAACTGTGTAATAAAACGCAAGAATGCGGGGGACAGCTCTGCCGTGCGCACTTGGGAGTGCGCCACTTCCAGACCGTCGCTGGTCACATCGGCAAATAGTGCAAAATTCATGTGTTTGGGCTGCCCGGGCAGTTGCAGGACTTGGGCCAACCCGACCCGGAATGCCAGGCTGACTTCCAGGGGGTCCGCACAGAAGTTTTCGACGGCATAGGTAGCCGCAATTGTTTCCAGTTCACTGAGGCGAAACAAACCTCGGCTTAAGGTCAGCAGCGCCCCGGAATTGCCCTGCGTGCGATCCGCCTCAAGCATGGCCTTTTCGATCTCCTTCAAGACTTCGATCTGACTGAACATCTCAGCCGTACCGTCTGAACAGTTCGCCGGATGAGCCGCCAGTTGAAAGACCCGCTCGCGCAATTCAACGCTGTCATGGGTCGCCTGCAATACCTCCCAGACGCGCCGGGTCAAGTCTTCGTGCACGTAACGACTGTCGGCAGTGCCGGACAGTTGAGCCAGTAATTGGAACAACGGTGTCGATTCCGGATCGTCTCGAAGGTTAGCCCAGACGGTCCGCTTGCGCAGGTCTCGATTAGCAACTTCATCCGGCAACCATAATGCCCGGGCCTTCAACTCGGTCATGCGGGGTTGATCGTCCTCTACATAGCCCATGCCGATACCGACGTCGTCGCGATAACGAACGAGCGCGTTTACCGTCGACCTGGATAACGGGTTACCGCCCAGATTTATCGACTGGCTGAAACTACGCGGCGTTGTGAACAACCACTCGGGCAACACCGTGATCGAGTTGCCGCGCAGGTCCATTTGCTCCAGGTGAGCTGGCCGCTCTAGCCCCAGAGGTAGATCAGTAATTTTTGTGTCTTGTAATAATAGGGTATGCAAGTCACGCATCTTGCTGATATCCACCAGCTTCTCAAGCGGGTTATGGCTCAGGTCCAGCAAGCGCAATGCGCTCAAATCAGCCAATTTCACCCGTGTGTATTCGGTCAGCGCCAAGCGGTTGCGCGGCATCGACAAATGATTGAGTTCAAACATTCGTGAAAGTACTTCCGGTAACCGGGTCAGGCGATTTCGATCCAGCTCCAGACGCCTGAGCCCCTTGAAACACTTCAGAAAATAAGCGACGTCATCACCTAACCGCATGTTCTTGAGTGACAACTGCTGTACATGATCGAAGCGGACCTCTGCAGGCAGCGTCGGCAACGAACCCACGCGCATCCCGTCCAGGTTCAAACTGGCAACGGACACTTGGTGCTCATTGAGGACAAAGCTTTGACGCCGCCAACAGGCCTCAATGCGTTCTGCCACCTGCTGGCGGCTATCGCGAATATCACTCAGGCCCGGCTGTTTTTCCATGCCTTGGGTATCGCTTTTCCAATGTTTGAGCAGCGCTCGCAAATGACCGAGCTCCGCCTCCAAACGCTTTACCGCCTTGGCCCGAGAAAGAGGGTCAGCGCCCAACGCCATCAGCAGCGAAGACACTTGCGTGTCGCTGAACAAGGGGTATAACCGCCTCACCTTGCGCACCAGCGCACGCGGGTGGACTAACGGCCCCGTCGGCAAATCGGCCATTTCACAGGGAACCGCTTCCTCGACTGGCTCGCGGCCCTTGCGGGAAAAACCCTGCGCTGCCAGTTCCCGTTCCCCCTTGGCCTGCGAAGCGCTCATGTATCGCAGGCGCCAAATGTTACTGGGCTCCTTCGGTGGTAATCCCAGTGCTACTCGCTGGGTGTTTGTCAGCACCGAATCGACCGCCTCGAACAGGCCGTCCGGCCCGGCATAAGGCCCACCGCTGCTCACGCCGTGTTCATCAAACGCTTCAAACCCTGCGTTCGACCTGACCACAACTCGCCGCACGTCAGCACCGTTCAGTGCGCCCAGAGCCAGTAAGTCTCCCTCTGGCGAATCCTCGCGCAACTCAAGCCGCAGCGCCTTGCCCCATCCCGCCACGTGCGGCAATGACCGAATCGCGACCAGCGCGGTATCCAAGCCAGCCAACTCCGGCTGCTCAAGCCCCATCAAGGCGCGGTCCAGGCGTTGTTCCTCAAGGGCACGCTGCACCTTCTCGGCCAATGCCATGGGAATACGTTGATTATCACGCAGGGACTCACGCTGCACGGTGGAGGTCTCGGCCATTAATTCGCGCATCAGCGCACGGGGCAATTGCGGATAGGTGCGCCTGAGCAACGCCCATTCGGCCGGTACGGGGCCGTCGTAAGCCTGATACAACTGTTCAAACAAGGGCTTGCGATCAGCCCTGAGCTGCGCGAGCAACTGACGCGTGAGTACGGCGAGCTCCTGATCAGCTGCAACGCCCTCTCCGAGCAGGCTGGCCTTTTGGCTTGCATCCAGCTCGGACAACAGCACATCAAACACTTTCCCATCGCTGAGCATCTGGTCGGTGACCAGCAAACGCAGGCCGATATCACTAGACGTTGCGCTGACTGGATAACGGGCCTTGACGCTGCGCTGTGCATCCAACACCTCAAAGTAGCGTCCTCGTGGCCAACCTTGTAACAAGGGCAAGGCATGCATCTGCACGATCGAGTTTTCGACGTTGGGGGACGCGCCGTTCTCCAACTGCCAGATCAAGTCGCGAATGGATTGATCCAGCCTGAAACGCTCGTACAGATCGCGAAAGCGTGCGGGAAAGGGCAAGCACTCCTGGGCCTGGTAGACGCCCCAATCAGAGGGCATATCCATGATGGACTTGATCTGAACAAGTTTGCGGGGATGGAGCGAGGAACCAGGCCCCGTCGGCTTCAACCGTGAAAAGAGATACTCCTGATCCTCCCAATCGTCAGGTTTTTCGAACGCAAAACGCCAGCGTCCTTCACCGTTATGCAGCAATTGCGGGCGATAAGCCGTCTGCCGGACCCGGTGGCTGGCCCGCCATTGATCCAGCTTGGCGTCGAATGAAACCCGATGCACATAGTCGTTGACCTTGACGTATGAATGCCCGCCTACCTTGTAGACCCCCGAGGCGTCCGCAACCTCGTCGTCAACAACGCGCTGATCGTGGGCGTACTGAGAAATATCCGGGCGCCACAGCCGCAGATTGCCATCCGCGGGGCGTACCACCTCAAACTGACGAAAAAAACTGCCCAGGTTAAGACCGGTGCGTTTCATCGCCGAACCGACAACCTTCATCCCTGCCGCGAACACCACCATCGACGTGATATTTTCCGCGACCTCTGTCAGTTGCTTGAATGCCTCGCCCTTATCACCACGGCGCCAGTCTTCAACGCCCTCATAGAGCTCGCCCAGTATCTGGCCGACCGCCACTGCCGTCATCAGCAATCCCAGCTCGGGGACCACAAACCCGGCGAGGTTGAGCACCGTCAACCCGGCGTCCAGATACGCCTGCAAGCGCTGCTCACGGACCTGCTCATCCACCTCCGCCACCGGTACCGCCAGGGCCCGCGCGTCGGCTTGCAGCTTCGCGGTGTAAGTCTCAAAAAAATGCCTGGCCAGGCTGACCGTAATAGGGTTCGCCTCCAGCGCTCCCAGGGTACCGGCTTGATCGAAACGGTTGAAAAAACCGACTCGGTCGCCCTGGCTCAAATACCGGTTAAAGAAGGCACGATACGCGGCCACTTCAAGCTTTTGCTTGAGGTAGACCTGGAAGTCATCCAGCGAGGCATACTCAAAAAATGCCCGCTCCGGCTCATTGGGCATATACACCACGCAGGGCTCTTGTGGGTATTGCGCAATCGACCGACCGGAGAACACCAGAATGCTCCACAGGCAACCGCCTTGGGTATTCAGGCCTTGCCAAGTGACCGGCCGCCCTTGAAACAACACACCTGCGGTCTGGGCCTGAGCAGATGTCAGCTGGCGCTCCAGCAGCGTGCACAACATCCCATAGGTGCCCGGTGAAAGATCCCCCCGCATCAGCGCAATGTGGGCATCGATTTTCATATCCAGGGTTTTCATCTGGCCGATATCGGTCGCCACCTCATTTACGTAGGCCCCATCACCCGTAGGGCCATTGCCCAGTTCGAACACTTCACTGATGTGCCGCTGATACAAACGGCCAAGGTCGAGAGTACGGCACCCCTGGGCAAACTCGAGGGGAGTAATGCCAATGACTTGACGAACGGCGGACCCCGACTGCAACAGCGAACCTTCCGGAAAGTGCTGCGCCCGCGCTTCATCCTCGGAAAAGTTCTGCATCGCCACATGCAGCAGGCTGTCCTGCACCAGCCTCACCGTTTTCACATACGTCAATGGCAAAAGTTCTTTCTCGTATTCGTTTACAGCACGAATCAGCAGATCCTTTCTGGGCTCCACAGTCAGTTGCCAGCGTGTCCGGCAGTAATCCTTGAGCCGCTCACTGCAAAACTCATCCAGCGCCTGCAAGGGCTTCAATCGCTCGGCAACCGCTGCCTGGGCATCTGCAACCTGCACCGCATCTCTCGTCAAAGCATCCAGCGCGCCAGGCGGTGCGCTGATCATCCAGCCCGGCAGCTTCTTTTGCAGCACCTGGGCTTTGTCCAGGTCGCCGGTCATTTCCAGCAAGGCGGCTTGCAGTTGCCTTTGGGTCAACTGGCTCAACTTGCTGTTCAAATCATCCTGTGTTCGCATCAGCAATATCCTTTATTGCCTATAAATCAAGGCATTACGATACCGCAGCGACCTGCACCGGATTAGCGCTGATTGTTGATCGATTGACCGCCGCGCGAAGCAGTTTTTTGCATGCGAAAAATACCGAGATACCACCCGGGATCAGCTCCCCGGCCCGTGATCAGCTAGAATGCCCGACTTGTCTTTACCGAGCCGCCCATGAACCCCATCACCCACGCCCAGCTCGACTGGGATGACCAAGGTCGCCCGCACTCGCGGGTGTTCGACGATGTGTATTTCTCCGACAAGTCGGGCCTTGAAGAAACCCGCTATGTGTTCCTCGAACAGAACCGTTTGCAGGCGCGCTTTGCGGCCTTGCCGGCAGGTGGGCGGTTGGTGATTGGCGAGACCGGTTTCGGCACCGGGTTGAATTTTCTCTGTGCCTGGCAGCTGTTCGAGCAACACGCAGTGGCCGGTGCACGCCTGCATTTTATCAGCGTGGAAAAGTACCCGCTGAGCCACGCCGACCTGCAACACGCCCTTGCCCTTTGGCCGGAACTTGCGCCCTTCGCCGAGCAATTGTTGGCGCAATACATCGCCATCCACCAGGGCTTCCAACGCCTGGTGCTGGACAACGGCCGCGTGACCCTGACGCTGTTGATCGGCGACGCCCTGGAGCAGTTGCCACAACTGGATGCGCAGGTCGATGTGTGGTTTCTCGACGGTTTTGCTCCGGCGAAAAACCCGGACATGTGGACCGCCGAGCTGTTTGCCGAACTGGCGCGCCTCGCGGCACCAGGCTCGACCATCAGCACCTTCACCAGCACCGGCTGGGTACGGCGATTGATCAACGCGGCCGGCTTCAAGATGAAGCGCACGCCCGGCATCGGGCATAAATGGGAAATCCTGCGCGGCGAGTTCCTCGGCTGGCCCGAAGACGCGCCGCCGCCCACCAAAGCTAAACCCTGGTTCGCCCGCCCGGCACCTATCGACAGTGAGCGCCACGCGTTGATCATCGGTGGCGGTCTGGCCGGTTGCGCCACCGCTGCCAGCCTCGCCGCCCGAGGTTGGCGTGTGAGCCTGCTGGAGCGCCACGCCGCGCTGGCCCAGGAAGCGTCGGGCAACCCGCAGGGCGTGCTGTACCTCAAGCTTTCCGCGCATGGCACGGCTTTATCGCAGCTGATACTCAGCGGTTTCGGCCACACGCGGCGCCTGCTGGAGCAGTTGCATCGCGGCGTCGATTGGGATGGCTGTGGCGTGCTGCAACTGGCGTTCGACGCCAAAGAGGCTCAGCGTCAGGCGCAATTGGCCGAGGCGTTCGCGCCGCACTTGCTGCACGTGCTGGACCGCGATCAGGCGCAACACCGCGCCGGCATCGACCTGGCGTACGGCGGCCTGTTTTTCCCGGAAGGTGGCTGGGTGCATCCGCCAGCGCTGTGCCAATGGCAGGTAGCACATCCGTTGATTGAAGTGCTCACCCATCACCACGCCCTTGAGCTGCACCGGGTCGACGATCAGTGGCAAGCCCACGACGGCGAGCGCGTACTGGCGAGCGCCAGCGTAGTGGTGCTCGCGGGGGCCGCCGAGATCAAGCGATTTGCGCCCAGCGCCGACTTGCCGCTCAAACGTATTCGCGGGCAAATCACCCGGCTGGCGCAAACGTCGGCGAGTGAAGCACTGGCCACGGTGGTCTGCGCTGAGGGTTATGTGGCGCCCGCCCGACTGGGTGAACACACCCTGGGCGCGAGTTTTGATTTCACCAATGAAGACCTCACGCCCACCGTCGCCGAACATGTCGGCAACCTGGCGATGCTGCGTGAGATTTCCGAAGATTTGTTGCAACGTCTGGGCGCCGACCATCTGGCCCCCGAACGGCTGGAGGGGCGCGCCGCGTTTCGTTGCACCAGCCCTGACTACCTGCCGATCGTCGGACCGTTGGCCGATCCTGCAGCGTTCCAACAGGCGTATGCCGTGCTCGGCAAAGACGCTCGGCAGGTGCCGGATACGCCCTGCCCCTGGCTGCCGGGTTTGTACATCAACAGCGGCCACGGCTCACGCGGGCTGATCACAGCGCCCCTGTGCGGCGAGCTGATTGCCGCCTGGCTCAATGATGAGCCGTTGCCAGTTCCGAGCAGCGTGGCCGAGGCCTGTCACCCTAATCGGTTCACCCTGCGGGCCTTGGTTAAAGGCAAGCGCTCAGCAAGCAACGGAGGGCATTGAAGACATCACGGCTATTTGCCTTATAACTTATCGGTCTAAAACTCCAAGGATAGCACTGGGTCAGTTTCTGGGTACGCGCCCTTTGGGCGTATTGAGTGTTGACCCTCCCCAACGGAAAAACCGGTAAGGAATTTATGTGCGGATTAGCTGGAGAACTACGTTTCGATGCCCAACCTGCCGACCTGGCTGCGATTGAACGCATCACCCATCATTTGGCCCCACGTGGCCCTGACGCCTGGGGCTTTCACGCCCAAGGGCCGATTGCCCTGGGCCACCGGCGTCTGAAGATCATGGACCTGTCGGACGGCTCAGCCCAACCGATGGTCGATGCCCAGCTTGGGCTTTCCCTGGCCTTCAACGGTGCCATCTACAACTTCCCGGAAATACGTGAAGAGCTGGAGGCCCTGGGCTACGCCTTCTATTCCGGCGGCGACACCGAAGTGCTTCTCAAGGGCTACCACGCCTGGGGCGAAGCACTATTGCCCAAGCTCAACGGCATGTTTGCCTTTGCCATCTGGGAGCGCGATGCCCAGCGCCTGTTCATCGCCCGTGACCGTCTTGGGGTCAAGCCTTTGTATCTGTCGCGAACCGGACAGCGCCTGCGTTTTGCGTCGGCTTTGCCGGCACTGCTCAAGGGCGGCGATATCAACCCGATCCTCGACCCGGTGGCGCTGAATCACTACCTGAACTTCCACGCCGTGGTACCGGCGCCGCGCACTTTACTGGCAGGCATTGAAAAATTGCCGCCGGCGAGCTGGATGCGCATCGACGCTAACGGCAAGATCGAGCAGAAAACCTGGTGGACCCTGCCCTATGGTCCACATGACGATGAGAAGAATCTGAGCCTGGAAGACTGGACCGACCGCGTGCTCGACAGCACTCGCGAAGCCGTGGCGATTCGTCAACGTGCCGCCGTGGATGTCGGCGTGCTGCTCTCCGGCGGTGTCGACTCGAGCATGCTCGTCGGCCTGCTGCGCGAAGTCGGCGTACAGGACTTGTCGACCTTCTCCATCGGTTTTGAAGATGCCGGTGGCGAGCGCGGCGACGAGTTCCAATATTCGGACCTGATCGCCAAGCACTACGGCACCCGTCACCACCAACTGCGCATCGCCGAAAGCGAGATCATCGAGCAACTGCCAGCCGCGTTCCGCGCCATGAGCGAGCCGATGGTCAGCCATGACTGCATCGCCTTCTACCTGCTGTCGCGAGAAGTCGCCAAGCATTGCAAGGTGGTGCAAAGCGGCCAGGGTGCCGACGAGCTGTTCGCCGGTTACCATTGGTACCCGCAAGTCGACGGCGCCAGCGACCCGTACGCCGCTTACCGCGATGCATTTTTCGACCGCAGCTACGACGACTACGCGGCGACCGTCGCACCGAAGTGGCTGACCGCCAATGACGCTGCCGGTGACTTTGTGCGTGAGCACTTTGCTATGCCGGGCGCCGACGCCCCCGTGGACAAGGCCCTACGCCTGGACAGCACGGTGATGCTGGTGGACGACCCGGTCAAACGCGTCGACAACATGACCATGGCCTGGGGGCTGGAGGCGCGAACGCCATTTCTGGACTACCGCCTGGTCGAACTGTCGGCCCGCGTACCCGGCACATTCAAATTGCCCGACGGCGGCAAACAGGTATTGAAAGAAGCTGCGCGCCGGGTCATCCCAAGCGAAGTCATCGACCGCAAGAAAGGCTACTTCCCAGTACCGGGTCTCAAGCATTTGCAGGGCGACACCTTGAACTGGGTGCGAGAGCTGCTGCTGGACCCAAGCCAGGATCGCGGCCTATTCAATCCAGCCATGCTTGATCGCCTGTTGACCGACCCGCAGGGCCAACTGACCCCGTTGCGCGGCTCCAAGCTGTGGCAACTGGCGGCGCTGAACCTGTGGCTCAGCGAACAAGGAATCTGATTGATGAAACCTCTCGCAGCGGCTTACAGCCAACGCTTGCTGAAGGGCCAGGCGCCGACCTACGAGCGTCTACAAGCGCGCCTGGCAGAAGATGGCAGCCCACTGGGCGCCGAGCCGATTGCCGTACATTGCGGGTGGGGCCGGTTATTGATCGGCCATACCTTCCCGGACCCGGCGAGCCTGGCTCAGGAACTGCTCAATGAGCAACCTGGCGAGCGCGATATCGCGTTATATGTGGCCGCGCCCCAGCAAATCCTGGGGATCGATCCGCAGCAGTTGTTCTTGGACCCCTCGGACACGCTGCGCCTATGGTTCAGCGACTACCGCCCAGCCGCCCGCGTGTTTCGCGGCTTTCGTATTCGTCGCGTGCAAACCGAGGCCGACTGGGCGGCGGTCAACCTGCTCTATCAAGGGCGCGGCATGTTGCCGGTCGACCCACGACGCCTGACCCCACGCCATCAAGGTGGCCCGGTGTATTGGCTGGCCGAAGACGAAGACAGCGGCGCGGTGATCGGCAGTGTAATGGGCCTCAACCATCAGAAAGCCTTCGAGGACCCGGAAAACGGTTGCAGCCTCTGGTGCCTGGCTGTCGACCCGCAGTGCACACGCCCTGGCGTGGGTGAAGTGCTGGTGCGCCACCTGGTAGAGCACTTTATGAGCCGTGGCCTGAGCTACCTCGACCTGTCGGTGTTACACGATAACCGCCAGGCCAAAAGCCTGTATGCCAAGTTGGGATTTCGCGCGCTGACCACCTTTGCGATCAAGCGCAAAAACGGCATCAACCAGCCACTGTTTCTCGGCCCTGGGCCGCAGGCGGGGTTCAACCCTTACGCGCGGATCATTGTCGATGAGGCTCATCGGCGCGGCATTGATGTGCATGTGGATGACGCGGATGCGGGCCTGTTCACCCTCAGTCACGGCGGGCGCCGCGTGCGTTGCCGTGAATCTCTGAGTGACCTGACCAGCGCCATCAGCATGACCCTGTGCCAGGACAAAAGTCTGACCCACAAGGTGCTCAAGGCCGCCGGTTTGAAACTGCCGCAACAACAATTGGCGGGCAGTGCCGACGACAACCTGGAGTTTCTCGACGAACACCAGCGCATCGTGGTCAAGCCGCTGGACGGCGAGCAGGGCCAGGGCGTGGCGGTGGACTTACAGACCATCGAGGACGTGCAGAAAGCTATCCAAGCGGCGCGTCAGTTCGACGGCCGCGTGCTGCTCGAAAGCTTTCACGAAGGCCTCGACCTGCGCATTGTGGTGATCGGCTTTGAAGTGGTCGCCGCCGCCATCCGCCGCCCTGCGGAGGTGACCGGTGACGGCCAGCATTCCATCGGCGCCTTGATCGAAGCCCAAAGCCGTCGGCGCCAAGCCGCCACCGACGGCGAAAGCAAAATCCCACTGGACGCCGAAACCCAACGCACTCTGCATGCCGCCGGTTACGACTACAGCAGCATCTTGCCGCGTGGCGAAACCCTGGCGGTGCGCCGCACCGCCAACCTGCACACAGGCGGCTGCCTGGAGGATGTCACTGCGATTTTGCACCCGACGTTGGTAGACGCCGCCGTGCGTGCGGCCCGGGCGCTGGACATTCCCATGGTGGGCCTGGACCTGATGGTGCCTGCTGCCGATCAACCTGAGTATGTATTTATCGAAGCCAACGAACGCGCTGGGCTGGCCAACCATGAGCCGCAACCTACTGCGCAGAAGTTTGTGGATTTGCTGTTTCCGCACAGTCAGTCGACCGCCCAATAACCCTATGGCGAGCGGTGTCCTGTGGCGAGCGGGCTTGCCCGCGTTGGGCTGAGCAGCAGCCCTGACCCAGGCACCGCGGTCTTTCAGCCAAAACTCATTGGCAGGTTAGGGGCCGCTTCGCGACCCAACGCGGGGCAAGCCCGCTCGCCACAATTCATCAGGAGTCTTTATGAGCCGAACCATTCCCGAACCGGATCTCAACTACCTGCAAAAAGTGCTGCTGGAGATGCTCGCTATTCCCAGCCCTACCGGGTTTACCGACACCATCGTGCGCTACGTCGCCGAGCGCCTGGAAGAACTCGGCATTCCCTTTGAAATGACCCGGCGCGGCACGATTCGCGCCACCCTCAAGGGCCAGAAAAACAGCCCCGACCGTGCAGTGTCAGCGCATTTGGACACCATCGGCGCCGCCGTACGTGCGATCAAGGACAACGGCCGCCTGACGCTTGCACCCGTAGGCTGCTGGTCGAGCCGTTTTGCCGAAGGCAGCCGCGTCAGCTTGTTCACTGATAACGGCGTGATTCGCGGCAGCGTGTTGCCGCTGATGGCCTCAGGGCACGCGTTCAACACCGCCGTGGATGAAATGCCAGTGAGCTGGGACCACGTGGAATTGCGCCTCGACGCTTACTGCGCCACCCGCGCCGACTGCGACTCCTTAGGCATCAGCATCGGCGACTACGTGGCCTTTGACCCACTGCCCGAGTTCACCGAGAGCGGGCATATCAGTGCACGTCACCTGGACGACAAAGCCGGTGTTGCCGCGCTGCTCGCCGCACTCAAGGCGATCGTCGACAGCGGCGAACCGTTGCTGATCGACTGCCACCCGCTGTTCACCATCACCGAAGAAACCGGCAGTGGTGCCGCTGCGGCCCTGCCTTGGGATGTGAGTGAGTTTGTCGGCATCGATATCGCCCCGGTCGCTCCCGGCCAGCACTCCAGCGAGCATGCCGTGAGCGTGGCGATGCAGGACTCCGGCGGGCCATATGACTATCACCTGTCCCGGCACTTGCTGCGCCTGGCCTCAGACAATGAACTGCCGGTACGGCGCGACCTGTTCCGCTATTACTTCAGCGATGCGCACTCGGCGGTGACTGCTGGCCACGACATTCGCACCGCGCTGCTGGCGTTCGGTTGCGACGCGACCCACGGCTACGAACGCACACACATCGACAGCCTGGCGGCGTTGAGTCGCCTGTTGGGCGCGTACATCCTCAGCCCGCCGGTATTCGCCAGCGACGCGCAACCAGCGCAGGGTTCACTGGACCGCTTCAGCCATCAGATCGAGCACGAAACGCAGATGGAGAGCGACACCCGCGTGCCGTCGGTGGACAGCTTGGTGGGCCAGAAGTCCTGACGCGGGCACATCGGACACTGGCAAGACGGATCCCGGCGCAGTAGCATCGCCGGGATTCTACCTCTGAGGCTTTTATGCTGATTCCCTACGACGCACTTGAAGTCGACACCCTGACGCGCCTCATCGAAGACTTCGTCACCCGCGACGGCACGGATAACGGCGATGAAACGCCCCTGGAAACCCGCGTATTACGTGTGCGACAGGCGCTGACCAAGGGCCAGGCGCTGATTGTGTTCGACCCTGATAGCGAGCAATGCCAGTTGATGCTCAAGCACGATGTGCCCAAGCATCTGTTCGATTGAGGGTGTTTTAGGGGTTGGTTTGGACTTGTGTGGCTTGGCGTTCGAGGATTTTCTGATACACCTCGGCCCGGTGTACGTTGACCCCGACGGGTGCCTGAATACCGAATTTTACTTGGGTGCCACTTAGTTCGAGGATGTGCAAGGTGATGTCATCGCCGATAGAGATGATTTCGCCTACGGCGCGGCTTAAGACCAGCATGGCGGTTGTCCTTTTGGAGTGACAGGACCTTGACCATGCGTGATTGGGTGGGGGGCGACAATGGTCTGCCGCTAAATAAGACGAGACCTACATTTGTAGGTAATTTGCCTGACAGACACGGAGTGATTAGGGTGGGGGTTGGGTTGTTGAGTACATATCCGTTGCTGCGGTAACGGCTGATATTGGTTCCGCCCTTACGGCGGGTCACTTTTGAAAGAGCCCAAAAGTAATCAAAAGGCTCTTGCCCCACCGCACGGCACCTCGCCTAGGCTCGGTGTGCCCTCACGCAGGCTTTGGACCGTGGGCCGCCGTAAGGGCGGAACCCTAAGTGGCCGTTACCGCAGCAACGGATATGCCCCCCACCAAAACCTCACCCCCTAACCGCTTGCGCCTTAGCCCGCATCTTATCCGCCATCGAAGCCATCTCGTCATACAGCAACTGCGGATTCTTCTGCTTCAACGCCCAAGCCATACGCCCCTGCTCATGCGGCAGAATCATAAACTCCCCCTCCGCCACCCGCTGGTAAATATAGTCAGCAATGTCCGCCGCCGAAATCGGCGAACTCTCGAGCAACTTACCCACCTGCGCCTTCATCGCCGGGGTTGGTCCGCGAAACGAATCCAGCAAGTTGGTCTGGAAGAACGACGGGCACACCACATGCACGCCCACTTCCTGCTGCTTGAGCTCCACCAGCAAACTCTCCGACAAGGCCACCACACCCGCCTTGGCCACGTTGTAGTTGCTCATCGCCGGCCCCTGCATCAGCGCTGCCATTGAAGCGATATTGATAATCCGGCCCTTGCTCTTCTCCAGCAGCGGCAGAAACGCCTTGCACCCCTTGACCACACCCATCAAGTTGATCGCAATCTGCCAGTCCCAATCCTCAAGGGACAACTCGGCAAAAAAACCACCTGAGGCGACGCCGGCATTGTTGACGATCACATCAACCCCACCCAGCTTCACCTCGCAGGCCTGGGCAAATGCGGTGAGCTGGCTGTAATCACGCACATCACAACGCTGGACAAAGCCATCGCCACCCGCCTCTCGTACCCGTCTCAGGGTTTCCTGCAAGCCAGGCTCACTGACATCTGACAAGGCCAACTGCCAACCCTCACGGGCCCAGCGCAGCGCGATTTCGCGACCCAGGCCGGACCCGGCGCCGGTGATCATCATGCGATTTTGCATAGGAAAGTAGCCTTGTGGTTCACGGAAGAAGTGATCGGCAGTGTAGCGAAGGTTTTTCCCACACCCACGCACCATCCAATTGATGAATGCCTCGGGCAAACCTGGGGCCGGGTGGGAAAGCTACGTATAGCGTAAGTTCAATCTTTTTCAACTAGTACGGCGCGTTTGCGAACGCATTAAAAGAAATAAGCAAGTTTGCAAAATGCTTTAAAAACCAGGGAATTTTCTGCTGAACGTTACAGTCGGAGTTAATAAGGCGTCCGTATTGAAATGACGGCCTATTATTTAACAACCGGTCTTTACAGAAGGCCTATAAGGAAAAAAACTATGAGCCTCATTCTGATCATTATCCTGATCCTGTTACTGGTAGGCGGTCTGCCAGTATTCCCGCATTCGCGTAACTGGGGTTACGGCCCGTCGGGTATCCTGGGTGTTGTATTGGTAGTTCTGGTGGTACTGCTGTTGCTCGGTCGAATATAAAATCCGCACAAAAAAAGAGGCCTCATAGAGGCCTCTTTTTTATTGCCGGCTAATTAGTCCGGCTTGCCATCCATGACACCTGCGGTGTTTTCCAACAGGCTCTTGGTGGCCGTCTGCAGGAACGACTCAAGCTTGTGCTTCAGCGCCGCTTCGTCCGGCGATTCAGGAATCACTTTGCCGGTCGGGTTAGCGCCCAGCTCGTATTCCCACAGCTTTGGCGGCATTTCCTTGGGCAGTACCAGGATGCGATCTGCGGTGACCAAGGCCACCGTCTGGTCGCTGCCCGACGGTTTGATCACGCCGAAGCCCTTGTCGCCTTCCGGCAGGTTCAGCAGGTCACGGCCCCAGCACTGGTGCAGGGTGTCGCCACCCAGGCGGCCCATGATGGTCGGCACGATGTCGATCTGAGTGCCCACGGTGTGGTCACGCTCGCCGAATTTCTCCTGCATGCCCGGTGCAATCATCAGCATCGGCACGTTGAAACGGCCTAGGTCCATTTCGGTGATCTGCTGTTCGTTGCCGAAGCCGTGGTCACCCACGATCACGAACAGGGTTTCCTTGAAGTAAGGCTCCTTGCGGGCCTTTTCAAAGAACTGGCCCAACGCCCAGTCGGAGTAACGCATGGCCGTCAAATGCTCGTTAAGGCTGCCACGGTCGGTGACTTTTTCGACCGGCAATGGCGTCGGCAACGCGTACGGCGTGTGGTTGGACAGGGTTTGCAGCAGTGCGTAGAACGGCTTGCCGCCTTCGCGGGCTTTGAGTTCTTCCAGGCCACGGTTGAACATGTCTTGGTCGGACACGCCCCACGTCGGGTCGGAGAACACCGGGTTGACGAAGTCGTTACGCCCGATGAAGTTGGTCATACCCTGGTTGCTGAAGAAGCCCGACTGGTTGTCCCAGGCGAAGTCGCCGTTGTAGACATACACGTCGTCAAACTTGCGCGCGCTGAGCAACTGCGGCAGGCCCGACAGCTTGTGGCTGCCTTCCGGGGTCTGCATCAGGTATTCAAAACCCGGCAGATTAGGGAAGCACGCCATGGTGGCGAACATACCCTGATGGGTGTGCGTGCCGTTGGAGAAGAAGCGGTCGAACAGCAAACCTTCTTTGGACAACTTGTCGAAGTACGGCGTGATGTTGCCGGGGCGACCCAATACGCCAACCGAGTGACCGGCGAAGCTTTCCATCAGGATCACTACGACGTTCTTGATCGGCAGGGTCTTCTCGGCCGGCGGCGTGTAGTCACGGCGCACGGCAGCGGTGTCGGGATCTACCAGCTTCTCTTGCGGCAGCACCAGCATGTCACGCACGGTCTGGGTCGCCAGCAGCTGGTCCAGGGTGGCCTTCCAGATATTGGAACGCTCTTCGGAGAAGCGCGACTTGGCTGCGGCGATCAGCGACAGCGTGCCATTCAAGCCCAACTGGTTGGCGAAGTTCGACTCGGTGGTATAGACATCACCCCAACGCAGCGGCGGGCCCTGGCGAAGGGTGCCACGGATGGCGACCACGGCGATCAACAGGCAGACCACGAACACAGCGATGCGGCTGTACCACGGCGCCACCTGGCGCGTGCCGACGGTGCCGCCGCTGAACGGGCCACGTGGACGTGTCGCACGGTCGGCACCCTTGAAGGCGATGCTCAGGATCAGCGTACCCACGGCCCAGGCCAGCAGGTAGCGCACCACCGGGAAACCGTACCAGAGCATGCTCATGACGGTTTTCGGGTCTTCCTTCACGTACTGGAAGACCAAGCCGTTGAGGCGCTGGTGGAACTCGCGGTAGAAGTCCATTTCCATCAGGCCCAGGAACAGGGCAACGCTGGAGGCGACGGTCAGCCAGAAACGGAAGAACCCGCGTGCCGCCATGGCCCGTACACTGAACAAGGCCAGCAGCAGCGGCACCAACGCATACATCACAAAGCGTAAGTCAAAGCGTGTGCCGTTGACGAACGCTTCAAGGAAGGTCGAGGCCGGTGTATCGAGGATCATCTCGCGGTTGTAAACCAGCAGCGCCAGGCGCAGCAGCGAGAGCATCACCATCATGACCAGTGCGCAAAGCAGCGTGTATGCCAGATGGGATTTGACGGTAGGTTGCAGCAGGCGATTAGAAGCTCGCTGCTGACTCAGGGCGTCCGGGTTTGCCATGTCGTTTCAGGACCCATTGGAAGTTTAAGTTGCGAAAAAATGCAGTGGCGTCCGTCCCTCGCCCAGGCTGGCTGGGGTAGGCGGTTAACGCGGTGGCGCAAATGGTGCCCGATCAGTGGCATCAACGCTATTAATTACTGAACGTGCGCCACGGCCCTGCCTTTAATGGCACTGGAGATAGAGCCTTGGCAGTCAGATAAAGCCGGCGAATTGTCTTGGATAAGATGTGAAAATTTCGTACACCGAATACTTTCGACACATAAAACTCATGAGTGCACTGAAAAAAATGTGGGAGGGGGCTCGCTCCCGATTGCCATGTATCAGCACCCGCTATAGTGGCCGATACACCGCAATCGAGAGCAAGCCCCCTCCCACATTTACTGCGCCCACTCGGGAAAAAGTGAACGCTGGTTGTGTCAGATCCGCACGTTGCCGCGCGGCCCGGCAATCGCCCAGATGATCAGGCCCAACACCGGCAGCAACAGGATCAGCAGAATCCAAAGCACCTTGGCACCTGTGCTCGCGCCGCTTTTGAATACATTGATGATCGCCCAAATATCCAGCGCCAGGATGATCAGGCCAATCAGACCATTAAAAGTGGAACCCATGGTGTCGCTCCTAAGTGAGGGCATGCACTTGTAGGATAGTCAGCCCTGGCAGGGGTTCCGTTTTATTTCAGACGTGCAAGGCGATACGCAACGCTTCCAGGGACGGCTCGGCCTTGATGCCAACTTCTGCGCACAGTTCCAGCGCACGCGGCAAGTCGTTGCCGTAGACCAGCACCGCCTGGATCTCATCGTCCAACAATTGACTAAAGTTCAACAGCACGTAGCCGCCGTCTTCCGGGCTGAGGGCGCTCATCTGGATCTGGATACGATTGAGCGCGGTGAGGTCTTCGGCCTTGGCCAACTGCTTGGGCTTGAGGTTGAACGTCACGCCCGGGCCGAACGACGCAACGATCTGGGCAAACAGATCGACGTAGGTGTCAGCCTGAAACAGCACCGTATCCGGCAGGCTACCGACAACGACCCACTCGCCCAGAGGCATCGGGAAGGTGTCGTCGTAGTTGATATCCGGGTTGGCCGCCAGAAAGGCCTCAGGATCGGCGTAAGCCTGGGCCGCTTCCTCGGCGATACGTGCCACCTGGTCCTCGCCCATGACGCCGGCGCTGATTTTGCTGATTAGTTCGACGAGGGCGGTTTTCATGGAATGATCCTGTGGCGGGCTGGTTTTTGAGGGCGCGTAGCCTACACCAGTTTCTGCAAATGCGCCGTCGTATCCGCCGCCCCCATGGTCTGTGCCGCGGCCAGTGCTGTCGCGCCCTGGGCATCGGTGGCGTTAGGGTTGGCGCCCTGGCCGAGCAGGTAATCGACCATTTCGACACGGTTGAACATCGCCGCCATCATCAACGCCGTGCGGCCGTCCGAGGACGCCGCGTCAACCGGCGCGCCGCCCTCGATCAACGCCTTGACCACCGGCAGGTTGCCCTTGAACGCTGCACCGGCCATCGGCAGCTGGTGCTTGTCATTGGCGATTTGCGGGTCAGCCTTGAATTCGAGCAGCACCTTCACCGCGTCGGCGTGGCCGTGGTAGGCGGCGAGCATCAGCAACGTGTCGCCATTGTGGTTGCGCAGGTTGGGCGGCAAGCCTTTGGCAAGCAGTGCGGCGAGCATGGCGGCGTCGCCTTTGCGGGCCACGTCGAAGACTTGCTCGGCAAACTCGGCGGCTTCGTCTTCGGTCATTTGTTTAGGCTGGTCTGACATGTGGGGCTCCTTGTCTGAAGTGCTCTGTAGGCGCCCAGTGTCGCGATGGAGTTCCCCACTGTCATGGTTTTTTTGTCAAAAGCGGCCATAGGCAGAATCAATAGCGCTATTTTTAATAACGGAAATGCCCAGCCTGAATCTGCGCCAGCAATGGCCCCGTGACCGGCACATAACTGTCAGACCCCGGCAACCACGCATACACCGGATCATTGCCGGCCTTGTCCGGGTCGAAAGCCTCCTCTTTAAGTTTGACCTTCTGGTATTTGAAGGTGCCGGTGGTTTCCATTTTCACCTTGATCCGTAGAAACAGTGGCACCGCATAGTGCGGCAACTGGCCGTGGGCGAATTGCAGCAGTTCACGCATATCCAGGGAAGCCAGGGATTCGCTGGGGGTGATGGCAACCATGCCCGCGCGACCATTGGTGTTTT
Organism: Pseudomonas sp. 1152_12; assembly: GCF_052850675.1. Lineage (NCBI taxonomy): Bacteria > Pseudomonadati > Pseudomonadota > Gammaproteobacteria > Pseudomonadales > Pseudomonadaceae > Pseudomonas > Pseudomonas sp. 1152_12. The sequence goes on along the minus strand of NZ_VXCW01000002.1, from coordinate 499,614 downwards.
CGATCTCCACGCCGTAGGCCACTACCTCGGCGATCTGTGGGTGCTGCAGCAGCACATTCTCCACTTCAGTGGTGGAGACGTTTTCGCCCTTCCAACGGTAGGTGTCGCCGAGGCGGTCGACAAATTGCGCATGGCCGAAGCCGATACTGCGCAACAAGTCTCCAGTATTGAAATAGCGGTCGCCCTTCTCGAACACGTCGGTGAGCACCACCTTGCGGTTCTTTTCCGGGTCGGTGTAGCCGTCAAACGGCGACTTTTCGTCGATCCGAGCCAACAGCAACCCCTGCCCGCCCGTTTGCACCTTGCGCATGAAGCCATCCGCGCCTCGGATCGGCTCACCGGCTTCCTGGGCGTAGTCCACCAGCGCCCAATGCTGCAGGCAAAAGCCGATGGTGTTGTCGAAGTTCAGCACGTTGGTAAAGCCAATATTACCGTCGCTGGCGGCATACAGCTCGCAGATATGATCAACGCCATAACGCTGTTTGAACTGCGCCCAGACACCGGGGCGCAGACCGTTGCCGACCATCTTGGTCACGCGGTTATCCAGATCCTGTGCACTGGCGGGTTGATCGAGCAGGTAGCGGCATAACTCACCGACGTAACCCAGGGTCGTCGCGTTGAATCTGCGCGCATCGTCCCAGAACTGGCTGGCGCTGAATTTACGCCGGATGGCAAAACCCGACGCCCCGACAATCGCCGAGCCCCAGCACACGCATAGACCGGTGGCGTGGTAGAGCGGCAAGGTGCAATACAGGACGTCTTCGGGCCCCATGTCCAAAGCAATGCTGCCGAAGCTGACGGCCGTTTTGGTCCAGCGCCCGTGCTTCATGATGCCAGCCTTGGGCAAGCCGGTGGTTCCGGAGGTGTAGATATAGAAGCACGGATCGTTGAAGAAGATTTGCCCGGTGCTGGCGGGGTTGTCTACCGAGTATTCGGCGCTGGCGGTCATCAGGTCGATATAACCACCGGGCATTGTGCTTGACTGCTGATCGGCCACAAACCAGGTCCGGTCGGGGCGGATCGCAACGTGATCGCGCACCGCCGCAAAGGCAACCACCAACTCCGCTCCCACCACAATCGCCACCGGGCTAACCAGATTCAGGCTGTGCACCAACGCCGCCTGAGTTTGTGAGGTGTTGAGCATGGCGCAGATGCCACCCAGCTTGGCCACGGCCAGCACGCTCAACAACAATTCGGGGCGATTTTCGATAAACAGCGCGACGACATCACCTTTGCTGATGCCCTGCTCGTGCAGATGATGGGCGATACGGTTGGCGCGTTGATTGGCTTCGCGGTAACTGAGCACGCTGTCGGCGTATAACAACGCAGCCCCATCAGGGTTGCGCAGGGCGGCCTGTTCGAAGTGCCAACCCAGGCCGCAGGGCTGCTGGGGGTCGGTTACATTCGCGGCGCGCATGCCACGCACCACGCGCGGCAGGGCCCGAACAATCGCGGGCACCTTACGCAGTATCTTGCCCCAAGTGATCATGTCGTCTTGCGGATGAGTCATGGCGGAACGTCCTTTTTCTTATTCTTCGCAGGATCCAGAAGCAGCAGCGCTCCTGCAGGTAGGAGGCCGAGTGCCTTGCGGAAAAATACCCCTGCCGTTCTCTGGCTGTACACGCAGGATTTGAAAAGTTTTGTATCCCGGGCCGATACGCCGACAAAAATGGAATTGTGCGCTGCATCGGCAGTCTTTATCAGTAAGTCGAGCCGCTAACGGATGATCCCTATAGCTCAAAATGCAGGATGCACGATGGCCATTCATGCAATTTGCACGAAACTGAAAATCAATAAAATTATTAAGCTATTGATTTATAACGATATTTTATAAAATCTAATACTGGCACAATCACTGCACCTATCACTCCATGCTTGCCAACTTGAGCCAACGGAGCTGATAGACATGAGCCTGATCCAAGATAAATTCGCTTCTGTATTCTCCCAATACGACGTCACCACTCAGCCGCGCCCGGACGGCGGGATTTTGTTGACCCTGCGCAACAGCGAAGGCAAACAGGTCAAGCGCTCGATTTCGTATCAGCAACTGCATACCGCCGACCAACTGACCTGGGTGATCAGCGCCATCCGCCGCGACTTGGCAGAACAAGCCAGCGAATTGCCGCAAATTTCCATGCTGCAAAGCCAGAACCGCTTTGCGCTGCCGACTTACCATTCGGCGTAAGCAACAGATAGATAAAAGGGCCGCGACGCCTTCCAGTGTCGCGGCCCTTTTTTGTGCAGCGTCAACACAGCCCCTGGCGGCTGGCCTCGTTCATTGCCTGCACACGGTTGGTGACTTCCAGCTTGCCGTAGATGTTACGCAAGTGAAATTTCACCGTGGCTTCGGACGTGGCGCGAATCTGGCTGATTTCCCACACGGTCTTGCCTTCCGAAGCCCAGCGCAGGATTTCCAGTTCGGTCGGCGTTAGCGGCTTGCCGCCCAGGCTCAGACGCCTTCTCACGGCCAAAGGCTCAACCACCGGTGTACGACACGACTCCTTTCGGCCACTCATTGATCTCTCTCCTTTAATAGTAAATTTCATATCACCTTTCGGATTCCTGCTATTGACAGGTGATATAAACATCGAGTGAGGAGAGAGTTACATAACGAATGGATTTAAAGCATAGGGCGCCGCATAAACAGCCACACCCTACAAACAATTAAGCTTATTCCCACGACAACTTCCAACTTACCGGGGTTGCAGATTCGGCGAGTCGCACTTAGTGCCACCAGACTCAATCATCCAGCCCTGGAAAACCAGCAGCAATATCGCTACCGGTGAATACCGGCTCACCGGCTTGTGCGGTGTCGAACAGACGCAGGGTCACACAATGTGGGTTCTCGCCGATGTCGAACCAATGCGAGGTTCCGGCGGGAATGACCAACAGGTCGTTTTTCTCACAGCGCACGGCGTAGACATACTCGCCCACGTGCACGGCAAACAGCCCCTGCCCTGCGATAAAGAAACGCACTTCATTGCTGGTGTAACGGCGCTCGGCCAGGAACTGCGCACGCAGCTCGGCTTTCTGTGGGTGGTTGTCCGTCACACTGAGCACTTGCACCGAACCGTACCCAAGCGCGTCAATCTGCGGCTGGTACGCGGCGATCATTTCAGCGTCGCTGGCGCCCTTCTCGACAGGAGCAGGCTGCCAGCGCTCAAACCGCACGCCCTGCTCGGCCAACGCCGTGACGATATCGTCAAAATGGGTCAGGACCTTGTTCGGCGTATCCGGTGTGGCAACGTGGTAAACAGCGACATAACTCATTGCTCGTGTCCTTTATTCGGCTCTTGCAATCGAAGGCCAATGATAATGGCGGCAGCCAGCGCCGCGACGCTGGCGATGCTGAAGGTCAGGGTCGGGCCCAGCAGGTTCCAGCTATATCCGGCATACAGCGCGCCTACTGCGCCGCCGGTGCCGGCCAGTGCGGCATACAGCGCCTGGCCCTGGCCTTGCTGGCGATCCCCGAAGCTGCGCTGCACAAAGGCAATCGCCGCTGCGTGGAAACTGCCGAAGGTAGCCGCGTGCATCACCTGCGCCAGCAACAATACCCAGAAGAATTCGGCGAATGAGCCCAGCAGCAACCAGCGCATGGCTGCCAGCAGGAAACTGGCCAGCAGCACCCGACGCACCGAAAAGTGCGTGAGGATGCGACTCATGGCCAGGAACATCAACACTTCCGCCACCACCCCCAAGGCCCAGAGCATGCCGATCACGCCACGGCTGTAGCCCAAGTGTTCAAGGTGTAGGGTGAGAAAGGTGTAATACGGGCCGTGGCTCATTTGCATCAGCGCCACGCAGGCATAAAACGCCAGCACGCCAGGGCTGCGCAATTGTTTGAGGAAGCCGTCACCGGCCAGCCGATTGCCATGGGGAGTGGGTTGCGCATTCGGCACCCACAAGCTGGCGCCGATGATGCCAGCCATGATCACCACGACCACTACCGGGTAAATGTCCAGGCTCAGCCAGTCAAACAGACGGCCCATGATCACCACGGTGAGGATAAAACCAATCGAGCCCCACAGGCGGACCTGGCTGTAGCGCGAGGTCTGCTTCTGCAGATGGGCCAGCGTGATCACTTCAAACTGCGGCAACACAGCGTGCCAAAAGAATGCGTGCAGCGCCATGACCAGGGCCAGCCAGGCGTAGGTCTTGCTGATGAAAATCAGTGAAAAGCTCGCCAACGTACACACCGCACCAAACCGCACAATGGCGAGGCGCCGGCCGGTGTGGTCGCCGAGCCAACCCCACAGGTTGGGTGCCACGCAGCGCATCAACATGGGGATGGCCACCAGTTCGCCAATGCGCGCGCTGGAGAACCCCAGGTGATCGAAATACAGCGCCAGGAACGGCGCCGTCGCCCCGAGCAGGGCGAAGTAAAACAGGTAGAAGCTGGAGAGGCGCCAGTACGGGAGAGCGTGGGTCATGTTGTGAGAGCCCAGCGCGAGCAAGCTGCCTCGCCACAGCAAGCTCGCTCGCCCCAGGCTGTCACAGCTGGCCCAGCACCGGGGTATTCACACGCACGTCGGCATTTTGCCCACGGTTGCGCAGCAGGTGGTCCATCAACACGATAGCCATCATTGCCTCGGCAATCGGCGTGGCACGGATGCCGACGCACGGGTCGTGGCGGCCCTTAGTGATCACGTCTACCGGGTTGCCGTGTACATCGATCGAACGGCCAGGTGTGGTGATGCTCGACGTGGCTTTCAACGCCAGGTGCGCAACGATCGGCTGGCCGGAAGAAATACCACCGAGGATGCCGCCCGCGTTGTTGCTGAGGAAACCTTCCGGGGTCAGCTCATCGCGATGCTCGGTGCCGCGCTGGGAGACACAGGCGAAACCGGCGCCGATTTCCACGCCCTTCACCGCGTTGATGCTCATCAGTGCGTGGGCCAGTTCGGCGTCAAGGCGGTCGAAGATCGGCTCGCCCAAACCGGGTTTCACACCTTCTGCGACCACAGTGATCTTGGCGCCCACGGAGTCCTGATCGCGGCGTAACTGGTCCATGTACGCTTCCAGTTCCGGCACTTTGTCCGGGTCAGGGCTGAAGAAAGCGTTGTCATCCACGCTGTCCCAGGTTTTGAACGGGATTTCGATCGGGCCCAGTTGGCTCATGTAGCCACGGACCACGATGCCCTGGGTGGCCAGGTACTTCTTGGCAATCGCACCTGCGGCCACACGCATGGCGGTTTCGCGGGCCGAGCTGCGGCCACCGCCACGGTAGTCGCGTTCGCCGTATTTGTGGTGGTAGGTGTAGTCCGCATGGGCCGGGCGGAACAGGTCCTTGATCGCCGAGTAGTCCTTGGACTTCTGGTCGGTATTGCGAATCAACAGGCCGATGGCGCAACCGGTGGTGCGGCCTTCGAACACGCCGGAGAGAATCTCGACTTCGTCGGGTTCCTGGCGCTGGGTGGTGTGGCGGCTGGTGCCGGGCTTGCGGCGATCGAGGTCACGTTGCAGGTCTTCCAGAGACAGCTCGAGGCCTGGCGGGCAGCCGTCGACAATGGCGACCAACGCCGGGCCATGGCTTTCGCCGGCGGTGGTGACAGTGAACAGTTTGCCGAAGGTATTGCCGGACATGCAGGGCGCTCCGTGAAATCAGTTGAATCAAGTCAACCGTAATAACTTAAGGCGGCCAGTATACGCAGGCTAACCGACTAGTTCATCCTCGAAACCTTACCGGTAGACGTTGGTCCAACCGGCACCCTCCTCATGATGGCGCGATGATGCTACGAGTTTTGCTTTTGACCCTGACCCTGTTTTCCAGCCTTGGCTTCGCCGCCTCCCCTGTCGTGCTGCAACGGCCCATCAGCCTGGACACTGGCAGCGGCGAGCTGTTTGGCTCGCTGTTACTGCCCAAATCCGACAAGCCAGTACCGGTAGTGCTGATCATTGCTGGCTCCGGGCCCACCGACCGCAACGGCAATAGCGCCGACGGCGCACGCAACGACAGCCTCAAGCGCCTGGCCTGGGTACTCGCCCGGCATAACATTGCCAGCGTGCGCTATGACAAGCGCGGCGTGGCCGCCAGCCTGGCGGCCACGCCCGACGAACGCAACCTCACGCTGGACGCCTACGTGGCCGACGCCGTGGCCTGGGGCAAGCTGCTCAAAGCCGACAACCGCATGGGCCCGTTGATTGTACTGGGCCATAGCGAAGGCGCGCTGGTCGCCGCCCTCGCCGCACCGCAACTTGATCCAGCCGGTGTCATTTCCTTGTCCGGCAGCGCCCGCCCGGTGGACCAGGTGATCCGCCAGCAGTTAGCCGATCACCTGCCGCCTGCCCTGTTGCTGCGCAGCAATGAAATCCTCGACCACCTCAAGGCAGGCCAAGTGGATGCCGATGTACCGGGCCCGCTGGAAGGTATTTTCCGCCCCAGCGTGCAGCCGTATCTGATCAGCCTGTTTCGCGCTGATCCGTCAGCCGCCTTCGCCAAGCTGAGCATGCCGGCGCTGATCGTCCAGGGCACCAACGATATCCAGGTCGGCGTCGCGGATGCCCGGCAACTGAAAAACGCCAAGCCCGACGCACATTTGACGGTGATCGAGGGCATGAACCATGTGATGCGCATCGTGCCCAAGGATGTGAAGGAGCAATTGGCCTCCTACAACGACCCGAAATTGCCCCTCGCCGCCGAACTGGGCGAGCGCATCGTGCGTTTTATCGACGGACTTCAACCCCGTTGAGCGACTATTTGCCTCCAGTCCTGTGAAAAGCGGCCGATAAGCCCAGGGTCGACAGTAAAAAGACTGTCGACTCGCAGGGCTTGGACAGGATCGCGCCGCATGACAACCACAGACGCTACACCAGAACCCATCGCCGACACCCCGGCCGAAAAAACCGAGGCCGTCGAGGTGGCGGCACTGCCGTGGGCGGACGTGCAGGCTGAGCATTTCAAGATGCTGCGCCTGGCGCCCCTGACCACGGACCGCGCCACCGGCGTGCGGCCGTTGCGGTTTGTACAATTCGGCTATGCCGAACGCCACGATAAACACCACAGCCTGTTGCGCATGGTCATCCAGTTGCCGGGCCAACGGGTACGGCGCGAGCAGAACCACTTGGACATCTGGGTCGATCACGATAAACACCGCGTGCACTTCGGCCCGGGCAACAGCCTGGAAATCGAACCGGCCAACCGTGGCATCGGTCGCTTTCTCGTCGCCCAAAGCGCGGCGTGGGCGAAAAAGAAGTGGTCACACTACCGCGTCGACGGCGTGGACCTGGCCAACAAAGACGCCCTGAACGAAGCCACGCGCCTGCGCCGCGATCACTTCCTGCGCATCCAGGGCTTTGATGTGGCCTACGCCGATGTGCAGCACCTGAAAGGCATTGTGCAGCCGGGCAAAGTCAGTGAAGTGCTGGACAGCTGGAATACCGAGAAGGTGCAGTTCGTGGAAATCCTCGAAGCCGCACAGATGCTGCAACAGGCCGAGCAGAACCTGGCAGAGCAGGAAGTGAAGCTGCGCAAGGAAGAGGAAAAGGTCACCAAGTTCAAGCGCGAGGACAGCGGCTTGCGCTTTACCATCACCTGCCTAGTGGCGTTTACCGTGTTTCAGGCGGGGTTGCTGATCTGGATTGCGACACACCGATAATCAGGCAGGCACGCAATTGAGAATGTGGGAGCAAGCCCCTCCCACATTGATGGTGTTTCTTCAGTTAAACCCGGGCGGCAAACACTGCTTGATGCTCGCGGCACTGCTGCGCCGTCAACATAAACACACCATGCCCGCCGCGCTGGAAATCAAGCCAAGCGAAATCAACTTCCGGGTACAGCAACTCGACGTGCACCTGGCTGTTGCCGACTTCGACAATCAGCAAGCCTTTCTCGGTCAGGTGGTCCGCCGCCTCGGCCAGCATGCGCCGCACCAGGTTCAAGCCATCATCTCCGCAGGCCAGGCCCAGCTCCGGCTCGTGCTGGTATTCGTCCGGCATGTCGGCGAAGTCTTCGGCATCCACATACGGCGGGTTGGACACGATCAAGTCAAAACGCTGGCCCGGCAAGCCATCGAAGCCATCGCCTTGCACGGTATAGACGCGCTCATCGACGCCATGCCGCTCGATGTTCTGGTTGGCCACTTCCAATGCTTCGAAGGACAGGTCACCCAGTACCACTTCGGCGTCCTGGAACTCATAGGCACACGCGATGCCAATGCAACCGGAGCCGGTGCACAGGTCGAGGATGCGCGCTGGCGGTTGGGCCAGCCAGGGTTCGAAGCGGTTTTCAATCAGCTCGCCAATCGGGGAACGTGGGATCAATACGCGCTCATCAACGATAAACGACATGCCGCAGAACCAGGCTTCCTTCAATAGGTAAGCGGTGGGCACACGCTCGTGGATGCGACGGTGCAGCAAGCGCTGTACGTAGGAGATTTCCTCTTCTTCCAGATTGCAGTCCAGGTAGCTGTCGGCAATTTCCCAAGGCAAGTGCAAGGCGCCGAGCACCAATTGCCGGGCTTCGTCCCAGGCGTTGTCGGTGCCATGGCCGAAAAACAGGTCTTCCCCATGGAAACGGCTGACAGCCCAACGGATGTGGTCGCGCAATGTGCGCAGGCGGGATGTGATCACTGGGGCAAGCTCCTGGAAAAAACGACTGGCGATTCTAACAGCCTTCGCCTGTCCCTTCGATGGATGAAACCCCTTCGCCATCCGTCGGATTTCACCCAATTTGCCATCATTGGGTTAAACAAGTCACCCACTTGACATGGCTGCACGTCAACAACGGCGTACCTTACGATGGTAGCGATTCACAGAACCGCTCAGCCAGTGGACAATGTCACAAAAGCCCCCCTCACAGGAGCCCCAGAATGTCCGTTCCAAAGACGATGTTTCAACTCAGCGGTCGCGGTTACGCAGCAGCCAACCTGAACCATGCGACCCTCGTGATCATCGACGCCCAGAAGGAATACCTCAGCGGCCCACTCGCCCTCTCGGGCATGGACGCAGCGGTCGCCAACATCCAGCAACTGGTCGCCGCTGCGCGCAACGCCGGGCGGCCGATCGTACATGTGCGCCACTTGGGCACCGTCGGCGGCCTGTTTGACCCGCAGGGCGAGCGTGGCGAATTCATCCCCGGCCTGGAACCCCTCGGCGATGAAACCATCATCGGCAAGCTGCTGCCCAGCGCGTTCCACGGCACCGGCCTTGAAAAGCACCTGCAAGACCTTGGCTCCCTGGACCTGATCGTCAGCGGCTTCATGAGCCACTCCAGCGTCAGCACCACCGTTCGCGCGGCCAAGAACCTGGGCTTTCGCTGCACGTTGGTGGAAGACGCCTGCGCAACGCGCGACTTGCCTTACAAAGGCGGCATCCTGAGTGCCGAACACGTGCAACAAACCGAAATGGCCATCATGGCCGACAACTTCGCAACCCTGGCGTTGACCAAAGATCTGATCTGATCGACCTTCTGATGAGCGGCGCGGCAATGTTTTATTGCCCCGCTCATCCGCAAAACCTTTTCATTTTCTGCAATTGCCTCAGGCACAGGAACAACCTGTGTATCTTCCGGTCGAAGGGCCGATACCCTGGAGGAAAGGTCGGAATGAAGATATCCGATGGTTTTGATGCTCGTCGCTTGCGCCCCAAGGGCCCGAGCAACTGGCGTCTGCGCCTGGTAGCCGGCTTTGCCGCGCTGCTGGCCATTGTAGGTTTACTGCTGGCGGGTGCCGGTGGCGCCGGCTTGTTTGGTCATTCGCCAGCGCTCGGCGAACTGAACGCCAGCCCGGGCGGCTCGGCTATCTTGTTGGCAATCGGGCTGTCGGTGCTCTGGTTTGGCGTGTGGTTATGGCGTCGCAGCCGTCGACGGATGCGCCAGCCGTTGTCGCTGAACATTGCTTCACACCTGATGAAAAAGCACGACTGATGGCGCTTGGATAGCGTTTCCTGCGCCCTGGCCGCCGCGATTTAGGTAAACTGCCCGCCCTTCGCGGAGGCTGACATGCAAGACGACGATTTTTCCCTGTTCAAGAACGAGCTGCGCGGCGTCAAGCCGCTCAAGCACGACCGCGCCGACACCGGCAAACCCAAGACCGACCGGGCGCAGATCGCCAAGCTGCGCCAGGCCGCGACCGTGCGCACCGACGCCACTACCGTCGATGGCCTGTCAGACCAATTCGTGATCGACGTCGGCCCCGAAGATGAGCTGATGTGGGCCCGCGACGGCGTGCAGGAAAGCCAGATGCGCAAGCTCAAGGTCGGCCAGATCCCGTTCGAGGGCAGCCTGGATCTGCACGGCATGAACGTGGAAAAGGCCCGCGAAACCCTATGGGCCTTCCTGGCCGAAGCAACCAAATTCGAAATCCGCTGCGTGCGCGTCACCCATGGCAAGGCCGTGCGGCTGGACGGCAAGCGGCCGATGATAAAGAGCCACGTCAACACTTGGCTGCGCCAGCATGCCCAAGTGCTCGGTTTTACCTCTTGCCAGGCCCGTCACGGCGGCGCGGGTGCGGTGTATGTGATGCTCAAGCGCACGATGATGGAAGGGCGCGACGAGTAACAAGTGCCATCGTCAGGCTTGCAGCGATGGGTCCGCCACCGTAACCTTGCGCTTTGCGAAAATCCCACAGGTAGTTTCATGTCCCTGGAACAGAATTACACAGAGATCCTCGGCCAGCTCGGCGAGGACGTCTCCCGCGAGGGCCTGCTCGACACGCCAAAGCGTGCCGCCAAGGCGATGCAGTACCTTTGCCGCGGCTATGAGCAGACCCTCGAAGAAGTCACCAACGGTGCCTTATTCAGCTCTGACAACAGCGAAATGGTGCTGGTGAAGGACATCGAGCTGTACTCGCTGTGCGAACACCATCTGCTGCCGTTTATCGGTAAAGCTCACGTCGCGTATATCCCGAGCGGCAAAGTGCTGGGCTTGTCGAAAGTCGCACGGATTGTCGACATGTATGCGCGCCGCCTGCAGATCCAGGAAAACCTCAGCCGCCAGATCGCCGATGCCGTGATGCAAGTGACCGGCGCACTGGGCGTTGCGGTGGTGATTGAAGCCAAGCACATGTGCATGATGATGCGCGGTGTAGAGAAACAGAATTCGTCAATGATCACCTCGGTGATGCTGGGTGAGTTCCGCGAGAACGCGGCCACCCGCAGCGAATTCCTCAGCCTGATCAAGTAACAGGCTGCGTAGGAAAAAGCCGGCGTTCATCGCCGGTTTTTTTTCGCCCCCAAATCATGTAAGCAATTCAGGTAAGATGCGGCCCTCTGTAATGGGCAAGAGGTTTTCAGCCATGTTCGTCAAAGCACTTCGAGTGGGCCTCGGCCACGTCATTATCGCGGGCGACTTCATTACCCGCCCACGCAAAAAGCAGCGCCCCGCCGAACAACAGGCGCAGGTGAACGCTGCGGCCAAGAGCTTGACCCTGTATCAGTTCCACGCCTGCCCGTTCTGCGTGAAAACCCGTCGTACGCTGCACCGCCTGAATGTGCCGGTGGCGTTGAAGGATGCGAAGAACAACGCGCAAGACCGACAGACCCTGCTGGAACAAGGCGGCAAGATCAAAGTGCCGTGCCTGCGCATCGAAGAGAATGGCCAGACCACCTGGATGTATGACTCCAAAGTGATCATCGACTACCTGGACAAGCGGTTTGCTGCGGTCTGACAAACACTGAAGATCAAATGTGGGAGGGGGCTTGCTCCCGATAGCAGTGGATCAGTCAACCCATAAAGTGACTGACACACCGCGATCGGGAGCAAGCCCCCTCCCACATTTTGACCGCCTGAATTCAGTCCAGCATGGCTACGTGTTTCGGATGGCCGGCCACGCGCTTGAGCCACGCCTGCACCGCCGGGTAAGGCGCCAGATCAAAACCGCCTTCATGCGCCACATGGGTGTAGGCATACAGTGCGATATCGGCAATCGAATATTGCTCGCCCACCAGGTACGGCGTGGCTTGCAACTGACGCTCCATCACCTTCAGCGCCTTGTAACCGCCCTTATGCGTGGTTTTGTATTCTTCAAGACGATCTTCCGGCATGTTCAGGTAGAACTGGATAAACCGCGCCACGGCGATATACGGTTCGTGGCTGTATTGCTCGAAGAACTGCCACTGCAACACCTGAGTGCGCAGGCGCGGCTCGCTCGGCAAAAACTCGCTGCCATCGGCCAGGAAGTTGAGGATCGCATTGGATTCCCACAGGCACGTGCCATCTTCCAGTTCCAGCACCGGGATCTTGCCGTTAGGGTTCTTGGCCAGGAATTCGGCGGTCTGGGTGTCACCGTTGAGGATGTCGACATCGACCCACTGGTATGGAATGCCCAATAGATTGAGCATCAATTTGACCTTGTAGCAGTTGCCCGACCTGTAATCGCCATAAACCTTGTACATGAGGCTCCCCTTATGCCGCTTGCGCGTGCTGTGCTTGACGGACCACCGCGGCCAGGCGCTTGAGACCTTCGTCCAAACGGGCCGGGTCGATATGGCTGAAATTGAGCCGAAACGAACCAAGGTGCTGGTCCGGCTCGGAAAAGAACGGTTCGCCGGGCATGAACGCGACGTTCTGATCTAATGCTTGCGCCAACAAGGTGCGGGTGTCGAGCGGTTGTTTCAAGGTCAACCAGAAGAATAATCCGCCCTGAGGCGTTTGCCAGTCGGCCAAATCACCGAAGTGGCGCTCAAGAGCGGCCTGAAATGCATCGCGGCGTTCGCGGTAAAAGCTGCGCAGTTCCGCCAGATGTTGCTGGTAGCGCTCGGTGCCGATCCACTGCATCGCCTGCCACTGGCCAACGCGGTTGGTGTGCAGGTCCGCCGATTGCTTGAGCTTGAGCAGGTGCGGGAACAGGTCCGGGCTGGCGATCAGGTAACCGACGCGCAGGCCTGGCAACAAGGTCTTGGAGACCGTGCCGGTGTAGATCCAGCTGGCTTTCTTCAGGCGCCCGGCAATCGGCTGCGCACTGCCGCCATCGAAGGTCAGCTCGCGGTAGGGTTCGTCTTCGATCAGGGTCACACCGAACTCATCGAGCAACGCCGCGACAGCTGCTCGCTTGGCCTCGCTGTAGCGCACGGCCGAAGGGTTCTGGAAGGTCGGGATCAGGTAGATGAACGCCGGCCGGTGGCGTTCGAGGTTGTCGCGCAGGGTGCCCAGGTTCGGGCCATCAGCCTCCAGTTGCACGCTCAGGCAGTCGGCGCCGAACAATTGGAAGATCTGCAAGGCCGCCAGGTAAGTCGGGCCTTCCAGCAGCACCTTGGTCCCCTTGTCTATGTACAACTTGGCCGCCAGGTCCAGGGTTTGCTGGGACCCGCTGACCACCAGCACCTGGCTGGCCTGGCACGGTACGCCCAACGTGCGCGCCTCGGCGGCAAGCCGTTCGCGCAAGTGCGGCTCGCCTTCGCTCATGCCGTATTGGCCAATGTTGAGCGGCATGCCTTCCCAGTTCAGCGCGGGCAACATGGCTTCGGCGGGCAGGCCACCGGCGAACGACATCACCTCCGGGCGCTGGGCCGCCGCGAGAATTTCACGGATCAAGGAGCTTTTGAGGCGCGTAACACGTTCAGAGAAGGCCATAAGGTCACCGGTAGCGAAGCCTGTGGGAAATACGTCAAACTGGTTGACCGAAATTACGACGACTTGGGTAGATACGTCAATATGCTTGACCTTAAAAACCAGAGCAGCCAGCAACAAGCTATGGAAGCCTTCTTCTTCGGCTATCAGGCCTTTACCGCCAAGGCCGACGAGATGCTTGAGCGCCGTGGCCTGAGCAGGGTGCACCAGCGCATCGTGTTTTTCATCGCGCGCTACCCTGCCTTGAGCGTGAAGGAGCTGCTGGAATTGCTCGGTGTGAGCAAACAGGCGCTGAACATGCCGCTGCGCCAGTTGCAGGAGATGCACTTGGTCAACAGCGTCGCGTCCGAGACCGACAAGCGCAAACGCCTGCTGGAATTGAGCGACGAAGGCCTGCGTTTCGAACAGTCGCTGCGCCGCGAACAGGTGAAGCTGTTGCAGCGCGCGTTCAGTGAGGCCGGCGAAGAAGCGGTGGCTGGATGGCTGGCGGTAAACCAGGCGCTGAGTGCCGTGAATTAGCCTTTCATCCACTTTCGCCCATACATTCGAAAACATTATTTGCTTTATTTGTATACAAAAGCATAATTCGCTTCGTGCGAGTTCCTGACCTATTGGTCAACAAAAACCCGCCAGTACCTCAAAGCGCTGTTGCCCACACCTGTGACCGGCGCTGGAAATAACAATAAAACTCTTGAGGAGTACTCGCTGTGGAAAGCCGAAAATCCGAAGCCCCAACGCTGGACCTACCCCCGCCAAGCCTCACCGCCACAAAGCATGGCTGGCTGGAGCGCCTGTTCAAACTGAGCTTGCATGGCACCACAGTGAAGACCGAGTTGATCGCCGGCCTCACCACCTTCATCACCATGGCCTACATCATCTTCGTCAACCCCAACATCATGGCCGATGCTGGCATTGATCACGGCGCGGCGTTTGTTGCCACGTGTATTGCCGCTGCACTGGGTTGCCTGTTGATGGGCCTGTACGCCAACTGGCCGGTGGGCCTGGCACCGGGCATGGGCCTGAACGCGTTTTTCACCTACACCGTGGTCGGCACCATGGGCTACCACTGGGAAACGGCGCTGGGTGCGGTGTTTATCTCGGGCGTGCTGTTCATGGGCCTGACTTTGTCGCGCGTGCGCGAATGGCTGCTCAACAGTATTCCGGTGAGCTTGCGCCATGCCATGGGCGCGGGCGTCGGTTTGTTCCTCGGAGTGATCGGCCTGAAAACCGCCGGCATCATCGTCGAAAGCCCATCTACCTTGATCAAACTCGGTTCGTTGCACGAGCCCGCACCACTGCTGGCGGCGCTGTGCTTCTTGTTGATCGCGATCCTCAGCTACCACCGCGTGTTCGGGGCGATCCTCATCAGCATCATTGCCGTAACCCTGGCCGGCTGGGGCCTGGACCTGGTGCACTACAACGGCATCCTCTCGACGCCCCCGAGCCTGGCACCGACCTGGATGGCCATGGACGTAAAAGGTGTATTCAATATCAGCATGATCAGTGTGGTATTTGCCTTTCTTTTTGTGCACATGTTTGACACCGCCGGTACACTGATGGGCGTTGCACAGCGCGCCGGGCTGGTGGGCGCCGATGGCAAGATCCAGAACCTGTCCCGTGCATTGAAAGCTGACAGTGCGTCCAGCGTGTTCGGCGCCATGGTTGGTGTACCTCCGGTGACCAGCTACGTGGAAAGTGCTGCTGGTGTGGCTGCAGGCGGTCGCACCGGGTTAACTGCGGTGACCGTGGGCGTGCTGTTTGTGGCGGCGATGTTTTTCGCCCCACTGGCGGGCATGATCCCCGCCTATGCCACCGCAGGCGCTTTGATCTACGTGGCGATGCTGATGATGGCGAGCATGGCCCATATCAATTGGGATGAAGCCACCGACAGCATTCCGGCGATTGTCACAGCGATCATGATGCCGCTGACGTTCTCGGTCGCCGACGGCATCGCCCTGGGCTTTATCACGTATGTGGCGCTCAAGGCCGGCACCGGCAAGTACCGTGAGATTTCCATCAGCCTGTGGGTGCTTTGCGCGATTTTCATCGCGAAATTCATATTTCTATAAAAGGAGCAAATGATGAACCTGGATACCTGGCTGCTGTTCAGTAGCGCAGCTTTGATTGTGATCCTGATCCCAGGGCCACTGTCACTGCTGATGATCAGCAACAGCCTCAACTACGGTTTGCGCCGCTCTTACCCGGCTTTTCTGGGCGGGGTGTCTGCGTCGATCTGCCTGTTGAGTGCCTCTGCCCTGGGTCTGGGTGCGTTGTTGCTGGCGTCGGAACGGCTGTTCAGTGCCTTGAAAATCGTCGGCGCGGCCTACCTGTTCTACCTCGCCTGGCAGAGCTGGCAGCAGTCGCGCCAACCGAGCCAGGGCGCGGTGGTGCCGGCCGCCGCGGCGACACCACGGTTGCGCACGCTGTTTGGACGGGCCTTTGTACTGGGCGCCAGTAACCCCAAAGACATCCTGTTTTTCGCGGCCTTCCTGCCGCAGTTTCTCAGCAGCCAGCAACCGTTCCTGCCACAGCTGTTGATCATGATCGCCACCTGGACCGTGCTCGACCTGCTGTGCAAATTGGCCTACGGCCTCGGCGCCCATGGCGCTGCGCGGTATTTGCGCAGCGGTTCAGGCCAGAGCTGGTTCAACCGGGTCAGCGCTGCATTGTTCAGTTGCGCCGGTGTGGTGTCGCTGATCAAGACTCGGGGAGCAATTTGATAAAGTACACGGTAGGCGATTTGACCCTCCAGTCAGGCCAGTGAATGCCTGCCATAATCCGAATTAAGCGCTTCTCGCGAAGCGCACGGATGACCTCGGCCGTTAACTTCACGCTGCCTGCATCGGGCTTTAAAGACAACACCCAGCGGTCCGTAAGCCTGGCCCCCCTCCTGAAAGATCCCTTCTCAATCCACTGGAAGGAAATGTAGTAAACCGATGTTGGAGAACGGGGGTGAGTGGCGATCAACCCCCGGGTAGGATTGTTGTAGCGTTCTCCCTCAAGCGCCTGGAGCGTGAAGCCTTGCTGCTCCAGCACGACCCTGACTGCCGAACGCTGCGCGCCCTCTCTCAGCGGCGCAACCGACCTGCCTCCCAACCGTAGACTCGGATCCAACGGGGCAGGCAACGTGAAGTCGACGCGTGTGAAACCCGGCGCTTCGCCATCGTAACCGATGAAGGTAGATTCGCCAGACGTTTGCAGGGGCCGCAGCATCCGCAGTAACTCATCGGTCTGGCCTGGCCTTGCGGGTGCAGGGGGCAACCAATTGTCCAGCGTCGCACGGGTATTGAGCAGATGACTGGCCGTTGCACTGTACGAAGAATCTGCCAATTCAATCATCCTTCTGCTTGCAAACTCTCGACTTGGCGCTGTCATAGTGGGGAAAGCCGCCCCCACAGACTCCGGCACAGGCCTGTCGAACAAGGGCGCATGGATCAGCCAATCACCGGTTGGAGAACGTGATGCGGGAAGAGGCTGCTCATTAAGCGCCGTCGTTGTCCAACGCTCAATATCAACACGGGCCGATGAGATCAACGGCTCATCTCGATGGATAAATACTATGCCGTTCAACGGCGCCTGATCACCCTGGGGGAGCAACCTGTAATAACCGCACAGCGGATGCATCAGGTCGACATACGGCGGGGCAACCCGCAGGACATTGTGGGGAAAACCTTGAGGATCCGAGGCAATGTGATAGACCCCGGGGGCTGGGGAAGTCACATCCGAATTCTGGAGTGAGGTGCGCCAATTCAACCAATGGTTAGTCGTCGGAACTGACTGAAGAATTGCCTGTTCCGTAACCGTGCGCACAACAGGGGGATACCAGTCCACCGGCGTCGCCGAGGGCGCGAGCCACGGGTTGAGCCCACTCGAGCTCGTTCCCGCCACCGGTTGCGGCGCATCGGCGCCCAGTAGCCATTCCCTGGGCTGATGAATGGTCAAAATCAGTTCGTCTTGCCCTGGTGCCTGCTTGTTTTTCAGGCGAAACGACGACTCATCGCTGCGCCGATAAAGCGGGTAATGGTGCGTGTCATCTGCCACAAAGGGTTCACCGTTTTTCACATACACGCCTTTCTCTCCCGGCCCTTTCAACGCCACCGCCCCCTCAGGCGTGCCCTTGATCCTGAAGTGCTCCAGCGCGTTGAGCTGAGTCACGGGGGACGGCGCCAGGCGGGGAGTCTCGCTCGTCGTCATGCGCAAGCGGTGTATCCGCCCCAAGGCCGACCTGAGTGAGGGGCGAACACCGCGAGTCGCCGTACCGCCCACCTTCTTCGGGCCGGGGATAAAATTCGATAACAGGTCGATCGCCATAAATCCGCTCATAAAGCCCACATCGACCGCATCGCGAGGGTCGCCAAAACGGTGATAACGTCGGGCTACGAGCAGTAGCTCATAGAAGTCATTGAACATCCCGAATAGCGGGCTGAAAAACGCGACTAGCCTGCGTTTAGTCGTATCGCTTTGCTCGCCTAAGCGATGGACTCTATAGTCCTTGAGCGCCTTGCCGGAGCGGCTGGCAGCCTGGGCCTGACGTTGCAGCCCAAGCACGCTGGCGCGGTACAGCAATGCCTGGGCGTCGCTGTGGGACGTGGCGACAATCGCCAGCCATTCTTGCGGATCACTGGCAATTTGCTCAAGGGTTTGCGCTTCGATCTCATCGAGCAATGCCGTCGGTTCCAGATGTTTAATACGGAATGAGCGAATAAACTCGATGCCCTGCCATACCCCTTTCACTAGGAAAAACGTGGGCGTCGCATCGAGCACGCTGAATACCTGACCGAACTCATCGGCGTTGGCCGGATGGTGACTGATCGCCTCAAATGCCCAGCCGGGCGCGATCTGTCGCGCCAGCCTCTTGAGATTTTCAGGCAATGCGCCAATACGGTTCAGCGCGTCATGGGCCTGCTGCAGGCTGGCATACTCGGTGAGCACCGTCGCTTGCTCAGCCTCGGGCCAATAGACCACACACAACCCGGAGCGCTTGTCGTGCACCACCACTATCCCAGCGATGTAGCGATCATGCTGCAGTGTGTGGCCCACCAAATGAACCACGCACAGTTGCAGCTCATGCTTGTTTTTCAACAGGTCTTGTGGCGTACGTGCCGCCATCGCCGTGTTGAATACACTTTGTGCATTCGCCGACAGCCCTCGTTGCGTCGCCGCGAACAGATGATGCGCAAAGCCCGCTTGCAGCGTGCGATGGAGTAACTCGGGAATGCGCCCTTGGCTCAGCGTGTGATTGATGTGATTCGGCGGGTAAAACACCTTGTTGATCAAGGCGTCATACTGACCACCGATATCCAGCGAAGACACCATACGAATCAGATAGTCGACATTGAGCTGTTGTTGCCAGTCGGGTTGCAGAAAACGCGCGTGGTTAAACCGCCACCGCGTCCAGGGCGCCAACGGGTCCATGTTATGCAGCACCAGTTGCAGCAGGCTGAAGGTTGTGCGCTTAAGGCTTGGGGTCAGAATTATGTTGCGATCACCCACGCTACAGGCGCTTGAATACCCACAATAGCTGCCTTGAACATCATCGGGTAAGTCAATGAAGTCTTGCTCAATATCAAACCCTGGAGAGATGCCGTCCGCACGCAAACGCGCCGTCAAAGCGCGACGGGCAAATGTGCCCACGTCGGGAAGGCAGTGCTCAAGCCGGGCTTTAAAGGCAAAAGCCCCACTGAGGTAAACCCGCTGCAAGCGCTTGAAGTGGGTGCGCTGGGCACGCGTTGCCTGCGCCAGCCACGCCGGCCAGTTTTTCGTCTCGGACGCGGCCTTGCGCAGCAACTCGACATTCGCCTGGGCCTGGCTTAGAGCGCTGTTGACGGGAATTTCCAACTGTTGCTCCAGCTCGGCCTTTAACAGCGCGCGGCTTAGCTCGACATCCTTGACCTCACTGAAAATACGCGTGATGTCCTCGGTGCTGTTCAGCAAGCGGCTGTAGGTCCCAAGCAGCTTCTCGATTGACGCCAGCGCAGGCTTTCTGTCAATGGGCACGTAGCGCAGTGCCAACGTTTCACGCATCGCATGGGCCCGCAAGTCGTTACGTTTATCGCGCTCGACACAGCCCCATAACACCGAGTCGTCCCGGCTACTCAGGCTCGCCTTGACGCTTCGGGTCAAGGCGTCCAACCCGGCAAAAGCCGTCACCCCGCCACCCGCCCCGAACACGTACAGCACCACCGGAAGCTGACGCGCCGGCACCCTCACCGCCGCCGCTGTAGTCACCAGCCATAGGTTATGCAGTGAATAGAAAGCGTCTGGCTCAGTGCCCACCGCGATCGACAGCACCTGGGTTTTACTGCCCAAGCGTTGTTCCGGCGAAGGCCGCTCCACGACTTCGATCACCAGGTCCCGATGCACCGTGCTCATGAGCTTGAGCTGGTGTTGCAACTCTACCTCGCACCGCAGCGCCTCGGTTTGGGCGCTCATGAACAGAGTGCCTCGCCGGGGAGTTCCCGCCCCACCTGGGCGCTCAGCCCAAAAGTCTTTCTCGCCCAGCCGATGCTTCGCATCGTGCGTCAACATCTTCAATGTTTGGGCATAGACCTTGAGCTGGTTCACCCGCGATACGAACTGCAGATACGCGGGCGTCTCTGCACTGGGATCCTGCGGATCCAGCAGCGCGACGAGGCCTTTCTCGTAACGCTTGACCTGCTGCTCTACGGTGCGCAAGGCCAGGCCAGGCGCGGTACTGGCAAAGATAATTTCCGCGCTTCGTCGTTGCTGATCCCACCGGAGCAATTCGTTACGCACGGCGCCCAGCCGTGCGCTGCCGACCAGCTGCTTGCGGGTACCCTCTACGTACGCAAGAAACAGCGCGGCATCCAGCGGCTCAGGCCGAGGCCGTTGCGTAGAAAACACGTGGCCGTGATAGATCATCGCAGCACAGGCCAATTCGTTGTTCCATTGCTCACTCAACAACGCCTGCGCGCCCACCTCCAGCGCATCCCCCATCACTTCCAAGCCACGGCCGACACTGGACGCCGGGGACAAATCCGCGGGCCGACAGAGCTTAGTGCGACGGTTTAATGGCAGGCACTGCCAGAGATCGTGAAACAGCGCCCTGTGCAACTCCAGCACGCCACACTGCAGCGCGACGAAGGAGGGGTACTCGTAGAAGTTGCGGACGACTCCCGGCAAATACATCACATGCGGCATGTCGCTGGGGTCGCCTTCACGAAAGAAATGCAAGGCACCGGGGATCGTCAGTGCCGGCGTACCGGGCCACATCAGTTGGCCCACCCTGACACTCGCCCAGTCTCCACCTGCGCGCTGGCGTGCTTGCGCGGTCGGGGCATCGATCACGGCCTGCACCATGCCCATTCCCGTTTTCGATAGCTCGTCCAGTTGCCGCGCCATGAAGGCCCGGTCCGCAAAGAGTTCCTTGCTCAGCTCCACCCAGCGCTCTCGGCGGGTCAGCCAGGAGCCCCGCGCCAGGCTGTCCCAGTAGTCGGTTTGCGCACGGGACAAGCGCTCGAACAGCCTCAACGCGATGACTCGCTGCAAGACCTGCAACGGTGTGTCAGGCAACCGCCGGTTCGGATCACCCTTGACGCTCAGGACGGTAAATTGATTGGTGTTGATCGGCACCGCGGGCTTGACCAGCAGCAACAACGCCCGCTGGGTCAAATTGTCGACTTTCGGCGGCACACCTGGAGCCCCGGACTCGGTAAACAGCACGCTGTCCGGATCAATCTCAAAGGCTTTGCGCAGCTCGGCGCGGATCACCTTTAAGACTTTGGGTGCGCGCCCCATCAAGCGTGTGAGCGCCTGTGCCGACTCCTTGCACCGCCAGTCGGCAAGGCCGATCTGATTGATCTGGCGGCTGGGATGGGTATAGGTGTTAATCCGTCGTCCCAGTTGATCGCGAATGACCTGCAACGCGGACTCGGCAGCGATCTCGGCGTCGATGATGGCGGTTTTTTCAGGTGAGCGATTGGAAGGCGGTGTAGCGTGCGGGTGAACGGCAGACGAAGTCATGGAGTTTTCTGCTCTATGAGGAAAACACCCAGCCTAAGCAACACTGACGCGCGAAAGGCGCTAGATAGTTGAACGTGCACTGCGCAAAAAAAGCCCGCAGTGTGCGCGGGCAAAAAACCAACGAAGAGCTTTGGAGGTGTGAAGCGAGGTGACGACTCAGCTGCCGCGGTAAGTGGAATAGCTGTAAGGCGAAATCAGTAGCGGGACATGGTAATGGTCCTGTTCGGCGCTGATGCCAAAGCGCAGTACCACCACGTCGAGGAAGGCCGGTGCAGGCAATTGCACGCCACGGGCACGGTAGTAATCGCCGGCGCAAAATTGCAGTTGGTAGACACCGCTGCGGTAGTCGTCGCCTTGTAGCAGCGGTGCATCACAACGGCCATCGCTGTTAGTGGTGGCGCTGGCAACCAGCTCCAGCTGCGCACCTTCGACGCGGTACAGCTCAACCTTGATTGCGCTGCCGGGGCAGCCGTGTGCGGCGTCCAAAACGTGTGTGGTCAAGCGTCCCATGGCGTCTGCGCGCCTCCCGAAGTCAGTAGATAAAAAGACCGCACTTTTTCAGGGCATCAAAAAAGTCGGTGGCGGCCAATTAAGACACTTTTTAAAAAAATTGTACACAATAAAAATCACACGCTCAGTGATGCTCCCGACTGCGTTAATCGACAGGGCAATTGAAGGGGAATCCTTGCTTTCAAACGACCTTTTGTCCATTAACTGACCAGTTAGGCAAGTTTCTTGCTAAGCCATATGCACAGTCCTCCGCAGAAAAAATGCAGAAATGCAGGCTTACAAAGTTGCCGATAAGTTGTATACAATCACTCATCGCTGTGACGCCACCCAGTCTTTTCACTGCCCGGCCGCCACACACATCGCTACCACGAACAAGAAGGAAGACTGCAGTGAGCGCTGACTACCCACGCGACCTGATCGGTTACGGCAGTAACCCTCCTCACCCCCACTGGCCGGGCAAGGCACGCATCGCGTTGTCTTTCGTACTCAACTACGAAGAAGGCGGCGAGCGCAATATTTTGCACGGCGACAAAGAGTCCGAAGCCTTCCTCTCGGAAATGGTTTCGGCCCAGCCGCTGCAAGGCGAGCGCAACATGAGCATGGAGTCGCTGTACGAATACGGCAGCCGTGCCGGCGTGTGGCGCATCCTAAGGCTGTTTAAAGAATTCGACATTCCGCTGACTATCTTCGCCGTGGCCATGGCCGCCCAGCGCCACCCGAACGTGATCCGCGCGATGGTCGCCGCCGGCCATGAGATCTGCAGCCACGGCTATCGCTGGATCGACTACCAGTACATGGACGAGGCCCAGGAGCGCGAGCACATGCTCGAAGCCATCCGCATCCTCACCGAGCTGACCGGCGAGCGCCCATTGGGCTGGTACACCGGCCGTACCGGCCCCAACACGCGGCGGCTGGTGATGGAGGAAGGCGGCTTTCTCTACGACTGCGACACCTACGACGACGACCTGCCCTACTGGGAACCCAACAACCCCACCGGCAAGCCGCACCTGGTGATCCCCTACACCCTGGACACCAACGACATGCGCTTCACCCAGGTGCAGGGTTTCAACAAGGGCGATGATTTTTTCGAGTACCTCAAGGACGCCTTCGACGTGCTGTATGCCGAAGGTGCTGAAGCACCGAAGATGCTCTCCATCGGCCTGCATTGCCGCCTGATCGGCCGTCCGGCGCGCCTCGCCGCCCTGAAACGTTTTATCGAGTACGCCAAAGGTCATGAACAGGTGTGGTTCACCCGCCGCGTCGACATTGCCCGCCACTGGCACGAAACCCACCCGTACACGGGAGCGGCAAAATGACTGCGTTCCAAACCTTGAAACCGTCGAGCCTGAGCCGCGACGCATTCGTCAACGCCTTTGCCGACATCTACGAACATTCGCCATGGGTGGCCGAAAAGGCCTTCGACCTGGGCCAGGACAGCTCGATCGATGAGATCGAAACCCTGCACCAGCGCATGAGCGACATCCTGTTGAGTGCCGATCACGCCAGCCAGCTGGCGCTGATCAACGCTCACCCGGACTTGGCCGGCAAAGCTGCCGTCCAGGGCCAGCTTACCGCAGCCAGCACTGAAGAACAGTCTGGCGCGGGTATTCACCAATGCTCGAGCGACGAGTTTTCGCGCTTCACCGAGCTGAACGACGCCTACAAGGCCAAGTTCAAGTTTCCCTTCATCATGGCGGTAAAAGGCAGCAACCGGCACCAAATCCTCGCCGCGTTCGAAACGCGCATTCACAATTCGGTGGAAGCCGAGTTCAAGTGCGCCCTGGCCGAGATCAATAAAATCGCGTTGTTCCGATTACTGACCCTTTAGCAGACCTGGCCCGAGCGCTCATGACGCCCAGGGCCTGGCGAGCATCCCAAGCCACTTAATCTAAGGCAGACAAGAAGAATGAAAGCGCAACCCGTACCTTTCGAAAAGTTCGTCAACCTGGCCGACGCCCGTCTGGGCACCAAGATCATTTCAGTGACCGATGATTGGTTCGCTGACGCCAATCGCCTGTTCCAGCCGACCCCGGCCGTGTGGAAGGAGGGCGTTTTCGATGACAACGGCAAGTGGATGGACGGCTGGGAGTCGCGCCGCAAGCGCTTCGAAGGCTACGACAGTGCGGTGATCCGTCTGGGCGTACCCGGCTCGATCAAAGGCGTGGACATCGACACTTCATTCTTCACCGGCAACTACCCGCCGTCGGCGTCCCTGGAAGCCTGCTTCCTGACCTCGGGCGAACCTGACGACAACACCCAGTGGGTTGAAGTGCTGTCGGCCGTTGAGCTGCAAGGCAACAGCCACCACTTCCACGAGATCAACAACGATCAGGCGTTCAGCCACTTGCGTTTCAACATCTACCCGGATGGCGGCGTGGCCCGTCTGCGTGTGTACGGCGTGCCGTTCCGCGACTGGTCGTCGGTGGGTGACAACGAACAAGTCGACTTGGCCGCAGCCTTGAACGGCGGCCGTGCCCTGGCCTGTTCCGATGAACACTTCGGGCGCATGAGCAACATCCTTAACCCAGGCCGTGGCATCAACATGGGCGACGGCTGGGAAACTGCGCGTCGTCGTACGCCAGGCAATGACTGGGTGATCGTCGCGCTGGGCCACCCGGGCGAGATCGAGAAAATCATCGTCGACACCCTGCACTTCAAGGGCAACTACCCGGACACCTGCTCAATTCAGGGCGCGTTCGTGAAGGGCGGCACCGACAGCCAGATCGAAACCCAATCACTGTTCTGGCGCGAACTGCTGCCAGTGCAGAAACTGGAAATGCACGCTGAACACACGTTTGCCGAGCAGATCAAGGCACTGGGGCCGATTACCCACATCCGCCTGAACGTGTTCCCGGACGGTGGTGTGAGCCGCCTGCGGGTTCTCGGTAAGGTAGCGAAATAAGGGTGAGCCCAATCGCGGGCAAGCCCAGCTCCCACAGGGGTACGCGGTCAAATGTGGGAGCCGGGCTTGCCCGCGACAGCGGTAGACCAGACACCATCAAATTCGACAAATTAAGAAGACAGCCATGCGCACACTGATGATCGAACCCCTGACCAAAGAAGCCTTCGCGCCTTTCGGCGATGTTATCGAAACCGATGGCAGCGATCACTTCATGATCAACAACGGGTCGACCATGCGCTTTCATAAACTGGCGACGGTGCAAACCGCCACGCCTGAAGACAACGCGATCATCAGCATCTTCCGCGCCGACGCGCAGGACATGCCGCTGACCGTGTGCATGCTGGAGAGACACCCGCTGGGCAGCCAGGCGTTCATACCGCTGCTCGGCAACCCCTTTCTGATCGTGGTCGCGCCACTTGGCGATGCACCTGTATCGGGCTTGGTCCGCGCCTTCGTTACCAACGGCAGGCAGGGCATTAATTACCATCGCGGCGTCTGGCACCACCCGGTGCTGACGATCGAAAAGCGGGATGACTTCCTGGTGGTTGATCGCAGTGGCACCGGCAATAACTGCGATGAGCATTTTTTCAAAGAGGATGAGCGGTTGATCCTCGCCCCCCACCAATAAGAGAAGGTCTGATCACCCGACAACAAGGGTGACAGGCGAGAGGTAAAGACTGTGGAAGCACATTTGATGGAATGGCTGAACCTTAGCGTGCGCTGGGTTCACATGATCACCGGCGTCGCGTGGATCGGCGCTTCCTTCTATTTCGTCTGGCTGGAAAACAACCTAAATCGCGTCAACCCCAAGGACGGCCTGGCCGGTGACTTGTGGGCGATCCACGGTGGCGGTATCTACCACCTGGAAAAATACAAACTGGCTCCACCGACCATGCCGGACAACCTGCACTGGTTCAAATGGGAGGCGTATTTCACTTGGATGTCGGGCGTCGCGCTGCTGTGCGTGGTGTTCTACGCCAACCCGACCTTGTACCTACTGGCCCCGGGCAGCAGCCTCAGCGGTGCGGAAGGTGTGTTGCTGGGCCTCGGCTCGTTGCTGGCCGGCTGGTTCATCTACTCCTTCCTCTGCGACTCCGCACTGGGCAAGCGCCCCGCTCTACTCGGCCTGATCCTGTTCGTGCTGTTGATTGCCGCTGCGTACGGCTTCAGCAAAGTGTTCAGCGGCCGTGGCGCCTACCTGCATGTGGGCGCCGTGATCGGCACCATCATGGTCGGTAACGTGTTCCGCATCATCATGCCCGCGCAGCGCGCGCTGGTGGCGGCGATCGCGGAGAACCGCACACCCGATCCGGCGCTGCCGGCCAAGGGCCTATTGCGTTCGCGACACAACAACTACTTCACCTTGCCCGTGCTGTTCATCATGATCAGCAACCACTTCCCGAGCACCTATGGCAGCCAATACAACTGGCTGATCCTGGCCGGTATCGCGGTAGCAGCGGTGTTGGTGCGTCACTACTTCAACACTCGGCATAACAGCCAGAAATATGCGTGGACCTTACCAGTGGGCGCCTTGGCGATGATTTGCCTGGCTTACGTGACCGGCCCAAAACCGCTGGCGACCGCACCGGACGTGGCCAAGGCACCTGCCGCAATCGAATACCAGCCACTGCCCGAAACGGCGTTGGGTGGCGGCCTGAAACCAGCTGCACCCGCCGCCCCGGCAGAACCGGCTGCGGCACCTGCACCGGCCCAGGCATCGATTGATTTCGATAAGGTGCATGGGGTGATCCAGGAACGCTGCGCCGTGTGCCATTCGGCCAAGCCCACCAGCCCGCTGTTCAGCACCGCACCGGCGGGCGTGATGTTTGATACACCGCAGCAGATCCAACAAATGGCACCACGGATCCAGGCGCAGGCGGTGGCGAGCCAGATCATGCCACTGGGCAACATCACCCAGATGACCCAGCAGGAGCGGGATTTAATAGGTACTTGGATCAACCAAGGAGCCCGCACAAATTAACTGATTCACACAGAACCCCATGTGGGAGCGGGCTTGCTCGCGAAAGTGGTGTGTCATTCAATCAATCAGTGACTGAACTAACGCATTCGCGAGCAAGCCCGCTCCCACCGGGGTTATGCAGTGTTTGAAAGATCGCGTTCCACCCGGCAATTGAATGCCAAACAACACAACAATAAAAAGATCCGAGGTGTTGCATGTCCCAGCTAGAAACGCAGACTCCTGCCGCGCCCGCCATGGTGCGGCTGCCCCTCTTGCAACTGATGCTGGTAGGCCTGCAACACGTCTTGCTGATGTACGGCGGCGCCGTCGCCGTGCCTCTGATTATCGGCCAGGCCGCGGGCCTCAGCCGTGAAGAAATCGCCTTCCTGATTAACGCCGACCTGCTGGTAGCCGGCATCGCCACCTTGGTGCAGTCGTTCGGTATCGGCCCGGTGGGCATTCGCATGCCGGTGATGATGGGCGCCAGTTTTGCCGCCGTCGGCAGCATGGTAGCCATGGCTGGCATGCCCGGCATCGGCTTACAGGGGATCTTCGGCGCAACCATCGCCGCCGGGTTCTTTGGCATGTTGATCGCACCGTTCATGTCCAAGATCGTGCGGTTTTTCCCGCCGTTGGTGACCGGCACCGTGATTACCGCCATCGGCCTGTCGCTGTTTCCAGTGGCCGTGAACTGGGCCGGTGGCGGCAGCGCCGCTGCTACCTTCGGCTCACCGGTTTACCTGGCAATTGCTGCGTTGGTGCTGGGTACTATCCTGTTGATCAACCGTTTCATGCGTGGCTTCTGGGTGAACATCTCGGTGCTCATCGGCATGGCGCTCGGCTACGGCCTGTGCGGCATGCTTGGCATGGTCGACCTCAGCGGCCTGGCCCAGGCGCCATGGGTGCAGGTGGTCACGCCGCTGCATTTCGGCATGCCTGCATTCGAGTTGGCGCCGATCCTGTCGATGTGCCTCGTGGTGGTGATTATCTTTGTCGAGTCCACCGGCATGTTCCTCGCCCTGGGCAAGATCACCGGCCAGGAGGTCACGCCGAAGATGCTGCGCCGTGGCTTGCTGTGTGATGCCGGCGCGTCGTTCTTTGCCGGCTTCTTCAACACGTTTACTCACTCCTCGTTCGCGCAGAATATCGGCTTGGTGCAAATGACCGGCGTGCGTTGCCGCTCGGTGACGATCATGGCAGGGGCGTTTTTGATTGTGCTGAGCCTGTTGCCCAAAGCAGCGTATTTGGTCGCGTCGATTCCGCCGGCGGTACTCGGCGGCGCAGCAATTGCCATGTTCGGCATGGTTGCGGCGACCGGGATCAAGATCCTGCAGGAGGCCGACATCGCCGACCGCCGTAACCAACTGCTGGTAGCGGTGAGTATCGGCATGGGCCTGATCCCGGTGGTACGTCCGGAGTTCTTCGCGCAGTTGCCATTATGGATGAGCCCGATCACCCACAGCGGGATTGCCATGGCCACCCTCAGTGCGTTGTCGCTGAATGTACTGTTCAACATCTTCGGCGGTGCTGAACGCCCCGTCGTCGCCCCTACACACTGATGCGTTCTTGCTCTTAACAAAAATAATAACGAACAGAGAACAACTCCATGCACGCCATTCACCTGGGGCCGGCCATAAGCCGCGCCCCATTCTTGCCCCACGCGCTCGCTAACAGCGCACTTGAGCCAAGGCCTGGGAGCCAGTATTCTCCGCGCCCGCTCGAATCGACTCAAAAAAAAACGGCGAATGTAAAAGCTGACTGCAGGGCCAACTTATCCCGGCCCCGTGTCTGCGGCCAACGTGCACAAAAGAACCTGCGTATTCGACTGCATCAAGTGCAACCGAAGGCGTTTTATTGGCTTTTTAAACACCTTGGCGCAGCTCTTGCTAAAAGCATTAAAGCTGACCAAACAGACGATTTTTTCTCAGCGAACCAAAAGGCGCCACACCAGAGCGCCTACGTAGAAAAACAACCATAAAACTTTGACTCGGGAGCAACCGAATGAAACCTATGTTGAAAGGCCTGATGCTGGCGGGATCTCTGCTGGCCGGTGGCCAAGCCATGGCCGGCGATTTGTTGCAGTGGCAGAACAACAGCCTGACTTACCTGTGGGGCAAGAACTTCACCGTCAACCCGCAGATCCAGCAAACCGTCACCTTCGAACATGCCGACGCGTGGAAGTACGGCGACAACTTCCTGTTCGTCGACCGCATCTTTTACAACGGCAAGGAAGACGGCAACGTCGGCCCGAGTACTTACTACGGCGAGTTCAGCCCACGTTTGTCGTTCGGCAAGATTTTCGACAAAGACCTGTCATTCGGCCCGATCAAAGATGTGTTGCTGGCTTTCACTTACGAGTTCGGCGAAGGCGATAACGAGTCGTACCTGCTGGGCCCGGGCTTCGACTTGAACATCCCCGGCTTCGACTACTTCCAACTGAACTTCTACCAGCGCCAAACCGAAGGCAATCGCCCGGGTGACGGCGTATGGCAGATCACTCCGGTCTGGTCGTACACCATTCCGGTGGGCAACTCCAACGTGTTGATCGACGGCTTTATGGACTGGGTCGTGGATAACGACAAGAACGCCCGTGGCACTTACCACGCCAACCTGCATTTCAACCCGCAGGTCAAATATGACCTTGGCAAGGCACTGCATTGGGGCGAGAAACAGTTGTATGTCGGCTTTGAATACGACTATTGGAAGAACAAATACGGGATTGAAGATTCCGGTGCGTTCAAGACGAACCAGGACACCGCGAGCTTTTTGGTCAAGTACCACTTCTAAATAACATCGCAGCCAAACTGTGAGCGGGCGTGCCCGCGAATGCGGTGTGTCAGTCACTCAATCCGCTGACTGATCCACTGTATTCGCGAGCAAGCCGCCACATTTAGTTCAGCGTCAATCCAAGGAATCGTGAGAGTTCCTCACGCTTGGCCAACGCATCTTTGCGCCCCAACTCAATCAACTCGCTGCAATACCCTGCCTCGAACAGCAAGTAACTCAACACCCCTGCCCCACTGGTCTTAGTCGCCCCTGGCCCGCGCAAGAACAGGCGCAATGCCGCCGGCAGCTCTTGCCGATGCCGCGCGGCAATTTCATCGATCGGCTGGCTCGGCGCGATTACCAGCACGTCCACCGCGGCCAACCCAGGCGCGGCATGGCTGAACTGGTTCAGACGCTCAAGCAGTTCGATATCACCTTCCAGGCTGTCAATGAACGTACTGTTGAGCATGTGCCCACCGATCTGCGCCAAGGTGGGTTGCTGACCGGTGTAAGTGCGCTGGGTCGACGGTTCATTACCCCTTGGGTTGCCACTCACCCCCACCACCAACACCCGGTTTGCGCCCAAATGCAATGCAGGACTGATGGGCGCTGACTGCCGTACGGCGCCATCGCCAAAAAACTCCTGGTCGAGTTTGACCGGTGCGAACAGCAGGGGTATCGCCGAGCTGGCCAGCAGGTGCTCGACCGTCAGTTGGGTTGGCAAACCGATACGCCGATGACGCAGCCAAGCATTGATGGTGCCGCCACCTTGGTAAAAGGTCACCGCCTGCCCGGATTCGTAACCAAACGCCGTGACCGCCACCGCATGCAGATGTTTTTTGCGGATGGCTTCGTCAATGCCATACAGGTTCAACCTGTCGTTGAGCAAATGCCGCAACGGTGCACTGTCGAGCAGTGCGACCGGCACTGGGGCGCCCAGGCCCAGCAGGCTGTGGATAAGGAAACGAGCGGCTTGGTGGATGACGCCTGGCCAGTCGCTGCGCAACACCAAATGGCTGCGAAAGCCCTGCCAGAAGGCAGTGAGGCGCTGGACAGCGGCGGTGAAGTCCATGGCCCCGCTGGCCAGGCTCACCGCATTGATCGCCCCTGCCGAGGTGCCGACAATCACCGGAAAAGGATTCGGAGCCCCGGGCGGCAGCAACTCGGCAATCGCCGCCAATACGCCTACCTGATACGCCGCACGCGCCCCGCCGCCGGAAAGAATCAAGCCTGTGACCGGTTCCGCTGGGCGCATTACGTCACTCCCTGTGCAGCAGTTAAGTGTTATCGACGGCGTTTTTCGTACAGCTTAGGCTCACCCGGTGGCCGGCTCTTGAAGCGTCGGTGAGTCCACAGGTACTGCTCGGGGCATTCGCGTACCGACGCCTCGACCCACTGGTTGATGCGCAGGCAGTCGACCTCATCGGTCTCGCCAGGGAAGTCCGTCAACGGCGGGTGGATCACCAGACGGTAACCGCGGCCGTCAGCCAGGCGCTCCTGGGTGAACGGCACCACCCGCGCCTTGCCCAGGCGTGCGAACTTGCTGGTGGCGGTGACGGTGGCGGCCTGAATGCCGAACAGCGGCACAAAAATGCTTTGCTTGGCGCCGTAGTCTTGGTCCGGCGCGTACCAGATGGCGCGGCCAGCGCGCAGCAGCTTGAGCATGCCACGCACGTCCTCGCGCTCAATGGCCAGGGAATCAAGGTTATGCCGCTCGCGACCACGGCGCTGGACGAAGTCGAACAGCGGGTTGCCATGCTCGCGGTACATGCCATCAATGGTGTGCTTCTGGCCTAGCAAGGCCGCGCCGATCTCCAGCGTGGTGAAGTGCAGCGCCATGAGAATCACGCCCTTGCCATCCAGTTGCGCCTGCTTGAGGTGCTCGAGCCCTTCGACATGGGCCAGGCGCGCCAGACGCTGACGCGACCACCACCAGCTCATGGCCATTTCAAAGAAGGCGATGCCAGTGGAGGCGAAATTTTCCTTGAGCAACTGTTTACGCGCTTTGGCGGATTTTTCCGGGAAGCACAGTTCCAAATTACGCGCGGCGATACGGCGACGCTCACCGGCTACACGGTACATGCCGGCACCGAGTAATCGACCAATGGTCAGCAACGCGCGGTACGGCAACTGGGTGATCAGCCACAGCAGGCCGAGCCCCAGCCATAGCAGCCAAAAACGCGGGTGAAAAAATACAGCTCGAAAACGCGGGCGATCCATTACAGATTCCGGTAAAGACAGGGCCGCGCATTCTACAACGTTCGACTCGGCTTGCGGCCCGTGGATGTTCTCGTTATAAGTCTCGACACTTTTCGTGACAAGCCGCTTTTGCCGACCATGAGCCAAACCGAACCGCTAGACCAAGATCCCGTGTTCCAGCTGAAAGGCAGTATGCTCGCCATTACCGTGCTGGAACTGGCCCGCAACGACCTCGACGCCCTGGACCGCCAACTGGCCGCCAAGGTCGCCCTGGCGCCGAATTTTTTCAACAACGCCCCGCTGGTATTGGCCCTGGACAAACTCCCGGCGGGCCAAGGCTCAATTGATTTACCCGGCCTGATGCGCGTATGCCGCTCCCATGGTTTGCGCACCCTGGCAATTCGCGCCAGCCGTATCGAAGACATTGCCGCGGCAATCGCTATTGAACTGCCGGTACTGCCACCATCAGGAGCCCGCGAACGTTCGCTCGAGCCGACCGAAGGTGAAGTGAAGAAAAAACCGGAAAAACCACCGGAGCCCACCGTCAAGCCTACCAAGATCATCACCTCTCCCGTACGCGGCGGGCAGCAAATTTACGCCCAGGGCGGCGACTTGGTGGTGATCGCTCCGGTAAGCCCCGGCGCGGAACTTCTGGCCGATGGCAACATCCATGTATACGGCCCAATGCGCGGACGTGCCCTCGCCGGCATCAAGGGTGATACCAAGGCGCGGATTTTTTGCCAGCAGTTGACCGCTGAGCTAGTGTCCATCGCAGGCCAGTACAAGGTTTCAGAAGATTTGCGCCGTGATCCGCTGTGGGGGGCCGGGGTACAAGTCAGCCTGTCGGGCGATGTGTTGAACATCATCCGTCTTTAACGGATACTGCCGCATTTTCCAAGCATCTCTAGACTCTGATAGCACAGCGAAACCGGCAAGACTTGCGTAGGAATATTTGGAAGTTGGCGTTCCCCCGTGGAAACCACATCTTTTTCCTACAAAGGCTGTCCGCCTGCGGCGAGTTCCAAGAGATGTTTTTCAGGGACCGAAAAGTCCTTTTTCCTTAGGGGTGAAACACCTTGGCCAAGATTCTCGTGGTTACATCCGGCAAGGGTGGTGTGGGTAAGACCACCACCAGCGCCGCTATCGGTACCGGCCTCGCTCTGCGCGGCCACAAGACAGTCATCGTCGACTTCGACGTCGGTTTGCGTAACCTCGACCTCATCATGGGCTGCGAACGCCGCGTGGTGTACGACTTCGTCAACGTGGTCAACGGTGAAGCGAACCTGCAACAGGCCCTGATCAAGGACAAGCGCCTTGAGAACCTGTACGTATTGGCCGCCAGCCAGACGCGCGACAAAGATGCGCTGACCAAAGAAGGCGTAGGCAAAGTACTCGCCGAGCTGAAAGAAAGTTTCGAATACGTGGTGTGCGACTCCCCGGCCGGTATCGAAACCGGTGCTCACCTGGCGATGTACTTCGCCGATGAAGCGATCGTAGTGACCAACCCGGAAGTGTCTTCAGTACGTGACTCGGACCGCATGCTCGGCCTGCTGGCCAGCAAATCCAAGCGCGCCGAAGAAGGCCAGGACCCGATCAAGGAACACCTGCTGCTGACCCGCTACAACCCGGAGCGCGTCAGCAACGGCGAAATGCTCGGTGTGGAAGACGTGAAGGAAATCCTCGCCGTGACCCTGCTGGGTGTTATTCCAGAATCCCAGGCGGTCCTGAAGGCTTCCAACCAGGGCGTACCGGTGATTCTTGACGACCAGAGCGACGCCGGCCAGGCGTACAGCGATGCCGTTGATCGCTTGCTGGGCAAGACCGTGGAACATCGCTTCCTCGATGTTAAGAAGAAGGGATTCTTCGAGCGTATCTTTGGAGGCAACTAAACAATGAAATTTCTCGACTTCTTTCGCGCCAACAAAAAGCCAAGTACCGCGTCGGTGGCGAAAGAGCGTCTACAGATTATCGTGGCGCACGAACGCGGCCAACGCAGCACGCCGGACTACCTGCCAGCCTTGCAGAAGGAACTGGTGGAGGTGATCCGCAAGTACGTCAACATCGGCAACGATGACGTGCATGTCGCTCTGGAAAATGACGGCAGCTGCTCGATTCTGGAACTCAATATCACCCTGCCTGATCGTTAATCGAACAGGCGGCTGCCACGGCGGCTCGGGCACCTTGATCCCTTTTATGGGAACCGGGTGAGCGAGCCGCCGTTGGCGTTTGTTACGAGGCTGTTTAATGCCGCTGTCCAATATCCATATCCTGCATCAGGACGACGCTGTCCTGGTGGTGAACAAGCCGACCCTGTTGCTCTCAGTGCCCGGCCGCGCCGATGACAACAAGGATTGCCTGATCACCCGTCTGCAGGAAAACGGCTACCCCGAAGCCCGTATTGTCCATCGCCTGGACTGGGAAACCTCGGGCATCATCCTGCTCGCGCGGGACGCCGATACCCACCGCGAACTGTCACGCCAGTTTCACGACCGCGAAACCGAAAAGGCCTACACCGCCCTGGCCTGGGGCCAGCCGACCCTGGACAGCGGCAGCATCGACCTGCCCCTGCGCTACGACCCGCCGACCAAGCCACGCCATGTGGTCGACCATGAATTCGGCAAGCACGCGCTGACCTTCTGGAAGGTGCTGGAGCGTTGCGGCGACTGGTGCCGCGTCGAGCTGACACCGATCACCGGGCGCTCGCACCAGCTGCGCGTGCACATGCTGTCGATCGGCCACCCGCTGCTCGGTGATGGCCTGTACGCCCACGCA
Organism: Pseudomonas sp. 1152_12; assembly: GCF_052850675.1. Lineage (NCBI taxonomy): Bacteria > Pseudomonadati > Pseudomonadota > Gammaproteobacteria > Pseudomonadales > Pseudomonadaceae > Pseudomonas > Pseudomonas sp. 1152_12. Next base: position 465,018 of record NZ_VXCW01000002.1, on the reverse strand, counting down.
CAAGCGCTGGCCGCCTGGCCGCGTTTGTGCCTGCATGCGAGCATGTTGAGCTTTACCCATCCGCAAAGCGGCGAGCGTTTGCGCTTCGAGTGCCCTGCACCTTTCTAAGTTGGCAATGTATTACAAATGTGCGAGAGGGCTTGCTCCCTCCCACATTTGTAATGTGCACTTCTGACCATCGAACGGTAAACTCCGCGCATTGCTGTCTGGAGCTATTTATGCGCGAAGCGTTGAATCAAGGCCTGATCGACTTCCTCAAGGCCTCCCCTACTCCTTTTCATGCCACTGCCGCCCTCGCCCAGCGCCTGGAAGCGGCCGGTTATCAGCGTCTCGATGAGCGCGAAAGCTGGACCACCGAGGCCAACGGGCGCTATTACGTCACCCGCAACGACTCCTCGATCATCGCCTTCAAGCTCGGCCGCCACTCGCCGCTGCAAGGCGGGATTCGCCTGGTCGGCGCCCATACCGACAGCCCGTGCCTGCGCGTCAAGCCTCAGCCCGAACTGCAGCGCCAGGGCTTCTGGCAGTTAGGTGTGGAAGTCTACGGCGGTGCGCTGCTGGCGCCGTGGTTCGACCGCGACCTGTCGCTGGCTGGCCGTGTAACCTTCCGCCGCGACGGCAAGGTCGAGAGCCAACTGATCGACTTCAAGCTGCCGATTGCCATCATCCCCAACCTGGCCATTCACCTGAACCGTGAAGCCAACCAGGGTTGGGCGATCAATGCGCAAACCGAGTTGCCGCCGATCCTCGCGCAATTTGCCGGTGACGAGCGCATGGACTTCCGTGCCGTGCTCACCGAGCAACTGACCCGTGAACATGACCTGAACGCCGACGTTGTGCTCGACTATGAGCTGAGCTTTTACGATACGCAAAGCGCTGCGGTGATCGGCCTCAATGGCGATTTCATTGCCGGCGCGCGCCTCGACAACCTGCTGTCGTGCTACGCCGGCCTGCAAGCCCTGCTCACCAGCGAAACCGATGAAACCTGCGTGCTCGTGTGCAACGACCACGAAGAAGTCGGCTCCTGCTCGGCATGCGGTGCCGACGGCCCGATGCTGGAACAAACCCTGCGCCGCCTGTTGCCCGAAGGTGATGAATTCGTACGCACCATTCAGAAATCACTATTGGTGTCTGCGGACAATGCCCACGGCGTGCACCCGAACTACGCCGAGAAACACGACGCCAACCACGGCCCCAAACTCAACGCAGGCCCGGTGATCAAGGTCAACAGCAACCAGCGCTACGCCACCAACAGCGAAACCGCAGGTTTCTTCCGCCACCTGTGCATGGCTCAGGAAGTACCGGTGCAAAGCTTTGTGGTGCGCAGCGACATGGGCTGCGGCTCGACCATCGGCCCGATCACCGCCAGCCACCTGGGTGTGCGTACCGTGGACATCGGCCTGCCGACGTTTGCCATGCACTCGATCCGTGAGCTGTGCGGCAGCCATGACCTGGCACATTTGGTGAAAGTGTTGGGCGCGTTTTACGCGAGTCGCGACCTGCCCTGATTTTGCGGGACAACTCGGTCAAGAATGTGGGAAGGGGCTTGCCCCCGATAGCAGTGGGTCAGTCAACATTTTAGTGACTGATAGACTGTCATCGGGAGCTAGCCCCTCCCACATTGGGTTTTGTGTACACATGGCCTGCAAGCTGACCTGCATCATCTGCACTTCTGATAATCCGACCTAGACTTGTCAGTAATCCTACTCCGACAAGGCCGTCGCCCCATGATCTCCATGTCCTCTTTCCACGCCATGCTCATTCCCATCCTCATCGGCATGATCCTGCTCGCGACCGGCTTCAACTTTCGCGACAAGCCGGTCGGCGTGTTTGGCATGTGGGTCGGCATGCTGCTGATACTAGGCACGGTGGTGTACAAGATCCTCGCCAAACTGGCGGAATGACAAATGCACTCGCATTGGGCATAACGGCCTCGTACACTCGGTCAATTCGTCGTTTTCAAGGTTGACCGCCTCGTGCTCTACCGTCTGCATGCCCTGCCCCGCTACGTTCTGATCGCCCTGCTGATGCTGCTGCCGCTCACGCCCGCCCAAGCCGTGAGTTTGCCCGGCCTGCTCGGCAGCGCCAACAAGCCCCAACCCCAGGCCGACGTGCCTCTGGGGCAATCGTTGGACGAGGTGATCAAGACCCTTGAAAACGATCAGCAGCGCACTCAGTTGCTGAGCGACCTGAAGAAGCTGCGCGAAGCCACGCAAAAAGCCCAACCCGCCGCCGAACAAGGCGTACTCGGCTTGATCGGCAGCACGCTGTCCAGCCTTGAGCAGCAGTTCTCCGGTGCCGACAGCCCGGTGCAGCGCTGGTCCAAAGAGGTCGACCTGGCCAAGGATGAACTCAGCGCATTGACGCTGCCGGCCAGAGAATGGCTGCCGATCATTTTCGGCTTTGCCGTGATTCTGGCGGTGTGGAGCCTGTTGGCCGCCGCGCTGATCTGGCTCAGCCACCGTGTGCGCGAGCGTTTCGGTTTGCCCGAAGAGCTGCCACAACACCCGCGTACCTGGGACATGCTGCGCTTCGCCCTGCGCAAGTTGGGGCCGTGGCTGATCGCCCTGGTGATCACGGTTTACCTGAGCTATGTCCTGCCCTCGTCCCTGGGCAAATCCCTGGCAATGGTGCTGGCTTATGCGTTGGTGGTCGGCACCTGCTTCTCGGCTATCTGCGTGATTGCCTTCTCCGTACTCGACGGCCCACACCGCCACCGCGCGCTCTACATCCTGCGCCGCCAGGCCTTCCGCCCGTTGTGGCTGATCGGCAGCTTTGCCGCCTTCGGTGAAGCGCTGAGCGACCCGCGAATGATGCAGGCCTTGGGTCAGCACTTGGCCCATACGGCGGCGACCGTCGCCAATGTGATGGCGGCATTGTCCACCGGCGTGTTTATCCTGCGCTTCCGTCGGCCAATCGCGCACCTGATCCGCAACCAGCCACTGTCGCGTCGTCTCACGCGCCGCGCCCTCACCGATACGCTCTCGATTATCGGCAGCTTCTGGTATTTGCCAGCGCTGCTGCTGGTGGGCATCTCGCTGTTCGCCACGTTCCTGTCTGCCGGTGACACCAGCACGGCATTGCGTCAGTCGCTGTTGTGCACAGTGCTATTGGTGTTGTGCATGGTGATCAACGGCCTGGTGCGCCGTCATGCGCTCAAGCCGTTACGCGGGCACAAGCGCCATGCGCTGTACTCCGAGCGCCTGAAAAGCTTCGTGTACACCCTGGCCCATTTAGTGGTGTGGTTGGCGTTTATCGAGCTAGGTCTGCGCGTGTGGGGCCTGTCGCTGATTCGCTTTACCGAAGGCGATGGCCATGAAGTCAGCGTCAAGCTGTTCGGTCTCGGCGGCACGCTGCTATTTGCCTGGCTGATCTGGATCCTCAGCGACACCGCGATTCACCACGCCCTGACCCGCTCGCGCAAAGGCCTGGCCAACGCGCGTGCACAGACGATGATGCCGCTGATCCGCAACGTGCTGTTCGTGACCATTTTTATCATCGCCGCCATCGTCGCCCTGGCGAACATGGGCATGAACGTCACGCCACTGCTGGCCGGTGCCGGTGTGATCGGCCTGGCCATTGGTTTTGGTGCACAGTCACTGGTGGCGGACCTGATCACCGGCCTGTTCATCATCATCGAGGATTCCCTGGCGATTGATGACTACGTGGACGTCGGAGGTCATCTCGGCACCGTCGAAGGCCTGACCATCCGTACCGTACGCCTGCGTGACATCGACGGCATTGTGCACACCATCCCGTTCAGCGAAATCAAGAGCATCAAGAACTACTCGCGCGAATTCGGCTACGCGATCTTCCGGGTGGCAATCCCCTACAACATGGAAATCGACGACGCCATCAAATTGATGCGCGACGTCGGCCAGAAGATGCGCAACGACCCACTGCAACGCCGCAACATCTGGTCGCCGCTGGAGATTCAGGGCGTGGAAAGTTTTGAGTCCGGCAGCGCGATTCTGCGTGCACGTTTCAAGACCGCGCCGATCAAACAGTGGGAAGTCTCGCGGGCGTTCAACCTGTCGCTCAAGCGCCATCTGGATGAAGCCGGGCTCGACCTGGCCACACCGCGCTTAAGCGTGCAGGTGGTGACCGCAGGTTCTGTGCAGGAGAAAGATTCACAACAATAAAGAGGGAGAGGTACTTATGCGCTTGACCGGTCTGACACACCCATGGTTTTTCGGCATGCTATGCGCGATCGCCAGCAGTGCCGTGATTGCCGCCAGCAGTGGCCAGGACAGTGCCCGGGAGGAAATCGCCGCCCAGGCCAAAATCATCGAACCGGCCCTGTTGGAAACCCGTCGTGATATCCACGCCCACCCCGAACTGGGCAACACCGAAACGCGCACGGCCGAATTGGTCGCCAAGCAACTGCGCGACCTGGGCCTTGAAGTGAAAACTGGCGTGGCCCGCACCGGGGTCGTCGCCATCTTGAAGGGCGCCCTGCCTGGCCCCACCGTCGCCCTGCGCGCGGACATGGATGCGTTGCCGGTCAAGGAAGTCGCCGACCTGCCCTTCGCCTCCAAAGCCAAGGGCACCTACCTGGGCAAGGAAGTCGACGTGATGCACGCCTGCGGCCACGACGCCCACACAGCCATCCTACTGAGCACGGCAAAAATCCTCACCGGCATGCGCGACCGCCTGCCGGGCACAGTAGTGTTTTATTTCCAACCGGCCGAAGAAGGCCCGAGCGACTTCATCCCCGACGGCAAGAACACTTGGGGCGCGAAAATGATGGTGCAGGAAGGCGTGATGAAAGCGCCCAAGCCAGACGCCGTGTTCGGCCTGCATGTGTGGGCCGGTGTGCCCGCCGGGCAAATCGCCTACCGCCCTGGCCCGACCCTGGCCAGCTCCGATGACTTGCGCATCAAGATCCTCGGCAAACAGACCCACGCCGGCCGCCCTTGGGACGGTATCGACCCGATCACCGTAGGCGCGCAGACCATTGTCGGCTTGCAAACCGTGGTCAGCCGTCGTACCGACATCTCCTCATTTCCGTCGGTGGTGAGCATCGGCACTATCAATGGCGGCACCCGCTACAACATCATCCCCGAGTCGGTGGACATGAGCGGCACCATTCGCTCCTACGACTACGGTATCCGCCAGAAACTGCACGCGGACGTGCGCCAGACCGTGGAGAAAATCGCCGAGAGTGGCGGCGCGAAGGCCGAAGTCACGATCATCGAGAAATACGACCCAACCATCAACAACCCGGCACTCACCGAGAAAATGCTGCCAAGTCTGCGCTGGGCGGCCAAGGATGATGTCGTGCAAGGGCCACTGGTCGGCGGGGCCGAAGACTTCTCGTTCTATGCCAAGGAAGCGCCGGGGCTGTTTGTGTTTCTGGGGGTGACGCCGAGGGATCAAGACATGAGCAAAGCAGCGCCGAACCATAATCCGGGGTTCTTTGTAGATGAGTCGGCGTTGGTGGTGGGGGTGCGGACACTGGCGTCGTTGGCGACGGATTACCTGTACACCAATACACCGCAATAACGCCGTTATGTGGAAAGGGGCTTGCGCCCGATGGCGGTGTGCCAGTCACTGTGCGTCTTGACTGACCCACTGCTATCGGGAGCCAAGCCCCTCCCACATTGGGCGGCCGTGTATCAGCCCGCCAGCGCAGCAGCGTCCATCTTCTGGCGCAGGCTCAGCGGACGCATGTCGGTCCAGACTTCTTCGATGTAGGCCAGGCACTCTTTCTTCATGCCGCTCTTGCCCACGGTGCGCCAGCCTTGCGGCACGGCCTTGTAATCAGGCCAGATGGAATACTGTTCTTCGTGGTTGACCACTACCTGAAACAGGATGTCGTCGCGGTCAAATACTGAGGTCATTGCTGTTCTCCATCGCTCAAAGGGCTGGCTGCGCACCACGCGCAGCGCTGATATCTGTAGAAACGTACCAAGCGTGCGAAAAATTAGAGGCTGGCGACCGCTGCCACCAAGGCGCGACCGAAAATCTCGGCAACCCGGTCGACTTCGGCGGCGGTGATCACCAACGGCGGCAGGAAGCGCACTACGCTGCCGTGACGGCCACCCAGCTCCAGGATCAGCCCGCGTTTGAGGCATTCACGCTGAACCAGCGGTGCCAGTTGGCGATGCACCGGCGGATGGCCCTGGGTATCGACAGCGCCGTTCGGGTCCACCAGCTCGACGCCGAGCATCAGCCCGCGCCCACGGATATCGCCCAGGTGCGGGAAGTCGCGCTGCAGGAGACGCAGGTGTTCACCCAGGCGCTCGCCCATGGCCGCCGCGTGGCCGGCCAGGTTGTGTTCCTTGAGGTAGCGCATCACCGCCGAACCTGCCGCCATCGCCATCTGGTTACCGCGAAACGTCCCGGCATGCGCGCCCGGCAGCCAGGTGTCGAGCCAGTCGCGGTACACCACCACTGCCAGCGGCAGGCTGCCGCCGATGGCTTTGGACATCACCACCACATCCGGGATGATGCCGGCATGCTCGAAGGCAAACATCTTGCCGGTGCGGCCGAAACCACTCTGGATTTCATCCACAATCAACGCCACGCCCGCCTGCTCGGTGATGCGGCGCAAGCCACGCAGCCAATCAAGATCGGCAGGAATCACCCCGCCTTCGCCCTGCACCACTTCGACAATCACCGCCGCTGGCATTAGCACCCCGGCTTCCGGGTCGTTCAAGAGATTTTCCAGGTAATGCAGATTGACCCGCACTCCTTCCGCACCGCCCAGGCCGAATGGGCAACGGTAGTCGTAGGGATAGGGAAGAAATTGCACACCGTTACTGAGCAAGGCCCCCAGAGGCTTTTTCGGCCCCAGGCTGCCCATCAGGCTCAGCGCGCCTTGGCTCATGCCGTGGTAACCGCCCTGGAATGACAATACGGTGCTGCGACCGGTGGCGGTGCGGACGAGCTTCAGCGCGGCTTCGACGGCATCAGTGCCGGTGGGGCCGCAGAACTGGATTTTCGCTTCGCGCGCCAGCTCGGTCGGTAGCAAGCCGAACAGATCTTGTACAAATTGGTCTTTGACTGGCGTGGTGAGGTCAAGGGTGTGCAGCGGCAGTTCGTCGCTAAGGACTTGTTGAATGGCGTCGATCACCACCGGGTGGTTGTGGCCCAACGCCAAGGTGCCGGCGCCAGCCAGGCAGTCGATGAAATGGCGGCCTTCGACGTCCTCCACGTAGATGCCCTTGGCGCGTTTGAGCGCCAGGGGGATGCGCCGAGGGTAACTGCGGGCGTTGGATTCCTGCTCGCGTTGACGGGCCAGCAACGGGGTTTCTTCGAACTGGTAGAGCGTCTCCACGGGTGCCGGGCTGGCGTGCACCGGGGCGTCTTCGATACGGCTGGTAGCGACTGACATCTCTCGATCCCTCAATACGCTGGTGGGGTGACCAAACAGGCGATCCGCGTACGCGCGGATTTCATGTTCTGGAGACGCTCCAGGGGGTGGGGGATTTAGGCTTGTTGTGGTTTTTTGAGCGGGGTGTATCCGTAACCGCAACAAAGGATATGTACGCCACCCACCTCACACCCCCCGATACCGCTCATTCAGCGCGTACAAAATCGCACACGTCTCCTCATCCAAAACCCCACCATAATCCCTCGCCCGAAAGTGCATCTGAAACGCTCGCGTCCGAAGCTCAAACGCCCGGCGGTTCCAAGCCGGCCTATACCCATACCGCTGAAATGCACGCTCCACCTCCACCTCGGGCGGCAACCCGAGACGAAACCGCCGCTGATACATCGCCCGCGTCGGCTCATCAAACCAAGCCCCTACGCCTGCCTCGAATAAACACCGCCAAGGCAACCTGGGCCCTGGATCACTCTTGCGCCAATACGCAACATCCGAATGCCCCAGAATGTCGACAGGTCCAATCTGCGGATACCGCCCAAGAATGTCGCGAACCAGCGCAATCAATACGTCAACCTGCTCCTCAGCGTACGCAGGAAAGGTAAACACGCCACTATCATCCCGCGCCAGATTAACCATCTCGATGCCAATCGAGTGACTATTGAGGTTATCCCGCCCCGCCCAATGACTCACCCCGGCATGCCAGGCACACTTGTCTTCATCCACCAACCGAAACGCCCGCAACTCGTCATACCCAGTGGCGTGATAGCCAGGGTCATCAGGGTCCGGAAGCAGATAGTGAACGCTAACACCATCTCGCGTGAGCGTACGCAGCGATGAAGCAAAGGGCGCCGCCGTGTAATGCAGAACCACCTGCCGCACCGGCTCGCCGTTGCGTTCATTGAAATCCCTCGCCGGGAAACTGCTATCGACAACCAACATCAGAACCATCCTTTTCAGTGCAGGCCGATTCATTCAGCCCGTTCAAACGCAAAAAATTACCGCCATCCTGAAGGGTTGAACTCAAGAAGGGCGGTAACTATGCAGTTGAAGAAAAGTGACACGTGAAGAACGTGATCAGCGCCGCAGCGGCATCCCCAGGTCGACCCGCAAGCCATCCGGCTGGCTGTCGAACTTCAGTGAGCACGAGCAGCGCTGCACGATCGCCTGGACAATCGCCAGACCCAGCCCACAGCCCTCGCTGCTGCCATTGCGCCAGAAGCGTTGGGTCAGGTATTGCAGGTCCTCGCTGGAAATTTGCTTGCCATAGTCACGCACACGGAACACCACCGTGTCAGCGGTGGTGAATACATTCAGCTCCACGCGGGTATCACCCGGCGTGTGGCGCAGGGCGTTATCCAGCAGGTTGCGCAGGGCCGCAACCGCGAGTGCCACCGGCATTTCCACCGGGGTGTCCGTGAGGCTGGCCGACAGCATCAGGTCAATACGCCGATTGTCGCCGGCGTTGGCATCCTGGATCGCCAACCGTGCGACTTGTTCGGCGCTGGATTGCAGGCCGTCATCAAACGACAGGCTGCCCTCCACCCGCGCCAGCAACAGTAATTGCTCCAGGGTACGGTGCAGGCGGTCGGCGCCTTCTTCGGCGTGGGCCAGGGATTGGTCGCGCGCCGCGCCGTCAGTCATGCGCGCCACTTGCAGGTGGGTCTTGATCGCCGTCAGCGGGCTGCGCAGTTCATGCGCCGCGTCACCGGTGAGACGACGCTCACGCTCGATGGTCTTGGCAATGCGTTGCAACAGTTGGTTCTGGGTGTCGAGCAGTGGTTTAAGCTCGCTGGGCAACGGGTGAATCTGCAGCGGTTCGAGGGAGTCGGCACTGCGGCGCATTAACGCATCGCGCATGCGGTTGAGCGGCAACAGGCTCTGGCCGATGCCCAGCCACAGCAGGCACAGACACCCCAGCAAGGCCACGCCCACCGGTACCGACGCCGCCAGCAGGATCGACAGGTTCAGTGCCTCGCGCTCCACCTGGCGGTCGGCCGTAGTGATCAGCAGGTCGCCACGGGAGAGGGTGAAGCTGCGCCAGCCCACCCCGTCAATAATCTGGTCGCGAAAGCCACTCTTGCGCGACTCCAGGCCTTCGTCCGGGGTGGTGTGGCTGCGCGCCAGAATTTCCCCGCGCAACGAGCTGACCTGGCAGGCCATGCCACCCGGAACATTCACTTGTTCGGTGCGCAAATGTGCACCGCCGCTCACGCTGGCAAGGCCCGGCATCTGCTCGGTGAGCCCCGCCACCATGCGTGCCGACGCCACCAGGCGCTGATCAAGGGAGAACATCATCTGGTTGCGCAGGTCATTGAGCATCCAGGCCGCCGCCAGCACCCAAATCAGCACAAAGACAGCGCCCAGTTTGAACGTCAGGCGCAGGCGCAAGCTCATCACGAAGCGTTCTCTCCATCATCCGCCGCGCCACCGTCCGCCGTGCCCAGGCGATAACCGAGGCCACGCACGGTCTCGACGATGCCGTTACCTAATTTGCGCCGCAGGTGGTGGATATGCACGTTGAGTGCGTTGCTTTCCAGCTCGTCATTAAAACCATAGACGCTGTCCTTGAGCTGTTCGCTGGACAGCACCCGGCCTTTGTTGTGCAACAGCGCCTGCAGCAATGCTTGCTCGCGACGGGAAAGGTCCACCGGTTCGCCAGCCAGGAAGGTTTCGCGACTGCTGGGGTCATAGGCCAGGCGGCCATGCTCGATCAGGTTGACTCTGCGCCCCGCCACACGCCGTAACAGGGTTTGCAGGCGCGCGGCAAGTTCGCGCAGGTCGAAAGGCTTGAGCAGGTAGTCGTCGGCGCCGGCTTGCAGGCCATCGACACGGTTGGTCACCGAATCTCGCGCGGTGAGGATCAGTACTGGGATTTCCAAGCCTTGGCTGCGCTGTTGCTGCAGCAGCTTGAGGCCATCTTCGTCGGGCAAACCGAGGTCGAGCACCATGATGTCGAACGTGGCCGCCTTGAGCATGGCCCGTGCAGCGGCAGCCGTGGCCACGCGCTCAACGGTAAAGCCCTGGGCGCCGAGGCCAGCGACGATGCCGCTGGCGATCAGTTCGTCGTCTTCACAGACCAGTACGTGCATGGTTAACCCTTCATGAAAATGGTGAGAATTAAAGGTGCAACGGATTAAGCGCCGATTATGCCGTGAAAAGAGCCGCACTCAGCGTGCCCTTCACTTTAGAATAGCCCCGGTTAATCATCGGTTAATCAACACCCCACATTGTGTGCCTAACTTGCAACGAACTAAGGCTTGCCCATGCGGTATTTGTTTACCTTTCTGCTGATATTGTTCGCAGGATTCGTCCAGGCCGCGCCGGGCAATCCATTCGAGACCAAACCCGACTTCCTCCCGGTGGGCAAAGCTTTCACCTTTACCTCCGAGCGTCTTGAAAGTGGCGAGACCCAGCTGTATTGGCAGATTGCCGACGGATATTACCTCTACCAGCAGCGCATGAAGTTCGACGGCCTGGCCGAAAAGCCGGTATTGCCGCAGGGCGAAGCCCATAGCGACGAGTTCTTCGGTGAGCAGCAGGTGTATCGCCAAGGCCTGGAAGTGAAGATTCCCGCCGGTGCCACCGGCCAGGTCAAGCTGGGCTGGCAGGGTTGTGCTGATGCGGGGCTGTGCTACCCGCCGCAGTCGACCACCGTGGACCTGGGCGGGCCATCCGTCGCCCCCCCTCCTGCCCTGGCAGCCACTGGTGCTGCTGACGACCAACAGCTCGCAAAATTCCTCGGCGAAAGCAACCTGTTCTGGAGCCTCTTGGCCATGTTCGGCCTTGGCCTGTTGCTGGCCTTCCTGCCCTGCTCATTACCCATGCTGCCAATTCTCGCCGGCCTGGTGGTCGGCAGCGGCGCCAGCCCACGCCGGGGGTTCGCCCTCGCCGGTAGCTACGTGGTGAGCATGGCACTGGTCTACGCCGCGCTGGGCGTGGCCGCCGCCTTGCTGGGTGGCAACCTGCAAGCCTGGTTGCAACAACCCTGGATTCTGGGCTCTTTCGCCGCGCTGTTTATCCTGCTGTCGTTGCCGATGTTCGGTTTCTTCGAGCTGCAACTCCCGGCATTCCTGCGTGACCGTCTCGACAACCTCAGCCGCCAGCAAAGCGGTGGCAGCCTGATCGGGGCCGGCGTCCTCGGCGCCTTGTCCGGGCTACTGGTTGGCCCGTGCATGACCGCACCGCTGGCGGGCCTGCTGCTGTACATCGCGCAGACCGGCGATGTGGTGTTTGGTGGCCTGGCGCTGTTCACCTTGGGCATTGGCATTGGCGTGCCGCTGCTGCTGTTGGTGACCGTCGGCAACAGCGTGCTGCCCAAGTCCGGCACCTGGATGAACCTGCTCAAGGGTATCTTCGGTTTCCTGTTCCTGGGCACGGCACTGGTGTTGATCCAGCCGCTGCTCGGCGATGCTGTTTGGGTCGGCGCGTGGGGCGCGCTGGCGCTATTGGTCGGCTATTGCGGCTGGCAGGTAGCCCCCGATACCGGCCGCGCGGCCATGCTGGTCGGCGCCGGCTCCCTGCTGCTGGGCCTCTGGGGCGGCGCGCTGGTGATCGGCGCGGCAGGCGGCAGCGATGACGTGTGGCAGCCATTGAAGGTCTATAGCGGTGCCAGCACTGCAGGCGCACCCAGCGCCCACGAAGCCTTCACCAACGTGAACACGCCCGCGACCCTGCAAAGCCAACTCGACGAAGCCAAGGCCCAGGGCCAGTGGGTGCTGCTCGACTACTACGCCGACTGGTGCAGGTCGTGCAAAATCATGGAAAAAGCCGTGTTCGGCAAACCTGAGGTCATGGCCGCCCTGAACGGCGTGCGCCTGCTGCGGGTCGACGTGACGGCAGACAATGCCGCCAGCCGTGAACTGCTGGAGCGCTACCAAATTCACGGGCCGCCGACCTTCATCTGGATCGGCCCCAACGGTGAAGAACGCCGCGCCCAACGCATCACCGGCGAAGTGGATGCCGCCGCCTTCCTGCAACGCTGGACGCAAACTCGAGACGCACGCTGATGCTGACCCTGACCATCGGCACCTTCGCCATCGCCCTGAATCACCTCCTGCTGATCAGCGCGCTGATTCTCGCCACACTGGTGGGCTGGCGCGTGGCCAAGCGCGGCGGCGAGAACCCGGAGTCGGTGCTGTTCAGCCTGTTCCTGCTGGGCATGCTGGTGGCGCGCATCAGTTTTGTATTGATGTATTGGAGCGATTACCGCCACGACCCGCTGCAGATAGTCGACCTGCGCGACGGCGGCTTTCTCGCCTGGCCCGGCGTGATCGCACTGGTGCTCGGTGCACTGCTGTACGGCTGGCGCCGTCCTGCCCTGCGCAAACCGCTGAGCGCCGGAGTGGTCACAGGGCTGCTGTTCTGGGGCATGACCAGTTTATCCCTGAGCCTTTACGACAAGGGCGCGCAACTGCCGGATATCACCTTGCGCAACGCTGAAGGCGATGTGGTGCAGCTGGCCGATTACAAAGGCGGCCCGCTGGTGATCAACCTCTGGGCCACCTGGTGCCCACCGTGCCGCCGAGAAATGCCAGTGCTGGAACGCGCACAGCAACAACGCCCCGACGTGACCTTTCTGTTCGTCAACCAGGCCGAGAGCATGCAAAGCGTCAGCACTTACCTCGCGACCCAAGGCCTGACCCTCGGCAATGTGCTGTTTGACGCCAGCGGCCGCCTCGGCCAGGCCGTCGGTTCGATGGCCTTGCCGACCACCCTGTTTTACCAAGCCGATGGGCGCCTGATCAACAGCCACCTCGGTGAGCTGTCCCAGGCCAGCCTGGCCCGTGCCATGGAGCCCTTCGATACCGTCACGACAAGGAAACCGACATGCCAAGCCTCCGCCACCTGCTGACCCTGCTGCCGCTGACGCTCGCGGCCACCCTGGCCCAGGCCGAAGACTGGCCGGCACCGATCAAACAGATCGAAGCCAAGGGCGCCAAGATCCTCGGCAAGTTTGACGCACCCAGCGGGCTCACCGGCTACGCTGCGCAGTACCAGAACCGGGGCATGGCCCTGTACCTGACCGCCGATGGCAAAAGCGTGATCGCCGGCAACCTGTACGACGCCAACGGCAAAGACCTGAGCAGCGCGCCACTGGAAAAACTGGTGTACGCGCCAATGGCCAAGGAAGTCTGGGCCAAGATGGAACACAGCAACTGGATTCAGGACGGCGATAAAAACGCGCCACGCACCGTCTACCTGTTCAGCGACCCCAATTGCCCCTACTGCAACATGTTCTGGGAACAGGCACGCCCATGGGTAAAGGCTGGCAAGGTGCAGTTGCGCCACATCATGGTCGGTATCATCCGCGAAGACAGCCCGGGCAAATCGGCCGCCCTGTTCGCCGCCAAAGACCCGCAAAAAGCCCTGGAAGAACACGAAGCCGCCGGCAAACGCAGCAAATTGCAGGCGCTGGACAAGATCCCGGCCGATATCGAAGCCAAGCTCGATGCCAATATGAAGTTGATGCAAGAGCTGGAATTGTCGGCGACGCCGGCGATTTTCTACCTGGATGACAAAGGTGGGTTGCAGCAGCAGCAAGGCGCACCATCGCCGGACAAGCTGGCGAAGATTCTGGGGCCGAAGTAATCGGATGCAGATTTGGGCTTGACGCAGAAAATCCGATGCCCAAACAGGCATCGGATTTTATTTCATAAAGCCAACGATCAGATCATAAACATAGCTGTTTGAGATCAGGCACGTCTGCCAGATGTCTCGTTGCGCTACCGCCGATTGGCGACTTCGAGATCCGCCTCATCCTCACCGAGGCCAGAGAGATGAGTGCCTTTGATCAACGGCCCATAACGGCGGCTGAATTCCCCGTTGTAGGGTACGTGGTCTTTGCTGATCCCGTTGTCCCAATTCACCGACCATGTCATCAGGCCCTTGATCGATAACCCTTTGTCGTACAAACGCTTGAACGCATTGGTCACGGCTGCGGGGTTGATCACATAACCGGTGGCGGCTGCGTCGACGTTGGCCGGGAGGCCAATGACGAACTTGTCCGCCGGGATTTTGGTAAACCCTCGCGTTCCGCTCACCAGACTTTCGGTCAGGTAAAACAGGAAATCCTCTTTCATCGCGTCGTTGTTCTGGGCAATCCAGGCACCGTTGCCGTTGTTGACCTCCTGCACCCAGATCCCGTCGCCCCCTTGGTTGTAATACTGCGGGGCAATGAAGTCGTAATAGCCTTCCAGCGCCTGGAGGTAACCGACGTATTTGCCGGCGGTGGTCAGGTAAGGAAACTCCGGCGCCATGCTGATAATGAAGTGTTTGCCTTCACCGGCGTAATGGTCCTTGACCAGTTTCAACGCGGCTGGCAGGACGGTCTTGTTGTCGGCGAAATCAATCGCGCTCTGTTCAAGATCGATGTCCAGGCCATCAAAGCCATAGGTTTCCACCAGGCGGATAATCTCGTTGGCCAGTGGCTGTTCGTTGCCTTTATGCAACTCGATGTGCGCATCGGCGCCGCCAAGGGAAATCAGCACCGCCCTGCCCTGGCTGTTTAGCACGCCCACCTGGCGGCGGAACTCGGCGTCGGAAAGGTTGTACGGCTTGAACGTTGGGATACCGTTGCCTTTCATGAAGGCCACGGCCACCACGTTGTAATCACTCGGCACGTCTTCCAGGTTCATATTGGCGAACTGGCCACGCTGGTAGCCGTCGCTCGCGCCGGCAGGCCAGTTGTGCCAGAAGCCCATGAGGATCTTTTTGCCGGCAATGCTCGGCATCAGCGAGGCGACATCGCTCAGCGGGGATTTCAGTAAGGTGAAGTCAATCTTTGACATGTTCTAATCCTTCAGAACGTATGGGTTTAACGGCGTGGGCTTATTTAAAGTCCACGTCGAAGGCTTGATAGAAGGCATTGCCGGTGTTGGCGACGATCCACATCAACACGATCACATGCTGGCCCTTTTTGTTGGCCGGCAGTTTCACTTCGTGATTGACCTTGGCCTTCAGTTCACCTGCATGACTGTAGTACGGCACCTGGGTATAGAAGTCTTCGGCGAAAGGCTGGGTTTCCAGTTGTGCGCGGGTGATGCGCTGTTTCGGATCCCAGCCATCCTTGGTGATCAGCCAGCGATAGCCACGGGTGGTGTGCGGCGCGGTGTATTCCCAGGTGACCTTGAAGGTCTGGCCCGGGTCGACATTGAGCAGCGGCCAAGTGAAGTCGCGGCTGAGTTTCTTGGCCATTTCCTCGTTGGTGAAGTTGATGCAGTCACGGGCATCGGTCTTGCCGCCGCTGAGGATGAAGCCGTCGGCTGGTGGGGTGACGCTGTCACTGTCGGTTTGATAAGGCGCCGGGAACGGACCGGCGATCAATGCCGGAAAGTTCTTGCCGCCTTCCATTTCATTGACCTGCCAGGTAGCCAGCAGGCCGAGATCCACGGCGACTGCGCCACGGCTGGAAGGAGACGTGACACGACCATGGCGAAGAGGTGTCTGGGTTTGTGGGTTATTCATGTGTTACTCCATTGAGATTGATTAAGAACTCTCCTTTCTTGAAGGAGAGAACCTCAAACTAACGGAGTTGCTTTTTTTTTCCACAGGCCCGTTTTTCACTCATTTTCTTCTCATGAGATGAAAGCTCCGAAAACACTGTATATAAAAACAGTACAATGGCAATAACCTACGCCACCAGAGGTCAATTTCCTACAATTCAAGGCGCAAATAGACACCGTTTCTCTCGTAAGTCGCTTTATTCCGTCCATCAGTGATGAGGCATTGGCCTGGCGGCGAGAACGATCTGTCCCCGCGCCAGGGCACTGTCACCGATGTCACGATGTCGTTTCGACCAACAGCACGCTCACCACCAGTTGTTAGAGGTTGCCTTAAAGCCCCTCCAACTCCGCCATCAAATCACTCAACCGATCGACCTTCTCGGCGCTGATCTCATTCGCCGCCAGCCCATCGATATACTCGGCCAACTCCGCCACTGTGCTGCACTCGAACATCGCCCGCAGTGGCACGTCGCGTTGTAGGGTTTTCTGCACGCGCGAAGCAATCTGCGTGGCCAGCAACGAGTGCCCGCCCAGCTCGAAGAAGTTGTCCTGCACACCGACGCGCTCAACCTTGAGCACTTCAGCCCAAATCGCGGCCAAGGTGGTTTCCAACTCGTTGCTCGGGGCCAGGTAATCCTGGCTGTGCAACTGGCCGATCTCCAGAGCTGGCAGGGCCTTGCGGTCGAGTTTGCCGTTGGCATTGAGCGGCAACCGGTCGAGCCATAACCAGTGCAGCGGCACCATGTATTCCGGCAGCTCAGCGCGCAGGCGTTGCTTGATGCGGTCCAGGCGATCAGTTGGGTTCAGCACGTCGTCCGCCGCGACCAGATAACCCACCAGATGCTTGCCGTTGACGCCTTCCTGCACGCCGACGGCCGCGTCACGCACCTCCGGTTGTTCATGCAGGCGCGCTTCGATTTCGCCCAGTTCGATACGGTAGCCGCGAATTTTCACCTGGTGGTCAATACGCCCCACATATTCGAGCACGCCATCACTGCGTCGACGCGCCAGGTCGCCCGTGCGATAGAGGCGTTCGCCCGCTGCGCCAAACGGGTTGGGCACAAACACTTGAGCGCTGCGCAATGGGTCGCTGACATAGCCCCGCCCCACACCCGTACCCGCCACGCACAACTCGCCGACGGCGCCCTGGGGCACCAACTCCAATGCGCCATCGAGCACGTACAGCCGGTTGTTGTCGGTCGGCGTACCTATCGGCAGATAAGTGCCACGGGTAGACGCCAGCTCGACACGGAAAAACGCCACGTCATCCGAACACTCGGCCGGGCCGTACGCGTTGACCAAGCCAATTTCTGGATAGCGCAGCAACCATTGGTGCGCCAATTCCGGTGGCATCGCTTCGCCCGTCGGCAACATCCAGCGCAGGCCGTCCAGGCTCATGCGCTCCTGGGCCAGCATGCCCTGGATCATCGACGGCACGCTTTCCAGCACGGTAATACCCTGGGCCTGAACATGCGCCAGCAAACCCTGCGGATCATGGGCAAGGGTGTTCGGCACGATATCCACCCGCGCGCCAAACAGCGGCGCTGCGAGGAACTGCCACACGGAAATATCGAAGCTTTGCGACGCGGTCTGGGCGATTACATCCGCCGGGCTCAGGTCCAGGTACGGCACCTTGCTCAATTGGTTATTGAGCATGCCGCGCTGTTCGACCATCACGCCTTTGGGCAGACCAGTGGAGCCTGAGGTGTAGATCACGTAGGCGAGGTTGTCCGGGCCACTGTAGATCCCTGGATTCTCCCCACGGCCCGGCACTTCCTCCCACACCAACAACTGGCAGTCGGTGCCATCCAGCAAATCAATCGCCTGCTCACGGCACGCCTCAGTGCACACCAGCAACGGCGTGCGGCTCAGGTCAATGATGCGGCTCAAGCGCTGGCTCGGAAGGCCTGGGTCCAGTGGCAAGTAACCGGCACCGGCCTTGAAGCTGCCGATGATCATGCCCAGTAGGTCCAGCTTGCGTTCGGCCAGCAACGCCACCGGTTGGTCCAGGCCGACACCCGCCGCAATTAGCGCGTAACCCAGACCGTTACTGCGCCGGTTTAATTCGTCATAGGTCCATTGCTGGTCAAGGCAACTGGCGGCGATGCGCTGCGGATGCTCGGCCACCTGTGCTTCAAACAGCTCGACGTAGCTGCGTTCCAGCGGGTAGGCATGCTCACTCTGGTTGCAGCCGTCCAACAGGAATTCACGCTCCTGCTCGCCAATCAGCGGCAGGTCGGCCATGTCGCCATGGAAGCCTTGCACCAATGCGAGTAACAACCGCTTAAACTCACCGAGCATGCCTTGCACGGTGGTTTCGTCGAAATAACGCTGGTCGTAAGACAGGTGCAAACCGAGGTCATCGCCCGGGTAGCACACGGCGGTCAGCGGAAAGTTGGTGTGGGTGCGGCCGGAATCCGAGGTGGCATTCAGGCTTTGCGCGCGGTCCAGCACCGAGACGTCCACCGGCGCGTTCTCGAACACGAACAGGCTGTCGAACAGCGGCTGGCCCTTGGGCAATTCACTGTGTTCCTGAATAGTCACCAGCGGCAGGTATTCGTACTCGCGCAGCCGCATGTTGCTGTCGAGCAAGCCGTTCAACCACTGGCGCACGCTGCAACGCTGATCGTTTTCAGGCAGTTTCACCCTTAGCGCGATGCTGTTGATAAATAGCCCGACGGTGCGTTGCATCTGCGGCATTTCCACCGGACGCCCGGCCACGGTCACGCCGAAAAGCACATCACGATCGCCGCTCAAGCGCCGCAGCACCAACGCCCAGGCCGCCTGGGCGAAGGTATTAACGGTGAGTTGATGGGCCTGTGCCAATTCGCGCAGTTGCGCACCGTCGCAAGCATCGAGGCGGGTGTAGCAGTCGCCCACCACCATGCCGCCGCTGTGACCTGCGTGTTCACGCAAGAACGGCCGGTCGCTGGGGATCGGCGTGGTGCGCTCAAAGCCTTGCAGATTCTGCTGCCACCACTGGCGCGCTTCGGCGAGGTTCTGGCGTTGCAGCCAGGCGATGTAATCGCGGTAGCGCGGCGGCGTGGCCAACTGCGCTTCGCGCCCCTCGCCCAAGGCCATGTAGATATCAAAGAAATCATTCATCAGCAGCGAACGGCACCAGGCATCGATGAGGATGTGGTGGTTGCTCATCATGAACCAATAGCGCGCTTCGCCGACGCGGATCAGGCGCAGGTGGAACGGCGCCTGGTTGAGCAGGTCGAAACCGGCCTCGCGCTCGGCTTTGAGCAAGGCTTGCAGGCGCGGCTCCTGTTCACTTTCCGGGTCGGCGCTCCAATCCAGGTACTCAATCGGCGTGCTGCCCGGTTTGTGGATCACTTGCAGCATGTCTTCGCCGACGTTCCAGCAGAACGACGCGCGCAAGGCTTCATGCCGAGCGATCACCGCCTGCCAGGCCTGGGCAAAACGCTCTGGGTCGAGCACGCTGTTAATGCGGTAGCGGTCCTGCATGTAGTAGAGGCCGGTGCCCGGTTCCAGCAAGGTGTGCAGCAGCAAGCCTTCCTGCATCGGCGTCAGCGGGTAGACGTCTTCGATGACACTCGCCGCAATCGGCAAGCTGTCGAGTTGCGCTTGAGTCAGGTGCGCCAGCGGAAAGTCGGACGGCGTGAGGCCACCGGCCTCGTCCTTGAGGCAGTGCACAATCAGGCTTTGCAGTTCTGCGAGGTAGGCATCGGCCAGTTCGCCAATGGTCTGCTGATCATGGCGCTCGCGGCTGTAGGTCCAGCGCAGCACCAATTCGCCGCCATACACTTGACTGTCGACGCTCAATGCATTCGGCAGCGGCGCCTCCGGATCATGGGCCAGCCCGGCCGATTCATCCAGCGGGTGGAACAGCGCATCGGCGCCAAAGCTCTGGTCGAATTGGCCGAGGTAGTTGAAGGTAATCTCGGCGCTTGGCAGTGCAGCCATGGTCTGTTGACACAGGTCGTCCGCCAGGTAACGCAGCACACCATAGCCCAAGCCTTTGTGCGGCACGCCGCGCAGTTGCTCCTTGATTGCCTTGATCGAGGCGCCCTGCTCTGCATGCGGCGTCAGACGCAATGGATAAGCACTGGTGAACCAGCCGACACTGCGGGTCAGGTCGATGTCATCAAACAAGGTTTCACGACCATGCCCCTCCAGCTGAATCAGCGCTGAGTCGTGCCCACTCCAGCGGCACAGCACACGGGCCAAAGCTGTCAGCAACAGGTCGTTGACCTGGGTGCGGTAGGCACTCGGCGCCTGTTGCAACAACTGGCGAGTATGTTCGGCATCCAGGCGCACGCTGACCGTGTCGGCATCGCGATTGCGCAGCGCGCCGTTCGGGCGATCCACCGGCAATGCCACCTGTGGGCCGGCCAACTGGTCTTGCCATACAGTCAACTCTTCACGCAGGGATTCGCTGCTCGCATAGACCTGCAGCCGCGCAGCCCAATCGCGCAAGGCGCTAGTCTTGGCTGGCAGGCGCACGGACTGACCGTCGCACAACTGGAGGTAAACCGTTTGCAGGTCTTCCAACAGCACCCGCCACGACACGCCATCCACCACCAGGTGATGAATCGCGATCAGCAAGCGTTGCTGACCTTGCGGGCCGTCCACCAACAACGCGCGCAACAGCGGGCCGTGTTCAAGATCGAGGCTGCGCTGGGTGTCGGTGAACAGCGCGGTGCACTGCTGCATCTCGCGCACTTGCGCCTGCATCAGCACACCGCCTTGCGGCACAGCCAAATGCTCGGCGTGCCACTGGGCATCGCGCGGGGTGAAGCTCAGGCGCAGGGCGTCGTGGTGTTCCAGCACCGCCAACAGCGCTTGCTCCAGGCGATGCGGGTCGAGCAGTTGCAGCGGTTTGAGCAGTAATGCCTGGTTCCAGTGCTGGCGATTGGGGATATCGGTATCAAAGAACCAATGCTGAATCGGTGTAAGCCCCGAGCTGCCGGTCAGCACGCCTTGCTCGGCGCTCACCTGCTCGGAACGCGTGACCACGCCAGCCAGGGTTTGCACGGTCTGGTGCTGGAACAGGTCCCGCGGGCTGAAGTGAATACCGGCCTGCCGCGCACGGCTGACCACTTGGATCGAGAGGATCGAGTCGCCGCCCAGCTCAAAGAAATTATCGTCCAGGCCGACTTGCTGCACGTTCAATACGGCACACCAGATCGCAGCCAAGGTGTGCTCCAGCTCGTTGCGCGGCGCCACGTAGTGCTGGCGATTGGCTTCCGGGTCCGGTTGCGGCAAGGCACGACGGTCGAGTTTGCCGTTAGCGGTCAGCGGCATACTGTCCAGCACGATCAGGTGCGCGGGCACCATGTAGTCCGGCAGTTGCGCCTTGAGGTTGGCCTTCAGCGCCTCGCGCAGGGAGCCGTGGTCGGCGTCGCTGACCAGATAGGCCACCAACTGTTTGCCGCTGGGTGATTCCAGCGCCAGCACCACCGCCTCACGCACCGCTTCGTGTTCCAGCAGGCGTGTTTCGATTTCGCCCAGCTCAATACGGAAACCGCGAATCTTCACTTGATGGTCGATACGGCCCAGGTACTCCGCTAGGCCATCGGCGCGTTGGCGCACCAGGTCGCCGGTGCGGTACAAACGCCCACCGTTCGTGGCAAACGGGTCGGCGACAAAGCGCTCTGCGGTCATGCCCGGGCGCTCGTGGTAACCCTGGGCCAGACCGGCGCCGCCGACATACAACTCGCCGGTCGCGCCTTGTGGCACCAGCGCGAGGTCGGCGTCGAGAATGTAAGCCACACGGCCGCCGATGATGCTGCCGATCGGCACGCTGGCGGCACCCTCGTCCAACTGCTGCGGCGCCAGGCTGGCCAGCGGCATGACCACCGTCTCGGTCGGGCCATAGGCGTTAAAAAACACCTCGGGCTTGAACGCCGCGCGGATACGCTGCAAGTGTTCGCCGGTCAGCGCCTCACCGCCGGTGATGCACATACGCACCGGCAAGGTCTGGTGCTGGGTCGCCAGCCATTGCGCCAACTGGCTGCCGTAGCTTGGGGTAAAGCCGAGAATATTGATGCGATGGGTGCGGATCAGCGCGCAGATTTCTTCGGCATCCCACTGGCCTTGAGCACGTAAAACCACCTGCGCACCGCTGAGCAGCGGCACCAGCAAACGCTCGGTGGCGGCGTCGAAGTTGATCGAATAGAAATGCAGCTCGCAATCGTCCGGGCGCATGCCGAAACGCTCGATCACCGCCTGGCAATGCATGGCGATTTCACCGTGGGACACCACTACACCTTTCGGTTTGCCGGTTGAGCCGGAGGTGTAAATCAGGTAGGCCTGATGCTGCGGCAAGCTGATAAAAGGCAGCTCGTTGGCCGGGTAATTGGCGAGCACCGCAAGGTCATCTTCCAGGCACCAGCAGGCCACCGTCGACGGCAGCTCACCGAGCGCTTCAAACATCGCCGCGTCACTGAGCAGCAGGCCAATGCCGCTGTCTTCGATCATGTAGTGCAAGCGGTCCAGCGGGTATTCCGGGTCCAGCGGCACGTAGGCACCGCCTGCCTTGAGGATCGCCAACAGGCCGATCACCATTTCCAGGGAACGTGGCAGCGCCAGGCCGACGCGCACCTGCGGGCCTACACCGCGCTCGCGCAGCATCCAGGCCAGACGATTGGCGCGGGCGTCCAGTTCGC
Source organism: Pseudomonas sp. 1152_12 (assembly GCF_052850675.1). Lineage (NCBI taxonomy): Bacteria > Pseudomonadati > Pseudomonadota > Gammaproteobacteria > Pseudomonadales > Pseudomonadaceae > Pseudomonas > Pseudomonas sp. 1152_12. Next base: position 442,549 of record NZ_VXCW01000002.1, on the reverse strand, counting down.
GGTACGTCAGCGTAACGCCGGCAAAGGTCAGCGCAGGCGCATCGGCACGCTGAATCGCCTGCTGGGTGAACAGCGGATGCAGGCACTGGTCGAGGCGATGCTCACCGGCTTCGACACCCAAACTGTTTTGCAGCGTGCGCTGCTCGGTGGCCGTCAGCAGTGGCAGTTCGCTGAGCCGCTGTTGCGGGTTGGCGATCAACGCTTCCAGCAGGTTGCGCCAATGCTCGGCCATACGTGCAATGCGTGGCTCGTCGAACAGGTCGGTGCTGTAGGTCAGGCAGCAACCCAGGCGATGGTCGAGGTCGGTGACTTCCAGGTTGAGGTCGAACTTAGTCGCGCGTGCATCGTTGGCCAGGTACTCGACAGTCATGCCGGCCAGTTGGCGGCTCTGCTGGAATTCCCAGCGCTGCACGTTGCACATCACCTGGAACAGCGGGTTGTATGCCGCGCTGCGCGGGGGTTGCAGGGCTTCCACCAAGTGGTCGAACGGCAGGTCCTGGTGGGACTGGCCTTCAATCACGGTGTGGCGCACCTGCTCGAACAACTCGCCCACTTTCATCTGCCCATTGAGCTGGCAACGCAGCACCTGGGTGTTGAGGAAGGCACCGATCAGCCCTTCGCTTTCCGGGCGAATCCGGTTGGCCACCGGGGCGCCGATGCGCAGGTCGGTCTGGCCGCTGTAGCGGTAGAGCAACACGGCTAGGGTAGCGGTCATGGTCATGAACAGCGTCAGGCCACGCTCGGCATTGAACCCACGCACGCGGGCGGCCAGTTCATCGCTCAGGTCAAAGCGGTACAGCTCGCCCTGATGGCTTTGCACCGGCGGGCGTGGGCGGTCGCCGGGCAGCTCGAGCAATGGATGCTCGTGGCCCAACTGGGCGGTCCAGTAATCCAGTTGACGCTGACGCTCACCGGACTCCAGCCACTGGCGTTGCCACACGCTGTAGTCGAGATATTGCACCGGCAACGGCGCCAACGGCGAGTCGCGTTCGTCAATAAAGGCTTCGTACAGCGCGCTGAGTTCACGCGCGAAGATGTCCATCGCCCAGCCTTCGGTGACGATGTGGTGCAGGGTCAGCACCAGGTAGTGTTCCTGCTCGCCGGCCTTGACCAGGCAGGCGCGCAGCAGTGGCCCGGTTTCCAGGTTGAAGGGCGTGTGAGCTTCATGGTCGGCGAGCTGTTGCAGATGCCGCTGGCGCTCGGTGTCGTTCAGCGCCGAGAAATCCTGCCAATCCATGCGCAGCCCGGTTTGCTTGGCGACCTTTTGCTCGGCCACGCCGTCGACGCTCGGGAAAGTGGTGCGCAAGGTTTCGTGGCGCATGATCAAGGCTTGCAACGCGGCCTCGAAACGCCCCACATCCAGCACCCCACGCAGGCGCGCCATGCCGCCGACGTTGTAGGCCGGGCTGTCCGGCTCCATCTGCCAGAGGAACCACATACGCTGCTGGGAATAGGACAGCGGCACCGGCGTACTGCGGTCGACCTTGGCGATGGCGGTTTGCTGGTTGCGCCGGCCCGAGGCTTGGATCAGCCCGACTTGCTCGGCAAACGCGCCCAGCTCGCTGGCTTCGAACAAGGTCCGCAATGGCAGCTCGACGTCGCAGGCCTGGCGGGTGCGCGAGATGATTTGCGTAGCCAGCAACGAATGGCCGCCGAGGGCGAAGAAGTCGTCGCTCAGGCCAATACGTGGCAGGCCGAGGACTTCGCGCCAGATCGCCGCAATCTGCTGCTGCAACGGCGTTTCGGGTTCGATGTGTTCACGGGTTTGCCACACCGGCTCGGGCAATGCGCGCCGGTCGAGTTTGCCGCTGGGGCTCAGGGGCATGGCGTCCAGGCGCATCAGTTGCGCGGGCACCATGTATTCCGGCAGCTCGGTGGCCAGGGCGGTTTTTACCTCCTGTGCGTCCAACTCGGAGCTGGCGGTGTAGTAACCGATCAACTGCTGCTCACGCACCAGCACCACGGCTTGGGCGATGCCGTCCATGGCCAACAGGCGCGCTTCGATTTCTTCCGGCTCCACACGAAAGCCACGCAGTTTGACCTGCTGATCAAGGCGGCCGAGGTATTCGAGCACGCCGTCGGCAGTCCAGCGCACACGGTCACCGGTGCGATACAGGCGTGTGCCCGCCTCGCCCAGTGGGTCGGCGACAAAACGTTCAGCGGTCAGCCCGGCGCGGCCGAGGTAACCACGCGCCAGGCCGATGCCGCCGATGCACAGTTCGCCCGGCACCCCGGCCGGCAGTGGGTTGAGCTGGTCGTCCAGCACACGGCAGATCACATTGCCCAGCGGCCGGCCGATCGGCGAACGCTCGCCATCTTCGGCTTTGCATTGCCAATGGGTGACGTTGATTGCGGTTTCGGTCGGGCCATAACGGTTGTGCAGTTGCACTGCCGGCAGGTGTGCCAACACGCGGTTGCGCAGCTCGACGGGCAAGGCCTCACCGCCGGAGAACAGGCGGCGCAGGCTGGTGCATTCGGCCACCAACGGCTCGTCGATAAACAACTGCAACAGCGGCGGCACAAAGTGCAAGGTAGTCACGCCATGCTCCTGCACCAACTGCGCGATGCGATGCGGGTCGCGATGCTCGCCGGGGCCGGCCAGCACCAAGCGGCAGCCGGTGATCAGCGGCCAGAAGCATTCCCACACCGACACGTCGAAACTGATCGGCGCCTTTTGCATCAGTACATCGGTTTCGTTGAGTTGATACATGGCCTGCATCCACTGCAAGCGCTCGGCCAGTGCCGCATGGGTATTGCCCACGCCTTTGGGCTGGCCGGTGGAGCCGGAGGTGTAGATCACGTAGGCGAGGTTGTCGCCGTGCAAGTGCAAGCCCGGTGCCTGGGTCGGCCAGCTGTCAAGGTGCAGGCTGTCCATGGCGATCACGCACACGCCTTCGGTGGCCGGTAACAGCTCCAGCAGCGAGGTTTGGGTCAGCAGCAAGTGTACGCCGCTGTCCTGGAGCATGTAGGCCAGGCGGTCGGCGGGGTAATCCGGGTCCAGCGGCACGTAGGCGCCACCGGCCTTGATGATCGCCAGCAAGCCGATCAACAGTTGCGGCGAACGCTCGGCGGCGATGGCCACGCACACATCCGGGCCGACGCCTTTGTCACGCAGGTAATGGGCCAGGCGGTTGGCCTGGGTGTGCAGTTGAGCGAAGGTCAGGCTAGCGCCCTGCCAGACCAGTGCGGTGCTGTCCGAGGTGTGCCAGTTAAGTAACTCGGGCAACCACTGCTGCGCAGGCATGCACGGCGCTTCGCTCCACGGCTGCTGCTCGTCGGTTTGCATCAGCTTCAGGTCACCGATGGCCTGTTGCGGTTGCTCGCATGCGGCGTGCAGCAGGTTGATGAAGTGCTCGGCGAGACGCTGAATGGTTGCGCTGTCGAACAATTCATCGGCGTAGTCGAACGACAGGCTCAGGCGCCCGTTGTGGTCTGCTTCGCTGTGCAGTTGCAGGTCGAACTTGGCCTCGCGGCTGTGCCACGCCAGCTCATCGGCGAGCATGCCCGGCAGGCGACGCAAGGCACTCAAGTCGCGCTGCTGGTGGTTGAACATGACCTGGAACAGGCCTTGCTCACGCGCTTGCGGGAAGGCTTCCAGCAATTGTTCGAACGGCAGATCCTGATGGGCCTGGGCCCCCAACGCCGTTTGGCGGGTTGCAGCCAACAGCTGGTTGAACGGCAGGCGCCCGTCCAGCTCGGCACGCAGCACCAACGTATTGATGAAAAAGCCGACCAGGCCTTGGGTTTCCTGGCGCGGGCGGTTGGCATTCGGCACGCCGATGCGAATATCACGCTGGCCGCTGTAGCGGTAGAGCAGGCTTTGGAATGCCGCCAAGAGCAGCATGAACGGCGTGGATTCGTTGGCTTGGGCGGTCTGGCGAATCGCGGCATTGAGGCCTGCATCCAGACGCACACTATGGCGCGAGGCGCTGTTGCGCTTCTGCGCCGAACGCGGGTGGTCGGTGGCCAGGCTCAGGGCTGGATGCTCCTCACCCAACTGCGCTTTCCAATACGCCAGCTGCCGCTGACCTTCGCCTTCGGCCAGCCACTGGCGCTGCCAACTGCCGTAGTCGGCGTATTGCAGGGCCAGTGGCGGTAACTCCAGGGTCTGGCCTTGAGTCGCGGCGGCATACAGGCGCGAGAACTCGTCGATGAGGATATTCAGCGACCAACCGTCGGCGATGATGTGGTGCAGCGTCACCAGCAGTTGGTGATCTTCAGCGTCCAGGCGCACCAGGGTCACCCACAGCAGCGGGCCTTTTTCCAGGTCGAACTGGGTGCGCGCGTTGTCTTCGCGGATCTGATGCGCGCGCGCTTCACGCTCGGCGGCGGGCAGGTCGCTGAGGTCGACGACTTGCAGGTCGAACCCGGTGGTTGCATCCACGCGTTGAAAGGCCTGGCCGTCGCGCTCGTAAAAGCGGGTGCGCAGGGCTTCGTGGCGCTGGATCAGGTGCTGGAAGCTGGCGCGCAACGCGTCTTCGTCCAATTCGCCGCGCAGGCGCAAAGCACCGGGGATGGTGTAGGCACTGCTCTGCGGGTCGAGTTGCCAGGTGATCCACAGGCGGTTTTGTGCCAGGGATTGCGGCAGGTCGTCCTGGCGCGACAAGGCATGAATCGCGTGTTGAGCGATGCCGCCGTCCTGCTGCAATTGCGCGACGTTTGCGGCAAAGCTCGCAAGCGTCGGCGCTTCAAACAGCGTGCGCAGGTTCAGCTCCAGGCCCAGGATTTCGCGCAGGCGTGCGACCACTTGGGTGGCAGTGATGGAGTTACCGCCGAGCAGGAAGAAATGGTCATCGCCCGCGACGGTTGCAACCTGCAACTGCTCGCACCAGATCGCCGCGATCTGGCTTTGCAGTTCGGATGCCAACGCCGCATCGCTCGTTTGCGCTTGCAGGTCGGGGAACTGCGCATAACAGTCGAGGCTGCCGTCTGCGTGGCGAAGAGCGCAGGCTGCACGCTGCACTTTACCGCTGGAGGTCTTCGGCAATGCGCCGGGGTTGAGTAATACCACCACGCTCGGTGCTTGTTGATAGGCCTCGGCGACGGCCTGGCGAATGGCTTTGATCAGCGCTTCGGGCGGCAGGATTTTCTGCACGCTGCGGCTGATTTCGGCGGCAATGCCGATACCTTCCAGACCCTGATCATTCACTGCAAAGGCGGCGACGCGGCCCTTGCGCACCACTTCCACTTCGCGCTCGATGGTTTGTTCGATGTCCTGAGGGTACAGGTTGTGGCCGCGCACGATCAGCAGGTCTTTCAGGCGACCGGTGATGTACACCTCGCCGTCGCGGATAAACCCCAGGTCGCCGGTGCGCAGCCAGGTGCGGCCGGCATGGTGTACGAACGTCTTGGCAGTGGCCTCAGGGTTGCGCCAGTAGCCGTGGGCGATGCTCGGGCCAGTGGCCCATAGCTCGCCGACACAGCTATCCGGCAGTTCGCTCAGCGTGTGCGGGTCGGCGATCAGCACCGCGTGTTCCGGCTGGTGGGTGCCGCAGCTCATGATCGCGCAGCCCTGCCCCGGTTCGGCGCGGTTGGCGGCCAGCGCCTGTTCGTCCACGTACAAGGCCGGGATACCACGCCCACGGGTGCCGCCGGCGACAAACAGGGTCGCTTCGGCCAGACCGTAGGAGGCGAAGAAATTGTTCGAGCTGAACCCGCAGGTGGCGAACTTCTCGGCGAAGCATTCCAGGGTGTCGAGGCGGATCGGTTCGGAGCCCGAATACGCCACGCGCCAAGTGCTCAAGTCCAGGCGTTCCAGTACGGATTCACTGACCCGCTCGCTGCATAGCCGGTAGGCGAAATCCGGGCCACCGCTGATCGTGCCGCCGTATTCGCTGATCGCTTCGAGCCAGCGCAAGGGGCGGCCAAGGAAGTAAGCCGGCGACATCAACACGCACGGCACGCCGCTGAAGATCGGTTGCAGCAGGCCGCCGATCAGGCCCATGTCGTGGTACAGCGGCAGCCAACTGACAATCACGTCATCCGGGTTGAGGTCGATGCCGAAGCCACGACGGATCAACACTTCGTTGGCCACCAGATTGCCGTGGCTGACTTGCACACCTTTTGGCAATGCGGTGGAGCCGGAGGTGTATTGCAGGAATGCAATGTCATCGGCGTGCAGTTCAGGTTCAATCCAATCACTGGAGATCTGCGCATCCAAGGTGTCGACGCTCAGCACCGGCGGGGCATTCTCGATTTGCGCCAGGCCGTCGCCGAGGCTGGCGATGGTCAGCAGCAGGCTTGGCTCGGCATCGGCGATGATCGACAGCAGGCGCTCCTGATGATGCCGACGGGTGGATTCGGGCGGATAGGCTGGCACCGCGATGACCCCGGCGTATAAGCAACCAAAGAACGCCGCGACGTAGTCCGGGCCGCTAGGGAACAACAGCACCGCACGCTCGCCCAACGCCGCGTTGGCCTGCAAGGCGGCGGCGATGGTGCGGGCGCGCTGGTCCAGGTCACGGTAGCTGAGCACAACGTTGTGCTCGGCGGTTTCGGCGAGGAAGCGCAGGGCAACCTGGTCCGGGGTCTGCGCGGCGCGACGTAGAAGGGACTGGACCAGTGTGCGGGGAAGTTCGAAGGCGTCCATCATGGGGTTCCTGCCTGAAATCGGCTTGCGGGAAAATCGGGAATTAGGGAGCGCTTAACTGGCGACCAGTGGCCGCGCGACGCCATTGCGCCAGCGCGCGAGGTGCTCCTCGGCGTAGCGCCGCAGACAGCGCAGCACGGCGCTTTCGTGCTGCACGAGGAAGAAGTGGTGGCCGTCAAACATGTCCAGGGAAAAGCCGCTGGCGGTGTCGGCCTGCCAGTCGAGTAACTGTTCGGCGCGCACGCTGTCTTGCTTGCCGCCGAACACATGGATCGGTATGCCCAGCGGCTCACGCACGCCGTAGGTGAAGCTGCCGCACAGCAGGAAATCGGCGCGCAGGATCGGCAGCATCAACTGCATCAGTTCGGGATTGGCCAGGGCTTCTTCGGCGGTGCCTTGCAGCTCTCGCAGGCGGGTGATCAGTTGTTCGTCGGTCTTTTCGATGGCGTATTCGCTGACATCACGGCGCGCCGGGCCGGCGGTACCGGAAGCAAACAACGCCAGTGGCGCAGGCACGCCGCGCTCACGTAGGGCATGGGCCAATTCGAACGCCAACAAACCGCCAAGGCTGTGGCCGAACAAGGCATAGGGGCCATTCAGCTCACGGCTGATTTCATCTGCAAGCTGCGCTGCCAAGGCCTTGATGTCGCGCTGCAACGGCTCATCCATGCGCATGCCGCGCCCGGGCAATTCCAGCGGACACACCTGCAACCAGTCCGGCAGAGCCCGGCGCCAACGCACATAAACCATGGCGCTGGCACCCGAGTAGGGCAGGCAAAATAGGCGCAGTCGCGTGGAGCCACTCATCGAAGGGCTCCAGACTGAAACACGCTGTATGCACGATACAAACCCATGTCGTCCTCCTGCGGGCGCTGGTCCTTGGCCGTTTGTTAACGGACCTGTCACCCATGAGAACGGACGGAGCGGGCAAATAATTAGTCGCCGGGAAGACGCGAGACGTCGCTCACACCTTCCAAGAAAGCATAAGATTAGTTCGCCTTCTCATTTGACAATCATTATCATTCGTCATAATTTGTTGCCCGATGTGTAGGAGGCCTCAGCAAGGACGCCCTCCCCTAACCTCTTTTGCAACAAGGTGATTTCCATGACGGAACAAGTATCCACAGGTAGGTGCGACTCACCGCTTCTCCAGGCATTCGTCGACAATCGTTTAATTCTGGTGAAGATCGCGGCACGCATTACCGGCTGCCGCTCGCGCGCCGAAGACGTCGTGCAGGACGCCTACTTCCGGCTGCAATCGGCGCCGACGATCACCTCATCGTTCAAGGCCCAACTGAGTTATCTGTTCCAGATCGTGCGCAACCTGGCGATTGATCACTACCGCAAGCAGGCCTTGGAGCTCAAGTACTCGGGGACGGAAGAGGAAGGTTTGAATGTGGTCATTCACGGCGCATCTCCGGAAACCTCTCACATCAACTTCAATACTCTGGAAAACATTGCCGACGCCCTGACGGAGCTGCCCCAGCGCACCCGCTATGCGTTCGAGATGTACCGTCTGCATGGTGTGCCGCAAAAGGACATCGCCAAGGAGCTCGGCGTGTCGCCGACCCTGGTGAACTTCATGATTCGCGATGCGCTGGTGCACTGCCGCAAGGTGTCGGGCAGCCATAGCGATACGTTTGCGCGACGGGTTTAAAAACAGCGCAATTCCAATGGGGGAGAGGCTTGCTCCTGCCCACATGTTGATCGGTACTCTGACCTCAAGACGCGGGCATCACATCAATGCGATACGGCTCGAAAATCTTCAACATCTGCCCAGTATCACGCAGGCGCTTGAGCAGCTCGGCAAACGCCGCCCCGCTAATCGGTGCCTTCGGACGCAGCAGCGCGTAGTGGTGATACACTTGGTCAATCCGCTCCGAGACTAGGAATTGCCCGGCCATGTCCGCGTTGCGCACCATGAAATCACTCAAGTACGAGCGCGTGACCAACGCGATGTCGGCACGCCCGCGCGCAACCATCAGCAGATTGCTGTCATGGGAATAGGTCAACGTGGCGTTGAAGTGTTCGGCCATGTATTTGGGGTCAGGATTGAAGTGGGCGAAGGCGTAGTGATAGCCGCTGAACACGGCCAGGCGCTTGCCTTTTAAGTCGGCGAAATAGCTTTGATCGCGACCGGTCTCACGCTGGGCGACGAAGATTTCCGCGTCTTCCAAGCCCATGTCGACGCTGGTATGGGCAATGTTCTGCCACCCCCAGTCGGGGTTTTCAAAGATAGCCATGTCGACTCGGCCTTGCTCGAAATCCCGAAACCGCCGTGGGATAGACGTTGGCACCAGCACAAACTGGTAGTCGGTTTGCGCAGCGTTCAAGGCTTCGACCAGTTGCGGCAGTAAACCAGTGTCGGCACCTTGCTCAGGGCGTACGGTGTACGGCGGAAAATGCGCGGCGCCGATCCTCACCAATTGCGCAGCCGAGGCCGGCACGCACCCTGCGATGCCCAGTGCCCATAAAGTCAATCCTGCAGCCAGCCGCCATGGCGAAAACATTGAGGCACACACCGTTTAATACTCTGATGGCAATAAGCTAGGCGTTTTTGTCAGGTGAGACAACTTTCCATCGGCAAATTAATGGCTTGCACCTCAATCGGCCTTCAGCACCATCAGCAGGGCTTCTTCGGCCAACTGCTCCAAGGTCAGGCTGCCTTGGGCGCGAAACCACGTGGTGGTCCAAGACAACGCCCCCGTGAGGAAGCGCCGGGTAATAAATACGTCGCCCCTGATGTAACCCGCGGCCTTGGCCTCACCCAGCACCTGCAACCAGATCTCCTCGTAGACATCGCGCAACGCCAGCACCTGGGCCTGGCCATCGACCGACAGTGAGCGCCATTCGTAGACCAGCACCGCCATGGCTTCACCGCTGCCGCCCATAATCGACTGCAGTTCGCAACGAATCAGGGCCAACACGCGCTCACGCACGTCTCTCGCTTCTTCAAGGGAAGCGCGCATCATCGCGGTGTTGTAGTGGATGGTTTCCTCCATCACCGCGCGTAGGATCTCGTCCTTGCTCTTGAAGTGATGAAAGATGCTGCCGGACTGAATCCCCACTGCGCTGGCCAGGTCACGCACAGTGGTGCGCTCAAAGCCCTTGTTGCGGAACAGGTGAGCTGCCGTTTGCAGCAATTTACCCCGAGCACTGTCAGGGTCGGTCAATTGGCCGGCATCGACCATGGTGCGCATCACCCGTAGGGCTTTTTGCTCATCCATGCCTCTCTCCTTCACGTGTGCTGACATCTTGGGCGGCAATTTAGGCCGTGGCCGCCAGCCAAGCAAGCGCTTGGGCAAAACTTATGCGCCCAGTTTACAAACCAAGCGCTTGCTTGGTAGTCTCGACACCAGCCATTCGAGGAAGGATTTCTCATGAGCAAGACGGTTCGTATCGGCTGCGCCAGCGCCTTCTGGGGTGATACCTGCACCGCCGCCGCCCAATTGGTGCACGGCGGCGCGCTGGATTACCTGGTGTTCGACTATTTGGCGGAAGTCACGATGTCGATCCTCGCCGGTGCGCGGTTGAAAGATCCCCAGGCCGGCTACGCCACCGATTTTGTCGAGGTGCTCACACCGCTGCTGGCCAATATCCAACGTCAGGGCATTCGGGTGATCAGCAATGCGGGGGGCATTAACCCTCAGGCCTGCGCTGCCGCCCTGCAAGCGGCCTGCGACAAGGCTCAGACCCCGCTGAAAATCGCCGTACTGCTGGGCGACGACCTGCAACCGCAGCTCAAACACCTGCACGGCGTCACCGACATGTTCAACGGCGCGCCGCTGCCGCCGATGTGCGTATCTGCCAACGCCTACCTCGGCGCGCCGGGCATTACCGCCGCGCTGGAACTGGGCGCGGACATCGTCATCACCGGCCGCGTGGTCGACAGCGCGGTGGTCAGCGCTGCACTGGTGCACGAATTCAACTGGTCGTGGCAGGACTACGACCGCCTAGCCCAAGCCGCACTGGCCGGGCATATCATCGAGTGCGGCGCGCAGTGCACCGGCGGCAACTTCACCGACTGGCGCGACGTGCCGGACTACGAACACATCGGGTTTCCCATCGTTGAGGTCAGCGCCGACGGCCAGTTCACCGTCAACAAGGTCGACGACAGCGGCGGGCTGATCAGCGAACTCAGCGTGGCCGAGCAACTGCTGTATGAAATCGGTGACCCGCGCGCCTATCTGCTGCCAGACGTGATCTGCGATTTCAGCCAGGTCAAATTGCAGCAGCAAGGCAAACACAGCGTGCGCCTGCACGGGGCCAAGGGCTTGCCACCGACCGATCAATACAAGGTCAGCGCCACCTACCCGGACGGTTTTCGATGCACCGCCAGCTGCCTGATCGCCGGGATCGACGCGGTGGCCAAGGCCGAGCGGGTCAGCCAGGCGATCATCAACAAGACCTCGGAACTGTTCAGCCAACGCGGCTGGGCGCCTTACACCGAGGTGAACATCGAATTGCTCGGCAGCGAAGCCACTTACGGCGCCCACGCCCAGCGCCAGGATTGCCGCGAAGTGGTGGTAAAACTCGCGGTGCGACACCCGAGCAAACAGGCCCTGGTGTTGTTCGCCCGCGAGATCGCCCAGGCAGCGACCGGCATGGCGCCCGGCTTGACCGGGATCGTCGGCGGGCGGCCGACGGTGTATCCGCTGATTCGGCTGTTTTCGATGCTCATCGATAAATCCTCCTGCGCGCTGGTGATCGACTTCCAAGGCCAGCGCCACGCCGTTGAACTACCCGTCTCTGCCCCACTCGTCACCCCGGCCGCATCGATCGACCCACCCAAGCCCCAAGGCCGTGCCGACGCCAGTGTGCCGCTGGTGAAACTGGCCGTGGCGCGCTCCGGCGACAAAGGCAACCACAGCAATATCGGCGTGATCGCGCGCCATCCCGACTACCTGCCGTGGATCGCCGAAGTGCTCACACCGCAAGTCATCGTCGACTGGATGAACCACGTACTCGCCCCCCTCCACGGCCGTGTCGAGCGCTGGTACTTGCCCGGCAGCCACAGCCTGAATTTCTTGCTGGAAAACGCTTTAGGCGGCGGCGGCATTGCCAGCCTGCGCATCGACCCGCAGGGCAAAGCCTTCGCCCAGCAACTGCTGGAAATCCCCATCGCCGTGCCGCAATACATCGCCGATCAATTCAAATAAAGGAGCGTTGCCGTGGCCTTCGCCTCAATCTTCAAAGCCGACCTGTTCCAAGGGCAAACCGTGATCGTCACTGGCGGCGGCAGTGGCATTGGCCGCTGCACCGCTCATGAGCTGGCGGCACTCGGCGCCCACGTGATCCTGGTGGGGCGCAAGCCGGAAAAACTGCAAGCGGTGGTGGAGGAAATTGCCGAAGACGGCGGCACGGCCCATTGGCAGGCCTGCGATATTCGCGATGAAGAGGCGGTGAAGGCGCTGGTGGCACAGGTCATTCACGCCCACGGGCCGATTCACGGGCTGGTGAATAACGCGGGCGGCCAATACCCGTCGCCCCTGGCTTCGATCAATCAAAAAGGCTTTGAAACCGTGCTGCGCACCAACCTGGTCGGCGGTTTCCTGGTGGCGCGGGAAGTGTTCAACCAGTCGATGAGCAAGCACGGTGGCGCGATCGTCAACATGCTCGCCGACATGTGGGGCGGCATGCCCGGCATGGGTCACTCGGGCGCGGCGCGCTCAGGGATGGACAACTTCACCAAGACCGCCGCCTTCGAATGGGGTTACGCCGGGGTGCGCGTAAACGCCGTGGCGCCGGGCTGGATTGCCTCCAGCGGCATGGACACCTACGAAGGCGCGTTCAAGGCGGTGATCCCGACCCTGCGCGAACACGTGCCGCTCAAGCGTATCGGCACCGAGTCGGAAGTCAGCGCGGCCATCGTGTTCCTGCTCAGCCCCGCCGCCGCGTTCATCAGCGGCAGCACCTTGCGCATCGATGGCGCCGCCAGCCTGGGCAGCCGCGCCTGGCCGTTACCCAAGGCGCAGCCGTCGAGTGAGCCCTTCAATGGTTTCCACCGCGCCTACCTGCCGGATGTACTCAAGGTGGAGCAATAGAGCATGCCGGTAATTGAAAGCTTGATCGACGCCCACAGCCCGCAGTTCGCGCAAAACCGCGAAGCCATGCTGGCCGCCATCACGCAGTTGCGCCAGTTGGAACACACCCTGTTGAGCAAGGCCCAGCAAGCCAAAACCAAATTCGACAAGCGCGGCCAACTGCTGCCCCGCGAGCGCCTAAACCTGCTGCTAGACCCCGGCGCGCCGTTCCTGGAACTGGCCAGCCTGGCCGGCTACAAACTCCACGACGACAAAGACGGCAGCGCGGCCGGCGGCGGCTTGATTGCCGGCATCGGCTACGTCAGCGGCGTGCGCATGTTGGTGGTGGCCAATAACAGCGCAATCAAGGGCGGCACCATTTCCCCCGCAGGGCTGAAAAAATCCCTGCGCCTGCAACAGATCGCCATGGAAAACAAACTGCCGGTGGTGACCCTCGCCGAAAGCGGCGGCGCCAACCTCAACTATGCCGCCGAGATTTTCGTCGAAGGCGCGCGCAGCTTTGCCAATCAGGCGCGCATGTCGGCCATGGGCTTGCCGCAGATCACCGTGGTGCACGGCTCGGCCACGGCGGGCGGTGCGTATCAGCCGGGGCTATCGGACTACGTGGTGGTGGTGCGCGGCAAGGCCAAGCTGTTCCTCGCCGGACCGCCGCTGCTCAAGGCCGCCACCGGCGAAGTGGCGACGGATGAGGCATTGGGCGGCGCCGAGATGCACGCGCAAACCGCCGGCACGGCCGAATACCTGGCCGAAAACGATGCCGACGGCGTGCGCATCGTGCGCGAAATTGTCAGCCTGTTGCCTTGGGACGATCGCCTGCCAATTGCGCTCGAACGCAATTACAAGGAGCCGCTGTATCCCATCGAAGACTTGCTGGGGCTGATCCCCGACGACCCGAAAAAACCCTACGACGTACGCGAAATCCTCGCGCGCCTGGCGGACGGTTCCTACTTCCTCGAATTCAAGGGCGAGTTCGATACCCACACCGTCTGCGGCCATTTGCATATTCAAGGCCGCGCCGTTGGCGTGATCGGCAATAACGGACCAATCACGCCCAAAGGCGCAAGCAAGGCCGCGCAGTTTATCCAGCTCTGCGACCAGAGCCGCACGCCGCTGCTGTTCTTGCACAACACCACTGGTTTTATGGTGGGCACCGAGTCAGAGCAGCAAGGTGTGATCAAGCACGGCGCGAAGATGATCCAGGCGGTGGCTAACGCGCGGGTGCCTAAACTCACGGTGGTGGTCGGCGGCTCTTACGGCGCCGGTAACTATGCAATGTGCGGCCGGGGTTTGGACCCACGGTTTATCTTCGCCTGGCCCAACAGCCGTACGGCAGTGATGGGCGGCGCGCAAGCGGGCAAGGTGCTGCGCATCGTCACCGAGGCCAAGCAACTCAAGGATGGTTTAGTGCCCGATCCCAAGGTGCTCGACATGCTCGAACAGGTCACCGCGCAGAAGCTCGACAGCCAGTCCACCGCGCTCTATGGCAGCGCGAATCTGTGGGACGACGGGCTGATCGATCCACGCGATACCCGCACTTTGCTGGGATATCTACTGGATATCTGCCACGAAGCCGAGGTACGGCAGTTACAAACCAACAGCTTTGGCGTGGCTCGTTTCTAAAGGAGAACAACAAAAATGATCTTCACCCAGGAACATCAGGAACTGCGCCGCACCGTCCGCGCCTTCGTCGACCGCGAGATCAACCCGTATGTGGATGAATGGGAAAAAGCCGGGCGCTTTCCCATCCACGCCATTTTCCGCAAGGCCGGCGACCTCGGCCTACTGGGGATTTCCAAACCGGAAAAATTCGGCGGCATGGGCCTGGACTACAGCTACTCCATCGTCGCGGCCGAAGAGTTCGGCACCATCCGCTGCGGCGGCATCCCGATGTCCATCGGCGTGCAGACCGACATGTGCACCCCCGCCCTCGCCCGCTTCGGCTCCGATGAACTGCGCGACGAGTTCCTGCGCCCGGCCATCAGCGGCGAGCAAGTGGGTTGCATCGGCGTTTCGGAAACCGGCGCCGGCTCCGACGTGGCTGGGCTGAAAACCCATGCACGCAAGGACGGCGACGACTACGTGATCAACGGCAGCAAAATGTGGATCACCAACTCGCCCAGCGCCGACTTTATCTGCCTGCTGGCCAACACCTCGGACGACAAGCCGCACATCAACAAATCGCTGATCATAGTGCCGATGAACACGCCGGGCATCAGCGTCAGCCCGCCCCTGGAAAAACTCGGCATGCACAGCTCCGAGACCGCCCAGGTGTTCTTCGACGGCGTGCGCGTGCCGCAGCGCAACCGTATCGGCCACGAAGGCGCGGGCTTCATGATGCAAATGCTGCAGTTCCAGGAGGAGCGCCTGTTTGGCGCGGCCAACATGATCAAGGGCCTGGAGTACTGCATCGACAGCACCATCGACTACTGCAAGGAGCGCCAGACCTTCGGCAAGGCGCTGATCGACAATCAGGTCATCCACTTTCGCCTGGCAGAATTGGCCACCGAAATCGAATGCCTGCGCGCGCTGGTCTACCAAGCCACCGAGCAATATATCAAAGGCCAGGACGTGACCCGCCTGGCCTCCATGGCCAAGCTCAAGGCCGGGCGCCTGGGCCGCGAAGTCAGCGACAGTTGCCTGCAATACTGGGGCGGCATGGGCTTTATGTGGGACAACCCAGTGGCCCGTGCCTATCGTGACGTGCGCCTGGTGTCGATTGGCGGCGGCGCCGACGAAATCATGCTGGGCATCATTTGCAAATTGATGGGCACCTTGCCAGGGAAAAAATCATGAACACCCTGCTGCTCGAACCGCATAACGGCGTGCTGCACATCAGCCTCAACCGCCCGGCGCACCGCAATGCCATGAGTTTGGAGATGGTCAACGAACTGCGTGCGGTGTTGGCGCAGCTCGACAGCCAGGTGCGCGCACTGGTGATCAGCGGCGCGGGCGGGCATTTCTGCGCGGGGGCGGATGTGAAGGACATGGTGATGGCCGGCGACCAATTGCAGGCCTTGAACCGTGCATTTGGCACCTTGCTGCAAGAAGTCGAAGCGGTGCCGCAAGTGGTGATTGTGGTGCTGCAAGGCGCGGTGCTGGGCGGCGGGTTCGGGCTGGCCTGTGTGAGCGACATTGCGATTGCCGACCATAAGGCCCAGTTCGGCCTGCCGGAGACCAGCCTGGGCTTGCTGCCCGCGCAGATTGCGCCGTTTGTGGTCAAGCGGATCGGCTTGACCCAAGCGCGGCGACTGGCACTCACGGCGGCGCGCTTTGATGGGCTTGAAGCGCAGCGCTTGGGCGTGGTGCATTTTGCTGAGAGCGACGCGCAGGCATTGGCGGAGCGTCTGGATGAGGTGTTGGGGCAAGTGCTGCAGTGTGCGCCGGGGGCGAATGGGCGGACCAAAGCCCTGTTGCTCGCCAGCACCGATGAGCCGCTTGAGGCGGTATTGGACCGCGGGGCGCAGTGGTTTGCCGAGGCGGTGAGGAGTGAAGAAGGGATTGAGGGGACTCAAGCCTTTGTGCAAAAGCGCAAGCCTAGGTGGTGCAAATGACGCCATCGCAGACAAGCCAGCGCCCCCAGTTGGAACGCCGTTCAAGGTGGGCGCTGGCTTGCCTGCGATGGGGCCAGAACCAACACCCGATTACCCAGGGATAAACCCATGTCAGCATTCAGCAAAGTCCTGATCGCCAACCGCGGCGAAATCGCCTGCCGTATCCAACGCACCGCCCAAGCCCTGGGCTACCGCACCGTCGCGGTCTACAGCGATGCCGACGCCCAGGCCCTGCATGTGCAGATGGCCGACGAAGCCGTGAATATCGGCCCGGCTCCGGTTAACCAGTCATACCTGAACATCACGGCCATCCTTGATGCAGCCCAACGCACAGGTGCCGACGCCGTGCACCCCGGCTACGGCTTTCTCTCCGAAAACGCCGCATTCGCCAACGCCTGCCTGAACGCCGGGCTCACCTTCATCGGGCCCAGCGTGCAAGCCATCGAACTGATGGGCAGCAAACGCCGCTCCAAACTCGCCATGATCGAGGCGGGTGTGCCCTGCATCGCCGGTTACCAAGGCCACCAGCAAGACGATGCGACGTTGCAACAAGAAGCCCAGCGTATCGGCTACCCCGTAATGATCAAAGCCAGTGCTGGCGGCGGCGGGCGCGGCATGCGCCTGGTGCATGACAGCAGCCAACTGCTCGACCAGTTGCGCATCGCCCGCTCCGAAGCCCTGAACGCGTTCGGCAGCGACGAACTGATCCTCGAACAAGCCTTGATCGAGCCGCGCCACGTTGAAATCCAAGTGTTCGGCGACAGCCACGGCCACCTCATTTACCTGGGTGAACGCGACTGTTCGATCCAGCGCCGCCATCAAAAAATCATCGAAGAAGCGCCCTGCCCCGTCATGACACCCGAGTTGCGCCAGGCCATGGGCGAAGCCGCGCTCAAGGCCGGGCGTGCCGTTAACTACGTGGGCGCCGGCACCGTGGAGTTCCTGCTCGACCGCAACGGCCACTTCTACTTCCTGGAAATGAACACGCGCCTGCAAGTGGAGCACCCGGTCACTGAGCTGATCACCGGCCTCGATCTGGTGGAGTGGCAGCTGAACATAGCCGCCGGTGAGCCGCTGCCACTCAAACAGGCCGACGTGACCCTGAACGGCCACGCCATGGAAGTACGCCTATATGCCGAAGACCCCGCGCAAGGCTTCCTGCCGCAAACCGGTGACGTACTGCGTTGGGAGCCAGCCGTCGGTGGGCGGATTGACCACGGCCTACTCGAAGGCCAACGCATCAGCCCGTTCTATGACGCCATGCTCGGTAAGATCATCGCCCATGGCGCCACGCGCGAAGAGGCTCGGCGCAAAGTGTTACGGGCCGTCGAGGACACGCTGCTGCTGGGCGTAACCACCAATCAAACGCTACTGATTGAGCTGCTCAAGCACCCGGACTTTGTCGCTGGCGATTTCAGCACCGGGTTTATCGCCGAGCACTTCAACCAGATCACCTGCCATGCCCCGACACATGAACAGATCGCCTTGGCCGCTGCGCTGTTTTATCAACACAGCGCCGATGCGCACCGCCAAGGTCTGGTGGGCTGGCGCAACAACCCCAGCGTGCCGTGGGCGTATCGCCTGGAGATTAACGAGCAGGTCCACGGCATCGTCGTCAGCGCACTGGAGGGCAACCGACTGCAGGCCAATGGCATCGACATCAGCAACCTCAGCACCGATGGCCGCCAGGCCACGCTGGTAATCAACGGCATCCGTCGCCGCGTTGCCTACCACCTCGACGATACCCAGCTTTGGCTGCCCGGTATGAAGGTGATCAACCGCACGCAGCAAGTCGCCAGCCGCCAGACCGACGCCGGTAGCGGCACCGTCAAGGCCCCGATGGACGGCGCCATTGTCGAGGTATGCGTAAGCGCCGGTGAGACGGTCACCCAAGGCCAACTGTTGCTGGTGCTCGAGGCGATGAAAATGGAGCATCCACTGACCGCCGGTATCGATGGTGTGATCAAGGGCGTGCAGGTGATGGCGGGCGATCAGGTGCGCAATCGCCAGGTTTTGCTGGAGATCGAAAAGCCCTAGGCGGAACTACAAGGCTTGGCTACGCTCTATCCCCATCTGGAAGGGAAGAGCATGGGAACCTGCACGATGCCTCATTGGCTGATTATTGACCTTGAAGCCACAACGGATGAAGGCGGCTGGCCCGTGACGGAGATGGAAGTCATCGAGATCGGCGCGAGCCTGGTAAATCGCCAGGGCCGTGAGCTGGATCACTTCCAGCGCTTTGTGCGGCCGCTGCGTCGGCCACTGCTGACGCCCTTCTGTCGCCAACTCACGCATATCACCCAGGCCAACATCGACGGTGCTGCACCGATGACCGATGTGTGGCCGCTGTTCGAACGCTGGCTGGGCCAGCATCACACGCGCCTGGAAGGCTGGGCCAGCTGGGGCGACTACGATCGCAAGCAGCTTGAACTGGAATGGCAACGCCACGGCCTGGCCAGCGCGCTCGCGCAAACGCCGCATGTGAACCTCAAGCAGCGCTTCGCCAAGGCTCGGCGCCTGGATAAGCCGTTAGGGCTCAACGGCGCCCTGCAATTGGCGGGGATGCAGTTCAACGGCCAGCAACACCGGGCGCTGGAGGATGCACGCAACACCGCACGCCTGCTGCCGTTGATTTTGCCGGTCTAGGCAGCTCCTCTGGCCTTGGGCATACTGGCCTACCTTTTCAGACCCTTTTCCGAGGATTCACCCATGTTTAAAGTCAACGAATACTTCGACGGCACCGTCAAGTCGATCGCTTTCGGCACCGCTGAAGGTCCGGCGACCATCGGCGTGATGGCTCCGGGTGAATACGAGTTCGGTACCGCCCAACGTGAAATCATGCACGTAGTGTCCGGCGCCCTGACCGTCAAGCTGCCTGATGCCAACGACTGGGAAACCTTCGCCGCCGGCAGCCAGTTCAACGTACCGGCCAACAGCAAGTTCCAGCTGAAGGTCGCCGTAGATACCGCTTACCTGTGCGAATACCGCGGCTAAGCGTTCGTCCGGTGAAAAAAAATGCCCGTCTCGCAGGAGACGGGCATTTTTTATGGCGCAAGTATCTATTCGAGGATGGTCACCGGCATGCCCACTTCCAGATGCCCCGGACTATCGTTGACCAGGTTCTGGCCGAACATCACATCGCCGTCCTGCTCGCGGTAGGTCTTGAGGGTGGTCAACGGTTCCCGGTCAGCGCTGCGTTCGCCGCTGGCAGGGTCGATGGTGGTGAGGATACAACGTGAACAGGACTTGACCACGCGAAACTCCACATCGCCAATGCGCAAGCGCTTCCACCCATCTTCGGCAAACGCCTCGCTGCCTTCGATCACAAGGTTGGGGCGAAAACGCAGCATTTCCATGGGGCGGCCGACACGCTGGGACAGGTCGTCCAACGAGGCCTGTCCGATCAGCAGCAGCGGGAATCCGTCGGCGAACCCGACTTTATCATCGTCCCTGCCGTAGCCATCTTGAGTGGTGCGTGCACGTTCCACCGGCACCTGCACCAGCCGCGTGGGCTTGCCGATAAAACTGCTGACCCAGGCCGCTGCCGCATCGCCCGCATCCGGCACGCGCAAGGTGTCGCGCCAAAGGGTCACGCCGCGCAACTGCGCCGTGCTGCCGGGCAACGCCACGTCCAACGGCGCGTAGCCAGGCGAGTTCAGGGTCAGGCCGCCGCTGCTGTTCCACAGCGCCGACAGTTGGCTCATCTTCGCCACGGCCCGTTGCGTGAGAAAGCGCCCAGTGGCTTCATCCACCAGCATCCAGCGTCGATCCCCCTCCAACCCGAGTTTATCCAGACCGCTCTGCGGCAAGGCTTCGGCCTTGCCGGACTTCAAGGGGTAACGGTACAACGCGCTGAGACGAAGCATGAGCCTGCTTTCCTGAGGGGCAAAGCCGTTACCCTAAGGTCAACTGGGCACTTCGTCCAGCATCAAGCGTTGACGCACCACATCCACCAGCTTGTCGGGCTGGAATTTGGACAGGAAATTATCGCAACCGACCTTCTTCACCATCGATTCATTGAAGCTGCCTGACAGCGAGGTGTGCAGCACCACATACAAGCTACGCAGACGTGGGTCGTTGCGAATCTCGGTGGTCAGGCGGTAGCCATCCATCTCGGGCATTTCGGCGTCGGTGAAGATCATCAGCAGTTTATCGGTCATCACCTGGCCACTGTCGGCCCATGCCTTGAGCATGTTCAGCGCCTTAAGGCCGTCACTGGCGATGTGCATTTTCACGCCGAGCTGCCCGAGGGTGTCGCGCAGTTGCGACAAGGCTACGTTGGAGTCATCCACCAGCAGCACTTCGCGACCACGGGCGCGTTCCAGTACCGGGTCTTCGAGTTTCTCGCGGGAGACCTTGGCGTTGTACGGCACGATTTCGGCGAGGACTTTCTCCACGTCAATGATTTCCACCAACTGGTCATCGACTTTGCTGATGGCCGTGAGGTAATGCTGGCGCCCAGCGCTGGCCGGCGGCGGCAGGATAGCCTCCCAATTCATGTTAACGATGCGGTCCACGCCGCCCACTAGAAACGCCTGCACCGAACGGTTGTATTCGGTGACGATAATGGTGCTGTTGGGCCCCGGCACGAGCGGGCGCATGCCAATAGCCTGGGACAAGTCGATCACCGGCAAGGTCTGGCCACGCAGGTTGACCACGCCGCACACAAACGGGTGGCGCTGGGGCATCAGGGTCAGCTTGGGCAGTTGCAACACTTCCTGCACCTTGAACACGTTGATCGCGAACAGCTGCCGTCCGGCCAGGCGGAACATAAGAATCTCCAGGCGATTCTCACCCACCAGTTGCGTGCGTTGATCTACCGTGTCGAGAATGCCGGCCATTAAAAGCTCCTGATATGGGATTGTGCTGCTCACTTAGGTTAGTTATCGGCGGCAAACGCCAGACCTTGACCCCCGTAAAATGCCACGTAAATTCATTGATGTCACACTGACATCATGCTTTACTGCATCGGCCTCTCCAAACGGCATTACAGCAACGACGCGCGACATTCAAATCGACGCGGGGTTCCGCTGCGTAAGGGATTCCCCTAGGTACAATCAGGCCCAACCTGATATTCGCGATATCTAATAGCCATTAATGTGACGCCATTCTCATTGCATGAATGGAGTCAGGCTTTTGTTTGCCATCCCAAGCCCTCGGTCCACGAGTTTTCCAGAGACTCACGTGGCGGCAAATGAAGTTGTGCAATCTCCCCGAATAATGCGGGACTTGCGCGGCATTTGTAATCATTCAAGTATCGGTCCTACTGAAATTTCAGAATGGGGCTACAGATTCCAGTCATATTTCAGCGGTAGTTTGACGCCATTCAGCCGGTGCGACATCTCATCACCCGACCTTATGTTGTGGAGACTTGCATGATGAATAAGGCAAACGAATGGCAAACGGCTCTTCCGGAATTCCTGCTCGAAGCCGAGATGCTCCTGGCCAAATCAGAAGAGTGCTTGAACCACCTGCATTTGATTCGCAACGACAGCGATGCCATCGACTGCATGAAAGTCAGCCTGAGCAAGCTGGCCGAAAAAGCCGAAGGCCTCGCATTAGAGGCGATCAGCGAATTCTCCCGGCATATTCAGTACCTCATTGCCAATGCTGTAAGCCCCATGGAATTGCATGACCAGGCATTGAGTGCCTTGCATGACTGCCTGACACTACTGGCTTGGCAACTGGAACTGATCGACACCCGAACAGGAGAATTGGCCCTGGATGAGACCGAGCAAACTAAACTGATTGCGACCGTCACCCTGCAGATCCCACAGAAAGGCTTCGGCTATAAACCGCAGCAGCGTCTACATCACTCACTTTGAGTGCTGACCAAGTCGTATTTAATCGGTGGGTTATCTAAAAACGACGCAAACATATCAATTAGCCATCATCGGTATAACGCTACAAACTCACTTAATAAATACATTTGCCTCCTCTTTGAACTCTGGAACCTTTAACTCTGGGTTGAGGTGACGGCGCGTTTGTGCGTGGTTAATAGCTTGTGAGGCGAGGCGCCAGGCGACCAGCGGTAATAGTGGTGGTACTATGCCTCGCTCGAAGTGACTCAACTTCATCCTGTATAAAATGTTTTGGCACCGCATTCCAAACAGAGCCCTGTCAGCCGCCATGACCGGTCTTTCCGCAGCGAACCTTCATTGGCTCCATCCGCTATGTACGCCAGCCTAAAGTCACTCATCGCAAGATCCGTGTCCCGCAGCAATGCCCGTCGTATCGTTCTCGCCCTGTGCCTTTGCTCATTGCTGGTCAGCCTGTGGGCCTACACCCGTTCCGCGCCGTTACCGTTGTCGGTGCTGCTGCTCAATCTCGCCACCTTGCTGGTGGTGGGTTTGCAACAGTGGCGCTCGCGTAAATCGATAAAATTCCAGCCGCAGGAATTGGCTGATCGCTTGCTGCAAGTCCAGGAAAACGAGCGCCATCGCCTCAGCCGTGAGTTGCACGACGACATCGGCCAACTGCTCACCGCTGCCAAACTGCAGAGCGAATGGCTCAAGCGCCGCCTGCCGCAAGACCTGCAAAACCAATGCACAGTGCTGTGCAACACTCTGAATGAAACTCTGGCCAAAGTGCGCGACGTGTCCGCCATTCTCAACCCAAGGCAGCTGGCCAGCCTCGGTTTAGAAGCCAGCCTGCGCGCGCACCTGCTCAAAACCTTGGAAAACACCCCAATTCACTGGAGCCTGGAATGCCAGCAACGGCTGACCGGTCTCCCGGAGGAAATGGCGGTGGCGGCCTTTCGCATCACCCAGGAAGCGGTAACCAATATGCTTCGCCATGCCCAGGCGCAGAACTTGCTGGTACGCCTGCAACGCCTGCCCGAAGGCCTGTCGCTGATAATCTGCGATGACGGCCTGGGCTTCTCGCCTGCCATCAACCCCGCCCAGGAAGGCCAGCGGGGCATGGCCGGTATGTCCGAGCGGATCGATCAGTTGGGGGGCACGTTGTCCGTCAACAGCCAGCCAGGCAAAGGGACAAGGATCGACGCACTTTTCCCCTGGGCGCCTCGCGCCCTCGAACGGGCCAGTTCCCCTAAGGTTCTCGAGTGACCTGCAATTTACTCTTGGTGGATGACCACACACTGATCCGGGCCGGCGTACGCGCGCTGATCCAAGACACTCCCGGCTACACCGTGATTGGTGAAGCCAGCGACGGTGCGCAGTTGCTGGAGAAATTCAGTGCCCTGCAGCCGGACATCGTGCTGCTAGACCTGTCGATGAAGCACATCGGCGGCTTGGATGCCTTGCAGCAACTCAAGGCCGCCTACCCCAAGAGCAAGGTGCTTATCCTGTCGATGCACACCGACCCGGAGCTGATCATGCGTGCGCTGGAATCCGGCGCCCATGGTTACCTGCTCAAGGACACCACCGCCAACGAGCTGGAACACGCGTTGATGGCCTTGCGCAACAATGAGCGTTACCTGAGCCCGGCGATTGCCCACACGGTGATCAATCAGGCGTTGATCCGCAGCCAGGGCCTGAGCGCCCCCGTCGCCCACAGCCATAACCTCACGGCGCGCCAGCTGGAAATTCTGCGATTGATTGTGCGCGGCAAATCCACCCGGGAAATCGCCCACGGCTTGGGCCTGAGCATCAAGACCGTGGAAGCACACCGCTCGCAGATCATGAAGCGCCTGCAGATTTTCGACGTGGCGGGCCTGGTGCTATTCGCCGTTCGCGAGCAGATCATCAGCCTGGACGACTAGGGGCGAATTCAACGGCAGGTGCACGCGCAGAGCTTTGGGCAGAGCAGAAAAACGCAAATCATCGCCCTTCAGCGGCTCACCATCCAGGTTGATGTACAGCCCTTCGGCCACCTTGATCTCAACCCAGGGCAGGCGCGCTCGTACAAACATGTTGTCCAGGCCCCAGCCTTCGCTCATCACGGTCAGCAGCGTGCCGACCACTTCCTGCGGCGCCGGCAGAATGCTGATATCCAGCAAGCCATCATCGACCAACGCGCCGGGGCATAGCACATGCCCACCGCCCGCCTGACGACCGTTGCCGATACCCAACGCCAGCAAGTCACCTTTCCAATGAAAATCCGGGCCTTGCAGCTCACCGTAAGCAGCCTTCAATTCACTGAAACGCGTCAACCCGGTGAACAGATAGGCCGCGCCGCCCAGCACTTTTTTCAGATCTTCGGAGGTATTGGCGGTGACCTGGCTGCCGAAGCCGCCCGTGGCCATGTTGAGGAATATTTGCCCATCGGCCTGGCCGAGGTCGATGGCCCTTGGCGGCACATCCAGCAGCGCCAGCGCCTGGGCAGGCTCAACGGGCACACCGGCGGCGCGCGCGAAGTCATTGGCAGTGCCCAGTGGCATCAGCACCAGGCTGGCGTCGGTTTTGGCCAATGCCATCGCCTCGGCCACATCACGCAAGGTGCCGTCGCCGCCACCGGCAATCAGGTGGGTATAACCATCGGCCAAGGCTTCGTTGACCAGCCGCTGGGCGTCACCGCCCTCCCACGTCACCCGCACCGCCAGCTCCCAGCCCTGTTCGCGCCGGGCCTGCACGGCGGCGCGCACGTCCTCGTTGAGGGCTTGCTTGCCGTGCAGAATCAGCAGTGCCTTGGGGGTGGTCATGGTGGGCTTACTCCTGGAGTCAAAGATGCTTGAAGGATGTGGACCTTTGCGGTGGGGAAAAAAGCCATCGAGGTTGCAAATTAATTGCCCGGCTAGAAGTTATCCATCGCGTTGCACATCGACAGCTTGCCCTTGGGCGTGGGCTCTACAGGCTCCCATTGCTGACCGTGCGCAGGCAGTTCATGCAGTTGGATGGAACAGTTCGCGTAGATAGTCGCCTGCACCATGTAATCCACTCCGGGGCGCGGCACGAAGGTCATGCTGCTGAAGCATTGTCGGGAATACTGCAATTGCCCCAGGTAATGCAGCGCGATGGGCTTGTTTGCCGGCACCACCAGCTCGGTGGTCACCGCGCCGCTCCAGGTATAAATCGGCCCGGGCATGCCAAGGCTTTCGCCGTTGTGGTCAGGGAAGCCGGATTTGGTCGACGCCATCACCCCGGCGCCCGGCACATTCCAGTCCAGGCAATCGCGCCCTGGTACTGCGCGCACCAGGCCGTCGGTGATCAACCGCACACGAGCGGTCTCGCCTGACTGCGGTGGGGCGTAGCCGGTGGACAGGGAACGGATGTTCGCCACCTGGCCGCACCCCGTCAGCAGCACCAAAAGCGCCACGGGAATAACACGCAAAACAGTCATCAGCATTCAACTCGCAGGGGAAGAAAGGGCCGGTTACGGCTGGCGGCAATTTTGCTTGACCGACAACTGCGGCGCTGGCTCAAAACTCACCATCTGCAAGCCATCGGCGCCCTGGAAGATGAAGTACTTGGTGCGGCAATCCTGGAACATCTTCGAGTAGCCTTGCGCTCGGAAGCCTTGGCCCTCGACCTGCTTGGTCACGGTATTGTTGCGGCTCACTACGGCGAGCACCTGCGCATAGCTGTCGCCCATTTTCACCCCGGGCTCGTTGGTGACGCTCATCGACGAGGCGCAACCGCCCAGCGCTGCTGCCGCCAGCATCAAAGCGGCGCCGTACACTCCATTACGTGTGGCGTTCATCCCTGTGTCCTTTAATAGCCCGCGAGAAAAATAGCGCCCATACACGCGCAGACGGCGGCACAGGGCCGCCGAAAACCAGACAGTTTTATGCCAACAAAAGCGTGGAAAGACATTTCAAATCCTTGTGCGTAAAACCTCCTACAGTTACAGGCTTGGTCAGCACAAAGAGGCAAAAGTGCCATGCTCATGCATGGTGCGATCACATGTCCCGCAGATTCAACTGCGAGCGATAGGCGAGGGATTCGAGCGGAACACTCGCAACTTGGCCGTTGAGCCGTGGTGATCACGCTGGGGCTGATGAGTCTGTGTCTGTGTGCCTACGCCGCGCCTGACCCGAAGCTCGGCGTGGGCCGCCCCGTGACTGAACACTACATCGCTGGCTGGAACATTGACGTTGCACCCGATGGCAACAACCTGCCGCCCGGCCAAGGCACCGTCAAGGGAGGTGAGAAGGTGTATCAGGCAGCCTGCCTGGGCTGTCATGGCGCCCACCTGGAAGGCGGCATGGGCCCCGCGCTAGCGGGTGGAGCTGGCTCTCTGCCCACACCCAAGCCGTTAAAAGCCGTCGGCAGCTATTGGCCCTACGCCACCACCCTGTTCGACTACGTGCGGCGCACCATGCCGTTTCAACAACCATAATCATTGAGCAATGATCAGGTGTACGCGGTGGTGGGGTATATCCTGAACCAGAACCAGATACTGGAAGCGAGCGCCACGGTTGACGCGGCCACCCTCACCCACTTGCAGATGCCCAATCGCGATGGCTTCTACGTCGACGACAGGCCCGGTGTCAGCGAGCAACCTTGCTACAAGGACTGTATAGGGCTCCAGCTGACCGGGAAAATCCGCTAAACAAGCACATCAGCTCTTGTGTAACTTACTCATCAACTGCGCTTCAGCCTGGGTCAACCCGCACGACTGGGTCAGCTCATCCACCGTCGCGCCCATGCCCACCAGCTTCGCCGCCTGGGCAAATGACAGGCTCGAGGGGTCGCGCTGTTCGATCTGCGCCAGCTTGTCCGGCAACGGCCCAAGGATCGCGCGCAGTTCATGCACCTCATCCCCGACCTTCACCGCACTCTGCTGGAAGTGATCCACGCGCTTGACCAGGTCGAGGATGCGCCGGTCACGCACGGCATCGCGCTCGGCCTGTTGAAGGGCCAATTCCCGCTGCTGGCGCATGTAGCGCAGCAGGAATGCCACCGTCCCGGCCCACAACAGGGCCAGGACAATCACCGCTGCCTCAAAGAACAATCAGATGCTCTCCAGTTCCGACCACTCTTCTTCGCTCATCATCTTGTCCAGCTCAACCAGAATCAGCAGTTCGCCGTTCTTGTTGCACACGCCCTGGATGAACTTGGCCGATTCTTCGTTGCCCACGTTCGGCGCGGTTTCCACTTCTGATTGGCGCAGGTAAACCACCTCAGCCACGCTGTCGACCATGATCCCGACCACTTGCTTGTCGGCTTCGATGATGACGATACGGGTGTTGTCGTTGACTTCGGTCGACACCAGACCAAAACGCTGGCGGGTGTCGATCACGGTCACGACGTTACCGCGCAGGTTGATGATGCCCAGCACATAGCTTGGCGCACCTGGGACCGGTGCGATCTCGGTGTAACGCAGCACTTCCTGCACGCGCATCACGTTGATGCCATACGACTCGTTGTCCAGTTTGAAGGTAACCCATTGCAGGATCGGATCATCTAAACCTTGTGCGGACGCTGACTTGTTCATCTCTCTGACCCCTTCAAATGCCGTTTTACTCGGCGTGTGTACTTCGCTGACCGCACTCGCATGCGGGCCTTATTGTTCAATCAACTGTGTTTGTTCGGTGCCATCGTCTTGACGGCGCCGCTGGCGATCAACTCGGCCAGCTCGGCGACATCCAGCAACGCGCACATATGTTCAATCACGGTGCCCGCCAACCACGGCCGTTGGCCACGGTGGCTGCGCCATTTGATCTCGTTCGGGTCCAGGCGCAACGAGCGGCTGACTTGATGCACCGCCAGCCCCCACTCGTAGCCCTGCACCGAGATCACGTATTGCAAGCCTTGGCGAAAATCATCGCGGTAGCGGTCGGGCATCACCCAGCGCGCGGTGTCCAGCACTTTGAGGTTGCCAGCCTGGCTTGGCAGGATGCCGAGGAACCACTCCGGTTGCCCGAACAGTGGCGTCAGCTCCTGGCCTTCCAGCGAATAGATCGAACCCAGGCACACCAGCGGCACCGCCAGGGTCAACCCGGCGACGTCGAACAACAGGCATTCGAACGGCTCGGCCGCCCATGACGGTCGACCATCACCCGTGACCGGCGGCGGCGTGATGCTCGGTGGCCGATGGACTTCCACCACCGGTTCAACCACCATCGGTTCGACCACCACCGGCGCCACAACAACCGGCGCAACCGGCACAGCAATCGGCACGACGTGCGCATCACGGGCTTGTTCTTCAAGCACCGCCAGCTGGAATTCGTCCAGCGTGCTTTCGGGCTCTACGACGAGAGGTTCAAGTACCAGAATCGGTTCCGGCAGTTCCTCCGCGGTCGCGTCCTGCAGCAACGCATCCAGGTAGGATTCGAGCGCCAGTTGCGGCCGGGTCTTGAGTTTAACGGGACGGTTCATCACGCCACCTGCGCCACAAGCTGCTGCGACAGCAGATGCTTGAGCAACGCGCGGTAAGCCAGCACACCACGGCTTTTACCGTCGAACTGCGAAGGCGTGAGCCCGGCACGGCTGGCGTCACGCAGGCGCGTGTCCACCGGAATGTAACCATTCCAGATAGTCTGCGGGTAAGCGTCACGCAGCACCCGTAAAGTCCCGAGAGACGCCTGGGTACGACGGTCAAACAGGGTGGGCACGATGCTGAACGGCAGCGGCTGTTTGCGCGAACGGTTGATCATCGCCAGGGTGCTGACCATGCGCTCCAGGCCTTTGACCGCCAGGTGCTCGGTTTGCACCGGGATCACCAATTGCTGGCTGGCCGCCAAGGCGTTGACCATCAGCACGCCGAGTAACGGTGGGCTGTCGATGATGGCGTAGTCGAACTCTTGCCACAGCTGCGCCAGGGTCTTGGCGATGACCAGGCCCAGGCCGCTCTGCCCCGGCGACTGACGCTCAAGGGTGGCCAAGGCGGTGCTCGACGGCAGCAAGGAAATGCTTTCGTTACTGGTGGGTAGCAGCAGTTGCCCAGGCAAGTCCGCAGGCACGCTGCCCTTGTGCAGGAACAAGTCGTAGCAGCTGTGCTCCAGCGCATCCGGGTCGTAGCCGAAATAGCTGGTCATTGAGCCATGCGGGTCGAGGTCGACCACGACCACACGCTTGCCCGCCTCGGCCAGCAAACCGGCTAAGGCGATGGAGGTGGTGGTCTTGCCGACTCCACCTTTTTGATTGGCAACTGCCCAGACTCTCATTCGGTTGATTCCTCCCGGTGGGCTAACGCGCGACCGAGACAGTGCATAAAGTTATTTTGCCGGTGACGGAGAATTGACGGCACTCTGACGAACCGACGGCTTAACGGTTGGCGGTGCAGTTTGTGTGCCAGCCCGCCTCAAGGCCGCATCCGGTGTTGCATTAGCCGTGCCGGTACCGGTCAGGCTGCGGCGTACATCCAGGTTACGTGACACCACCAACACCACACGACGGTTGCGCGCGCGGCCTTCGGCGGTGGCATTATTGGCCACTGGCTGGAATTCACCATAGCCCACCGACGCCAACCGGCCAGGGTTCACACCCTGCATCGCGAGCATGCGCACAATGCTCGCGGCACGCGCTGAGGACAGTTCCCAGTTGGTCGGGTACTGCGCGGTTGCAATCGGGAAGTTGTCGGTAAAGCCTTCAACGTGAATCGGGTTTTCAAACGGTTTGAGGATCGCCGCCACTTTGTCGATGATGGTGAACGCCTGATCGCTCGGCATCGCGTCGGCGCTGGCGAACAGCAGGCTGGAATTAAGCTCGATCTCCACCCACAGTTCATTGCCGCGCACGGTCATCTGGTTTGAGCTAATCAGGTCGCCAAACGCGGCGCTGATATCGTCGGCGATACTTTTCAGCGGGTCGCTGGTGCCCCCCACACCCGCAGCGGTTTCGTCGCTGTCGTTGACCAGCGGCTTGGCCGGGGTCACGGTCTTGGGCCGCTCTTCGCCGATAGGGATCGGCTTGAGCGCACGGTCGGCGTCGTTGAACACACCGATCAGCGCCTGGGAAATCACCTTGTACTTGCCTTCGTTGATCGACGAGATGGAGTACATCACCACGAAAAACGCGAACAACAAGGTAATGAAGTCGGCGTAGGACACCAGCCAGCGTTCATGGTTGACGTGTTCTTCAGGCTCGCGACGGCGACGGCTCACACTCAGTTCCTCCCATCAATCCATGAAGCCCTGGAGCTTTAATTCGATGGAGCGCGGGTTTTCACCCTCGGCAATCGACAAGATACCTTCGAGCAGCATCTCGCGATAACGCGATTGGCGCATGGCGATCGACTTGAGCTTGCTGGCCACCGGCAACAACACCAGGTTGGCACTCGCCACACCGTAGATGGTGGCGACAAACGCCACGGCAATGCCGCTGCCCAGCTGCGACGGGTCGGCCAGGTTACCCATCACGTGGATCAAGCCCATCACCGCACCGATGATGCCGATAGTCGGCGCGTAGCCACCCATGCTTTCAAAGACTTTGGCCGCGTTGATGTCGCGGCTTTCCTGGGTGAGAAAATCCACCTCCAGGATGCTGCGAATCGCTTCCGGTTCGGCGCCGTCCACCAGCAACTGCAGGCCTTTGCGCGCGTAGCTGTCGGGCTCGGCATCGGCCACGCCCTCCAGCCCCAGTAGGCCTTCCTTGCGAGCAGTAAGGCTCCAATTGACCACGCGGTCAATGCCACCGGGCAGGTCAACGCGTGGCGGGAAAATAATCCAAATCAGAGTCTGCATCGCGCGTTTGAACGAACTCATGGGCGACTGCAGCAACGCAGCGCCCACAGTGCCGCCAATCACGATCAGCGCAGCCGGGCCGTTGGCCAAGGCGCCGAGGTGGCCGCCTTCAAGGTAGTTGCCGCCGATAATCGCGACAAACGCCAGGGTGATGCCAATCAGGCTCAAGACATCCATCAGAGGCAGGCCTCCACCAGATGTTTACCGATGTCGTCCAGACTGTAGACGGCGTCGGCCAGGTCAGCCTTGACGATGGCCATCGGCATGCCATAGATCACACAGCTGGCTTCGTCCTGGGCCCAGATTGCGCTGCCGCCCTGCTTGAGCAGGCGCGCGCCTTCACGGCCGTCGGCGCCCATGCCGGTGAGCACCACCGCCAGAACTTTGTCGCCGTAGGACTTGGCTGCCGAACCGAAGGTGATGTCCACGCATGGCTTGTAGTTGAGACGCTCGTCACCCGGCAGGATTTTGACCGCGCCACGGCCATCGACCATCATCTGCTTGCCGCCCGGGGCCAACAGCGCCAAGCCAGGACGCAGGATGTCGCCATCTTCGGCCTCCTTGACGGTAATGCGGCACAGCTTGTCCAGGCGCTCGGCAAAAGCCTTGGTAAAGGCTGCCGGCATGTGCTGAATCAGCACAATCGGCGCCGGGAAGTTTGCCGGCAATTGGGTCAACACCCGTTGCAAGGCCACCGGGCCACCGGTGGACGTGCCAATCGCGACCAGCTTGTAGGCTTTGCGCTTGGGTGCCGGCGAATGCGCGCTTGACGCAGACGCACGAACCGGCGCCGCCGCAGGGCGTGCCACGGGGGCAGGTGCCGGGCGTGCAAACGAGGAACTCGGCGCAGCCGGTGCGGCAACCGGTGCAGGCGCCGGCGCACTGAACAAGCTGCGACGGTTACTGCGCGAAATGCTGTGCACCTTCTCGCACAGCATCTGCTTGACCTTCTCGGGGTTGCGCGAGATGTCTTCGAAATTCTTCGGCAGGAAGTCCACCGCACCGGCATCCAGTGCGTCCAGAGTGACTCGGGCGCCTTCGTGGGTCAGCGATGAGAACATCAACACCGGAGTCGGGCAGCGCTGCATGATGTGCCGAACTGCCGTGATGCCATCCATCATCGGCATCTCGTAGTCCATAGTGATCACGTCCGGCTTCAAGGCAATGGCCTGATCAATCGCCTCTTTGCCGTTAGTGGCCGTGCCGACCACCTGAATCGTTGGATCGGCGGAAAGAATTTCCGAGACGCGGCGGCGGAAGAAACCCGAATCGTCCACCACCAGGACCTTGACTGCCATAAACACTCCGTTAGGCGGGGCGGGCAATACCGCCCTGCCCCGCCAAAATCAAATACGCCGTGCGGCGTAACGCTTGAGCATGCTCGGAACATCGAGAATCAGCGCGATCCGACCGTCACCGGTGATGGTCGCACCCGACATGCCCGGGGTTCCCTGCAGCATTTTGCCCAAAGGCTTGATAACCACCTCTTCCTGGCCCACCAACTGATCGACGACAAAGCCGATCCGCTGAGTGCCCACGGAGAGAATCACCACGTGGCCTTCGTGCTGCTCTTCATGCTTGGCCGATGCCACCAGCCAGCGCTTGAGGTAGAACAGGGGCAACGCCTTGTCGCGCACGATCACCACTTCCTGGCCGTCCACCACATTGGTGCGCGACAGGTCGAGGTGGAAGATCTCGTTGACGTTGACCAGTGGGAAAGCGAACGCCTGGTTGCCCAGCATCACCATCAGGGTCGGCATGATCGCCAAGGTCAACGGCACCTTGATGACGATTTTGGAGCCCTGGCCCTTGGTCGAGTAAATATTGATCGAGCCGTTGAGCTGGCTGATCTTGGTCTTCACCACGTCCATGCCCACGCCACGGCCGGACACGTCGGAAATCTCGGTCTTGGTCGAGAAGCCCGGGGCAAAGATCAGGTTGTAGCACTCGGTGTCGGTCAGGCGGTCGGCGGCGTCCTTGTCCATCACGCCACGCTTGACCGCGATATTGCGCAGAATCGCCGGGTCCATGCCTTTGCCGTCATCGGTGATCGACAGCAGGATATGGTCGCCTTCTTGCTCGGCCGCCAGAATCACCTTGCCGTTGCGGGACTTACCCGAGGCTTCGCGTTCTTCCGGGGTTTCGACGCCGTGGTCGACGGCGTTGCGCACCAAGTGGACCAGCGGGTCGGCCAGGGCCTCGACAAGGTTTTTATCGAGATCGGTTTCTTCACCCACCAGCTCCAAGTTGATCTCTTTCTTGAGCTGGCGCGCCAGGTCGCGAACCAAGCGCGGGAAGCGGCCGAAGACTTTCTTGATCGGCTGCATCCGCGTTTTCATCACGGCGGTCTGCAAGTCTGCAGTGACCACGTCAAGGTTCGACACGGCCTTTTGCATGGCTTCATCACCACTGCTCAGGCCCAGGCGCACCAGGCGGTTACGCACCAGCACCAGTTCGCCGACCATGTTCATGATGTCGTCCAGGCGTGCGGTATCAACCCGCACGGTGGTTTCGGCTTCACTGGCAGGCTTATCGGCCACCGGCGCCGCTGCAGCACGCGCAGGCGCCGGGGCGGCTGCGGCTGCGGGAGCGGGAGCGGGAGCGGGAGCGGGTTTGGCAGGAGCGGGTTTCGCGGCAGCAGGTGCGGCAGCAGGTGCCGCGGCTTCGACCGGCGCGGGTTTCGCCTCGACAGGCGTGGCGGTCGCCGCAGCGGCCGGGGCCACCTCGGTGAACTTGCCTTTGCCGTGCAGTTCGTCGAGCAGGGCTTCGAATTCGTGATCGGAAATCAGCCCGTCACCGGCCGGTGCAGCACTGGCAGGCGCTGCACTGGCGGCTGGCGCGACGGCGGTCGCTGCAACTTCCGGCAAGGCATCAGCTGCAAACGTGCCTTTGCCGTGCAGTTGGTCGAGTAACGCCTCGAATTCGTCGTCGGTAATGTCGGTGCTGGTAGACGCCGCAGGCGCTTGCGCCTCGGTGGCAGCAGGCGCCACCGCGTCAGCAGCGAACTGGCCTTTGCCGTGCAACTGATCGAGCAACGACTCGAACTCAGCGTCGGTAATGTCTTCGCTCGTCGGCGTTGCAGGCGCCGACGCAGGCGTAGGCGCTTCAGCCGCTTGCGGCGCTTCAGCCTCGGCCTTGACCGCGCTGAGTGAGTTGAGCAGTTGTTCGAACTCGCTGTCGGTCACGTCGGCTTCCGGCTCAGCCACCGGAGCCGCTTCCACCACCGGCTCAGCCGCGGTGTCCGCAGGTTCCGCCAGGCGCGCCAGGGCGGCCAGCAGTTCCGGTGTGGCGGCAGTGATCGGTGCACGTTCGCGCACTTCACTGAACATGCCGTTGACCGCATCCAGTGCTTCGAGAATCACGTCCATCAGTTCCGAGTCGACGTGGCGCTCACCCTTACGCAGGATGTCGAACACGTTCTCGGCGATGTGACAGCACTCCACCAGCTCATGGAGCTGGAGGAAGCCGGCGCCCCCTTTTACAGTGTGAAAACCGCGAAAAATTGCATTGAGCAGGTTCGCATCATCCGGTCGGCTTTCCAGCTCAACCAGTTGTTCGGACAGCTGCTCTAAAATTTCGCCGGCCTCTACAAGGAAATCCTGAAGGATTTCTTCATCGGCGCCGAAGCTCATGTGGGTGCTCCTTAGAAGCCTAAACTGGATAACAGGTCATCTACGTCATCCTGACCTGACATAACGTCTTCACGTTTATCGGCATGAATCTGCGGACCTTCACCCTTGGCGAGATGTTTTTGTGGATCTTTTTCCGAGAGGATCGCCTCACGGTCATGTTCGATGCCGGCAAAACGATCAACTTGGCCGGCCATGAGCACCAGTTTGAGCAGGTTGCTTTCCACTTCAGTGACCAACTGGGTCACGCGCTTGATCACCTGACCGGTGAGGTCCTGGTAATCCTGGGCGAGCAGAATGTCATTGAGGTTGCTGGCAACCGTGCGATTTTCCTGTTCGCTGCGCGACAGAAAACCTTCGACTCGACGGGCCAATTCACGAAACTCTTCGGCCCCGACTTCCCGACGCATAAAGCGGCCCCAGTCAACGCTCAAAGCCTGCGCCTCAGTGGCCATGCCATTGACCAGCGGCGTGGCGTTTTCCACCAGGTCCATGGTGCGGTTAGCCGCCGCCTCAGTCAGCCTGACCACGTACGACAGGCGTTCGGTGGCATCGGTGATCTGCGAAATCTCTTCGGCCTGGGGCATATGCGGGTCAATCTGGAAATTGACGATCGCACTGTGCAATTCGCGTGTGAGCTTGCCCACTTCCTGGTACAGGCCGCGGTCACGGGTCTGGTTAAGCTCATGGATTAACTGCACGGCGTCGCCGAACTGCCCTTTTTCGAGGCTTTCGACCAACTGGTGAGCATGCTTTTTCAGGGTCGACTCAAAATCCGCCTGCGATGATTCTTTATGCTCCATAGCTCCCCCGTGGCAGCATCAATGACCGATGCGTTCGAAGATTTTTTCAATCTTCTCTTTCAAGGCCTGTGCAGTGAATGGCTTGACCACGTAACCGTTTACCCCAGCTTGGGCGGCTTCGATGATCTGTTCACGCTTGGCTTCGGCGGTCACCATCAACACGGGAAGGCTGCGCAATTTTTCGTCGGCACGCACGTGGCGCAACAAGTCGATACCGGTCATGCCCGGCATGTTCCAGTCAGTTACCAGAAAGTCGATGCTCCCGCTGTTGAGGATCGGAATCGCCGTAATGCCGTCATCCGCCTCAACCGTGTTTGTGAACCCAAGGTCACGCAACAGGTTTTTTATGATCCGCCGCATCGTTGAGAAGTCATCAACGATGAGGATTTTCATGTTCTTGTCCAATTCGACCTCCAAGCAGTCTTAAACGCGCCCAGCACTTGGACGCGCCATTTCAATCAACAGGCGTTACACAAAAAGGACTGCCCAGGGCACCACGGTACGAACCCGCGAAAACCTGAAGCGTTCGCGGTAGCGTCTGCAGTGTCCCCACACTGCCTGTCAGCGCGCGCGCCACTCTCCCAATCGCCCCCGTAAACGGGCTGCGCACTGGCTGTGCAACTGGCTGACACGCGATTCGCTGACCCCCAGGACCTCACCGATTTCCTTGAGGTTCAGCTCTTCGTCGTAGTACAGCGCCAACACCAACCGCTCACGCTCCGGCAAATTGGCTATCGCTTCCGCCAGCGCACTCTGGAAACGTTCATCTTCCAGATCGCGCGACGGCTCGAGATGAGCACTCGCGCCGTCCTCGTGCAACCCTTCGTGTTCGCCGTCCTGCAACAGGTCGTCGAAACTGAACAGGCGGCTGCCCAAGGTATCGTTCAAAATCCCGTAGTAATCGTCGAGACTCAATTGGAGTTCGGCCGCAACTTCATGATCTTTAGCGTCACGACCGGTTTTTGCTTCAATTGAGCGAATTGCGTCACTGACCATGCGCGTGTTGCGGTGTACCGAACGCGGCGCCCAATCCCCTTTACGCACCTCATCGAGCATCGCACCACGGATACGGATACCCGCGTACGTCTCAAAACTCGCACCTTTGCTCGCGTCGTATTTGGTCGAGACTTCAAGCAAACCGATCATACCGGCCTGAATCAGGTCTTCGACCTGCACACTGGCAGGCAGGCGTGCCAACAAATGGTAGGCAATGCGCTTGACCAAGGGCGCATAGCGCTCGATCAACTCGCCCTGGCTGTCACGTGCCGACTTTTTGTAAAGGTTATAGCCGCTGGCTGTCATAGCACCGGTCCTGCGCTCGTCTGATGCACCAATCGCTCGACGAAAAACTCCAGATGCCCCCTAGGGTTTGCGGGCAACGGCCAAGTATCGACCTTCTGGGCAATAGCCTTGAACGCCAATGCGCATTTGGAACGAGGGAACGCTTCGTAGACTGCACGCTGCTTTTGCACAGCCTTGCGTACACACTCGTCATAGGGAACTGCACCTACGTATTGTAGGGCAACATCGAGGAAGCGATCCGTGACTTTGGTCAACTTGGCGAACAGGTTTCGCCCCTCCTGCGGGCTTTGGGCCATGTTGGCCAGCACGCGGAAGCGATTCATGCCGTAGTCGCGGTTAAGCAGTTTGATCAGAGCGTAGGCATCAGTGATCGAAGTGGGCTCATCGCAAACCACCAGCAATACTTCCTGCGCTGCGCGGACGAAGCTGACCACCGACTCGCCAATCCCGGCGGCGGTGTCGATCACCAGCACGTCGAGGTTGTCGCCAATATCACTGAACGCCTGGATCAGGCCGGCATGCTGCGCCGGGCTCAGGTGCACCATGCTCTGGGTGCCCGAGGCGGCCGGCACGATACGAATGCCACCGGGGCCCTGCAGCAGCACATCGCGCAGCTCGCAGCGGCCTTCGATTACATCAGCAAGGGTATGTTTGGGTGTCAGCCCCAGCAGAACGTCGACGTTCGCCAGGCCCAGGTCAGCATCCAACAGCATGACACGACGGCCAAGCTCTGCCAGGGCCAGGGACAAATTCACTGACACGTTAGTTTTCCCGACGCCACCTTTGCCGCCGGTCACCGCGATCACCTGTACGGGATGCATGCTGCCCATTTTATTTCTTTACCTTGTCTTGCTTAGACGCAGGCTACATGACTTGGCCGCGTGAATCGCTTGCAGACCATCGATGTAGGTACATTTCACGGCGTTCATCCTGCCTCACCCCACCCGCTTTTCCGGGTGGTGGTAAAGGTCGGCGAACATATCGGCCATCGCTTCCTCGCTAGGCTCTTCTTGCATTTGCACGCTGACAGCACGGCTGACCAACTGATGACGGCGCGGCAGATGCAGATCATCCGGAATCCGCGGCCCGTCGGTCAGGTAAGCAACCGGTAATTCATGACTGATGGCCAGGCTCAGCACTTCGCCCAAGCTCGCAGTTTCGTCGAGTTTGGTGAGGATGCAACCGGCGAGGCCGCAACGCTTGTAGCTGTGGTAGGCAGCGGTAAGAACCTGTTTCTGGCTGGTGGTTGCAAGCACCAGGTAATTTTTCGACTTGATGCCACGCCCGGCCAGGCTTTCGAGCTGCATGCGCAACGCCGGGTCGCTGGCTTGCAGGCCGGCAGTGTCAATCAACACCACGCGTTTGCGCAGCAGCGGGTCGAGGGCGTTGGCCAGAGACTGGCCCGGATCGACGTGGGTCACCGGCACATTGAGAATGCGCCCCAGGGTCTTGAGCTGCTCCTGGGCGCCGATGCGGTAGCTGTCCATGCTCACCAGCGCGATGTTTTGCGCGCCGTACTTGAGCACATAACGCGCCGCCAGCTTGGCCAGGGTGGTGGTCTTGCCCATGCCGGCAGGGCCGACCATGGCAATCACACCGCCCTCTTCCAAGGGTTCGATTTGCGGAGTGACGATCATGCGTGCCAAGTGCGCCAGCAGCATGCGCCAGGCTTGGCGAGGTTCTTCGACTTCGGCGGTGAGCGCCAGCAAGTCACGGGACAACGGGCCGGACAGGCCGATCCGTTGCAGGCGACGCCACAGGTTGGCCTGTTGCGGCTTGCTGCCTTGCAACTGGTTCCACGCCAACGAACCCAGCTGCACTTCGAGCAGCTCACGCAGGCCATTGAGTTCAAAGCGCATTGAATCAAACGCGCGCTGGTCAACTGCGGCAGCCGGGGCAGGCGCTGCAGGACGCGGCGGTTCTTTGAATGTTGGTTCAACCAGCGGCTCGGCAGCGGTCAGTGGCAGGCCAGCGAACAACTGGCGATTGGTGGAGGCATCGCTATCGCCACGCATGCTCAGCTCAGCCTGGGCCGAGACAATGCGTGAGGCAGTCTTACGCAGCTCGTCTTCGAGTTCCATGTTCGGCACGCGCGGCGCCAGCGCCGAGGGCGTGTAATCCAGGGCAGCCGTTAGCTCAACACCGCCGGCAATACGACGGTTACCGATAATCGCGGCATCGGCGCCCAGCTCATCACGTACCAGTTTCATGGCCTGACGCATATCGGCGGCGAAAAAACGCTTAACTTGCATAACCCACTACCTCAGCCATTGGGCCCTACTGTCGCGACGATAGTCACTTGCTTGTTGTCAGGAATTTCCTGATAAGCCAAAACGTGCAAATTCGGCACTGCCAAGCGCCCAAACCGCGACAACATCGCGCGGACCGGGCCTGCTACCAGCAGAATCACCGGGTGGCCCGCCATTTCCTGGCGCTGCGCGGCTTCGATCAACGAGCGCTGCAGTTTTTCCGCCATGCTTGGCTCCAGCAGAACGCCTTCTTCCTGGCCTTGTCCTGCCTTCTGAATACTATTGAGCAATATTTGTTCCAACCTGGGTTCCAAGGTGATCACAGGCAGCTCAGACTCAACCCCTACAATGCTTTGCACGATTGCGCGGGACAATCCGACGCGTACCGCAGCCACCAGCGCGGCAGTATCTTGACTCTTGGCGGCATTGTTGGCGATGGCCTCGGCAATGCTGCGAATGTCGCGTACCGGCACCTGTTCGGCGAGTAGCGCCTGCAACACCTTGAGCAGTTGCGACAGCGACAACACGCCCGGCACCAGCTCTTCGGCCAACTTTGGCGAGGCTTTGGCCAGCAAGCCCATCAATTGCTGGACTTCCTCGTGGCCGATCAGCTCGTGGGAGTGTTTGTAGAGAATCTGGTTGAGGTGCGTGGCGACCACGGTGCTGGCGTCTACCACGGTGTAACCCAGTGATTGTGCCTGGCTGCGCTGGCTGACTTCGATCCACACCGCTTCCAGGCCAAAAGCCGGATCTTTGGCGGTAATGCCGTTGAGCGTGCCGAAGACCTGGCCAGGGTTGATCGCCAGTTCGCGGTCGGGGTAAATCTCGGCTTCGGCGAGGATCACACCCATCAGCGTCAGGCGGTAGGCGCTGGGCGCCAAGTCGAGGTTGTCGCGGATATGCACGGTGGGCATCAGGAAGCCCAAGTCCTGGGACAGCTTCTTACGCACGCCCTTGATCCGCGCGAGCAATTGCCCGCCCTGGTTGCGGTCCACCAGCGGAATCAGGCGGTAGCCGACTTCCAGGCCGATCATGTCAATCGGGGTCACGTCATCCCAGCCCAATTCCTTGGTTTCCTGGGCGCGGGCCGGCGATGGCAGCAGTTCCTGTTGACGGGCGATTTCCTGTTGAGCCTTGACCTTGACCAAGTTCTGCTTGCGCCAGAACAGGTAAGCCCCTCCCGCGGCCATGGCCGCCATGCTGAGGAACGACACATGCGGCATGCCCGGCACGATGCCCATGATCGCCATAATGCCTGCCGCCACGGCCAGCGCCTTGGGCGAGGCAAACATCTGGCGGCTGATCTGCTTGCCCATGTCTTCGGAGCCCGAAGCACGGGTGACCATGATGGCCGCCGCTGTGGATAACAACAGTGATGGCAATTGCGCCACTAAACCGTCACCGATGGTCAGCAAGGCGTAGACCTTGCCCGCATCGCCGAAGGTCATGCCGTGCTGGAAGATGCCGACGGCTATCCCGCCGATCAAGTTGATGAACAGAATCAACAGGCCCGCGATGGCGTCACCGCGCACGAATTTGCTCGCGCCGTCCATGGAGCCGTAGAACTCGGCTTCCTGGGCCACTTCCAGGCGACGGGATTTGGCTTGGTTCTGGTCAATCAGGCCGGCGTTGAGGTCGGCGTCGATTGCCATCTGTTTGCCCGGCATGGCGTCGAGGGTAAACCGCGCGCTCACCTCGGAAATCCGCCCGGCGCCCTTGGTCACCACCACGAAGTTGATGATCATCAGGATCGCGAACACCACGATACCGACCACGTAGTTACCGCCGATCACCACCTCACCAAAGGCCTGGATCACCTTACCGGCGGCGGCATGGCCGTCCTGGCCGTTCAGCATCACCACCCGCGTAGACGCCACGTTCAACGCCAGACGCAACAGGGTTGCGATCAGTAGAATGGTCGGGAACACCGCGAAATCCAGCGGCCGCAAGGCGTAGACGCACACCAGCAGCACAACGACGGACAGGGCAATGTTGAAGGTGAAGAAAACGTCGAGCAGGAACGGCGGCATCGGCAACATCATCATTGCCAGCATCACCAGCAACAACAACGGCACGCCCAGGTTGCCCCGCGACAAGTCAGTCAGGGTGCC
Organism: Pseudomonas sp. 1152_12; assembly: GCF_052850675.1. Taxonomy (NCBI): domain Bacteria; kingdom Pseudomonadati; phylum Pseudomonadota; class Gammaproteobacteria; order Pseudomonadales; family Pseudomonadaceae; genus Pseudomonas; species Pseudomonas sp. 1152_12. The sequence continues at coordinate 401,744 of NZ_VXCW01000002.1, read as the reverse complement.
ACGGGCCGTGCTGAGCATTTGAGAGCGATCTACCACCGGTATTCCTCGTGTTCCTTGAAGCAAAGTTTTGACGCTGGGGAGCGTCCTGGAAGCGGTATTGCAAGAAGCCTTCCAACTTTTGCTTTGAGGCTCAGATGACCGCACAAGCGACCGCGCCTACTGGGTGTAAATCGATTCAACTGTGGAAGCTGGCTTGCCTGCGATTGCGGCGTGCCAGTCACCTGATCGGCTAGCTGCGATCCAGTCATTGCCGGCAAGCCAGCTCTCACATTTAGATGGGTATACATCTGCTGCTATCGAGCAAATTTCCGACAGGGCTTTAAGGTTGCCCCCCCTAGGAAACTCGCTCTCTAGTCTCCGTACACAGCGGTCGGGCGTCGCGGCTCGCAATGTCAAGGTGATCCCTTATTCTTTCCGCGGAGCGACGCCATGTCTAAAACCACACAAAACGCCCCCACCGTACTCGTCACCGTCATCGGCAACATCAGCACCGAAGACCTGCTGGTTAACCTCTCCGAAACCCTGGCGTCCGCCCACGCCCTGAGCTGCGATTTCGCTTTTGATCTGGAACGAACACAGCGAGAAGCCGCGCTGGGCATTGCGCAGTTGATTGAGGTGGGGGTGATTGTTGGCTGAGCGAGTGCTGGATGACAGGGGGCCGTCAGCCGAGCCTGCACCGGGCAAAATCTAGGCTGGATCAGCGGACTGATTGTTCCCACGCGCGAGCGTGGGTACGATCATCATAGAGCCCTCACATTCTCGGCCTGCGGCCCTTTTTGCCCCTGGGTAGTGTCGAACGCTACCTTTTGTTGCTCTTCCAACGTTTTGAACCCAACCGTTGTAATTGCCGAATAATGGACGAAAACATCCGGGCTCCCATCGTCAGGTGTAATAAAACCAAAGCCCTTTTCCGCGTTAAACCACTTCACTGTGCCTGTTGCCATTGCCCTTCTCCTGACTTCGCGTTCGAGACGCCGCATGTACGTCGCTAAATAATCTTGATGTGGGACGCAAAGATGCCCGTGGGTCGATGAATCCTCGCAAATTGCACCCGCTGGCCGTTTTTCAGTCGACGCGCTCCCGAACTCCTGAAATCCACACGTACCGGCTCTTCGCCGCTGTCGAGTGCAATCCAGCCTTCCCCGGTTTTTTGGCTATACGACTTGATTGTGCCCGTCACCGCTTCCATCACCGCTCCCTCTGCATCTCGTAACTACTTGTGCGCAGTGTGTGCTGTTATGGAACCGCAGGAAGGCGTCGCTGGCTACTGTCAAAGTTGACAGGTAGACGAGGGTTAGCGGCGGGTGGTAGAGGATGAGTGGCAACTGAGTGTCGTGGCGAGCGGGCTCGCCACAACAAGCGCTGCTGCAGGACCACGTCTCGATTTATCGTTTTCGCTTGCGAGCTTTTCGCGCCTTGGGCGGAGCAACCGGCGCATCGACTTCGCTGTATTGATTGCCCGCCGACTCGACGGGCACCGCATTGCCATCGCGGTCACGGGCGATAAAACCAATGCCCCTGACTGCGTCGAACCACCTGACCGACCCCCTATCCATGACCACTCTCCCGAGCCGCACATGAAGGCGCGCCTTGTCGCCCTATCAAACAGTGAAGGCGGTGCAAGGGATACTGTCAAAGTTGACAGGTAAGGCCGGAATTTAGACGGATGACAAACGTTGGCTGTTATACCGCCATGGCGGGCAGGGTAACTCAGGAATCGCGGCGCAAATCCGGTGGGATCGGCAGGTCTTTGAGCGGATCAGGCCGCTTGCCCTTGCCGGCGCGGTATTGGCGGATCTGATACACGTATGCCAACACCTGCGCCACCGCCAGGTACAACCCGGCAGGGATTTCCTGATCGAGGTCGGTGGAGTAAAAGATCGAGCGCGCCAGCTCCGGCGACTCCAGCAACAGGATGTCGTTGGCCACGGCGATTTCGCGGATTTTCAAGGCGGTAAAGTCGCTGCCCTTGGCCAGCAACATCGGCGCGCCGCCCTTCTCCGGGTCGTACTTGAGGGCGACGGCGTAGTGGGTTGGGTTGGTGATCACCACGTCGGCATCCGGTACCGAGGCCATCATCTTGCGTTGGGACATTTCGCGCTGCAGTTGGCGAATGCGTTGCTTGACCTCAGGGCGCCCTTCCTGGTCCTTGTGCTCGTCGCGTACTTCCTGCTTGGTCATCAGCAGCTTCTTGTGGCTTTCCCACAGCTGGATCGGTGCATCCACCGCAGCGATGATGATCAGCCCGCAGGCCATCCACAGCGCACTCCAGCCCACCACCTGCACGCTGTGGATAATTGCCGACTCCAGCGGTTCATGGGCGATGCGCAGCAAATCGTCGATATCCGACGATAACACCGTCAGCGCCACAAACAGAATCAGGATGAATTTCGCCAGCGCCTTGAGCAACTCCACCAGCGCCTTGGTGGAAAACATGCGTTTGAGCCCTGCCCCAGGGTTCATCCGGCTAAACTTGGGCGCCATGCTGCCGGCAGCAAACAGCCAGCCGCCGAGCGACACCGGCCCGATCAACGCCGCCAGCAACAAGGTGATGAGCACTGGCTGCACCGCCAGAATCGCGATTTTGCCCGAGTGCAGCAGGTACTGGCCCATGGCGCCGGGGCTGAGCAGCACTTCGCGGGGCAGTGAAAAGTTGAGTTTCATCAACTCCATCATGTCCAGCGCCAAACCACCGCCGTAAATCAACAGGCCGCCGGAACCGGCGAGCATGACCGCCAGGGTATTGAGTTCTTTGGAGCGCGCAATTTCGCCCTTTTCCCTGGAGTCCTTTTTACGTTTCTCCGTGGGGTCTTCTGTTTTGTCCTGACCACTCTCGCTCTCGGCCATGGCTCAACGCGCCCGTGCCAAGTCACGTAAGAACTGCAAGGCTTCGGTCGCCAACGGTTGATACTGATTGAGAATGTCGGCCATGCCGACCCAGAAAATCCCCATGCCCAAGACCAGGGTGAGCGGGAAACCAATCGAGAAAATGTTCAGTTGCGGCGCCGCACGGGTCATCACGCCAAAGGCAATGTTGACCACCAGCAGCGCGGTGATCGCCGGCAATACCAGCAACAACGAAGCGCCCAACACCCAACTGAGGCGCCCCACCAGTTCCCAGAAGTGGTTGACCACCAGCCCCGAGCCCACCGGTAAGGTGGTGAAGCTTTCGGTCATGACCTCGAACACCACCAAGTGGCCGTTCATGGCCAGGAACAGCAAGGTCACCAGCATGGTCAGGAACTGCCCGATCACCGCCACCGACACGCCGTTGGTGGGATCGACCATGGACGCAAAGCCCATGCCCATCTGCACCGAGATGATTTGCCCGGCAATCACAAACGCCTGGAAGAACAACGTCAGCGAGAACCCCAGCAGCGCGCCGATCAGAATTTGTTCGGCAATCAGCAACAGCGCGCTGAGGTCCAGGGCATTCACCGGCGGCATCGGCGGCAAACCGGGCACGATCACCACGGTGATCGCGAAGGCGAAATACAGGCGGATACGCCGCGGAACCAAGGTGGTACCGAACACCGGCATGGTCATCAGCACCGCCGTGACGCGAAACATCGGCAGGATGAAAGACGCCACCCAGGTGCTGATCTGGGTGTCGGTCAAGGCCAGCACGGATTGCATGCGGTCAGCCGATCAACTGCGGAATACTGCCGTACAACTGCAGGATGTATTCCATGAAAGTTTGCACCAGCCACGGGCCGGCGACGATCAAGGTGATCAACATCACCAGCAAGCGCGGGAGGAAGCTCAAGGTTTGTTCGTTGATCTGCGTCGCGGCCTGGAACATCGCCACCAGCAGGCCGACCAACAGGCTCGGCACCACCAGCACAGCGACCATCATAGTGGTCAGCCACAGCGCTTCACGAAACAGGTCGACCGCTACTTCTGGGGTCATGGCGCTACACTCCGCCGAAACTGCTGGCCAGCGTGCCGATAATCAGCGCCCAACCGTCCACCAGCACAAACAGCATGATCTTGAAGGGCAACGAAATAATCAGCGGCGACAGCATCATCATACCCATGGCCATCAGCACGCTCGCCACCACCAGGTCGATGATCAGGAACGGGATAAAGATCATGAAGCCGATCTGGAACGCAGTCTTCAATTCGGAGGTGACAAACGCCGGCACCAAGATGGTCAGTGGCGCCTGATCCGGCGTGGCGATGTCGGTGCGCTTGGACAAGCGCATGAACAGCTCGAGGTCGCTGGAGCGGGTTTGCGACAGCATGAAGTCCTTGATCGGGCCTTGGGCCTTATCGATCGCATCCTGGGCGGTGAGCTTTTCCGCCAGGTAGGGCTGCAGGGCTTGCTGGTTAACCTTGTCGAACACCGGCGCCATGATGAACAGCGTCAAGAACAGCGCCATGCCAGTGAGAATCTGGTTCGACGGTGTCTGCTGCAGGCCTAAAGCCTGACGCAGGATCGAGAACACGATGATGATCCGCGTAAAGCTGGTCATCAGCATGACAAACGCCGGGATAAAACTCAGCGCGGTCATGATCAGCAGGATCTGCAGGCTGACCGAATATTCCTGGGCGCCGGCGGCGTTGGTGCCCAGCGTGATCGCCGGGATCGACAACGGGTCGGCCGCCAACGCCAGAGGCGCTGCCAGCAACAGCATGAGCGTCAATAAAACGCGCATTACTTCTTATCCTTCTGATCCTTGCCCAGCAACTCCATCAGGCGCTGGGCGAATTCTGGCGTAGCGGCCTCGGTCTTAGCCACCTCCACCGGCGACTTGAGCACGTGCAGCGGGGTGATACGACCCGGCGTGATGCCGAGCAGAATCTGTTCCTCACCGACTTGCACCAGCACCAGACGATCACGCGGGCCGAGGGCACGCGAGCCGATCATCTCAATGACTTGGCCATTGCCCGGACCGATGCGCTGCACGCGGCGCATCAACCAGGCCAGCACGAAAATCAACCCGACCACCAGCAACAGGCCCAGCACCAGCTGGGTCAATTGCCCACCGACGCCACTGCTGACTACGGGCGCCGCAGCCGCCGCTTGCGCAATCGGCTCGGCCGCCAGGGCGCTCAATGGCAGCGCCAGAAACAGTCCCGCCATCGAATACTTCATATCAGCGCAACTTCTTGATGCGTTCGCTCGGGCTGATCACGTCCGTCAGGCGGATGCCAAACTTCTCGTTGACCACCACCACCTCGCCATGGGCGATCAGCGTACCGTTGACCAGCACGTCCAACGGCTCACCGGCCAGGCGATCCAGCTCGATCACCGAGCCTTGGTTGAGCTGCAACAGGTTGCGGATGTTGATGTCGGTGCTGCCCACTTCCATAGAAATCGACACAGGAATGTCGAGGATCACATCCAGGTTCGGGCCGTCGAGAGTGACCGGGTCGTTGTTTTTCGGCACACTGCCGAATTCTTCCATCGCCAGGCGGTTGCCAACCGGCGCGCTGGCGGCGTCGGCGGCCAGCAGCGCGTCGATATCGTCCTGCCCAACATCGCCGGTTTCTTCCAGGGCCGCAGCCCACTCGTCAGCCAGGGCTTGGTCTTCGGCGGAAGTGTTTTCGTGTTCGGTAGCCATTACATGTCCTCGGCGAAGCAAAAATAGTTGTTGATCAGCGACGGTTGATCGGTTCGATCACTTGCAGCGCCAAATTGCCTTTGTGGGAACCCAGCTTGACCTTGAACGACGGCACGCCGCTGGCACGCATGATCAGTTCTTCCGGTAATTCCACGGGAATCACGTCCCCCGGCTGCATGTGCAAAATATCGCGCAACCGCAGCTGGCGACGGGCCACGGTGGCGCTCAGGGGTACGTCGACGTCGAGCAGGTCTTCGCGAAGGGCCTTGACCCAGCGTTCGTCTTGATCATCCAGGTCGGACTGGAAGCCGGCGTCAAGCATCTCGCGCACCGGCTCGATCATCGAGTACGGCATGGTCACGTGCAGGTCGCCGCCACCGCCATCGAGCTCGATGTGGAAGGTGGAGACCACAATGGCTTCGCTGGGGCCGACGATGTTGGCCATGGCCGGGTTCACTTCCGAGTTGATGTACTCAAAATTGACTTCCATGATCGCCTGCCAGGCTTCCTTCAAGTCGATGAAGGCCTGCTCCAGCACCATGCGCACCACCCGCAACTCGGTGGGGGTGAATTCACGACCTTCGATCTTGGCGTGACGGCCGTCGCCACCAAAAAAGTTGTCCACCAGCTTGAACACCAGCTTGGCGTCGAGGATGAACAGCGCGGTGCCGCGCAACGGCTTGATCTTGACCAGGTTGAGACTGGTGGGCACGTACAGCGAGTGCACGTACTCGCCGAACTTCATCACCTGCACACCGCCGACCGCCACGTCCGCCGAGCGGCGCAGCATGTTGAACATGCTGATACGGGTGTAGCGGGCAAAACGTTCGTTGATCATCTCCAGCGTCGGCATGCGTCCACGGACGATGCGATCCTGGCTGGTCAGGTCATAACTTTTGACGCTGCCGGGCTCGGCAGCCATTTCGGTCTGTACCAGACCATCGTCGACGCCATGCAACAGCGCGTCGATTTCATCCTGGGACAGCAGGTCTTGCACGGCCATGTCGTGATCCTACTGCAATACGAAGTTAGTGAAGAGCGCCTGCTCGACCACGACTTTGCCGAGCTCTTTCTGGGCCACTTCCTGCACGCTGGCAGTGACCTTCTGGCGCAGCATTTCCTGGCCGACCGGGGTGGCCAGGCTGTCGAAGCTCTGCCCGGAAAACAGCATCACCAGGTTATTGCGGATCACCGGCATGTGCACTTTGAGCGCATCCAGGTCCGCCTGGTTACGCGCCAGCAAGGTGATGCTCACCTGCAGGTAGCGTTGACGACCGTTCTGATTGAAGTTGGCGACAAAGGCCGGAAGCATCGGCTCGAAGATTGCCGGTTGCTTGACGTTAGTGGCGGTTTCGGCGGCGGGGGCTGGTTTGCTCGCGCTGCTATGCATGATGTACCAAGTGCCGCCCACTGAGGCGCCGATGGCCAGGAGCAGGCCCAGCACGATCAACAGGATAAGCTTGAGCTTGCCTTTGCCTGCGGGGGGAGTTGCTGCGTCGTCGCTCTTCGCCATGCCAATAATCCGTCACTATTCGGGAATTCATAGATCTACGGAAAGGCAAGAGCAAGTGTTATGCCAGAGTTGTCTGGTAATTGGGGAAGCGAGAACACCACGAATCAAATGTGGGGGCTGGCTTGCCTGCGATGGCGGTGGCTCAGCTCACATCTCTGTGACTGATACACCGCCATCGCAGGCAAGCCAGCCCCCAGATTGACTGGGTTTCAACAGGTGTCAGGCGTAGTAATCGACGGCGCTGGAGCCGATGATGGTCTGGGTCACCGGCGCGACGGCTGCCGCCACCTCAGCGTGATCACTGCCATCACCGCCGTCACCTCGTCCACCGCTACCGCTCACGCTGCGGGCCTGGTTCTGCGGCTGTTGCTCCTGGCCCTGCCCTTGCCAACCACGGGACTGGTCGGAGACGTTAACGTCCACCTGCCCCATGCCCTGCTGGGCGAACATCTCGCGCAGGCGGCCGGACTGGCTTTCCAGCGCTTCACGCACCACCGCATGACCACTCATGAAGGTGACCTGGGCCTGTTGGTCCGCCGTCATGTTGACCTTGATATCAAGGCGCCCCAGCTCTGCCGGCTGCAACTGGATCTCTGCTGACTTGAGGTTCGCGCTGGACAGGTACATCACGCGGTTAACCACTTCTTCGGTCCAGCCACCCTGATGCATGGCCAACGGCGCATTCGCTACCGGTGGCAACGCATTCGCGGTTTTCGGCGTGGCGGCCTGGGTCAGAGCGACCAGGCGGTTGGCGAAGTCATCGACGCGGGTGTCGCTGCTGGCGTCTTTCAAGTCCTTGAGGCCGCCTTCGATCAACCCGCTGAAGGCTTTGTCACCGCCTTGATCAGTGCTGTCTTTGGTGGCTTGCTGGTCGACCATATTGGCCAGGCCTGCAGCGAAGTTCTGCGCAGCGGTCGGCTGATCCTGAGTCGTCGGCGCGGCTTTCTGCGGCGTCTGGCTGCTGGCCGACACGTGACCGCCCTGCTCCATCGCCAGGCGCACGGCCGGCATCGCGTCCAACGGGTCGGCTTCAGGGTCGAACGCGGGCTGCTTGATCTCATCCGTGGCAGCGACCGGTGCCGCCACGACCGGCTGGGCCTGGTCGTCCTTGGCCGCAACAGGCGCAGGTGTTTCCACGGGGACAGGCACGGCCACCGGCGTGACGGTGACAATCAAGGCCGGGTCGACGGGGGGTTGCTGCACCAAAGACGAGTCGGTGGGTTTGTCGTCGTGACTGCTGGCACTGCTGTCGGACTTGGCCGGTGGCTTGGCAGGCAAGGGATTGCCGCTATCGGCAACCGCTGGCGTGCTGGCGGCAGGCTTGTCGCTGGCATCGGAAGGTTTGTCACGCGTGGGCTTGGCCGAGGTATCGTCGGCTTTTACCGTGGGTTTCGCGCCTTGGCCGGCGAACACCTGAGCGAAGCCAGGGCCCTTGTCCCGTGGGTCCGCAGCCGCGACCTGGGGGGTGACGGCAGGCGCTTGAGGCTTGGCCACGGAGGCAGCCTGAAGAAGCGAATTCTGGGCGACTGGCATAGGTAAAGGTCTCCACTGCATAGGGGATCGGGGATGCAGTCATGGAGGTACAGCAAGAGTTGGGCCAGGTTGCTGGTCTGGATGTTTTTAACGTGTACATATCCGTTATTCAGACAACGGATATGTACTCAACATACCTAAAGCTGAAAGCGCTCTCGCTCCGACTCATACATTGGTCGAACCAACGCAAACTCATGATCAATCTGATCAACCAGGGCGCCCAAGTCCGCCGTCGCGCCAACAGACTCGACCTCCAGCCGCTGACACAACTGCGCCAACCGAACCGCCCCGAGGTTCCCACTGCTGCCCTTGAAGCTATGCGCTATACGCCCAAGCGCCTTGGCATCATCGCGCGATTTGCGCAACGCCTCGACGCGCTTCTGCGAATCGTCGAGGAAGGTATCGAGCAGCTTGGGATACTCGCTCTCCATAACCTCCTGCAAACCCGATAACACGTCAGGGTCCAGATGAATCTCAGCCACTTGCTCGCTCCTTGATCAAGAATCGGCGGATTATGCCAGAGCCTCCCAGTAAAACTCCACGCACACACTGCGCCCGCCATCCAACCAGCGCACATCGCGGCTCAACTGCCGGACCAGACTCAATCCGCGTCCAGACAGACGGTCGACGTCCAGCGGGCGCGCCAGCACCTGCTCCACGTCAAATCCAGGACCGCTGTCGTCGATGCGTAGCGTCATTTTGCCGCCCGTGGGGGTTGGCACCACCTGCACGTGCACACGCACATAACCACTGTTCAATTGCACAAGGCGCTCATTGCGCTGATGGTAATACTCGGCGAACCCCCGCGCATCAAGCTTGAGCCGCGAATCCAAGCCCAGCACGCCATGCTCCAGCGCGTTGGAATACAACTCAGCCATCACACTGTAAAGCGCTCCGCTCTGCTTGCGCAGGCCATGGATCTCCTGCAGCAATTGCAGCAAATACGGCAACGGGTTGTACCTTTTAAGCGTCTGCGCACGAAATTCAAAACTCACCGACCAATCCAGCGGGCATGACTGCCCGCTGTCGGCATACATCGGCTCGGTCGCGCGCATTGGCTCGCCGGCCTGCAAGGTGATCTCGACCATGCTGACGTCGTCGCGCGCCTGGCCACGAAACGCCGCCAGGGCTTGCTCGATGTCTTCGAACAGCCGGTCAGGTTCGCGATTCGCCGCAAACACCTGCTGCAGGCGTTCGGCACCGAACAACTGGTCATTGGCATCGGCGGTGTCCAGCACACCGTCAGAGAGCAAGAACACGCGGTCGCCCAAAGCCATGGGCCAAACTTCGGTGCTGTCATCAAACCTCTCGGCCTTGAGCACGCCCAACGGCAAGTGCCGCGACATCAACGGCGTGCGCTTGCCCGTGGCGACTTCATGCACATAACCTTCGGGCATGCCGCCGTTCCACACCTCCACCACTCGCCGCTCGGCACTCAGGCACATCAGGGTAGCGCAGCAGAACATGTCCACCGGCAGGATACGTTTGAGCTTGGCGTTCATCTCGCGCAGGATCTGGGCCAGGCCATAGCCCTTCGCCGTCATGCCGTAAAACACCTCCGCCAGCGGCATGGCTCCCACGGCCGCCGGCAAGCCATGGCCGGTGAAATCGCCGAGCAGTACGTGCATGTCACCGCAGGGCGTGTACGCCGCCAACAGCAGGTCACCGTTAAACAGCGCATAGGGCGATTGCAGGTAACGAATGTTTGGCGCCGCGTTGATACACCCCGAATGCGCCACCTTGTCGAACACCGCCTTGGCCGCACGCTGCTCATGCAGCAGATAATCGTGGTGCTTGGCGATCAGGTCACGCTGCTGCAACACCGTGCTCTGCAGCCGACGCAGGCGGTCCATGGCGTTGATCTTGGCAGCCAGGATCAACGGGTTGTAAGGCTTGGGCAGGAAGTCATCACCCCCGGCATCCAGGCACTGCGCCAGGGCTTCGCTCTCGCGCAACGACGTGAGGAAGATGATCGGCACCAACGCTTCCCCAGCCAGCTGCTTGATGCGGCGAGCCGCTTCAAAGCCGTCCATCACCGGCATCAGCGCGTCCATCAACACCAACTGCGGGCGCTCGCGGGTAAACACCTCGACCGCTTGCGCACCGTTCGTGGCGGTGAGTACCTGATGGCCCTGGCGCCGAATGATCGTCGACAACAACAGCAAATCGGCGGCGCTGTCTTCGGCGATCAGGATCGTCAGCAGTTCAAGGACTGGGGCCAAGCTGCTCAACCGAGATCGAACAGTTTGTCGAAGTTGGAGATGGCGAGGATCTTGCGCACGTCGGAGTTACTGTTGATCACCTGTACTTCGGCGTTATCGCCACCGGCATGGTCGCGCAACAGCAGGAGCATGCCCAAGGCGGAGCTGTCCATGTAGGTGGTGTCTTTCAAGTCCACCACGTAGACCTCGGGCACCTTGTAGAAACACTCGTAGGCATCACGAAAGGCTTGGTGGCTACCGAAATCGAATCGCCCCTTGATAGTAATCGTCGCTTTTTTCCCATCCAGGGACACTTCTGACTCGACTGACATACGACTGCTTCCTTGTCATTGGCAATGTGCAACAAGGTTTAGCAGGTGAATCGGCTATGAGCAACACAGAGGAGCAAATGACACTTAGTACTGTGATTGGCGGGGAAGGCGTTGTGAAAGCTCATCCAGCAGCTTCTGCTCACGCTTATCTTCAAGCGCCCGCGCTTCGTCGATGTAGCGCTGCACCAGTTTGCGCAAACCTTCGACCCGGGCAAACGCCGCCTGCCAAGCCTCGCGGGCTTTATCGAGGTTGTTCTGGTGCCAGGCGAGGCTCTGGCGCTGCTGGCCGACGGCAGTCTCCAACTGATTGAGGAAGCCCTGATAGCCCATCAACCACTGGCCGGACACGCCTTTGCTGCCGCGTTCGATCCACTGCTGTTGGTATTCGCCGCGAAAGCGCTCCAGGTCGCCCAGCTTGCTTTCCGCCAGGCGTACCTGCCCCTGAAAGTAGCCCAAGCGCTGCACAGCCGTTTTCTCGGCTTTTTCGGCCATATCTACCACGGGTGCCAGGCGTGAAGAACGCGTGCTGGCCATGGCTTATCCGCCTGGCGCTGGCGCGAAGATCGAGCCCAGGTGTGCCTCGCTTTCGCCCATGCTGATCTTGTCGTTGAGGCCTTGGCGCAGGTAGGTCACCAGTTGCGGCTGCAGGGCAATCGCCAAGTCAGTTTCGCGGTCACCACCGGCCACGTAGGCGCCGACACTGATCAGGTCGCGGCTCTGCTGATAGCGCGACCACAATTGCTTGAAGTGCTGCGCGCGGGCCATGTGCTCGGGGGTAACCACCGCCGGCATCACCCGACTGATCGACGCTTCGATGTCGATGGCCGGGTAGTGCCCTTCTTCCGCCAGGCGCCGCGACAGCACGATGTGGCCGTCGAGCACACCACGCGCCGAGTCGGCAATCGGGTCTTGCTGGTCATCGCCTTCGGACAACACCGTGTAGAACGCGGTGATCGAACCGCCGCCGGCTTCAGCATTACCGGCACGCTCCACCAACTTAGGCAGCTTGGCGAACACCGACGGCGGGTAGCCTTTGGTGGCTGGCGGCTCGCCGATGGCCAAGGCGATTTCCCGCTGAGCCTGGGCGAAACGCGTGAGCGAGTCCATCAGCAACAGGACGTTCTTGCCCTTGTCGCGAAAATATTCAGCGATGCGCGTGCAATACATGGCGGCGCGCAAGCGCATCAGCGGCGCATCATCGGCCGGGGATGCGACGACGACCGAGCGCTTGAGACCTTCTTCGCCGAGGCTGTGCTCGATGAATTCCTTTACTTCGCGGCCCCGCTCGCCGATCAGACCGACCACAATGATGTCGGCTTCGGTAAAGCGCGTCATCATGCCCAGCAGCACCGATTTACCCACGCCGGTACCGGCGAACAGGCCCAGGCGCTGGCCGCGACCGACCGTCAATAAACCGTTGATGCTGCGAATGCCCACGTCCAGCGGCACGCTGATCGGGTTGCGGTTGAGCGGGTTGATAGTGGGGCCGTCCATCGGCACCCAGTCCTCAGCCTTCATGCCGCCTTTGCCGTCCAGCGCGCGACCGGCACCGTCCAGCACACGACCGAGCATGCTCATGCCCATCGGCAGGCGGCCAGTATCGGCCAGCGGCACCACGCGGGCACCGGGCGCGATACCCGCCAGGCTGCCCACCGGCATGAGGAAAATCTTGCTGCCGGAAAAGCCCATCACTTCGGCTTCGACCTGCACCGGATGGTAGCTGTCGTCGTTGATCACCAGGCAACGGCTGCCCATAGCGGCGCGCAGGCCTTCGGCTTCGAGGGTGAGGCCGACCATGCGCAACAGGCGCCCTTCAAGGATCGGCTGGCCGGGCAACTCAGTGGCCTCGGCGTAGCCGCTCAGGCGCTTGGCGAAGCTGGTGCGATCAAGGCGCATCGGCGGCGTCCAGGTCCACGCTCAGGTCAGGTTCGGCCGGGTGCAGGGACTGTTCATGCAATTGATCGAACATTTTCGCCATGATCTGGCTGATGCGGGTTTCCACCGTGGCATCGATGCGGCTGTGTTCGGTTTCGACGCGGCAACCACCAGGCAGCAGCGCCGCATCCTCGACGATGCGCCAGGTTTCTTCGTGGCGCTCGCGCAGGGCTTTGACCTGTTCGAAATCCTGCGGATTGATGTACAGCCGCACATTGCCAACGCCCAAAGGCAACAGCTTGAGGGCTTCGCGCATCACGCTTTCGATATGGCTGGAATCGAGCACCAGTTCGCGCTGGATCACCTGGCGGGCGATATGCTCGACCAGGCCGATCATGGATTTTTCCAGCTGCGCATCCTGCTCGGCAATAGGGTCAAACAGGTTGCCCATCAAGCGTTCCAGGCTGGCCAGCTTGACGCTCAGCGCCTCCTCGGCCTCTTGGCGAACTTTCAGCGTGGTGCTGCGAAAACCATCTTTTTCACCCGCGGCGAAGCCTTCGTTGTAGGCCTCCTGGCGGATGGCTTCCAATTCTTCGAGGGTCAGTGGCTGGACTTCCTCCAGCGGCACTTCTTCCATTTGCGCCGGTGTTTCTTCAACCGGCTCAGGCTCGGGCTCCGGCACATGCGGGTCGAAGCTGGGCAACGACCAGATGTCGAACCCGCCGACATCCCGAGCGCGAATCAGATCGCTGGGCGTCTCATCTTTGTTCGACATGGGAAGCGCCTTAAATCATTTCTTCGCCGCCCTTCCCGCCGAGAACGATTTCTCCGGCTTCGGCCATACGGCGGGCAATGGTGAGGATTTCCTTCTGGGCGGTTTCCACGTCGCTGACGCGCACCGGGCCTTTGGCTTCCAGGTCGTCGCGCAACAGTTCGGAGGCACGCTTGGACATGTTCTTGAAGATCTTCTCTTGGACGCCGTCGTCCGAACCTTTGAGCGCCAGTACCAGCACATCAGACGACACCTCACGCAGCAACGCCTGGATGCCACGGTCGTCGACATCGGAGAGGTTGTTGAACACGAACATGAGATCTTCGATCTGGCCGGATAGGGTGTCGTCGATCTCGCGGATCGAGTCCATCAACTGGCCTTCGACCGAGCTGTCGAGGAAGTTCATGATGTCGGCTGCGCGCTTGATACCGCCCAAGGTAGTGCGCGAGGCATTCGAATTACCCGAGAACTGCTTCTCGAGAATCGTGTTGAGCTCTTTCAGGGCTGCCGGCTGCACGGTGTTCAGCGAAGACACGCGCAGGATAATGTCCAGGCGCACTTTATGGTCGAAATGGCCGAGCACTTCACCGGCCTGGTCCGGGTCCAGATAAGCGACGACGATGGCCTGGATCTGGGGGTGTTCGTAGCGAATCACGTCGGCAACGGCGCGCGGCTCCATCCATTTCAGGCTGTCGAGGCCGCTGGTGTTGCCACCCAGCAGGATGCGGTCGATCAGGCCGTTGGCCTTGTCTTCGCCCAAGGCCGAGGTGAGCATCTTGCGGATGTAGCTGTCGGAGCCGACGCCCAGGCTGGTCTGGTCGCCGACGATCTCGACGAACTCGCTCATCACCTGCTCGACTTGCTCACGGTGCACATTGCGCATTTGCGCCATGGCCACGCCTACACGCTGAACCTCTTTGGGGCCCATGTGACGCAGCACTTGTGCGGCGTCGGTCTCACCCAAAGACAGCAGCAACACGGCGGCTTTGTCGACCTTGGTGAGCTTGGCAACAGCGGCTCGATCATTCATCTGCGTTAATCCACTCTTTCACGACCTGGGCCACACGGCCCGGGTCTTCTGCCACCAGACTCTTGATTGCGTTCAACTGAGCGTCATAGCCTTCGCTCGGGCTTGGCAACAGGATGCTTTGCGGGCCGCCGAGGCTGACACGGTCGTTGGCCAGCTCGCCGTCCAGGCCGCCCATGCCACCCAACTCGACGTCGCTTCCTGCAAGCGCCAGCTGTTTTTTGCCGTGACCTGTGATGTTGTTGAGCACCGGGCGCAGGACACCGAACACCAGCACCAGGATGAACAACACACCCAGCACTTGCTTGACGATGTCCCAGAACCACGGCTGCGTGTAGAACGACGGGTCGGCGATCACTTCGCCACGCTCGGCGGAGAACGGCATGTTAATCACGCTGACGCTGTCACCACGGCTGGCGTCGAAACCGACGGCGTCCTGCACCAGGCGCGTGAAGCGCGCCAACTCATCGGCGCTCCATGGCGCACGGGTCACAGCACCGTCAGCGGCATTGACCTTGACTTGGTCATCGACCACCACCGACACCGACAGGCGATTGATTTTGCCCTGTTGCTGCTTAGTGTGGCTGATGGAACGGTCGAGCTCGAAGTTCTTGGTCGACTGGTTCCGCTTGTCCGCCGGGTAGGGCGCGAGCATCGGCTGGCCGGTGGCCGGGTCCATGATCTGTTGACCGTTGGCGTCCAACAAAGGCTGGCCAGGCTGGATCGCACCGGCGGTTGCGGCGGCGCCACCGGTGGTTTGCGGTGCCGAAGCCGGAGCCGGTGGCTGATTACTCAGGGCACCTGGAACACCTTGCGGGCCGTTGCTGGCAGTACGTTGTTCGCTGGTGGACTGCTCGCTGCGCAGTGCTGGCTGGTCCGGGTTGAATTGCTCAGAGGTCGACTCGACCGCACTGAAATCCACGTCGGCGGACACTTCCGCCTTGTAGCGGTCGTTGCCCAACACCGGTTGCAGAATGTTGTGCACACGCTGGGTGAGCATGCTTTCCATACGGCGGCTATAGTCGAACTGTTTGCCAGCCTGGGTCAGCGCAGAGTTTTCCGCCAGGTCAGACAGCAGGTTGCCCTTCTGGTCGACCACGGTGATTTGCGACTTGCTCAATTCGGGAACGCTGGTGGCCACCAGGTTGATGATCGCCAATACCTGGCCTGGCTCCAGGGAGCGGCCGGAAAACAGTTCGACCAATACCGAGGCGCTTGGCTTGCGTTCATCGCGTACAAACACCGAGCTCTTAGGAATCGCCAAGTGCACCCGGGCGCCTTTGACGTTATTGAGGCTCGAGATGGTCCGCGCCAATTCGCCTTCCAGGCCACGACGGTAGCGTGTGGCTTCCATGAACTGGCTGGTGCCCAGACCTTGATCCTTGTCGAGGATTTCAAAACCAATGTTGCTGTCGGACGGCGTTACGCCAGCCGCTGCCAATTTCATCCGCGCACGCGCCACGTCGTCAGCCTTAACCAACAGGGCGCCTGAGTTGGGCTCCACGGTGTAGGGGATGTCGGCGGCGGCCAGGGTCTCCATGATCTGCTTGGAATCCATGCCCGCCAGGCTGCCGTACAACGGGCGGTAATCAGGTTGCTGCGACCACAGCACCACGGCAAAACCAATCGCCACGCTGGCAGCCAGACCGACCATCAGGCCCACCTGACGCAACATGGTCATTTCGGAGAGGTTTTCCAGGAACGACAGGCCAAACAGCGGCGATTTGCCGTCTGCCTTGGCGGGTACGTTGTCCACGACTGCTTCTGCCATGACTTAAATCTCGTCCTTAAACCGGCATCTGCATGATGTCTTGATAAGCCTGAACTAACTTGTTACGCACTTGGGTCAAGGCCTGAAAGGAAACGCTGGCCTTTTGCGAGGCCACCATCACATCGGTAAGGTCCACGCCGCTTTTGCCGATCTCGAAGGCGGTGGCCAACTGATTCGAGGCTTGCTGGGTATCACTGACTTTATTAATTGCCTGACCGAGCATGTCGGCAAAACTGCTTTGGCCCAATTCCGGCGCTGGCGCGACGGATTTCGGTTGAGCCATGGCATCCATTTGCATGGAGCGCATATCCAACATCAACCGATTGAACTCAATACCCTGGCTCATGACCTTCTCTCTCCGACGACCCGCAATTTTTTGACACTACGTAGCGGTTACTAGGGGTGGTAGCAACAAGGGTGCCAGCTCCGTGGCGATTCGTAAGAAAAGGCGACAAACCCTGTCGGCCTATGCATTTATCAGGTGGCGAAGAGGTAGGCTTCCACATCCATTCCCGCATCGCGCATCTGCGCCAGCTTGTAGCGCAAGGTGCGCGGGCTGATCCCTAAGCGCTCGGCCGCTTCCTTGCGGCGGCCGCGCTCGGCGCGCAGGGTATCGATGATCATCTGGAATTCGCGGCGACGCAGGTCGTCGCCCAGGCCGCCGCCAGGCTCGGCTTCGGCCACCACTGCTGGCGCTGGCGCCAGGCTGGGCAATGGTGCCGCGCCACTGCTACTGCTTAGGCTACCGCCAAGGGCCAGGCAGAAGTCTTGCGGCTGGATAAGCCCACCCTGCTGCAAAATCAGCGCGCGCTGGATGGCGTTGTCCAATTCGCGCACGTTGCCGGGCCATGGGTAGCTGATCAGGCAAGCCTGGGCGTCGGCCGACAGCCGTGCCTGGGCGTGCTTCATTTTTTTGACGTGGCTGTTCAACAAGCGCTCGGCCAGCGGGATGATGTCCGCCGGACGCTCGCGCAGTGGGCGCCAGGCTAACGGGAACACCGAAAGTCGGTAGAACAAGTCTTCACGAAAGCGCCCCGCCGCCACTTCGCCCGCCAGGTCGCGGTTCGTGGTGGCAATCACGCGGATATCCAGCTGGATCGGTTTACGCGCGCCGACGCGCTCGACTTCGCGCTCCTGCAGTACGCGCAGCAGCTTGGCTTGCAAACCCAGGGGCATTTCCGAGATTTCGTCGAGCAAAATAGTGCCGCCGTCGGCCTGTTCGAACTTGCCCGCCTGGGCCGCAATGGCGCCAGTAAACGAGCCCTTCTCGTGGCCGAACAACGTAGCTTCAAGCATGTTGTCGGGGATAGCCGCGCAATTGATCGCGATAAACGGTTGTTTGGAGCGGCCGGATTGCTGGTGGATATAACGCGCCAGCACTTCTTTGCCGGTGCCTGACTCGCCGGAAATCAACACTGTGGAATCACTGCGCGCCACACGGGCGGCCAGCTCCAAGAGTTGCGCGCTGGCCGGTTCGAAGGCAATCGGGCCTTCGCCTTCGACGCTCGAAATCACGCCGAGGGCGTGGCGGGCGACCAGCTCGATCAAGGCTTTGGGCTCAAACGGTTTGACCAGGTAATCCGCCGCGCCTTGGCGCATGGCGTCCACCGCGCGCTCCACCGCACCATGGGCAGTCATCAGCAATACCGGCAATTGGGGCTGACGCGCGCGCAGCACGCCGAGCAATTGGTGACCGTCCATGCCAGGCATATTCACGTCGCTGACTACGAGGCTGAAGGACTCCTGCTCAACGGCCTCCAAGGCGTCCTCGGCAGAGCCGACCGCCCGGTAGTCATGGCCCGCCAACAGCAGCGTGTCAGCCAATGCCTCACGCAGCGCACGATCGTCTTCAACCAATAAAACCTTGATAGCCATAGTCCTTTTACTCCGCGCTTGCCGCGCTGAAAAACAGCGGCAAGGTCATCAATGCACACGTACCACGCCCCAACCGGGAGTGCAGCTGCAATTCTCCCTGATGCGCACGCGCCACTGCCTTGACCACGGTCAGGCCCAGGCCCGTACCGTTGGTCTTGGTGGTAAAAAAGGGTTCGCCCAGGCGTTGCAGCACCACCGGGTCGATGCCGCTGCCGCTGTCGCTGATGCACAGACGCAGGGTTTGCTCGCGGCTGTACAGGTGCACTTTGAGCCGTGCACCCGGGCCGCTCGCCTGGGTGGCGTTTTCGATCAGGTTAAGCACGGCGCCGACCAGCGTGTCGCGACTGCACAGCAACTCGCCGAGGTGGCTGTCGCACTGCCAGCGCACGTTGACATCCTGGATATGCGTGGCCGCCGCCGCTTGCAGCGACTGCATCAGCTCGGACGGCGTGATTCGATCGGTCAGCGGCAATTCGCCGCGGGCAAACACCAGCATGTCGCGCACCTGATGTTCCAATTCATGCAGGCGCTCCTTGAGGCGACCGGCAAATCGTTGGTGGGTGGCGGCTGGCAATTGTTCATCAGTCAAATGACTGGCGTAGATCAGCGCCGCCGACAACGGCGTGCGAATTTGATGCGCCAAAGAGGCGACCATGCGCCCCAGCGACGACAATCTTTCATGGCGCGCCAGTTGGTCTTGCAAGTGACGGGTTTCAGTCAGGTCGTTGAGCAACACCAACTGCCCAGGCTCAGCATCCAGGGAGCGAGTGGCGATGGACAAGCGGCGCCCGTCCTTGAGGGAAATCTCATGGCCGTCATCTTCACGCGGCGCAAAGCAGCGCGTGATGACGTGGCGCCACAGCTCGCCTTCGAGCGGTTCGCCCAGCAAGTCGCACGCAGCCGGGTTGGCTTCGCGGACATGGCCCATTTCATCGATGACAATCACGCCACCGGGCAATAGGTCGAGGAGGTTTTGCAGGCGGTTGGCCAAGCGCTCTTTTTCGGCCAGCTCTTCCATGCGCTGAGCACTGACCACCGCCAGCTCGCCTTTAAGCTCGGACACCCGAGCCTCCAGCAAGCTGTAGGAGTCAGCCAGCTGGCTCGACATCTGATTGAACTGCGAGAACGCCTGTTCAAGACCCTGCCGGGCAAGCGGCTCTGCGCACGGAACAAGCCCCGTAATAGTAGGGGCTGAAGAAAGTTGGGCGGCGTGGGGCATCATGCTCTCTCGCGTGGTTGACCGTCAGTTAAACGGAACGTTACGAGGGCTGTAGCAATACCCGTGCCTAAAAAAATAGGCTTATTTTTCAGTCAGTTGAAAAACAGGCGTCAATCATCTGCCTGTTCATCACCTTCTCGACGACTCATGCCGTACTTGCGCATCTTCTCAACCAAGGTGGTTCGACGAATGCGCAAGCGCTCGGCGGCGCGGGCAACAATACCATTGGCATCGTCCAGCGCTTGTTGGATCAGGCCCTGTTCCAGGCTACCGAGATAGTCCTTCAAGTCCAGGCCTTCCGGCGGCAGCATGGCGGTGGAACCGAAGTCCGGCGTATGACCATTAATGGCCACGCGCTCTTCCAAGTCGCTACGCAGGCTGTCCACGAGTTGCTCGTCTTCATCGTCGACGTAGCGGAATTTTTTCGGCAGTTCGACCACGCCAATCACACCGTAAGGGTGCATGATCGCCATGCGCTCGACCAGGTTGGCCAGCTCGCGGACGTTGCCCGGCCAACCATGGCGGCACAGCGACATTATCGCGGCGGAATTGAAGCGAATCGAGCCGCGCTTTTCGTGTTCCATGCGCGAGATCAGTTCGTTCATCAACAGCGGGATATCTTCCACGCGCTCACGCAGCGGGGCCATCTCGATCGGGAATACGTTGAGGCGGTAGTACAGGTCTTCGCGGAAGCTGCCGACTTCGATCATGCTTTCGAGGTTCTTGTGCGTGGCCGCGATGATGCGCACGTCGACGCTCTGGGTCTTGTTGCTGCCTACGCGCTCGAAGGTGCGCTCCTGCAGTACGCGCAACAGCTTGACCTGCATCGGCAAAGGCATGTCGCCGATTTCATCGAGGAACAGCGTGCCGCCGTTGGCCAGCTCGAAACGCCCGGCACGGCTGGTGATCGCCCCGGTAAAGGCGCCCTTCTCGTGGCCGAACAATTCGCTTTCGAGCAGCTCTGCCGGGATCGCCCCGCAGTTGACCGGCACGAAGGGCCCGTCGCGGCGCTTGGAGTGATAGTGCAGGTTGCGTGCAACCACTTCCTTGCCGGTGCCGGACTCACCAAGGATCAGCACGCTGGCGTCGGTGTCGGCCACTTGCTGCATCATCTGGCGCACGTGCTGAATCGCACGGCTGGTGCCGACGAGGCTGCGGAACAGATTGGGTTCGCGGTGGCGGCCGCGCTCGCGGGCCTGGTCGTACATCTCGCGGTAAACCTGGGCGCGATGCAGGGAGTCGAGCAATTTGCTGTAGCTGGGCGGCATTTCCAGGGTCGAAAGCACGCGGCGGCGCTGATCTTCCGGCAGGTCCACGGAAGAAATATCGCCCATCAGCAACACCGGAAGGAACTCATCCCAGGTCGCCAGTGTCTTTAACAGGCCTTGAACCGCACCAGGAGCGTTTACCGTCCCGATCAGTACACAAATGACTTCACGGCTCGATGACAAGGAGCTGACCGCCTGCTGCCAATCATGGCTACCGCAGGGTAAATTTTCTTCGCCAAGAAAATTTAAAATCACCGCCAAATCGCGGCGGCGGACGCTATCGTCATCGATCAGCAGAATTTTGGTTTCACGCCACATGCAATAGCAACTTCCCTAGTAAAACTTCCTGCCCCAGAGTGAGGGCAATCAAGACGCCTGTAAGATTCTTACCCTACTAGACGTCTGAAATCTGAAAACAGCACTAGTTAAGTCAAAAATGCTGGCACAGTCAAATATATGACGCACCGTTCGGATTAACTGAGCCCATTCAGCCGAACAGATGGTAAACCTTTGACGCATTTTTAGCTTGGTTGATCTGCGACATCTCTTCGAAAATCGCCTGGCGCTCGCCGGTCGTCACTTCAAGCAACTGCTGATAAACCGCCAGTAGGCTTTCCAGCTTTTCCCGCAGCGCATCTTCATCAACCGGCGCTTCGCTGAGCACTTCGTCGATCACGCTGCGACAGCCCATATCCAATTCGCCAATGGCGTCCCAGTTACGTTCCGCCAGCGCGCCGATCAAGGCTTCACGGGTTTCATCAATGCGTTGCAGTGCGTGGCTCATGACGTGTCCTCAAGGCCAGTGGCCTTATTGTGCAGCACCTTGTGGCTCAGCGATGGCGTCCCAGCCTTCTTTCACGGTAATCAGCAAACGGGCGACTTCGTCGATCATGTCGGCATCGTTATGCAGGTTAGCTTCCATCAAGCGGTTGGTCATGTAGACATACAGGCCTTCCAATTGCTGGACGTAATCCTTGTTGTCGCTTTTTTCCGCATCCAGGCCATCACGCAGGCCGATCAGGATATCGGTGGCCTTGCCCAGCATGAGGCCCTTCTGCGCGACGTCGCCACGCGCGAGTGCGCCTTTGGCTTGGGCCATACGGTCCAGGCCACCTTCCATCAACATCTGCACCAGGCGATGCGGGCTGGCTTCAGAGATCTGGGCATGGGAATTGACCTTCTGGTATTGGCGAAGGGCTCTCATGGGATTCATGTTTCTACCTCGTGACAGGCAACAGCGAGAAGGTTTTCAGTAACCAATATGTCGACTGGGTCGCAAAAAACTTTAACCCGACGGTCTTAGAAAGAACAAAGCCCAGGTCAACGGACCCGGGCTTTTTATGCGATCAATCAGTTGCTGTTGCTTTTCGAATTACTGATCGCGTTGAGCGTGCCGAGGATGCTGTTGCTCTGCTGGCGCAGCTGCGCCACCAGGGTATCCATGGCCGTGTACTTGCGGGTCAAGGCGTCCTGCATCGTCGTCAGACGCGTATCCAGGTCGGTCTGCTGCTTGGTCAAGTCCTTCAGGCTGTCGGCCAACGACGTCGTGCGCGTCGCCAGAATCCCCGTGGTGGGCTTGGCGTAGGAGTCGGTCGCGGCCGTCAAGCGTGCGAGCAGACCGGTCTTGCCGCTGAAGATACTGTTGATATCGGCGGCATTGGTCAGCACCGCCTTATCCCACTGCTTGCTGTCGATGCTCAGCGCGCCGGTGTTCTGGTCAGTGGTAACGCCGAATTGCGCCAGGGACTTCAAGGTGCCATTACCGGAAAGTGAGTTGAACTCGTTGCGAATCGCCGCCTGCAAGGTGCGCATGGTCGAGTCGCCGGTCAGGGTCGCGGCAATGGAGTTACCGGCAGCATCCTTGGTGACCTTGGTCTCGGCGTTCATGGCCTTGAGCAGGGCGTTGTAGGTGTCGACAAAGCCCTTGACCCCGGACTTGAGCGCGGTGGGGCTGGTGGTGACCGAAATGGTCATGGCTGTACGAATAGGATTCGTGGTATTCGGATCATTGGGAGTGACCGTAGGTGAAAGTGACAGCAACTTAATGCTCACCCCACTCACCGCATCCGTGATGCTGTTGGATTTGGACTCCGCCGCAATGCCATCGATGGTGTACTTGGCGTTCTGAGGCGGGCTGACTACCGTGTAGCCGGTATCAATCCCAGAGTTGCCCGACATCGTCAGGTCCGAACCAACCCCGCCATTCGTGGAGGTCAGAATAAGACGCGAACCCGTGGAGTCTGTGAGGATGTTGGCACTCAAGCCGGCGGTGCCGAACGTGGTGTTGATCGAATCACGCACCTGTTGCAGCGTCGCGCCTGCCGGCACACTCAGGTCGAAGTTCTTGCCCGACTGCGAGATGGTCAGCGTTGTCGGCGTGGTGCCGGCGTTCACAACTGTCGACTGGCCACCGGCATACGTTTTGGTCGATAGCTTCGACGGTGTGGCCAGTTGGTTGACGATCAACGAGAAGCTGCCGTTCGCAGCCCCCTGGTTGGCCGTCATGGTGGCGACCTTTTCGTCCGAGGACGTACCGGTCAAGCCACTGAAGCTGTTATCCGTGCCCATGCTGGTCAGCGCACCACGGAAGGCGTCCAGGGCAGCCTGGATCTTGCCGATCGACGACAGCTGGGTAGTTGCCTTTTGCGATTGAGTGTTGATCTGCGCCTGCTTCGGCGCTCGCTCGGCATCCACCAGGGACTTCACAATCGCCTGGGTGTCAAAGCCCGACCCCACGCCTGTAATAGTTGTACCCGCCATCATCCTTCTCCTGTTCCGGTGGCTGCCGTTATCTTGACGAACAACACTTCAAGTCGTAGCAGCAACAAATTTCATGCCAGCTTAAGCCTTGTCGTCAAACAACACGTGGCTGGCGCTGGACAAGCTTTGCGCCAGCTTCAAGGCCGTTTCCGAGGGAATCTGGCGGATCACTTCACCGGTGTCGGTGGCAATGACCTTGACCACAACCCTATGGGTGGAATCATCAATCGAAAAATCCAGATTGCGCTGGGCCGCTTGTACGAATTCTTTAATATCAGTGACCGCTTTTTCCAGATCGCCCTTTTGGGACGGACCTGCGGTTGGCGCGGCCGGCTCAACCTTGCTCTTGTCTTTGTCAGCAACCACAGGTGCCGCAGCGCCTTGAGGGGCCAGCGGCGGATAAGACAAGTTCAACTTTACATTCATGTCCATGCCCAATCTCCTCTGACTGGAAAAGACGAAAGGGCACGTAAACGCGCCCTTCCGTCAGTCACCAAGTGCTGTAATTACTGAAGCAGCTTCAGTACAGCGGATGGCAGCTGGTTAGCCTGCGACAGGATCGCAGTGGAAGCCGACTGCAGGGTTTGCTGCTTGGTCAGTTCAGCGGCTTCGGAAGCGAAGTCGACATCCTGGATGGTGGAGCGAGCAGCAGTGCTGTTTTTCTGGATGTTGGACAGGTTGTCCACAGTGCTGGTCAGACGGTTCTGAACAGCGCCCAGGCCCGAACGGGAGCTGGAGATGGTCGCGATAGCCTGGTCGATCACGGAAACGGCGTTCTGCGCCTTGGTGGCGTCAGTTACGTCGGTTTGTGATACGGAGGTCTTGGCCGAAGCAGCCGAAGTAGCGGCACCGAAGATACCGGTCACACCAGCGCCTTCCAGGGAGTAGCCCTTGGCGGAGTCCATGTTCACCGCACCGGTGGCGATGATGCCATCAGCCAGGGCAGTAGCAGTACCGTAAGTGCCGGAACCGTCTTTGGTTGCAACAGTGATGGTGCCGGCAGCGGTCGAAGCGCTGAAGGACAGGTTTTCACCGGTGTCGGATTTAACCGACAGAGTGCCTTTGGTCTCGTCGTAGTTAACGCTGATACCCAGTTTGGCGGAGTTCGACTTCAGCTGGTCAGCCAGGCTGGCAGTGTCTTTTACGCCAACGAACGTGGTGGCTTGGCCGCCAACGGTCATGGTGAACGAAGCAGGAGCGGTAGCAGCACCGGCGCCGACTACGAACTCAGCTTCAGTGCTGGCGGTAGCGTTCAGGCCACCGATGGCGCCGTTCAGCTGGGCAGCGATGGTTTTGGCAGAAGCTGCACCGGCTACGGTAACGCTGGCAGTCTGGCCGTTACCGGTCACTGCGATTGCGCCGCCTACAACACCAGCGCCTGGAGTGATGCCGATGCTCTTGATTTGCTGCGAACCGATGTTGTTGGCAGCAACGTTGTCCAGGGACAGGTTGATGGTTTCGTTAGCATTGGCGCCAACCTGGATCGACTTGGTACCGTACGAACCGTCCAGCAGCTTCTGGCCACCGAAAGTAGTGGTCTGGGCGATACGGGTCAGTTCCGAAGTCAGAGCCTGGTATTCGTCGTTGTTCGACTTACGGTCGTCGGTGCTCAGGGAGCCAGTAGCCGAGGACAGAGCCAGGGTACGCATTTTTTGCAGAATATCGGTCGAAGCCTGCATTGCGCCTTCAGCGGTCTGCGCGATGGAGATACCATCGTTGGCGTTCTTTACAGCTTGACCCAGGCCGTTGATCTGGCTGGTCATACGGTTGGCGATACCCAGGCCGGCGGCGTCGTCTTTAGCGCTGTTGATACGCAGGCCGGAAGACAGGCGCTGCATCGATTGGGCCAGGGCGCCGCCAGCTTTGTTCAGGTTGCCCTGAGTAGTGATCGAAGCAATGTTGGTGTTTACTGTTAAAGCCATGACGAAATCCTCGTTGGATGGATACTGCGGCTTCCGGCCCTGGCAACCGCCGGGTGTGGCCTGAGAACCTACGTAATAGTTATCGTCGTGGGAGCCGGTTGCTTGAGGCTTTTTTTGAAAATTTTTACTAGCCCTGTGCCACCCCTTGAATTTCAACGGTTTACGGTAGCTCAAAACCCCGGATTCATTGGCTTTTCTGGCGCCAAATAAAAAACGCCGATGATCGGTCGATCATCGGCGTTTTTTTATGCCGCGCTTGTGGAGAGCGTTCAGGCTATTGAGGCGTCACGGGCGATAGAGAATTGCCGAGCCCCAGGACAGGCCAACACCAAAGCCACTGATCGCCACGCGCTTCCAGGTCGCGCTCATCACGTGCTTTTCAAGCAACAGCGGAATGCTCGACGACACGGTGTTACCGGTCTCGACCATGTCCTTGATGAACTTGTCCACCGGCGCATCTTCAAACCGCCGCGCCACGGCATCGACAATCGCCGCACTGCCCTGGTGAATGCAAAACGCATCGATGTCGTCAGCCTTGAGGTCAGACTCATTGAGCAGTTCGTGCAAATGCGCCGGCACCTTGAGCAAGGCAAAGTTGAACACCTGGCGGCCGTTCATGAAGAACACACCATCACTGACCTTCAGGTGCGGTGCGCCGGAACCATCGGTGCCGAATTTGGACTTGCCCAGCAACCACGGCGCGTCTTCGCCCATCCAGGTGGCGGTGGCGGCATCGCCGAACAACATGGTGGTGTTGCGATCTTGCGGGTCGACGATCTTCGAATACGGGTCCGCGGTAATCAGCAGGCCGTTTTTCAGGCCGGTGGCTTCCATGAAGCCCTTCATCGCGTAAATGCCGTAGACGTAGCCGGAGCAGCCCAGGGAAATATCGAAGGCGGCCACGTGAGTTGGCAGGCCGAGTTTGTCCTGAACGATAGCGGCGGTGTGCGGCAAACCCTCTTCGTCGCCGTTCTGGGTCACGACGATCAGCGCGTCAATCGACTCGCGCTTCAAATCCGGGTTGTTGGCAAACAAAGCGTTGACCGCCTCGACACACAGATCAGAAGTTTCCTGCGTCGTTTCCTTGCGCGGCAGGAACGCCGAGCCGATCTTGCCAATGATGAATTCTTCATCCTTGGCGAATTTGGCACCCTGGGCGTAGTTATCGATCCCGTCTGCCGGCACGTAACTGGCGATGCTTTTTATGCCAATCATTGTGGCTTCCCAATACTAAATAGCTGGAGAACACCCCGCGAACTGCCTCGGGGGCGTTGACAATAAAGGGGATAACCCCGCAAAAATCTCGCTGAAAGCCTGCGCGCAACGACCTGGCGACGACTTTTCCTTTTCACACGATACAGTGAAGATGCGCTTTATGACTCACAGGTCACTCAATTTTGTGTGCTTTGTGCAAAACCTTCAAACAATTAAGGCGCAGAAACGACAACGGCCCAGCCTGTTACCAGGCTGGGCCGCTGCGTAATCGCGATGGGATTACATTCGGCTGAACAGGGTCAACTGGGAAATTTTCACGAAAGCCAGTTGCGACGCTTGCAGCATGGTTTGCTGCAACGTCAGGTTGATCGCCGCCTCGCCCATGTCGATGTTGGCCAGATCGCTCATGGTGCTGGTATTGGCCAGGCCAATACTGGTGTTTTCACTGGCCTGGATATCCAGGGCATTCTGCCGCGCACCGATGGAGCCACGCACGTTATCGAGTTGGGTACGCGAATTGGCCAGGTTGCTGATCGACGCATCCAGGACATCCTTGAGCTTGATCATCGCCGCCGGATTGCCGTCGGCAGGTTGCTCCAGTGCCTGACGCAATTGGCTGAGGGTATCCAGCGCGTTCTGGGTTTTCTTAGTACTGGCACCGACTGAGAATTGGTCACCCGCCTGCGGTGGTCCGGCATTCACATCAAACGTCACCCCAGCCGCCGTCACGGTTGTGCCGCCGCCGGTATCACCGGTGGCAATTGCCTTGCTGTCGGTCGAGTAAGGTTGGGCGTACACCTCGTAGGCGGTGGCGCTGGTGAACTTGATAACCGCCCCACTGTTGGCCGGGAACGTGCTGGCGTAATCCGCCTGATTGGACACACGAGCACCGGTCAATTGAGCCGTGGAGGTATTGCTTGGCGTGCGCGAGACGCTGAAGGTATCCGGCTTGGCTTCCAGGCTGAACGAACGATCCTTGACCAGTGCATCAGAATTGGCGCCGGGCGAGACATCACCCAGGCTCAGCGTGATATCGAACTTCACACCGCGCAACGCCACGCTGTTACCGCCTTCCTTGGTGGCATCGAACGTGCCGTTGCCGGGAATCTCGGACGTTACGTCGTTGCCGTCCTTGTCGGCCACCTTGTATTGCGTGCTGCTGGTGAAGGTCAGCTTGTAGGGCTGGCCATCAGCGAATTTCTTGGTGTAGTCAATACCCGAGGTGACCAACCCGGCCGACAGCGCGACCTTATTATCATTGACCGTAGGCGGCACCGTCTGCGGCACCGGCGGCAGCCACGTGGCCTGGGTGCGCCCCGAGTTGGCTGCGCCTTCCAGAATGGTCTTGCCGGTATCACCAGCGCTGACGTTCAGCGTATTGGAAACCTGCAGACTCAGCGGCGTTTCATCACCCTGATAGCTGTAGGTGCCGTCGCTGTTACGCGAATACGGCGGGGTCTGGGACCTGGAGCCGGAAAACATATAGTTGCCGGACGAGTCTTTGCTGTTGAGCAGCCCCAGTACCTGATTTTCAATCGCGCCGATCTCGCTGGCGATAGACCGGCGATCAGCATCGCTGATCGAACCACCGGCACGCAGCGCCAACTGACTGGCGCGCTGCATCGCATCGTCGATCGAACTCAGTACGCTTTCTTCGTTGGTCAGGGAGTTTTTCAGGCTGGTGACGTTACCGCTGAACTGGCCCAGCATGTCTTTCTGCTGTTGCAGCAACAGCAACCGTGCGGCCGCTACCGGATCATCCGCGGCGGTTTGCACACGCACACCGGAGCTGGCCTGTTCCTGGGCCTTCACCACACTGGAGTAGTTGTCCGAGTACTTGGCGGAGCTGGTTTCGTAATATTGAGCAGTCGAAATACGCATCGTACCAAGCTCCTTTAAAGACTATTGATCAGCGTGCTGAAGGTTTCTTGCGCAGCCTTGATGATCTGCGACGACGCCGTGTAGTACTGCTGGAACTTGATCATGTCGCCCGCCTCCTCATCCAAGTTGACCTGGGACACCGAGTTACGCGCATCCTGGTTGGCCTTGAGCAACGCACCGGTGGCTGTGGTGTCGGTAATGGCCGAGGCAGCCTTGGCCCCCACCGTGGAGACCAGGCGGCTGTTAGCCGCGACCAAGCTCACACCGCCGCCGCTGCCGTCCGACAACCCGACCGTGGCCTTGGTTTGCAGGTCCAGCAGGGCTTGGGCATTGCGGTTGTCCGACTTACCCGACGCGTTGAAGGAGAACGTGGTGCTGTCACCATCGGCAGGCGCGCCCCCCACGGTCGTATCAAACTTGAAGCTCTTGGCCGGCACCAGCAGTGCGCCGTTGGCGTCACGCATTGGCACGTCGACGGTGATTTTGTTGCTCGTGCCCGGCACGATAGTGCCGTTGCCAATCGGGTTGCCCTGAGAGTCATTGAGCGTGTAAGCCTGAGTGCCATCAGCGGCTGGCTTACCGAACACCATCTTCACTGGCATCGAGTGTTCAATCCCAGTACGCAATTGAGCGGTATCCGCGCCACCGTGAATGTCGATCGGCACGCTCAAGGTCGGCGGCGTAAAAGTGCCAGTGCCTTGGTTGGTCTTGCTGCCCTCACCCAGCAACGGCCCGGCGAATGCGATTTTATTCGCGTCCTTCAGGTCGGTACCCATGTTGGTCGCACCGTTAGCGGTCGGGCTAACTTTGAAGCTGTCGCCGGCGGCGATCGGCCCCTTGCCGTCTAACGCCAAGGTGAACCCGTCAATCACCGGCGGCGGTGTAGTGGTCGTGTCGAACGCGCCCATGGCTTTACCGTCGGAACGCATCACGGTGTAATTGTTGCCACTGGTGAAGGTGACTTTATAGTCGTAGGTCGACAGCTTGCTGCTGTCTTGGATGCTCACGTTCAGGTTGCCGGAACCGCTGCTGTTGCTCGCCGCGCCAACGCTACGCTGGGCAATCGCCGCGGCGCTGTTGATGTCCTTGAACAACGACGAGCCGAAGTCACCGTTCAAATCCAGGCCCTGGCCCAACTGACTGTTGACGGTGTCGGCAGTGGCAATCGCAATACGCCCCAGGTCATTGATCGCTGGCATCAACGCGTCACTGCGATAACGCAGCAGGCCGCCAATGCTGCCACCGCTGATGACGTTACCCAGATCAATCGATGTGCCGCCGCCAGCGTTGAGCTGGATGGTGTACTGGCTCGGGTCGCTGGCGCTCGGCACTGCCGAAATAGTGTTGGACTGATCACCCAGCACCAGCGACTGGCCACTGCCGGTACTGACGCTGAACACGCCATTCTTTTCGCTGGCGGTAACGCCGACCAACTCATTGAGCGAACGCACGGCTTCGTTACGGGTATCCAGCAGGTTGGCCGGGGCGCTGTTGCTTGAACCCTGGGCCTGAGTGATCTGCTTGTTGAGCGAGGCAATCGAGGAGGTCAGTTTGTTGACCTGATCGCTCATGGTGCTCAACTGGCCATTGATCGACTCTTTTTGCTGGTTCAATTGGTTGGAGATCGAGTTGAAACGGTTGCTCAGGGTCTGCGCACTGGACAACAGCACTTGCCGGGCGGACACGTCACTGGGGTTGGCCGCCGAGGTCTGTACGGCGGCGAAGAACGCACTCAACACCGAGGACATGCCGGTGGTCTTGTCCGACAAGGTCTTATCAATCGCACTCGCCTGGCTTGCGTAAGCCTTGACATCGTTATTGAGTGAGGTGCTGTTCTGGTAGGCCGCATCCAAGAACTCGTTATACACCCGGCGCACATCCGCCAGGGTCGTGCCGCTGCCAATAAATACGCCGCCGTACGGGTTCGAAGCGCTGGCATTCTGAGTCGTCTGCTGGCGCGAGTACCCCGGAGTGTTGGCGTTGGCGATGTTGTTACTCAGGACCGACAACGATCCTTGAGCGGCGTTAAGCCCCGACATCCCGATATTGAGCAAACTCATGATTCAAACCTTATAAATGAGTGGATGCGCCCGCGGCAGCGTAGTTCTGGTAACTGTTCATCGTTTTGGCGATCTGCGAAATCTTGCTGGCGTAGTCCGGGTCGGTTGCATATCCGGCTTTTTGCAACTCGCGTACAAACTGTTCCGGGTTGTCGGCTGATTTCACAACTTCTTTATAGCGATCATTGCTTTGCAGCAATGTCACGAGGTCGTGGAAGCTGTCCTGATAGGAGTTATAGGAGCGGAAGTGTGCCGTCTCCTTGACCATCGCCCCATCACGAAACTCGCTGGTAATCGCACGCGCCTGGCCGCCCTGCCAACTCTGCCCGGCCTTGATGCCGAACAGGTTGTGGCTGCTGCTGCCGTCTTCGGCGCGCATCACCGATTTACCCCAACCGGTTTCCAGGGCGGCCTGGGCCACCAGGTACTTGGGATCGACACCGATACGCGCTGCAGCGGCCTTGGCCATCGGCAGCATGGTGGCGACAAATTCATCCTGCGAGCTGAAGGCTTTCTTCGCCGGCGCCAGCGGTGGCTGGGCGATGGCGCGGCCATACACCTGCATGCGCCCGCTCGGCACGGCGAAGCTACGCGTGCTGTTGATCACGTTGTCGGCGACGGCGCTATTGCGCAACGGCGCGCTTTTGGCATCGATGGCAACCGGTGCGTTGGGCACGATGCCGGCCAACAGTCGATCCGTCAGCTTGCTCGGCAAGGCGATACGGCGCTGGTTCATCAATTCCATATCGTTGGCGTGGGTACTGGCGCCTTCAGGCACCGCCACGCGGTAAGCCCACAGCGGTCGCTGGCCATTGGAGCGGCCCAGCGGCCCCTCTGCTTTAGTGCCCGCTGCAATTTCAGTCGGCACATCGACTTTCTTCGCGGGCGCTTGCGCCGCCTCCGGGCCTTGCAACGTGGCCGCCTGGGCGTCCACCGGTTTGTTCTTCTGCATTTGGCGCATCAACACGTCAGCCAGACCGATACCGCCGCCCTCGCGGGACATCGAGACCGCGAGTTGCTGGTCATACATTTCCTGGTACTGCTTGGCGGCCGGGGTATTCAGTGGGTTGTCCTTGCCCAGCGCTTCGGTGGCCGAGCGCATGGACTTGAGCATCTCGCTCAAGAACAGCGACTCGAACTCCTGCGCCACTTTGCGCATGTTGCCGTCACTGTTCTTGTCAGCGCCGACCTTGAGCTGGTTAAGCCGGTTCAGGTCGGAGTAGGACCCCGAGTCCGCTGTGCTGCTGATCCCACTCTTGCGCATATCCATGGCCATGACCTCAGATCACGATCAGGTCGGCTTGCAAGGCGCCGGCCTGTTTCAGAGCTTCAAGGATCGCCATCAAGTCGCCTGGCGCAGCGCCCACCTGGTTCACCGCGCGGACAATCTCGTCCAGAGTGGTGCCGGGGCCGAATTTGAACATTGGCTTGGCTTCTTGCTGAGCATTCACACGCGAACGCGGAACCACCGCTGTCTGGCCGTTGGACAATGGCCCAGGCTGGCTGACGATCGGGTCTTCGGTGATGGTCACGGTCAGACTGCCGTGGGTCACCGCTGCTGGCGACACCTTGACGTTCTGGCCGATCACGATGGTGCCGGTACGCGAGTTGATGATGACCTTGGCCACCGCCTGACCCGGGTCGACCTCGAGGTTTTCGAGCAACGACAGGTAGTCAACGCGCTGGCTTGGGTCCAGCGGCGCAGTGACGCGAATCGAGCCGCCATCAATGGCCTGGGCCACGCCTGGGCCGAGCAGTTCATTGATCTTGTCGACCACGCGCTTGGCGGTGGTGAAGTCCGAACGGTTGAGGTTCAGGGTCAGGCTGTTGCCCTGGTTGAAGCCGCTGGGAACCGTGCGCTCCACCGACGCACCACCGGGAATCCGGCCGGCCGACGGCACGTTGACGGTGATCTTCGAACCGTCGCGGCCCTCAGCGTCAAAACCGCCCACCACCAGGTTGCCCTGGGCGATAGCGTAGACGTTGCCGTCGATCCCCTTCAGCGGCGTCATCAACAGAGTGCCGCCGCGCAGGCTTTTCGAGTTACCGATGGACGAAACAGTAATGTCCACCACCTGCCCCGGCTTGGCGAACGCCGGCAAGTCGGCACTGATCGACACGGCGGCAACGTTTTTCAGCTGCACGTTGCCCGAACCCGCTGGTACCTTGATGCCAAACTGAGAGAGCATGTTGTTGAAGGTCTGCAGGGTGAACGGGGTCTGGGTGGTTTGGTCACCCGTACCGTTGAGCCCCACCACCAGACCGTACCCGATCAATTGGTTGGAGCGCACGCCGGAAATACTGGCGATGTCTTTCAACCGCTCGGCGTGAACCCCTGCGCTCAAGGCCAGCAATAACGCGGCAGCCATCAGCTGTTTGAGTTTCAAAGTGGCCACCTAGAAAGGGAACAACGGGCTAAGGAAGAAACGGTCGAACCAGCCCGGCTGACTCGCATCAGCAAACGAACCCGTACCCGAGTAGGTAATGCGTGCATCGGCAATCCGCGTCGAAGACACCGTGTTGTCGGTGGCAATGTCATCGGCCCGCACCATTCCAGCAATTCGCACCAACTCGTCACCGGTGTTGAGGGTCATCCACTTTTCGCCACGGATGGCGATGATGCCGTTTGGCAACACATCTGCGACGGTCACGGTGATCGAACCCGTGAGGCTATTGCCCTGCCCCGCGGCGCTTTTGCCGTTGGTGGCGCGGTTACCGCTGTACCCGGCGTTAAGGCTCAGATCGCCATTGCCCAGCGGGTTATTGGTGTTCGGCACAGCACCAAACAACGAGGTCAGACCAATGCTGTTGGTGCTGGTTTTGCCCACCTGCGAGTTGGCGTTTTTACTGGCCTGGGTCTTCTCGTTCAGCGTGATGGTGATGATGTCACCCACACGGAACGCCTTGCGGTCGCTGTACAGGTTCTGTTCGAAACCAGCCTGGTAGATCGAGCCATTGTTGGCCGCCGCCGGCAACGGCGTGCGTGGCAACACCGGCGCATAGTACGGGTCATTGGGCTTTGGCGTCGGGGCAACACAGCCCGCGAGCACGGCGATCCCACTCAATGCCAGAACATAAACATAGCGATTCATGACCCTTACCTCACGGTGTTGCAGGCGCCACCAAGGGCGCCCCATAGACTTGATTACAGATTCTGCGTTACGAACGAAAGCATCTGGTCGGCGGTGGAAATCACCTTGGAGTTCATCTCGTAGGCGCGCTGGGTGGTGATCATGTTGACCATCTCCTCAACGGTGCTCACGTTGGAGGTTTCCAGGGTGCTTTGCAGGGTGGTGCCGAAACCGTTCAGGCCAGGGGTGCCGATTTGCGGCGCGCCGCTGGAGGCGGTTTCCAGGAACAAGTTGTTACCCATGGCCTGCAGGCCAGCCGGGTTGATGAAGTCGGCGGTTTGCAGGTTGCCGATCACTTGCGACGCCGGGTTGCCGGCCACAGTAATCGACACGGTGCCGTCGTTGCCGACGGTGAAGGTCTTGGCATCCGCAGGCACGACGACAGCCGGCTCCAGGGCGAACCCATTGGCCGTGACGATCTGGCCGTTGGAGTCGAGGTGAAAAGTACCGTCGCGGGTGTAGGACGTGGTCCCATCCGGCTGCAGGATCTGGAAGAAACCACGGCCGTTGATGGCCATGTCCAACGGCTGGCCGGTTTGCTGCAGGTTACCGGCGCTGAAGTTCTTCTGGGTGCCGACGATCTGCACACCGGTACCCAATTGCAGGCCCGAAGGCAGTTCGCTGTCCTGGGTCGACTGGGCGCCCGGCTGCTTCTTGATCTGATAGAGCAAGTCCTGGAACTCAGCACGGTCACGTTTGAAACCCGTGGTCGATACGTTCGCCAAGTTGTTGGAAATGGTGGTCAGGTTGGTGTCCTGGGCGGACAAACCTGTTTTGGCAACCCATAGAGCCGGAAGCATAGTGTTCTCCTTCGTGCGCCTGTTTGTTGGCGCCGTGCTGCAAAATTAGTCTTCGGTCAATCAGCTCATCTGCATGACGCGAGTCATGGCCTGATCATCTTCTTTGGCGCTGTTCATCATCTTGATGTGCAGCTCGAACTGCTTGGAGAGCGACAGCACCGCGGTCATTTCTTCCACGGCGTTGACGTTGCTCGCCTGCAGGAAGCCCGACGTCAGCGTGACGCTCGCGTCCGCCTGCGCCGGTTTGCCATCCTTAGTGTGGATGGTGCCGTCGAGGCCTTTATTCATGTTCTTGAGGTCTGGCTGGACCATCTTGATGCGGTCCACTTCAGCCATCACTCGCGGGCCTTCGCCCATGGCACGGATGCTAATGGTGCCGTCAGAGCCCACTTCGATTTTTTGCTGTGGCGGCACAGCAATGGGACCACCGTTGCCCATCACGGGCATGCCGTTGCCAGCGCGCAACACACCCAGCGCATCGACGTTCATGCTGGCGCTGCGCACGTAGGCTTCGCTGCCATCAGGGGTTTGCACGGCGATCCAACCGTTGCCGTTGACGGCCACATCGAGGTCACGACCGGTTTCGATCATGGCGCCCGGGGAGAAGTCGGTGGCCGGCCGTTCGGTCATGGCAAATGCCCGCGCCGGAAAGCTGTCACCAAACACTGGCATCGACCGCGCCTGCTCCAGGTCACGCTGGAAGCCGTTGGTGGAAATGTTCGCCAGATTGTTGGCATGGGCCTTCTGCGCCAGTGCATTCTGGCTGGCGCCGGTCATTGCCACATAAAGGTACTTGTCCACGCTCTATCCTCTTTCTGACGGACGCTTGCCGCCCACCGCTGTACTGATGAGGCTTAAGCAATTTGCGAACCAACTTTTTAAAAGAGGGGCAAATCCAGACGGGGCGGGGGTTTGCTGACAGGCGTGAGGATTTACGGGATGGGTAAGAGTCGAAAAAACGGCGGACTACTGCCGCCTGCGGCAAGCATCGGTCTTGAAAATGACAAAGATCAAATGTGGGAGCGCGCTTGCTCGCTCCCACAGTTTTAACAGCGGTGTGTCTGTGCTTATTTATCGCCCTTGAGAATCTCGTAATCACGCAACTTATTCGCGATGGTGGTATGAGACACCCCCAGGCGCTTACCCAACTGTCGGCTGCTCGGGTGCTCGGCATACAAACTCTCAAGCACCGCCTTTTCGAACCGACCGACGATCGCTTCCAATCCACCCTCCAGCGAGAAATCACCCAGCGGCTGACGCACGCCGTAGTCCGGCAAGCGAATATGCTCAGCCTTGACCGTCCCGCCCTCGCACAACGACACCGCCTGAAACAACACATTCTCCAACTGCCGCACATTGCCCGGCCAGTGATAGTGGCTCAGCCGATCCATTGCCGCCGGTGCCAGCTTGGGCAGCGAGCAGCCGATCTGTCGGCTGGCTTGATCAAGGAAGTGTTCGACCAAAGGCGCAAGGCCGTCGAGGCATTCGCGCAACGGCGGGATATGCAGCGAGAGCACGTTCAGCCGATGATAAAGATCCTGGCGAAACTCACCGCGGGCGCAGAGTTCTGACAAGTCCACCTGCGTTGCGCAGATCACCCGCACATCCAGATACACCTCCTCGTCGCTGCCGACCCGACGAAAGCACCCATCCTGCAGAAAGCGCAGCAATTTCACCTGCAAGCGCGCGCTCATTTCCCCTACACCGTCGAGAAACAACGTACCGCCCGCCGTCAGCTCCAGCAGCCCCAATTTGCCTTCCGCCCGCGCGCCTTCAAATGCGCCGGGGCCATAGCCAAACAACTCAGTCTCGGCCATCGACTCAGGTAAACCTGCACAATTGAGCGCCATCAGCGGCGACTGCCCACGCGGGCTGGCCAGGTGACAAGCACGCGCCAGCAGCTCCTTGCCGGTGCCGGTTTCGCCTTCTATTAATAGAGGCGCATCCAACGGCGCCATGCGTCGCGCTTCACGTACCACCGCAGCCATGACCTTAGAGCTCTGGAAAATGCTGTCAAAGCCGCGCAACTCCTGCTTGCGTACATTGTAGATTCGCTCCCCCACCCGGTCGGCACGGTGCAGGGTCAACACGGCGCCAGCCATGGCTTCACTGTCATCGTGCTCGGAGGATTGCAGCGGCGCGATATCCGCCAGGAATACGTCGCCCTTGACCTTGACCCGCAAGCCGTTGATTCGCGACTTGCTCGCGCGCACCAGCTCCGGCAAATCAAAGTCCTCGGCATAACGTGACAACGGAATGCCCGGCACCTCGTCCACGCGCACCCCGAGCAACTGCGCCGCCGCGCGGTTGGCGGCGACGATGGAGCCGCCCATGTCGATGGACAGCACCGGAAACTCCAGGGCTCCAAGCAGCGCATTGAGCTCCATATGCCGCCGCTCGCTGGGCATTAGCCCTACCCTTTTAACGCCAAAAACCCCGGCAATTGCTTCGAACTGCGGACGTAGCGCTTGAAACTGCATGTTCACTAAATTCGGGCAAAACAGGTAAATGGCGTTGCCATGTTCGCCGCCCACCTCGCCCTTCGCGACGTTGACGCCGTACTCCACCAACAGGTTGAGGATGTCCCGAAGGATGCCGATGCGGTTCTGGCAATGCACTTTAATACGCATGAAAAGGCCCGAAAGATGGGAAGGCGCCGCGTCTTTTTGCCGCGAGGCGCAGATAGTCGTCAAGATTATGTGACAGCAGGCAGCCTTTTTACAGCCCAAGGCAACGATGAATGCCACTATCGTAACGAATACTTTACGAAAGTCGGTAAATTTTCCTACAAAGCAGAGCCTCTACCTGATGGAATCCATCGCCTTCCGCGTTATCAATAGGTGCATCGCAGGACATAACAAGAACGAATGCCTAGCAGGAGAGCCGTATGAAGCAGACGCACTACGTGGCCCGCGAGCCCGATGCGCAAGGTTTTATCCACTACCCGCCAGAAGAGCACGCGGTGTGGAACACCCTGATCACGCGCCAGTTGAACGTGATCGAAGGTCGCGCCTGTCAGGAATACCTGGACGGCATCGACAAGCTCGACCTGCCCCTGGACCGCATTCCACAACTGGGCGAAATCAACCAGGTGTTGGCTGAGACCACCGGCTGGCAGGTCGCCCGTGTACCCGCGCTGATCCCCTTCCAGACCTTCTTCGAATTGCTCGCCAACAAGCAGTTTCCGGTGGCGACTTTTATTCGTACCCGCGAAGAATTGGACTACCTGCAAGAGCCGGATATTTTCCACGAGATTTTCGGCCATTGCCCGCTGCTCACCAACCCGTGGTTCGCCGAATTCACCCACACTTATGGCAAGCTCGGCCTAGCCGCGACCAAGGAACAGCGTGTGTACTTGGCGCGCCTGTACTGGATGACCATCGAGTTTGGGCTGGTGGACACGCCGCAAGGTCGACGCATTTACGGTGGCGGCATTCTGTCGTCGCCCAAAGAAAGCGTGTACTGCCTGTCGGACGAGCCCGAGCACCAAGCCTTCGATCCGCTGGAAGCAATGCGCACGCCGTATCGCATCGACATCCTGCAGCCGCTGTATTTCGTCTTGCCCGCGCTCAAGCGCCTGTTCGACGTGGCGCAGGAAGACATCATGGGCATGGTTGAACGCGGTATGCAGTTGGGTCTGCACGCGCCGAAGTTCCCCCCCAAACCCAAAGCCGCGTGACACTTACGTTTTGAGGCCAGGTGAGTCTGTTCCCTGGCCCCGCGTTGCTTTAGGGTAACGCCCACTGATCTTCAATCATTCGAATTCAGGACACCCCACATGACCACCTTGAACCAAGCCCATTGCGAAGCCTGCCGTGCCGACGCCCCGCAAGTCAGCGACGAAGAGCTGCCAGTACTGATCAAGCAGATTCCGGACTGGAACATCGAAGTACGCGACGGCGTGATGCAGCTGGAGAAGGTTTTCCTGTTCAAGAACTTCAAATTCGCCTTGGCCTTTACCAACGCCATGGGTGAAATCTCCGAAGCCGAAGGCCATCACCCAGGCCTGCTCACCGAATGGGGCAAAGTCACCGTAACTTGGTGGAGCCACTCGATTAAGGGCCTGCACCGCAACGACTTCATCATGGCCGCGCGCACCGACGAAGTGGCCAAGGACGCCGAGGGCCGTAAGTAATGCATTTCGACGCGATTGGCCGCGTGCCCGGCGACCCGATCCTCGGGCTGATGGACCTGTACGCCCAGGACAGCAACCCGAACAAGTTCGACCTGGGGGTGGGCGTCTATAAGGACAACCAAGGCCTGACGCCGATTCCGCATTCGGTGAAGCTCGCCGAGCAACGCTTAGTGGACACACAGACCACCAAGACCTACATCGGCGGCCACGGTAATGCGGCCTTCGGTACACTGATCAGCGAACTGGTACTCGGCGCCGATTCAGCGTTGATCCGCGACCGCCGTGCCGGTGCCACCCAAACCCCGGGCGGCACCGGCGCCCTGCGCCTGAGCGCCGACTTTATCGCCCACAACCTGCCCGGCCGTGGCGTGTGGCTGAGCAACCCGACCTGGCCCATCCACGAAACCATCTTCGCCAAGGCCGGGCTCACGGTCAGTCACTACCCCTACGTGGGTGCTGATAACCGCCTGGATGTGGCCGCGATGCTGGCAACACTTGCCAGCGTGCCCAAGGGCGACGTGGTGTTGCTGCACGCCTGCTGCCATAACCCGACCGGTTTTGACCTGTCCCAGGATGACTGGCGCCAAGTGCTGCAAATCGTGCGT
Organism: Pseudomonas sp. 1152_12; assembly: GCF_052850675.1. Classification (NCBI taxonomy): domain Bacteria; kingdom Pseudomonadati; phylum Pseudomonadota; class Gammaproteobacteria; order Pseudomonadales; family Pseudomonadaceae; genus Pseudomonas; species Pseudomonas sp. 1152_12. The sequence goes on along the minus strand of NZ_VXCW01000002.1, from coordinate 362,282 downwards.
GAGCGCCAACTGCTGCCGCTGATCGACTTCGCCTACCAAGGCTTTGGCGACGGCCTGGAGCAGGACGCCTGGGCAGTCCGGCTGTTCGCGGCCGAACTGCCGGAAGTACTGATCACCAGTTCCTGCTCAAAAAATTTCGGCCTTTACAGCGATCGTGTCGGGGCGCTGATCGTGTGTGCGGCGGATGCCGAGAAGCTCACTGATGTGCGCAGCCAACTTGCCAATACAGCGCGCAACCTGTGGTCGACGCCGCCGGATCATGGTGCAGCGGTGGTCGCGACCATCCTCGGTGATGCCGCGCTTAAGCAGGTGTGGAGCGACGAAGTCGAAGCCATGCGTTCGCGGATCGCACAGTTGCGCTCCGGGTTGGTGGAGGCGCTGGCGCCACACGGGCTGTCCGAACGGTTTGCGCATATTGGTGCACAGCGCGGGATGTTTTCCTACACCGGCTTGAGTGCCGAGCAGGTGAAGCAACTGCGGGAGAAGCACAGCGTGTACATGGTCAGCTCGGGACGGGCTAACGTCGCAGGTATTGATGCGACACGCTTGAGCCTGCTCGCCCAAGCCATCGCCGACGTTTCCAGCTGAAGCAGCCGGAAGTAAATGCAGGAGCGGGCTTGCTCGCGAATGCGGTAGATCAGTCGCCAGATGCATTGACTGACACACTGCATTCGCGAGCAAGCCCGCTCCCACATTTGGATCGCGCCCGGCTTTAGCCCGCGACCATTTCAGCTTTTAGCTGTGCCTCTTTCGCCTGCGCGTCCGCCAACCGATACAACTCGATACTCCCATCCCAGTGCTCGATCAACGCCGTGCACGACTCCACCCAATCCCCGCAGTTGAGGTAGTCCACCTCGCCCACCTTGCGAATCTCTGCATGGTGAATATGCCCGCAGACCACGCCATGCAGCTCGCGCTTGGTCACTTCGTGGGCGATCGCCTCTTCAAAATCGCTGATAAAACTCACCGCCGTCTTCACCTTGTGTTTCAAATACGCCGACAGCGACCAGTAGCCATAGCCATACCGCGCCCGCCAGTGGTTAAGCCAGCGGTTGAGCGTAAGGGTGAACTCGTAGGCCGAGTCGCCGAGGAACGCCAGCCAGCGGTGGTAACGGGTGATCACATCAAACTGATCGCCGTGGATCACCAACAGGTGACGCCCATCAGCGGTGACGTGCACGGCTTCGTCAACCAGTTGGATATTGCCCAGGATCAGCTTGGAATAGCGCCGTAGAAATTCGTCGTGGTTGCCGGTGACGTAGATCACCTCGGTGCCGCGCTTGGCCATGGTCAGCAGGCGGCGGATCACGTTGGTGTGGGCCTGGGGCCAATACATGCCGCCGCGCATCTTCCAGCCATCGATTATGTCGCCGACCAGGTACACCTTATCGGCGTGATAGCCCTTGAGGAACTGCGACAAGTGTTCGGCCTGGCAATCCCGCGTGCCCAAGTGCACGTCGGAAATCCACAGGGTACGAACCCGTTGCTTGCGGCTGGGTTTGGCGAACTCGGCACGGGTCATGGGCATCCCTCAACGGTGTTTTCGCGAGCTTGCGCCTGGGCGGTTAATAGCCCATGACAACTGTGCGTCAGTCTGATGACAGGGCCCGGGCCGTTGAAGCGTTGTAGACTGGCGCGACTATGCCAGGAGCCTGCTCGCCCAGGAGACCGCGATGAGCCCGACCCTCACGCTGCGCCACTATCTCGAAGAACCCCTCGCCCATAGCCATGACCATGCACAACTGGTGTTCGGTTTGTCCGGACACCTGGACCTGGAAGTCGATGGCCATGGCAACCAGGTACGCGAAAGCAGCGTGATGGTGCTGCCCTTCTCTGCCCACCATGCCTGCTGCAGTCGCGATGGCAGCCGGTGCCTGGTGCTGGATGTGCCCACCGAACACTGGGTACTGCAATCGCTGGGCGCACACGCCGACGCCTGTCGACGCCTGCTAGACCAACCGGCGCGCCTGACCTTGGATTCCAGGCAAAGCCAGTTGGTGCAATGGCTAGCCCACAGCCCGGTGCATGACCCGCTGATCGTGCAACAAGGTGCAGTGCTGTTGCTGGCCAGCCTTAATCACCCGCACGCCCAACCGGTGCCGGGCCGGCGCCTGCCGTATGCAGCGTTTGATGCGCTCATCGAACGACACGTTGCACACCCGCTGCAGGTCGCAGACCTTGCGCGCATCGTCGACCTGTCGGTGGCGCGTTTGCATGCGCGTTTTATAGCCGAGTGCGGGCAGACGCCGATGGACTACATCCGCAGTCGTCGCCTGCAGACGGCCTTGAACATGCTGCGCGAAACCTCGCTGCCCATCGGTGAAATCGCCGAACGCGTCGGCTACAGTTCGCAAAGTGCGTTTGCCGCGGCGATGTTGCGCGAATTTGGCGCATCACCCGGCGCATTGCGACGCTCGTCATAGTCTTGCGATAAAAATCGCGACCCCGGCGACAGACGTCCACGCCCTCAACCCTCTAGACTGCGGCTCTGTCACTCCCGTTGGTTCAAGGAACGCAATGACTCCCCGCTCAGCCCTCGGCGCCCTGCATATCGGCGCATTGATGTTTGGCCTCACCGGCGTATTCGGCAAGCTGGCGGCCGCCTCGCCCGCCATCATCGTGTTTGGTCGCGCCGCCTTTGCTGTGGTGGCCCTGGCGGTATTCGCGCGATTCGCCAGCAACACCACCTGGAAAACACTCGAGATGCGCGACTGGCGCCGCCTGCTGATCAGCGGCGTGCTGCTCGCGGCGCATTGGGTGACGTTTTTTATTGCCGTGAAAGTCGCCGGTGTCGCCGTCGCCACCCTGGGGTTTACGGCGTTCCCGGCGTTTACTGTAATCCTTGAAGGGATGATCTTCCGCGAGCGCATTCGCGCTAATGAAGTGCTGCTGGTGGTGCTGGTCAGCATCGGCCTGATACTGGTGACGCCAGACTTCGACCTCGCCAGCGCAGCGACGGGCGGCCTGCTCTGGGGCATTGCCTCGGGCCTACTGTTTTCGCTGTTGTCGCTGAACAATCGCGCCAGTTCCGGGCGGATCCCGGCGGTGCAGGCTGCACTGTGCCAGAACGTAGTGGTGGCGGCCTGCCTGCTGCCCGTGGCGGCGCCGGGGCTGGCAGAGGTGCGTGCCATCGACTGGTTATGGATCGGCCTCCTGGGAGTGTTCTGCACCGGCCTGGCCCACAGCCTGTTTGTCGCCAGCCTCGCGGTGATCAAGGCGCGCACCGCCTCGGTGGTGTTTGCCATGGAGCCGGTCTATGGCATCACCGTGGCCTGGCTGTTGTTCGCCGAAACCCCAACCTTGCGCATGTTGCTGGGTGGCGCGCTAATCATCGTCGCCATCGTGCTCTCCGGCTTGATGGGCAGCGCCAGCCAGGCCAAAGCGCCTGCGGCAACGGCGTGATCTTCAGGGCTGACGATCGTTATGGCCCAAATCCCGCTGAGGGTCGATCTGATCACGCACACGCTGTTTAAGCACCTTGGCTTGCGGAAAGCCGCCGTCGGCCTTGCGCTCCCAGATCTGCACGCCATCGCAGGCAATCCGAAACGCGCCGCCAGTGGCCGGCTCCAGCGCCACCCGGCCCAAGTCGTCGGCAAACGTACTCAATAATTCCTGGGCTAACCACGCGGCGCGTAACAGCCACTGGCACTGGGTGCAATAGGTGATGACGATCTCGGGTTTGCTCAGCGACATAATTTGACAGGTTCCTGATATGACGGGCTCGGCAGTTCGAGTGGCTATAATACCGGCCTTTATCGCCCAGCCCCGAGATTCGTGATGCGCCGCCTGTTGTCCTGCCTGTTCCTGTGCCTGCTCCCTCTGCTCGCCAACGCCGTTGAAACACCGCGCCCTAAAATCGGCCTGGTGCTGTCGGGTGGTGCCGCACGTGGCCTGGCGCATATCGGTGTGCTCAAGGCTCTGGAGGAACAAGGCATTCAGATCGATGCGATTGCCGGCACCAGCATGGGCGCGGTGATTGGCGGGCTGTATGCGTCGGGCTACAAGATCGATGAGCTGGAAAAGCTCGCGCTGAATATTGATTGGAAACAGGCACTGTCCGACGCGCCGCCACGGGAAGATGTACCGTTTCGACGCAAACAGGATGACCGCGATTTCCTGGTCAAACAGAAGCTCAGCTTTCGCGACGATGGCAGCCTCGGCCTGCCGCTCGGCGTGATCCAGGGCCAGAACCTGGCATTGCTGCTGGAAAGCATGTTCGCCCACAGCAGTAACACGCGTAACTTCGACAAGCTGCCGATCCCGTTCCGCGCAGTGGCAACCGACATCACCACCGGCGAAAAAGTAGTGTTCAACAAAGGCCACCTGCCCCAGGTGATCCGCGCCAGCATGTCGATCCCGGCGGTGTTCGCCCCGGTGGAAATAGACGGCCGGCTGCTGGTGGACGGCGGCATGACCGACAACATCCCGCTGGATGTGGCCCGCGAGATGGGCGTCGACATTGCCATCGTCGTCGACATCGGCACCCCGCTGCGCACGCGCAAGCAACTGGCCACCGTGGTCGACGTGCTCAACCAGTCGATCACCCTGATGACCCGGCGCAACTCTGAAGAGCAACTCAAGGCCCTGCACCCCAAAGACGTGCTGATCCAGCCGCCACTGGCCGCCTATGGCGTGACAGACTTCGGTCGCGCCAAAGACATGATCGACGCCGGCTACCGCGCCACCCGCGCCCTCGACGTACGCTTGGCGCGTCTACGCCCCGCCGAGCCGATAGACCCGCAACTGGTCGAAGCGCGCACACCGGGCGAACGCACCCCGGTGATCACCTCGATCAAGGTGGAGAACGATTCGAAAGTCAGCGATGACGTGATCCGTTACTACATTCGCCAAGACTTGGGCGAACCGCTGAACCTAGGTCGCCTGCAAACTGACATGGGCACCCTGTACGGCCTGGATTACTTCGAGCAGGTGCAATACCGCGTGGTGAAAAAGGGCAAGGACAACACCTTGGTGATCAGCGCACGCGGCAAGCGCAGCGGCACCGATTACTTACGCCTGGGCTTGAACCTGTCGGATGACATGCGCGGTGAAAGTGCCTTCAACCTTGGCGCCAGTTACCGCATGAACGGTATCAACCGCCTCGGCGCCGAATGGCTGACGCGGGTGCAGATCGGTGATAGACAGGAGCTGTACAGCGAGTTCTACCAGCCGCTGGATGTCGGCTCTCGCTACTTCGTCGCGCCCTATATCAGTGCCCAAGCGCAGAACGTTGACCTGGTTCTGGACAACGACCCTATCGCCGAGTATCGCCTGGAGCGCTACGGTTTTGGCTTGAATGTGGGGCGCCAGATCGGCACCAGCGGCGAGATCCGCTTCGGCGTCGGCGAAGCCTGGGGCAAGGCGGACGTGCGCATTGGCGAGCGTGACCTGCCGAGCGTGAGCTTCAGCGAGGGCTTTTATGAGTTGAAGTACTCCTTCGACTCCCTGGACAACGTGTACTTCCCCCACACCGGCGAAGACATCGGCCTGGCCTTTCGCGAATTTGAACCTGGCCTAGGCTCGGACCAACGCTACCGGCAGTGGGAGTTCAAGCTGGACAAGGCCATGAGCCACGGCCCGGACACGCTGATACTGGGCGGGCGTTACGGGCGCACCCTGGATAAATCCGACGTGGTGATCTCCAGCTTCCTGCTGGGCGGTGCGCGGCAACTGTCGGGCTTTCGCGAAGATTCGATTTCGGGGCAGAACATTGCCTTGATGCGCGCGGTGTACTACCGCCGCCTGACGCCGCGCTCGTACCTGCCGCTGGATTTCCCGCTGTACCTGGGCGCCTCGGTAGAACGCGGCCGAGCGTGGAACAACGACAATCAATTCGACAGTGGGTATATCAACGCCGCGAGTGTATTCCTCGGCTTTGATACGCCGCTGGGTCCGCTGAACTTCAGCTATGGGTTCAATGATGATAAGCAGCAGGCGGTGTACCTGAACCTGGGCCAAACCTTCTAACGCGCTGCACAAAACCCGATGTGGAAGGGGGCTTGCTCCCTCCCACATTGTGATCTCTGCTGTCCTTAGGATCAGGGCTTTTCCAGGTTCGCCAAAATATGCCCGTGCACACGCATGCACACACGCAAATCTTCTTCATCCACACCCACAAACAGCTCATGGCGCAACGCCGTAGCGATGGTTTCGATCTGCTCGATCAAAGGGCGGGCGGTGTCGCACAGCAAAATGCGCTTGGCACGCCGGTCTTCCAGCACGGCCTGGCGTTGCACCAGGCCTTGGCCTTCAAGGCTGTCGAGCAAACGCGCCAGCGTCGGCCCTTCTACTCCAACGCTTTGCGCCAGCTCACGCTGGGTGGGCGCTTCTGTGAAACGGGCCAAGTGCAACAGCACCAGCCAACGCGCCTGAGACAAACCCAGCCCCGCCAAACGGCGGTCCAGCTCGGCGCGCCAACCACGGGACATTTGCGCCAACTGCATGCCAAAGCGGTGTTGATCGGTTAACGGCATAAAAAACTCATGATTTAGACTGAAAATAAAGTGTGGCTAATTATTAGTCAGCTAAGCATGAGCCATGCCAGGAGGCAAGCGCCGCTATGTACTGATTCGTTACATTGGCGCAATTGGCACACTAAATTTCGAATTCCGACTGCAAAGCGGCACGCACACAGTACAAAACACCCTCTGGAACACGCCCCGTAAACAGCGGCGCGATCTCCGAAACGGGTGGCAATTCACCTTCTCCGTCAAGGAACGCGTCCTGGATTTCACCGAGCAGATCCTCCGGCAAATCAAGGGCCTGCTCCAACGACAACTGCTGCTTGCCAATGGACTCGGCCAGCAAGGTGTAGACGTTTTTTTCCGAGCATTGCAGCTGGCCGGCAATCTGGATCGGGGTCATGCCGGCGCGTGCCAGGCTGACCAATTCGTGGCGTATATCGGCGACTTCCTTCGGCGCTTCGGCCTGCCCGCCGAGCACTTCGAGGAAGGCCTGCCCGTAGCGTTCCAGCTTGCGCGCGCCGACACCGCTGACCCGGCCCATCTCTGCCATGGTGGTCGGCTGCTCGCGCAGCATCTCCAGCAAGGTGGAGTCAGGGAAAATAACGTAAGGCGGCACACTGTGTTCTTGCGCCAGTTTGCGGCGCAGGGTGCGCAAAGCCTCCCACTGCTCGCGTTCTTCGCCGCGCACCAGCTGGCTGGCCTGGCTAGTGCTGCTTTTGGCGGTGGTCTGCGGCTTGAGGTCGCGACGCAACTCCAGGCTTACTTCACCCTTGAGCAATGGCCGGCAACTGTCGTTCAGGCGCAGGCCGCCATACCCTTCAAGGTCGATGTCCACCAGGCCGCGCGCAACCATCTGCCGGAACAATGAGCGCCACTCGCCCTCGGCGCGGGCCTTGCCGACGCCGTAGACCGAGAGTTTTTCGTGGCCAAAGCTGCGCACCTTTTCGTTGTCCTTGCCCAGCAACACATCCACCAAGTGGCCCACGCCATAGCGTTGGCCAGTACGGTAGATGGCCGACAACGCCTGGCGCGCCGGCTCGGTGGCATCCCAAGTCTGCACGCCGTCGACGCAGTTGTCGCAGTGGCCACACGGCTCGGGCATGTCCTCGTCGAAATACGCCAACAACGTTTGGCGGCGGCAGCGCGTCTCTTCGCACAGCGATAGCATGGCATCGAGCTTGTGCTGTTCCAAACGCTTGTGGCGCTCGTCGCCTTCGGAGTTCTGCAGCATCTGCTTGAGCATCACCACGTCTTGCAGGCCGTAGACCATCCAGGCATCCGCCGGCAGGCCATCACGGCCGGCGCGACCGGTTTCCTGGTAATACGCCTCAAGGGACTTGGGCAGGTCCATGTGCGCCACAAAGCGCACGTTGGATTTGTCGATGCCCATGCCGAACGCGATGGTAGCCACCATGATCAGGCCTTCCTCGTTGAGGAAGCGTTTCTGGTGGGCAGAGCGCGTTTCATTAGGCAGCCCTGCGTGGTACGGCAACGCCGGGTAGCCTTGCTCGCAGAGGAACGCGGCGACTTCATCGACCTTCTTACGCGACAGGCAATAGACGATGCCGGCATCGCTGCGCCGCTCGGAAAGGAACGCCAGCAACTGCTTGCGCGGCTGTTCCTTGGGCACGATGCGGTAGAAAATATTCGGCCGGTCGAAGCTCGACAGAAAGCGCTCGGCGTTCTGCAAATGCAGGCGCTCAACGATTTCTTCGCGGGTACGTTTGTCGGCGGTGGCAGTCAAAGCGATGCGCGGGACGTCGGGAAACAACTCCGCCAACTGGCCCAACTGCAAATATTCGCGGCGGAAATCGTGGCCCCACTGCGACACACAGTGCGCTTCGTCAATGGCGAACAGCGCGATTTCCAGGCTCTGCAAAAACGCCAGCATGCGCGGCTGCACCAGGCGCTCGGGGGCGAGGTAGAGCATCTTCACTTCACCGCGCTTGATGCGCGCGGCCAGGTCGCGTTGCTGCTCAGCGCTAAGGGTGGAGTTCAAGGCCGCGGCGGCGACGCCGAGTTCCTCAAGGGTGGCGACCTGGTCGTCCATCAGCGCGATCAGCGGCGACACCACCACGGCCAGGCCGTTGCGCAACAACGCCGGCACCTGGAAGCACAGGGATTTGCCGCCGCCCGTAGGCATCAATACCAGGGCGTCACCGCCATTGGCCACGCGCTCAATGATCGCACCCTGACGGCCACGAAAACTGTCGTAGCCGAAGATGTCCTTGAGGACGCGTTGAGCCTGCTCGAGCATGTAAAACTCCAAAATGGTGCCGAAATCCCTCTGTACAGGCTGGCCGAAAAAACACGCTTTCACGGGAAATAATCCGTAAGCGAAGTTTTCGCGGGTTGGCGCTTGGCCTGCAGGGGCATCACAAAACGCGGCAGTATACCCGAGCGTTACTGCGCAAAGGGCGCGACTGACGAATAGCGACCGCTATCTAAAACCCGGCAAATATGCAGTGTGGCTGGCCTGGGCGCTCAAGAAAGCCTAGAATTGCGCATCGTTTATTCCCAAGGTAGCCCGTAATGTCCTTCGCTGAGCAACTAACCCGCCTGCAAGCCTTCCTCGACGCCGATGAGCTGCATGACGAGGCGCTGGACTACGTGGCCGCCCACGGCTATCTGACTGCCCTGTCGATCTCGTCGGACATCGTGCCGGACCGTGAGTGGATCGACGCCTTGTTCGCCGAAGAACCGCATTACGCCGATGCCGCCCAGCGCGAAGAAATCGAATCCACCCTGCTGGCCCTCAAGGCCCACATCGGTCGCCAACTGGCCTCCGATGAGGAATTCGAGCTGCCGTGCGACCTCGACCTCGGCGAAGAGCCGGATGACTCCGACCTGCGCGGCTGGTGTATCGGTTTCATGGAAGGCGTGTTCCTGCGCGAAGCCGCCTGGTTCGAAACCGCCGAGGAAGAAGTCAGCGAAATGCTGCTGCCGATCATGGTCGGTTCGGGTCTGTTCGACGACCAGCCGGAGTTTTCCGACATCGCCTCCGACGCCAACCTGATGGACGACATGATCGTACAGATCCCGGAAGCGCTGACCGCGCTGTACCTGCTGTGCAACGCACCAGACGAAAAACCGGCGATCCTCAAGCCACGTCACCACTGAGTCGTTTGCCCGTGACACCCATGGGCAACCGCTCTGCATTCCTGCGTTACGCACTGCTGGCCATCGGCTGGCTGAGCGTTGCGCTGGGGGTGATCGGTATTTTCCTACCGGTATTGCCGACCACACCCTTCCTGCTTCTCGCCGCCGCCTGCTTCGCTCGAAGCTCACCGCGCTTCTACCACTGGCTGGTGGAACACCCGCGCTTGGGGCCCTGGATCAAAGACTACCTGGACGGCAATGGCATTCCGCTCAAGGGCAAGGTTTATGCCATTGGCCTGATGTGGCTGAGCATTGGCGCCTCCTGCTACCTGGTGCCGTTGTTTTGGGCACGCGGGTTTATGCTGACCAGTGCAGTGCTAGTGACGATCTATATCTTGCGTCAGAAGACACTGCCACCGAGGTAGCCGTGGGAGCTGAATTCTGTGGGAGCCGGCTTGCCTGCGATCGCATCAATCGGATGCCACTGATAGACCGAGCTGCCCGCATCGCAGGCAGGCTAGCGCCCACACGACCTTGGTCGACACTGACTAACCCCAAGCATCATGCGAGACTGTCCCACCGGGCCTGGAATGCCTGGGTGTTCTTACGCTCGGAGTTACCATGACGCTGTCCAGCGGGCTGATCGCCGCCGTTGCCCTGGCCTATATGGCCATTATGTTTGCCATCGCCTTTTACGGTGACCGCCGCCACGCGCCGTTGCCGCCGAAGATGCGTGCCTGGGTGTACAGCCTGTCGCTGGCCGTCTATTGCACCAGCTGGACTTTCTTCGGCGCGGTAGGCCAGGCCGCCGAACAACTGTGGGCATTTTTACCGATCTATTTAGGACCGGTATTGCTATTGGTGTTGGCTCCCTGGGTGCTGCAGAAGATGATTCTGATCAGCAAGCAGGAAAACATCACGTCCATCGCCGACTTTATCGCCGCGCGCTACGGCAAATCCCAGTCCCTGGCGGTGGTTGTCGCGCTGATCTGTCTGGTCGGCGTGCTGCCCTACATCGCCCTGCAACTCAAAGGCATCGTGCTGGGCGTAAACCTGCTGATCGGGTCCGGCCCCGACACCACCGGCACCCGCGCCCAGGACACCGCGCTTATCGTGTCGCTGGTGCTCGCGCTGTTCACCATTGTGTTCGGTACGCGTAACCTCGACGCCACTGAACACCACCGTGGCATGGTGCTAGCGATTGCGTTTGAATCACTGGTCAAGCTGTTCGCCTTTTTGGCCGTCGGTGCCTTTGTGACCTATGGCCTTTACGACGGTTTCGGTGACCTGTTCAGCCAAGCGATGCTGGCACCGCGCCTTGAGGAATACTGGAAAGAAACCATCAACTGGCCGTCGATGGTGGTGCAAACCGGTGTGGCGATGATGGCGATCATCTGCCTGCCCCGGCAGTTTCACGTCACCGTGGTGGAAAACATCGACCCGCAGGATTTGCGCCTCGCCAAGTGGGTGTTCCCGGCGTACTTGATCCTCGCCGCGCTGTTCGTCATTCCTATCGCGCTCGGCGGCAAAATGCTATTGCCTGGTTCGGTATTGCCGGACTCCTACGTCATCAGCCTGCCCATGGCACAGGCGCATCCAGCCCTCGCCGTGCTTGCATTTATCGGTGGCGCTTCGGCGGCCACCGGCATGGTGATTGTCGCGAGTATTGCACTGTCAACCATGGTCTCCAACGACATGTTGCTGCCGTGGCTGCTGCGTCGCTCCAGCGCCGAACGACCGTTCGAAGTGTTCCGCCATTGGATGCTGTCGGTACGCCGGGTCAGCATTGTGATCATCCTGCTGCTGGCCTACGTGAGTTATCGCCTGCTCGGCTCCACCGCGAGCCTGGCGACCATCGGCCAGATCGCTTTCGCCGCCGTGACTCAACTGGCCCCGGCGATGCTCGGTGCACTTTACTGGAAACAAGCCAACCGGCGTGGTGTGTTTGCCGGATTAGCGGCGGGCACCTTTCTGTGGTTCTACACCCTGGTCCTGCCGGTGACGGCGAAAAGTCTTGGCTGGTCGTTTAGCCTTTTCCCTGGGTTGACGTGGATGCATTCGCACCCATTGGGTTTATCCGTCACCTCACTCACCTTGGGCACCGTGTTTTCCCTGGCGGGTAATTTCACGCTGTTTGTCTGGGTCTCGATGCTGTCGCGTACACGCGTTTCCGAGCATTGGCAGGCCGGGCGTTTTATCGGCCAGGAAATCAGCCAGCGTGCCAGCGCGCGCTCGATGCTGTCCGTGCAAATCAGCGACCTGCTCAGTCTCGCGGCGCGCTTTGTCGGCGAAGAACGCGCCCAACAGAGCTTTATCCGCTTCGCCTATCGCCAAGGCAAAGGTTTCAACCCCAACCAGAATGCCGATAACGATTGGATCGCCCACACTGAACGGCTATTGGCCGGTGTACTGGGTGCATCTTCGACACGTGCGGTCGTAAAAGCCGCGATTGAAGGGCGGGAAATGCAGCTAGAGGACGTCGTACGGATCGCCGACGAAGCGTCAGAAGTGTTGCAGTTCAACCGCGCGTTGCTGCAAGGCGCCATTGAAAACATCACACAGGGCATCAGCGTGGTCGACCAGTCACTCAAGCTGGTGGCCTGGAACCGGCGCTACCTGGAACTCTTCAACTACCCCGAAGGTTTGATCAGTGTAGGACGACCGATTGCCGATATTATTCGCTACAACGCCGAGCGCGGCCTGTGCGGGCCGGGCGAAGCCGAGGTCCACGTGGCGCGACGCCTGCACTGGATGCGCCAGGGCCGCGCGCACACATCCGAGCGCTTGTTTCCTAATGGACGCGTGATTGAGTTGATCGGCAACCCCATGCCTGGCGGCGGGTTTGTCATGAGCTTCACCGACATCACGGCATTCCGTGAAGCAGAACAAGCGCTGACCGAGGCCAATGAGGGCCTGGAGCAACGGGTCACCGAACGCACCCAGGAACTGTCGCAACTCAATGTGGCACTTACCGACGCCAAAGGCGTGGCCGAATCCACCAGTCAGTCGAAGACACGTTTTTTGGCAGCCGTGAGCCATGACCTGATGCAACCGCTGAACGCGGCGCGGCTGTTTTCCGCCGCCCTCTCCCACCAGAACGACGGCCTGTCCAGCGAAGCCCGCCAGTTGGTGCAGCACCTGGACAGCTCGCTGCGTTCTGCCGAAGACCTGATCAGCGACCTGCTGGATATCTCGCGCCTGGAAAACGGCAAGATAAACCCACACCGCCAGCCTTTTGTGCTCAACGAGCTGTTCGACACCCTGGGCGCTGAATTCAAGGCGCTGGCCCATGAGCAAGGTCTGCGTTTCCGCCTGCGCGGAAGCCGTTTGCGGGTAGACAGTGACATCAAGTTGCTGCGCCGGATCCTGCAGAATTTTCTCACCAATGCCTTTCGCTATGCCGACGGCCCAGTGCTACTTGGCGTACGCAGACGCAAGGGTGAACTGTGCCTGGAAGTGTGGGACCGCGGCCCGGGCATTCCGTTGGATAAACAGCAGGTGATTTTCGAAGAGTTCAAGCGCCTCGACAGCCACCAGACCCGCGCCGAAAAAGGCCTGGGCCTGGGCCTCGCGATCGCCGACGGTCTATGCCGTGTGCTGGACCATCGCTTAAGCGTGCGTTCGTGGCCGGGCAAAGGCAGCGTGTTCAGCGTGCGCGTGCCTTTAGCACGTAACCAGGCCAGTTTGAAGGTCAAGACAAAGCAGGACAATGGGCAGCCATTGAGCGGTGCACAGGTGCTGTGCGTGGACAATGAAGAAAGCATCCTGATCGGCATGCGCAGCCTGCTGACGCGCTGGGGCTGCGAGGTGTGGACCGCCACCGATCAGGCGCAGTGTGCGTTGTTGCTGGCCGATGGCGTGCGCCCGCAATTGGCGCTGGTGGACTACCACCTGGACCACGGCGAGACGGGCACAGAGTTGATGGGCTGGCTGCGCACGCAGTTGGCGGAGCCGATTCCAGGGGTGGTGATCAGCGCCGATGGCCGGCCGGAGATGCTGGCCGAGGTGCATGCGGCGGGGCTGGATTATTTGGCCAAACCGGTGAAGCCGGCGGCGTTGCGGGCGTTGCTCAGCAGGCATTTACCTCTATAAACCTGGAGCACTCGATTAAAAATTGTGGGAGGGGGCTTGCTCCCTCCCACATGGTGGATCGTTTTTACTCAGGCAGGTGCGCGACACCGTCTGAATCGGTCATCGCCCGCTCAAGCAAATCCGCCGGCAAGCTTTTACTCGCACGCGCCCCCAGCAACCTTAATTGCTCGGTACGGCTGACCAGATTACCGCGGCCATCCGTCAGCTTGTTTCGCGCCGCGCTGTAAGCCTTATCCAACTGCTGCAAGCGGTTGCCTACTTCATCCAAGTCTTGGATAAACAGCACAAACTTGTCATACAGCCAACCGGCGCGCTCGGCGATCTCGCGCGCGTTTTGGCTCTGGCGCTCCTGTTTCCACAGGCTATCGATAACCCGCAAGGTCGCCAGCAAGGTCGTGGGGCTGACGATCACGATATGGCGGTCGAACGCTTCCTGGAACAGGTTCGGTTCGGCTTGCAACGCGGCGGAAAACGCCGCCTCTATGGGTACGAACAACAGCACGAAATCCAGGCTGTGCAAGCCTTCGAGGCGCTTGTAATCCTTACCGGCCAAGCCTTTGACGTGATTGCGCAGCGACAGTACGTGCTGCTTGAGCGCCGCCTGGCCAATCACGTCATCCTCTGCCCCTACGTATTGCTGATAGGCCGTAAGGCTGACCTTGGAGTCGACCACCACCTGTTTGTCGCCGGGCAACATGATCAACACGTCCGGCTGGAAGCGCTCGCCGTCCGGACCTTTGAGGCTGACCTGGGTCTGATACTCGCGCCCCTTCTCCAGCCCGGCATGTTCCAGCACGCGCTCAAGGATCAATTCCCCCCAGTTCCCCTGGGTTTTCTGGCCCTTGAGCGCGCGAGTGAGGTTGGTGGCTTCGTCTGACAGGCGCAGGTTCAGTTGCTGCAGGCGCTCAAGCTCCTTGGCCAGGGAAAAACGTTCGCGCGCTTCATTCTGGTAGCTTTCTTCCACGCGCTTTTCGAAGGACTGGATGCGTTCCTTGAGCGGGTCGAGCAATTGGCCGAGGCGCTCCTGGCTGGTTTCGGCAAAACGCTGTTCACGTTCATCAAAGATTTTCCCGGCAAGTTCGGCGAACTGCGCGCGTAGCTCGTCCCGTGCGCCTTGCAGGTCGGCGAGCCGTTGTTGATGGCTCTCCTGTTGCTCACGCAGTTCGGCACGCAGTGACGCCGACAGCGCGTCGAGGCGGCGCAGCTCGGTGTCCTTGGCGCTGCGGTCGAGGTTCCAGGCGTGCGCAGCGTCGCGGGCGTTATCACGGTCGATCTGCAGCAGTTCGACTTCACGGCGCACGGCAGCCAGGTCAGCTTGTTTGGCGGCGTTGGCCTGGCTGAGGTCGCTGATCTCGTCGCGGCTGGCGTCGAGTTGTGCCGCCAGCCCTTCCTGGGCCAGTTGCGCGGTGGCCAAGCGCTCTTCCAGCAGTTCCCAGCCGGTCATACGCGCGCTCAGCCGCCGTTGAATCTGCCAGCACAACACCAATAAAGGCACTGCAGCGCCAGCCAGGCCCAAGGCAATACTGGTCCAGTCAAAAGCCATCGCCATTTCTGCCATTACCGAAAAAGAGCAAGGTTAACCAAGCATAGGGCCTGAGGACAGCTCAGTCTTCGACCTGCCCCAGTTCGCGCTGGGCGCGGCGGTCACCGGCACGGGCGGCCAGGCGCAACAGGTCATGGCCAATGCGGCGGTCGCGGGCGTTGCCGCACTCGCGACACATCAATTGGCCCAAGCGGCTCTGCGCGGCGACCACGCCTTCGCGGGCCGGCTGCTTGAGCAAGCGCCCGGCAAAATGCTTGACGTTGGTGTTGTGACCCAGCCGCGGGCTGTCGAGCAGCCACAGAGCGACTTTCAAGGAGAAACGCTTGGGGACGGTAACAGTCTGAGGCGTGTCGGTAACAGAGGTTGATACTGAGCGAAACTTCATAAAGCACTGCGGGACAGAACGGAAGGCGCGCAACTCTACTCTTTTTTTCCTACAGGTAAAGCTGAAAAGTCCGTGCACGCCCGTTCTAGAGCAAGCGCTTGGGACAATCCACAGAAGCTGTGGATAACTCAGTGGACAACCCGTCTTTAGCTCGCGCAAAGGCCCATGGAACGGGGGCCGCAGTCAAACTGACGATTTTTTCACCAATAAAAAAAAGCGATATTTTTCATTGACTTAAATTCTCATTGCAGGCAAATGGTGGCGTTTCCAGGAGGGTGACAGAGCGGTTACACACTTCGCAACTAATGTGCACAAGTACCCATCCACTGGTTATATCGCCGAGTTTTTTTGCTTCAAAGCGTCCGAAAAATGTTACTGCAGGTCCAAAACTGGGGTCTTTTCAAATTTGCTCCGTCTCGCCACACTGCCCTACCTCCACGTAGCCTTGTAAGGTCTGATGAAAGGAATCCTCTTATTCGCCGTGTTGCTGCTGGCCATCTGTGCGACTTCACTTTGCATCAACGCGGCGCTGCCTTCTCCTGACGGTGCCCTGTTCGCCATCGCCATTGTGCTGTCGGCAGCCTTTACCGCAGTGAGCCTGTGCATTGAATTGGGTGAAGGCCGAATCAATGACATGCGCGACGTGATGAGAGTGATCGAGACTGGCCGTTCCTGGCGCCTGTCGTTGGCGGCCTACGCACTGGGCTGCTCGTTGGCGGCGACAACGACAGTGCTGGTGTATCGAGGATTGCTGGGCGGCTAATTGAAGTTTTTTGGTTCGGGCGCTTCCCTTCCGTGTTTCGATCCGTTACTATCCGCGGCGTTAGTACCAAGCTGAAAGTCAATTCTGGTCGAATAACTCCCCTGAACAACACGGGATCGGCCACCTCGATGGTTTCCAGGTATTCCTTGCGACGACACTGCCTTTGAACAAGCAAAGGGTGCCGCGAAGTTTCAATACTCTGACCGAACCAACCTGCAAATTGATCAGGATCTTCACCCTGGGCCCAGAACCTTGCCCCTGTTGTGTTGCCTGCCCTCCTAAGTACCTACCTGCCAGCCCAAGCGCGCCTAACTTATTAGCGCTTCAAACTGGCTGCTTTGTTCCAGTCGGGTTCTTCGTTTGATCAATGGTGATCAACGTTACTGGAACGTTTTAACGTTGCACGGTTCTTAACCGTGTCATTTGTAGGAACACCAATAATATGCACACTCAAATCCACACTCAGGATGCCATTCGCACCCTCACCAACGCTTTTGCACCAATGAACTGCCTGATCATGGCCGCTCGCAAAGGCTGCTTCAGCTTCACCCTGGTCAACGAACACGGCATCGCTCGTCACAGCGAACGCCTGTACCCCGATCAATACTCCAGCGCAGAGCCGCTGCAGGCCGTGATCGAGCGTACCCGTCAGGCATTGATTGCCTGATCGACCCGAGTCGCTGAAACACAAAAAACCCTGCTAAAAACGCAGGGTTTTTTATTGCCTGAAATTTTATTTTGGAATACTTGCACTAAGCTCGAATAGATATAAACGTTATAACTAAACGATGAAGATGTTTTAAAAACAGTCCTTTACATCACAAATATGACACTACACTTCAACTCAAGCGGCCTGATCCGCTTGCGACGAGCCTGAGATCCGATTAACCGCTGCCAAGCCCCCTTCTCAGGCATCGTCGACCACTTTCATGGATTGAGGCCTGTATGGGTATCGCCGCCAGCGAATTGTGTCGTTATGTGATCAGGCCGACGTTGATCTACCTCGGCCGCCATGACTCGACAGCTGAAGCCCTGTTGCTGGGCATTGCCGCCAGCCAATCGGAACTTGGCTCCGCACTGCATGACCGGCGCGGCCATGGCCTGTACAGCATCACCGAGCCTCGTCACCGCGCTCTGTGGGACGAATACCTCGCACAAGACCCCGAGCGCGCCAGCCTGGTACGCGGCTTGGCCAGTCAGCATGCGTTCCTCAGCGCGCCCCAGCTGGAACTGACGGTCAACCTGCGTTACGCCACCGCTATTGCTTGGTTGCTGGTCGAACAACATCGCTCTGCACTGCCGCCAGCGGGTGACGTACTGGCCATGGCGCGTATCTGGAAAGAAATATTTCATCCTCAAGGTCGGCTGCGAGACTTTACCCAGGCCTGGCAAACCTGTGTTTCACCCATGAATCAGGTCACTTGCTGATCAGGCATTTTGCAAGATTCGGCTAAAAACCTCGATTCTGGTCGGATTGTCCTACAAAACAGCTCTATCTCCTACATTACAGCCTATAGCGCTAACTTAAATTTATTGATACTTTCCGCAGCGGTGATCACCACGGAGTTCTAATAATGAAAAAAGTAATGCTCAAGACCACACTTAGCCTCGCCGTTGCCATGGCATCTTCCCAACTGTTCGCAAGCGGCTTCGCCCTCAACGAACAAGACGTCGCTGGCATGGGTACGGGTTTCGCAGGCCGCTCTTCTTCTGCCGAAAACGCCAGCACCGTCTACGGCAACCCTGCCGGCATGGCTCGTCTGGAAGGCCAGCAAATCACCGGTGGCGTCGCCGCTATCGATGCAACAACCGACATCAAAGACGCCAGCGGCCGCTCACGCGGCAGCAACAAAGGCGACATGGTGCCGTTCACCGCGGTGCCTTTTGGTTTCTACACCAATAAACTTAATGACCAGTGGGCTGTCGGCTTCGGTGTTTACGCACCGTTTGGCCTGAAGACTGACTACGAACGTGGCTTCCAAGGCCGTGCATTCGGCAGCAAGAGTGAAGTGGCTGTTATCACCTTCCAGCCGACTGTGAGCTACGCCTTCAACGACAAGGTGTCGATCGGTTTTGGCCCAACCATTAACCGCATTTCCGGCACGCTGGAGTCGCAACCCAACCTGGGCTTGCTGCCACTGCCGGGCCTGGCAGGCACCGGTGACAGCAAAGTTAAAGTCAAAGGCGACGACACTGCATTGGGCTTCAACGCCGGTATCTTGGTGCAAGCCACCGACACCACTCGCGTCGGCCTGACTTACCACTCGAAAGTGAAATACAAGCTCGAAGGCCACACCGACGTCACGCCAGGCACCGGCGTTCCTGGCGCTTACCTGCGCGCCAACCGCTACGATGCCTCGCTGAAAGTTGACACCCCTGAATCCTGGGACGCTTCGGTGACTCAAGACCTGAGCGATGCCTGGAAGGTTTACGGTGGTGCGACCTGGACGCGCTGGAGCCGCCTGAAAGACATTACCGTCAACAACGAAGGTGTAACGGCAGCGACAGGTGGTGCACTTGCACCGCGTATCGTCGGCCAGATCCAAGAGCCACAGAACTGGCACGACACCTGGGCTTACGCTCTGGGTACTTCGTACCAAGTCACCAAGCAAGTGGTCCTGCGTACCGGCCTGACCTTCGACCAGTCGCCGACCAACAACACTGACCGTTCGCCGCGTATTCCTACCGGTGACCGGACCATCTTCAGTGTCGGCCTGGGCTACGCGGTGATGGATAACATGACCATCGACCTGGCTTACTCCTACCTCAAGGAAGAGCCGGTCAAGGTGAACAAGCAGAACGCGCTGGGCCAGACCTATGCGTCCAAGTACGAAAACAGCGCCAACGGTTTCGGCCTGGGCATGACGTACAAGTTCTGATTCAAGCCGTATAAAAAAGCCCCGCTCTCCTGCAAAGGAGGCGGGGCTTTTTAGTTGCCGATGATCAGGGTTTAGACGCAATCGCCTCTTCAACCGCTTTGATCAGCTCCGGGCTGTCCGGCTTGGTCAGGCTGGAAAAATTGGCAATCACCTTGCCCTGGCGGTCCACCACGTACTTATAGAAATTCCACTTCGGCGCGCTGGTCTGCTGCGCCAGGACCTTGAACAAATGCACCGCGTCCGGCCCCTTGACCGTCTGTGGCTCGATCATGGTGAAAGTCACGCCGTAATTCACGTAACAGACCTTGGCGGTCTCCTCGCCAGTCTTGGCTTCCTGCTTGAAGTCATCGGACGGCACGCCGATCACTTCCAACCCTTGGCCCTTATAGCGTTGGTACAAGGCTTCAAGGCCTTTGAACTGCGGCGCAAAGCCACAAAAGCTGGCGGTATTGATGATCACCAGGGGTTTGCCGGCAAAGCGTTGGCACAAATCGATGGATTCTTTGGCCCGCAATTTGGGCAAATGGCCTTCCAGTAACGGCGGGCAATTGGCAGCCATGGCCGCACTACCAACAGCCATCAGGACGGGTACCGCGAGCCAGCGCATCAGCATGTCGAAAGTCCTCGGTTCAGTTCAGACACAGAACTTAACAGATGGACATACCCAGTTGCATCAACGCCAGCCCGCCGCGCTGCCAGCCCCACCAGCCCAGCAGCAACAGAACGACGAACGCCGCAACCATCAAACATCGCACCGTCACACTCATGCCACCTCCATCTGCGTTTGCAAGCGCTGAACTGGCCGCTCGCGCACCGGCCAGTTCAGCGCCGCAGCCAGCAGACTCAAGAGAATCGCCACCTGCCAGATCAAATCGTAGTTGCCGGTTCGGTCATAGACCACTCCGCCCAACCAGCCCCCAAGGAACGAACCAAGCTGATGAAACAGGAACACAATCCCACCGAGCATTGACAGGTTTCGCACGCCAAACAGGGTCGCGACCGTACCGTTGGTCAGCGGCACGGTGGACAGCCATAGAAAGCCCATCGCCATGCCGAACAGGTAGGCCGTGACTTCGGTCACCGGGGCCCACAGGAACAGCACGATCACCACCGCGCGCAGCAAATACAGACCGGTAAGCAAACGCGGTTTGGACATACGCCCGCCTAGCCAGCCGGCGGTGTAGGTGCCAAATACGTTAAACAAGCCGATCAACGCCAGCACCGTAGTACCCGTCGTGGCCGGTAGGTGCTGATCGACCAGGTACGCAGGCAGGTGCACGCCAATAAACACCACCTGGAAACCACAGACGAAAAAGCCAAAGGCCAGCAGCCAGAACCCCGAGTGGGAGCATGCTTCCTTCAAGGCTTCACGCAAGGTTTGCTGGCCGGTCATGACGGGCAGTGGTTTGTCCTTGAGCATCGCCACCAACGGCAGGATCAACGCCACCATCAGGCCCAGTGCCAACAAAGCGGCCGACCAACCCAGCCAGCCGATCAGGCCCAGGGTGCCCGGCACCATGGCAAATTGGCCAAAGGAACCTGCGGCGCTCGCGATGCCCATGGCCATGCTGCGTTTTTCCGGCGCCACCGCGCGCCCGACCACGCCGAGAATTACCGAGAACGAGGTGCCCGACAGGCCGATCCCGATCAGCAAGCCCGCGCTCAGGGACAACGACCACGCCGAATCGGACATGCCCATCAATACCAGCCCGACGGCGTACAACACACCGCCGACAAACACCGCTTTGGTGGCGCCAAAACGATCGGCCAAGGCCCCGGTAAACGGCTGCGCCAAGCCCCAGATCAGGTTCTGCAGGGCGATCGCGAAGGCAAAGGTCTCACGACCCCAGCCGAATTCCGTGCTCATCGGCGCCAGGAACAGGCCAAAGCCATGCCGCACCCCCAAGGACAACGCCAGGATCAGCGCACTCCCCACGAGAACCCAGCCACTGGTGCGCCACATCGAGGTCATTCTTATTCTCCGTCGCGGGTATATACCCGCTTGTATTCGAACTAACTCCCGCTCAGGCGAGTTCGTCCAGCAAGGCCAACAAGGTTTCGCGCTTTTCGACGCCTAACTGATCAATCAATTTCTGCTGCGCGGCTTCCCAGGCCGGCAACGCAGCGGCCAGGCGCTCCGCGCCAGCTGCAGTCAACAACACCAAGCGATTACGCAAGTCATCACCCTCGACCAACTGCACCAGACCCTCGCCTTCCAATACGCGCAGGTTACGCCCAAGCGTACTGCGATCCAGGCCCATGGCTTCGGCCAGGCTGGAAATGCTTGGTTGATCAAGGCGCTGCAAGTTACACAGCAAAGAATACTGGGCGACGTTGATCCCGAAGCCGTCGAGAGCGCCGTCGTAATACCTGCTGACGCCACGCGCGGCACGTCGCAGGTTGGTGCATAAACATTGGGAGGCAAGCATGGAAGGTGTATATACCCGCGATTATGCAAATGCAAGTAAGTGTTACAGCGCCAAGCCGACCAACACCACGACTTCCAGCAACTCCAACAGCGCGCCGGCGGTATCTCCAGTGGTGCCGCCAAGGCGGTTGACCATCAGCTGGCGCAGGCCGACAAAGCACAGTGCAGCGAGTAAAACAGCAATACCACCACTGAAACCGCCGATCAGGAGGCAGGCCAGACCGCTGAGGATCAGCACCTGCTGGCCGACGATCCTCGGCAGATGATCCGACAACGCCTGCCCCAATCCACCTGCACGCACATAGCGCGTCGTGAGGAACAGCGCCAACATCGCAGCACGGCCGATCAGCGGCGCCAGGATCAGCGCCGCACTGTTGTGTTGCTCGATCAAGGCCACCAATGCGGCGAACTTAAGCAGCAACACCAAGCCCAGCGTGACCACCGCAATCGGCCCGCTGCGCGGGTCTTTCATGATGGTCAGCGTACGTTCGCGGTCGCCAAACCCACCGAGCCAAGCATCGGCGCTGTCCGCCAGGCCGTCCAGGTGCAGGCCACCACTGAGTAACACCCAGGCCGTCAACAACAGCGCTGCATGCAGCAATAATGGTGCGCCCATCAACGCCGTATTCAAGGCCCACAACAGCCCCCCAAACAACAACCCGACCACTGGGTAAAACAGCAACGAACGTCCCAATTCCTGGGGCTGCGGCATGCCCGGCAAACGAATGGGCAGGCTGCTGAGAAATTGCAGGGCGATCCAGAACGGCAGCATCGTCAGATTCCTTCCTTCAACACACCATCGGCCACCACCTGCAGACTGAACAGCCCGGCGTGGCCGACTTCGACATTCAGCAACTGTTCGCGCGGCAAGCCCCGCGCCTGCGCCAGCAGCAGGCGCATGACGCCACCGTGGCTGATCAACAACACACGCTCACCGGCATACGCCCGATGCAGGCGTGAGACGGCGCCGAGAACACGATCGGAAAAGTCGCTGACGCGCTCGCCCTCTGGCGGTGTGAAACGGTAGGGGTCAGCCCAGAACAGGCCCAAGCCTTCGGCGTCGGTCTCCATCAGCGCTGCTGCGCTTTGCCCTTCCCAGGCGCCGAAGTGCAGCTCCTGCAGGTCCTTTTCCAGACTCACCGGCAGATTGAGCCGCGCGCTCAACTCATGAGCGAACTGCGCACAACGTTGCAGCGGCGAACTGATCAACCGATCCCATGGCCCCTGCTCCGCCACGGCGGCGCGCATTTGCTCCCAGCCCTTGGCGGTCAATGCGTCGTCCAGGCTACCGCGCAGGCCACCGCCCAGCTCGGTTTCACCGTGGCGCAGCAGGTCCAAGTGCAAGGTCATGTCGGGCGGTCTGCCACGGCGGCTTCGGCGAAGGTCGCCATCTGCCCGTGCAAAGCACACGCCAGACGCAGCAGTGGCACCGCCAGCGCGGCACCGCTGCCCTCACCCAGGCGCAGGCCCAATTCCAGCAACGGTTGCGCCTCAAGGCTTTGCAGCACATGCCGATGACCCGGCTCAGCCCCGCGATGGCCGAACACCAGCCACTCACGGCACGGCGGATTCAGACGGGCGGCAACCAACGCCGCGACCGTGCAGATGAACCCATCTACCAGCACTACGATGCCTTCCTGGGCGCAGGCCAAGTAGGCGCCAACCAGCGCAGCAATTTCAAAACCGCCGAGGTTGAACAGGGTCTGCAACGCGTCGCCACGCTGCCCGGCATGCAACGCCAATGCGCGCTCAATGACGGCCACCTTGTGACTGACACCCTGAGCATTTAAACCGGTGCCCGGACCTGTCAGGTCGCTGACCTGGCAATCGAGCAGCGCGCAGGCCAAGGCACTGGCGGCGGTGGTATTGCCAATGCCCATCTCACCGCCGATATACAGCTGAGCGCCGCTTGCCAAGGCACGGCGTGCACTGTCGCGGCCGGCTTGCAGGGCCAATCGCCCCTGAGCCGCAGTCATCGCCGGGCCGTTGACGAAATTGGCTGTTCCCGCACCGATGTTCAGGTGACGCACACCCGGCAGATTCAGTGACGGCGTTACCGTACCGAGGTCGACGACCTCCAACTGCGCATTCAACTGGCGCGCCAACACACTGATGGCCGCGCCCCCGCTGACAAAGTTGTGCAGCATTTGCCCGGTTACTTCCTGGGGAAACGCCGAAACACCTTCCGCAACCACGCCGTGGTCACCGGCGAAAATGGCGATCCACACGTGGTCCACCAACGGCTTGACCTGGCCCTGCAAGCCGGCCAACTGCACCGCGACGACCTCCAACTGGCCGAGAGAGCCCGCCGGCTTGGTCAGTTGCTGCTGGCGAGCCAGCGCGTGTTCGTACGCCACAGCGTCAACGGCCTTGCAGGGGTTGAGCCACCAGATGTCAGTCATAACGCAGTACCTTTCAAAGTCAGGGGCAGGCCGGCGACCGTCAGGACAACACGCTGACAGCGCTCGGCCAAGGCTTGATGCAGCCAACCGGCTTCATCCACATAGCGGCGAGTCAATTCGCCCAGCGGCACGACACCCATTCCGGTTTCGTTGCTGACAAAAATGATTTCACCTGGCAGCGAGGCCAGGGTTTCCAGTAATTGATCACGCTCGAACGCCAAGCGCGCCGGGTCTTCGAGCATCAGCAGATTGGTCAGCCACAGGGTCAGGCAATCCACCAGGAGGCAGCGCTCGGCTGCGGCGTTTTCACGCAGTACTCGAGCGAGTTCGACGGGTTCTTCGATCAAGCCCCAGTGATCGGGGCGACGCTGGCGATGCAGCGCGACGCGCTGGTTCATTTCGCCGTCCAGCGGCTGGCTGGTGGCGATATAGGTGACAGGCAAGCCGCTCTCACGGGCGAGCTTTTCGGCGAGACGGCTCTTGCCGGATCGGGCACCGCCGAGGATCAACTGATACATGGGAGGGCACCTTTGTCGGCCAGCCGATAATCTGAAGTGGGCACTGTCGAATGTGAGAGCGGGCTTGCTCGCGAATGCGCAGTGTCAGTCGGCTCATTTGCAACTGACCCACCGCATGCGCGAGCAAGCCAGCTCCCACCTGAAGTCCATGTGTACACCGTCAAATCCCGCACAGCTTGCGCAATAAGTCGGTATCCAGATGATTCGCCACCAAGTCCGCCAACCGCTCAATATCACGCTCGCGCAAAGCGTGGTAATCCACGTCCTCCACAGACGCCAAACCAGCCCAGCGCAATAACGCGCTGCAAGCGGCCGGCGTCTCGAACAACCCATGCAGATAGGTACCTAGAATCTGCCCGTCTTCACTCTGCGCACCATCACTACGGCCATCATCCAACTGCACAGCAGCACGCGACAAGGCAGTGCCCGAGGTCACCCCCGCATGGATCTCATAGCCACTGACCTCAGCATCCTCCAGCAACAACCGCCCACGCACATTGCGCAACTGCTTCTCTTCCTCCAGCGTCGTACTGAACGCCAACAACCCTAGCCCGTCACTGGAGCCGGCCAGCCCTTCCAATCCCAGCGGGTCATGCAATTGCTCGCCGAGCATCTGCAACCCGCCGCAAATCCCCAGCACCTTGCCGCCATAACGTAAGTGCCGCGCCACGGCCGTGTCCCAACCATTGGCACGCAAATACGCCAAATCGCTGCGTACACTTTTCGAGCCCGGCAGGATAATCAAGTCAGCCGCCGGAATTGGCTGGCCCGCACCGATAAACTGTAAATCCACCTGAGGATGCAGGCGCAACGGATCAAAATCCGTGTGGTTGCTGATACGCGGCAACACCGGCACCACCACCTTGAGTACCTGCGCGGCCTTGTCGATCTGGCGTTGGTCGATGCCGTCCTCGGCCTCCAGATGCAGGTCCATCACGTAAGGCAGCACACCCACCACCGGCTTGCCGGTGCGCGCTTCCAGCCAATCCAGCCCTGGCTGCAACAGCGCAATATCGCCGCGAAAGCGGTTGATGATGAAGCCCTTGACGCGTGCCTGCTCAGTCGGCGACAGCAATTCCAGGGTGCCGACCAGATGCGCGAACACGCCGCCGCGATTGATATCGGCGATCAACAGTACCGGACAATCCACGGCTTCGGCGAAGCCCATATTGGCGATGTCATTGGCACGCAGGTTGATCTCCGCCGGGGAGCCTGCACCCTCCACCATCACCACCGCGTAAGCGTCGCTTAACCGCGCGTGGGAGGCCAGCACCGCCTGCATTGCTATCGCTTTGTAGTCGTGATAGGCCACAGCGTTCATGCTGGTCACCGCACGGCCGTGGATGATCACCTGGGAACCCGTGTCACTGTTGGGCTTGAGCAGCACCGGATTCATGTCGGTGTGTGGCGCCAGGTTGGCGGCCTGGGCCTGCACTGCCTGGGCGCGGCCGATCTCGCCGCCTTCGGCGGTGACGGCGCTGTTGAGTGCCATGTTCTGGGGCTTGAACGGCGCCACGGCCACACCCTGGCGTACCAGCCAGCGGCACAGCGCGGTCACCAGGGTGCTTTTACCGGCGTCGGAGGTGGTGCCTTGCACCATCAGCGTACTCATGCAACGTCCTTATATGCGGCCAAGGCCTGGTCAAGTCGCAACCAATGCGCCTCAGTTTCAGGCAGACCGAAACGCAGGCTGCTGTCGTGGACGAACAGGCGCAACAAGATGCCGCGCTGAGCCATGAACGCGTGTAGGCGTTCGGCGTGGGGCGTAATCAGCCACTGGAACAACGCGCAGCCACCGTGGGGTTGGAACCCGTGGCGCTCAAGCAGTGCAAACAAGCGCTGGCCGGCTTCGATGCAGCGCCTGCGCTGCTGGGCATGCCCGGCCGTGTCACGCAGGCACACTTGGCCAAGCACCCGCGTCGGCCCACTGACCGCCCAAGGGCCGAGCTGTTCGGCCAGCAACTTAAGCAGCTTGCGTTCGGCCAGCACGAAACCCAAGCGCACACCGGCCAGGCCGAAGAATTTGCCGAATGAGCGCAGCACAATCAGGCCGACTTGGTGGGTCTGGCTGGCCAGGCTGAACTGCGGGGTTACGTCCATAAACGCTTCGTCCACCACCAGCCAGCCGCCGCGCTGGGCCAACCGCGAGTGCCATTCCAGCAGGCGCTGGGGCGGCAGGCTCAGGCCGGTGGGGTTATTGGGGTTGACCACCACCAGCACGTCGAGGCCGTCGAGAAAGAAGTCGACTTCCTGCTCCTGCACTTCGCGCACCACGTAACCGGCGCGGCGCCAGGCTTCGGCATGCTCGGCATAACACGGCGACAGCACGCCGACCTTGCCGGAGCGACGCAGGCGCGGCAGCAGTTGGATCGCGGCCTGCGAACCCGCCACCGGCAACACTTGGGCGGCGCCGTAATACTCGCAGGCGGCTCTTTCCAAGCCGTCATCGGTTTCCGGCAATCGCGCCCAGGCCCGCAACGGGATCTCAGGGATTGGCCAAGGCCAGGGCGCCAGACCACTGGACAGGTCGAGCCAGTCAGCCTCGGCAATCCCGTACTGAATCACTGCCTTACGCAGCCGCCCGCCATGCTCAAGCATAGAATTGCGCCCCCGCGCAGAGGATCAACAACCACAACCAGACGCCGCGCTGCACCAGTTGCCAGCCGCGGTCGATGGAATCGGCGTCAGCCGCCGGGCCTTCGCCCAGTTGCGGGCGCTGGTGCAGCTCGCCGTGATAGATCGCCGCGCCGCCCAGTTCAACCCCCAGTGCACCTGCCCCGGCCGCCATTACGGGACCGGCATTGGGGCTGTCCCAGGTCGGGCCCTGACTGCGCCAGCATTTGAGCGCCAAACGGGTTTTGCCGAGCACGGCGTAGGTCAACGCCACTAGACGTGCAGGAATATAGTTGAGCACATCGTCGATCTTCGCTGCCGCCCAGCCGAAACGCTCAAAGCGCTCGTTGCGGTAGCCCCACATCGCATCGAGGGTGTTGCTCAGGCGGTAAAGCACCACGCCCGGCACACCGGCAACGACAAACCAGAACAGCGCGGCGAACACCGCGTCACTGCCGTTTTCCAGGACCGACTCGGTAGCGGCGCGCGCGACTTCGGTGCTGTCCAGTTCGCTGGTCTGGCGGCTGACCAGGTAACTCACGCGTTTGCGCGCTTCATCCAGGTCATCACTGCGCAAAGCCTGGGCAACCGGGATCACATGCTCGCCGAGGCTGCGCATGCCCAGCGCCAAGTACAGCGCCACTATCTCCAGGACCCAGCCGATATACGGCGCCCACGACAACGCGGTGGCCAGCACGGTCAACGGCACCACCGCGACAAACCACGCGGTCACGCCGTGGCTGCGCCAACCGCGGCCACCGCTGTTGAAACGCTGCTCAATGCGCCCGGCGAAGTTACCGAACGCCACCAGCGGATGCCAGCGCTTGGGCTCACCCAGCAGCGCATCCAGCGCCACGGCAGCGACACACAGCAAGGCCACACTCATTGACTCACTCCCCAGACATTCTCATACAACATGTCACTCAGTGGCCGTGGTTCGGTCCAGCCTTCAAGCTGCAACATCGGTGCCGGGTAGAACTCGGCGACCGGGCCCAGGCATAACACCGCCAGGGGTTTGGCGCCAGGCGGCAAGCCGAGCAGATCGGCCAAGGCTTGCGGCTCGAACAACGAGACCCAACCCATCCCAAGGCCTTCGACACGAGCGGCCAGCCACAGATTCTGGATCGCGCAGGACAGCGACGCCATGTCCATTTCTGGCAAGGTACGGCGGCCAAAGATATGGCGTTCGCGATCATCCATGAGGGCTGCCACCAGTACCTCGGCGCAGTCGTGGATGCCTTCGACCTTGAGCCTCATGAATGCGTCGGAGCGTTGGCCCAATGCTTCGGCGGTGCGCAGGCGTTCTTCCTCTACCAGCAGTTGAATCTGCCCGCGCAACGAGCGGTCGCTGATGCGGATAAACCGCCAGGGCTGCATCAAGCCGACGCTGGGCGCCTGGTGCGCGGCCTGGAGCAGGCGGTGCAACAGCTCAGGGGCCACGCTACCGCCGGTGAAGTGGCGCATGTCTCGGCGTTCGGCGATGGCGCGGTAGACGGCGTCGCGGTCAGCTTTGGGGAAGGCGTTGTCAGTCATGACCCTATCGCGGGCAAGCCCGCTCCCCCATTAGATTGCGTTTCAACTCGGTCAATTGTGGAGGCTGGCTTGTCGGGTCGCCCCATCGCTGCGATAGCGATCTTCAGGTCTGGCGCAAACAGTGCAGCCACCGCAGCCGGATTGGAGGGAAAGTAAAAATGTACGTAGGAAGCCGTCATGCGCCCCTGCCGGTAAACCGCCTCGGCGCCGCGCCCACCGTTGGGGCTAAGCCCGCGGGCAATCGGCTGCCATTCGGTGCTGGTCAGGGAATGGTGATAGGTGTGACCGCGCAGCACGCCTTCGGGCAACTCAACGCTTTGCAGGGCCAGGGCCGCGAGTTTCTTTTGCATCACCGCATCACCCTGCAGCAGGCCGACCAGTTCTGCACGGGTGCCCTCGACATCGGTCAGCGAGTTCAGCAGGTAGAGCATGCCGCCACACTCGGCGAGCAACGGTTTACCCGCCGTGTGATGCGCGCGGATGGCGTCCAGCATCGGGGTATTTTCCGACAGCGCCTGGTGGTGCAACTCCGGGTAACCGCCGGGCAAATAGAGGCTGTCGGCATCAGGCATTTCGCGATCGTGAATCGGCGAAAAAAAGTGCAGTTCAGCGCCCATCGCGCGCAGCAGGTCGAGGCTGGCGCCATAGGTAAAAGCAAAGGCTTCGTCACGGGCCACGGCGATGCGCACACCGGCCAGCAACGGTTCGGCCTCGACCACTTCGGGCGCGGCGAAGGTCACCGGTGGCGGCAAGGCGACTTCGCAACTGCTGCCCAGGGCTTGGGCTGCGGCGTCCAGGCGCACGTCGAGGTCATTCAACTCGCTGGCTTGCACCAGGCCCAAGTGACGGCTAGGCAGTTCGATCCCGGTTTCACGCGATAATGCGCCATACCAACGCAGGCCTTCGGTGAGGCTGCCTTCGAGCAATTGCGCATGACGCAGGGTGCCGACGCGGTTGGCCAGCACGCCGGCGAACGGCAGGTCCGGCTGATAACGCGCCAGGCCCAAGGCCAGCGCCCCAAAGGTCTGGGCCATGGCGGTGCCGTCGATCACCCCGAGCACCGGCACGCCAAAGTGCCGCGCCAAGTCAGCGCTGGAGGGCGTGCCGTCGAACAGGCCCATCACGCCTTCAATCAGGATCAGGTCAGCCTCGCCCGCCGCCTCCCACAGCAAACGGCGACTTTCCTGCTCGCCGACCATCCACATGTCTAACTGATACACCGGCGCACCGCTGGCGCGCTCGTGAATCATCGGGTCGAGAAAGTCCGGCCCGCATTTGAACACGCGCACCTTGCGCCCCAGGTTACGGTGCAAACGGGCGAGCGCAGCGGTGACGGTGGTTTTGCCTTGGCCGGACGCCGGTGCGGCGATCAGGACGGCCGGGCAATGACGGGGCTGATTCAAAGTTCGACGCCCTTCTGTGCCTTGATACCGGCCTGGAACGCATGCTTGAGCATGCCCATTTCGGTAACGGTGTCGCCCATTTCGATCAACTCAGGCTTGGCGCCACGGCCGGTGACCACCACGTGCTGCATCGGCGGGCGGGCTTGCAGGTCGCTGAGTACCTGGTCCAGGTCAAGGTAGCCGTGCTTAAGGGCGATGTTCAGCTCATCCAGGACCACAAGGCCAATGGACGGGTCTTGCAGAAGCTCGCGCGAAACCGCCCAGGCGGCTTCGGCGGCGGCGATGTCGCGCTGGCGGTCCTGGGTTTCCCAGGTGAAACCTTCGCCCATCACATGGAAGCGCACTTGCTCGGGGAAACGGCGGAAGAATAATTCTTCGCCGGTGCTGTTACGCCCCTTGATGAACTGCACCACACCGCACGCCATGCCGTGGCCCATGGCGCGGGCGAGCATGCCAAACGCCGAGCTGCTTTTACCTTTGCCGTTGCCGGTAAGCACCAGCAGCAGCCCGCATTCGTTCGGGGAGTTGGCGATGCGCTCATCGATCACGGCTTTTTTGCGCAGCATACGCGCCAGATGGCGTTCGTCGCGGTCGGGGGAATCGGTCATGACAGCTCTCCGTTGGGGCTGGACAAAAAACGGCGGGCAGGAAAATAGACAAACAGACAGCCAAGCATCGCCCACCGTGATGCTGTTGGATGATCCAGGCCGGTCTCCGGACTCATGAGTGGCGCATTCGTTATAGAAGCAGGCCAACGGCGCGCCTTCCCATATCGCCAGCGATACAGTGGCAAAAAGCACCGTCTTGACTCATTTACCGTTGCGGGGGCAGCGCCGGAATCGCGGCAGCACTGTGTACAAGTGCGCTCACTCACCGGCTTCCCTGTTTCACTCTGTCGACCCACAGGTCACAGAGCACCTGGAACAAGCCGCGAAGGTTAGTGGGTTGGGGGTGGAGCGTCAATTAAAGCTGGCCTTGTACTGGAACGATCGGACCGACAAGCATCTCTACCCTTACAGGTATTAAGGAGAAAACCATGCACAAAACCAGACTCGCCCTGCTCATCATGCTGGCAGGCACCCTCGCCGCCTGCGGTGAAAGCTCTACCCTGAAGGTCTCCGACGGCACCGGGCCCTCGCCTAAGCTGCCTGAGCCGAATAAAACCCTGATCCCCACCGTGAACATCGCCCCGGCGATTGGCTGGCCAGAGGGCGCAACCCCCACAGCCGCCGTCGGCACCCAAGTCACGGCGTTTGCCGAAGGGCTGGACCACCCGCGCTGGCTGTATGTGTTGCCTAACGGTGATGTGCTGGTGACCGAAACCAATGCGCCACCCAAGCCGGACGACTCCGAAGGCATACGCGGTTGGGTCATGGAGAAAGTCATGGGCCGCGCCGGTGCTGGCGTGCCGAGCCCGAACCGCATCACCCTGCTGCGCGATGCCGACCACGACGGCATCGCTGAAACGCGCACGGTGTTCC
Source organism: Pseudomonas sp. 1152_12 (assembly GCF_052850675.1). Taxonomy (NCBI): domain Bacteria; kingdom Pseudomonadati; phylum Pseudomonadota; class Gammaproteobacteria; order Pseudomonadales; family Pseudomonadaceae; genus Pseudomonas; species Pseudomonas sp. 1152_12. The sequence goes on along the minus strand of NZ_VXCW01000002.1, from coordinate 330,679 downwards.
TGGAGAACCTCAACTCGCCGTTCGGCATGACCCTGGTCGGCAACGACTTGTATGTCGCCGACTCCGACAAGCTGTTGCGCTTTCCTTATCAGCCGGGCGAAACCGCAATCAAGGCCGCTGGCACCAAAGTGGTCGATTTGCCCGGCGGCAGCATTAACCACCACTGGACGAAAAACGTGGTGGCCAGCAAAGACGGCAACAAGCTGTATGTGAGTGTCGGTTCCAACAGCAACGTCGGCGAAAACGGCCTGGCGGCGGAAGAAGGACGCGCGGCAATATGGGAAGTCGACCGCACCACCGGCCAGCATCGCATCTTCGCCTCAGGCCTGCGCAACCCCAACGGCATGGCGTGGGAGCCGCAGAGCGGCAAGCTGTGGACGGCAGTTAACGAGCGCGACGAGATCGGCAGCGACCTGGTGCCGGATTACATCACGTCGGTCAAGGATGGCGCGTTTTATGGCTGGCCGTTCAGCTACTACGGCCAGCATGTGGATGTGCGCGTCACGCCGCAGAATCTGGATCTGGTCGCCAAGGCCATCGCACCAGACTATGCCGTGGGTCCGCACACTGCTTCTCTGGGCCTGACCTTCGCCGAAGGCAGCAAGCTCCCGGCGCCGTTCAGCAACGGCGCGTTTATTGGTCAGCATGGTTCGTGGAATCGCAAGCCGCACAGTGGTTACAAAGTGATCTTCGTGCCGTTCGAGGGTGGCCAGCCCAAAGGGCAGCCGGTGGATGTACTGACCGGGTTCCTCAGTAAAGATGAGAAAGCCATGGGCCGGCCGGTGGGCGTGGTGATTGACCAGCAGGGAGATTTGCTGGTGGCGGATGATGTGGGGAATAAGGTATGGCGGGTTTCAGCAGCTAAATAACCCACCGCATAACTCAATGTGGGAGGGGGCTTGCTGCCGATAGCGGTGTATCCGTCAGCCTAGCTGGCGACTTACACCCTGCCATCGAGAGCACGCCCCCTTCCACATTTTGATCGTTGTGCGACTCAGGGATTACGCGCCAGATTCCCCGGCAATACACGCTTGGCACTCAAGTAGGCATTCTGCCAATACGCTTTGGACAGCGTGTCGAGCTTCACCGTGCCGCCGGTCTGCGGTGCATGCACGAAGCGGCCTTCGCCCACGTAGATACCGGCGTGGCTCACCTGCGAACCGCCACCGGTGGCGAAGAAGATCAGGTCACCGGTCTGAAGGTTGTTTTCACTGACGTCTTGGGCACGCATCACGATCAACTCGCGAGTGGTGCGCGGCAGGCTGATGCCGGCAGCGTCACGGTACACAAAACCTATCAAGCCGCTGCAATCAAACCCGGAGGCTGGTGTATTACCGCCCCAACGATAAGGCGTTCCGACCAGACCCAGCGCACGAAAGAGCACATCTTCGGCCGCAGGCGAGAAACTTTGGCTGGAGTAATTGAACACCGGCTTAGGCTTGACGGCTACAGGAGCCGGTGGCGGTGGGCGGCTTGCGCAGGCGCTGAGAAGCGCGGCGCAAACAAGCAGAATGAGGCGGGCTGAGGTCGACATGGGCAGAACAATCCTGGTCTGGATGCGGCTTTTCGCTGCCGAAGGCTGAAAACCAGAACGCGCAAGCAAAGCTCGCGCGAACGGATTACAACAATGTCCAGGGATTCTAGCGCTTACACGTCAAACTTCAAGTATCACTTTAAGTTTACTTGCTAGCGGTAACCGTAGTCGGGGCCATCGCAAGTGCGCGCTTGGCTTCGATGAAGGTTTTGCTCCAGTAGCTGTCACCCAGGTTATCGACTCGAACACCGCCACTGCGACGGCTGCTGGAGTGGATAAACTGGTTATCGCCCAAGTAGATACCGGCGTGGCTCACACGACCACGGCCAGCAGTACTAAAGAAAAGCAGATCACCGGGCTTGAGGTTGTTACGTGCGACCAACGGTGCATCAACCTTGATCATTTCGCGGGTCGAACGCGGCAAATTCATGCCGGCCTCTTCGCGAAACAGGTAGCCGATGAAACCGCTGCAGTCGAAACCGGCTTCAGAGGTACCGCCGAAACGGTAACGGGTACCGATCAGGGACATGCCGCGTTCGAGGATGCTGTCGGCCAGAACTGGAAGCTGGTACGGCTTGCTGCCGGAGAAGTCGGCCAGTTCTTTCTCTGTTGCAACTTCTTCCTCATAGACAGTGGAAGACTGTGCTGCAACGAATTTTGCCTGCGACTGTCGTGCTGGTTTTTGCTGCTCAGCCACGTTTTGAGTGTGGGTGGCGCAACCAAACAACAGGGTAACGAGTGCGAGAGGCACGAGGGGTGCGAAGCGATTTAGCATGGGCACGACCGTGGCTGATATGTAAAGAAGCCGAGACTATGCCCACTATCACATCGATTTGCAAATTCAATCGTGACCTATGTGACTTCTTGCTTGAGCGCTGACATCTAAGCCCTTGACCCCCAACACACGCCTTTTGCGTGGCCAAAGCGGCCCAAACGCGGGTTTTCTGGCGCCTGAAATTTGCCGAAAGCCCCGAAATACAAGGCTCGGCTACCAGCCGAGGGTTTCCTTGAGGAAAGGGATGGTCAGCTTGCGCTGAGCCTGCAAAGAGGCCTGATCGAGCTGTTCAAGCAAATCGAACAACGCGCTCATGCTGCGGGTGCCACGGGTGAGAATAAAGTGCCCAACTTCGTCAGTGAGGTGCAGGCCGCGACGGGATGCACGCAATTGCAGCGCGCGCAATTTGTCCTCGTCGGACAATGGCCGCATCTGGAAGATCAGCGCCAGGGTCAGGCGCGACTTGAGGTCCGCCAACTTCACCGGCAGTTCACGCGGCGAGGTTGAGGCGGCGATCAACAGGCGCCGGCCACTGTCGCGCAAGCGGTTGAACAGGTGAAACAGCGCCTCTTCCCAATCCGCCTTGCCGGCAATCGCCTGGAGGTCGTCCAGGCATACCAGCTCGTATTGCTCAAGATGGTCGAAGATGCCGATGCCACGGTCCATCAATTCGGCCAGCGGCAGGTAAACCGCCGGCTCACCCATCTGTTCAAAGCGCAAGCACGCCGCCTGCAAGAGGTGAGTACGCCCCACGCCATGCTTGCCCCACAGATAGATCAGGCTTTCAGTCCACCCGGCGTCGGCTTCGCAGAGCCGCTCGACATAGCCGAGTGCAGCGGCATTGGCGCCTGGGTAGTAATTGATGAAGGTGGCGTCGTCACGCAGACGCACACCCAAGGGCAGCTGAATCGGTTTCATGCTGACTGAACGGCTCCAAACGAACCGCTAGTGGCCTCTGTGTAAAGTTTGCAAAGTTTATACCCGTGACGCCGGGCGCACAATGCAGCAGACCACAAGCAAAATCAAAGGTTTGCGTTAACCTGGGTCGATTTGCGCAAATTGTTTGACGCCCCGCCTGCAGAAACAACAAACCCGGCCTGGGCCGGGTTTGTGACGAAGCGGTTACAGGTCGGGGTCTTCAACCCCGGTATACACATCCGAATCCTTGTACAGATCATGCACATGGCGCACCAACACCATGATCACTGCCGCCACCGGCAGCGCCAGCAGAATGCCCGTAAAGCCAAACAGCTCACCGCCCGCCAGGATCGCAAAGATCACTGCTACCGGGTGCAGGCCGATCCTGTCCCCTACCAGCAACGGCGTCAGCACCATACCCTCAAGGGCCTGGCCGACCATAAATACCGCAACAATACCCAGCATTGGGTATAGGTCGCCGCCAAACTGGAACAGACCGGCCACCAACGCTGCGCCAATACCGATCACAAAGCCCATGTACGGAACGATTGCGGCCAAACCGGCGATCAAGCCGATCAACAAGCCCAATTCCAGGCCAATCGCCATCAACCCGGCGGCATAGATAACCCCCAAGGCCAGCATCACCAGCAACTGACCGCGAACAAATGCACCGAGCACCTCATGGCACTCTCCCGCCAGAGAGACGATGCGCTCTTCGCTGTTGCGCGGCAGCAGGCTACGGATCTTGGCCATCATGATGTCCCAGTCACGCAGCAGGTAGAACCCCACCACCGGGATCAGCACCAAGTTGGTCAACCAACCAATCAACGCCAAACTGGAGGCCGTGGCCCGGCTAAGCACGACACCGACGATATCGGTGGTCTGGCCCATATGCTCGCTGATCGCAGCCTTGACCTTGTCGAACTTCCAGAAACCGTCCGCCAGCCCCAACTTGGCCTGGGCCCACGGCATTGCCGTGTGCTGCAGCCAGTCGAGCATCTGCGGCGCCAGCTCATATAAACGGAACAGCTGCTTGACCAGCATCGGCACCAACACCAATACCAGTGCGGTGATGATCAACGTGAACAGGGCGAACACCGCCACCACACCCAAGGTTCGCGATAGGCCAGCTTTCTCCAGGCGATCCACCACTGGATCGAACAGATAAGCCAACAGCAACGCAACCAGGAACGGCGTCAGTATCGAATGCAGCAAGAACACAAAAACGCACAGCAGGACAATCCCGCCAAGCCACACCCAACGACGCGTATCCGCCATAAACCACTCCATTGTTTGCTTCTATCTATATAGGAAGAATATTTACCAACGAAAACGCAACTGCGCCTGGGGCTCGGGCGCGGCGGCCGGCGGTGTACCGCCCACCACCGACGGCTGGACAGGCGCCTCACCGGCCGGCACTTCTTGCAACTTGGCCAGGCCCAACTGCGTACGCAACTGATCGGGACTGCCATTAACGCGATACACAATGCGAGTGCCATCGACCAACTGTGGCTGGCCACCAAAAGGCTCGAGCAGATGGCCCAGGGCAGCGTAGCGCTCCAGGTTCATGCCTTGCACTTCGAGCAACTGCTCGCTGCTTACACCCGGTTTAACGGCAAAACGTGGCGCCAGCTTTTGGCTAACAGCAAGCAATACCGCATCTGCCACAGCCGCGGTGTCGACACCCTGGACGGTGCCCTGCTCGCTTTTGTCGCCCAACCACAGGCGCCATTTGGCCTGCCATTGATTACCCTCCTGGCGGGCGTGTACGGCGAGCAGCGCATCGGCGCCATAGCGCTCGGAGGCGGCGCGCAGTGGCGTGGCGTCGGCGCTTTCAAGATTAGGCGCAGTGGCGACGACTTGCTCATCCAAGTCCCCCAGCGGCAGGCGCAACGGCAAACCACGGTGTTGCGCCGCACGGCGCAGGGTGCCGGCAATCGCCTGGCCATCCCCGACCAGGCTGCTGCCTTCGGTGGAATCGTTCAGCCACCAACCGAGAATCGATGGCCGATTGCTGCCCCAGATCGGCAGACCCGCCTCACGCAAGGCGCGATCAGTGCTCACCGGATCGAAATCAACTTGCAGGCTTTCCGGCGGGCCGGCGTCGTAGCCGTACTGGCTGATGATTTGTCGCGGGTCTTTGCGAATCGCCGCCAGGCCCGGGCCATCAGCGGCCTTGGCGTCGCCGGTCAGGCGAATCACCAGGGTTTGCACGGCGCGCTGGGTGGCTTGGTCGCGCTCTTGGGGCGATTGGCTGCTGACCGGTTCGAGTACTTGATAAAGGCCATTGAGGGTTTCGGCATGACTCGCCAGGCTGACCAACGACAAGCAGCCTACAAATAATAATTTACACAGACGCATGGAAGATTCCCGAACGACAAATTTAGCGGCTGGAACAGACCGCGTGAACTCGCATGGCATGGCTGTGACCACAGCAGCCGGTAAAACATTCACGGGTCTCGGCAAGTTTTTGTACTGTCATAACGATAGCGGGTTAAAGGCTATACCTTAATACGCACCAAGGCAGACCCGAATAGCATTTTTTTAACCGGCTTTTTTAACCGATATGGCCCTGCCCGTCGGCCCGAGGATGGCCGCTGCCCCTCAAGCCTGATAAAATCGCGCGCCTTCGCAGACCGTCAACGGCTGGGCCTCTTCACGAAAGCCTTCGCCAGCTCGGTCGTTACCCAGAAATCCCCCCTAAAGGCCTGGATCATGAGCAAGCAACCCTCCCTGAGCTACAAGGACGCCGGTGTAGACATCGACGCCGGTGAAGCATTGGTCGAACGCATCAAGAGCGTCGCCAAGCGCACTGCGCGCCCCGAAGTCATGGGCGGCCTGGGCGGTTTTGGCGCCCTCTGCGAAATCCCGGCCGGCTACAAACAGCCTGTGCTGGTTTCCGGCACCGACGGCGTGGGCACCAAGCTGCGCCTGGCCTTGAACCTGAACAAGCACGACAGCATCGGCATCGACCTGGTTGCCATGTGCGTCAACGACCTGGTGGTCTGCGGTGCCGAGCCGCTGTTCTTCCTCGACTACTACGCCACCGGCAAACTCAACGTCGAGACCGCAACCCAAGTTGTGACCGGTATCGGTGCGGGCTGCGAACTGTCGGGTTGCTCCCTGGTCGGCGGCGAAACCGCTGAAATGCCAGGCATGTACGAAGGCGAAGACTACGACCTGGCCGGCTTTTGCGTGGGTGTTGTAGAAAAATCCGAAATTATCGACGGCTCCAAAGTGGCTGCCGGTGACGCCCTGCTCGCCCTGCCATCCTCCGGCCCGCACTCCAACGGCTACTCGCTGATCCGCAAGATCATCGAAGTGTCCGGTGCCGACATCGAGAACACCCAGCTCGACGGCAAGCCACTGACCGACTTGCTGATGGCCCCGACCCGCATCTACGTCAAACCGCTGCTCAAACTGATCAAGGACACTGGCGCCGTCAAAGCCATGGCCCACATCACTGGCGGCGGTCTGCTGGACAACATCCCGCGCGTACTGCCAAAAGGCGCCCAGGCAATTGTCGACGTGGCCAGCTGGCAGCGCCCGGCAGTCTTCGACTGGCTGCAAGAGAAAGGCAACGTCAACGAAACCGAAATGCACCGCGTGCTGAACTGCGGCGTGGGCATGGTGATCTGCGTGGCGCAAGAGCACGTTGAAAGCGCGTTGAACGTCCTGCGTGAAGCGGGCGAGCAGCCTTGGGTCATCGGCCAGATCGCCACCGCTGCCGAAGGCGCGGCTCAGGTTGAACTGAAGAACCTCAAGGCTCATTGATGTCTCAGACCTGTGATGTCGTGGTGCTGCTCTCCGGCACCGGCAGTAACTTGCAGGCCTTGATCGACAGCACGCGCATCGGCGACAGCCCGGTGCGCATCGCTGCAGTGATCTCCAACCGCAGCGACGCCTACGGCCTGCAACGCGCCAGGGACGCGGGTATCGCTACCCGCTCCCTGGATCACAAGGCTTTCGAAGGCCGTGAAGCCTTCGATAGCGCCTTGATCGAACTGATCGACGCCTTCAATCCCAAACTGGTGGTTCTTGCCGGCTTCATGCGCATCCTCAGCGCTGACTTCGTGCGGCACTACGAAGGGCGCCTGCTCAATATCCACCCTTCCCTACTGCCCAAGTACAAAGGCATGCATACGCATCAACGCGCCCTCGACGCCGGTGACAGCGAGCATGGCTGCAGCGTGCACTTTGTGACCGAGGAACTCGATGGCGGGCCTCTGGTCGTACAGGCAGTGGTTCCGGTAGAGTCTGCAGACTCGGCGCAGACGCTTGCGCAACGGGTTCACACCCAAGAACACAGGATTTACCCGCTGGCTGTTCGCTGGTTTGCCGAGGGGCGATTGATTCTTGGTGAACACGGTGCATTATTGGACGGTCAGTTACTTGCGGCCAGCGGCCACTTGATTCGAACCTAGGAGATTTTATGCGTCGCGCCTTGCTCTTCGCTTTTGCGCTGTTCGCCTTGCCTGCCGTGCAGGCAGCAGACCTTCACCCGTTCTCCGCGAGCTACACCGCCGACTGGAAACAGTTGCCAATGAGTGGTTCGGCTGAACGCAGCCTGACCAAGAATGGCGACGGCACATGGACCTTGAATTTCAAGGCCTCCATGATGATCGCCAGCCTCACCGAAACCAGCGTGATCAGTTTCGACAAGGACGCTCTGCAACCGAAGGCCTACACCTTCGAGCGCGGCGGCCTGGGCAAGGCGAGGAAGATCAACCTGGATTTCGACCAGGCCACCAATAAGGTCACCGGCTTCGAAAACAAGGACCCGGTCAACGTTACCCTTGAAAGCGGCATGCTCGACAAGTCGACCTACCAGCTTGCCCTGCAGCGTGACGTTGCCGCCGGCAAGAAAAGCATGAGCTACCGCGTGGTTGAAGGCACTGACGTCGATACCTACGACTTCCGTGTCATCGGCCCGGAAAAGGTTCAGACCAAAGCAGGCACCATTGACGCAATCAAGGTCGAGCGCGTGCGCGACCCGTCGCAGAGCAAGCGCATCACCCAGATGTGGTTTGCCAAGGACTGGGGCGGCATCCTGGTTGCCCTGCGTCAGGTGGAAACCGACGGTAAGGAATACAACATCATGCTGCTGGACGGCACCGTTGACGGCAAGGCTGTCAAAGGTAGCTGATGGGCTGATGGGCTGAAAAAGTAGCCTCGCTGAATGCGGGGCTTTTTTTCGCCTGCAGGTTTTGGGGGAGGACGTCCTACCGCTATCGCAGGCTTGCTCGCGAAGGCGGCGTTGGAATCAACACAAGGTAAACACCACCTCAAACATGAAACTTTTGTCATAAAACTCAGGTGCATACGACGCAATGTCACGGTTTACGGGGCCTGTAGCAATATTGCGTTTTATGCAATGAATTGTTGCACGCAAAACCGGTTTACTTAGCAAGCTAACAAAACATATAAAAGAGGCCTGCGACGACTTGCCGCAGATCAACCAGAGATTGGAGCAAGCAGATGACTGTAAAAGTAACTGAACGCGACGATGCACACATGTCTCATGAAGCACTGGGCCATGGGATTCACATCTGGGATGTCCATCAACAAGACCAACTGGTCGGCATGTTCCACAACGAGAACGAAGCCCACAATTATAAAAACGAGCTCGAAACTCTTGAGATGAAACGCCAGGCACAAAGCTCCTGAAACACTGATATCACGTAGACGCCCGGCCCCACGTAGCCGGGCCGCCTCCACAAAAAAACCGCTCAATGTGCGGTTTTTTTGCGTTTTAGAAGCCGCTATATTCCTCGGCACCTGTGCAATCTCACAGAAGCAGACACAACTTACAAAGTCCCAGTCCGGGTACTACACGCCATTCCAAGCCCCCTGAACTAGCCTGTTCCAGACGCCTCCAGGCCATCTCACAGCCCATCCCTGGCCGCCGTATTTGCTGGCAATTCACGCCCTCCGACCGCTCGAATAAACGGTTGCGAAAAAAGCGTAACAAAAAATAGACATTTGGTAATAATTCTCGATACCATTCGCGCGCCATTCACCCAGGACCACGGATAAGGAATTCGACTTGATGCAGGGCCACAACAGCACGCCAGAAAAATTACTGCTTAAGCGCTGGGGTGAAGCACTTGCCACGTCGCAATTCCTCGCCAATCACATCAGCCTTGATGCACTGATCAACACGCTGGCGCCCGCCGCCGAACGCAGCTTCCAACGTCTGATCCAGGCACTGTTTCGTGAAGGCCTGCTGGCCCCCAACACGCGCACCTATGACGAACGCGGCCACTGCTGGCTGGCACTGCCTGAGCAAACCCGCCTGCGCTTCGATCACCTGCGCCCCGGCCGTATGGGCAGCTGGGACCTGCGTGGCCGGGTCACACTGATACGTAATGACCAGACCGAGCAGAAGATTCAATTCCCGTCGCAATTACTGACGCTGCTTAACAACAGCCTTGAATCACCGGCCGACCTGAGTGTTTTGCGCCGTCTTAACACCGAAATCGATGACAGCTTTGTCAACGACACGCTATGCCTCGCTTTTCACGAGCAGTGGACACTCAAGCTGCACGCAGCAATGGACCCGGCCCATCAGCACAATCTGCTCAGCCACCTCAAGAACGATGCGAGCGTGACTAACGCTACGTCCGTGCTTGAACAATGGGGCACGCTGGGCCACCCATGGCACCCTAACTACAAAACCAAGCTGGGCTTGGCTACCGAGCAAGTGATCGATTTCTCACCGGAGTTTGAAGCACGCTTCCCGGTGTTCCTTTGCGCGCTCCACCGTCAATATGCGCATGTCGAAGTATTGGCCGATACCGCAGATTACTGGCAGTGGTGGCAACAGCACTTTCCACAGGCAGCCCGGCAGTTGACCGCAGCGCTCGCAGCGCAAGGGCTTGAGGCGACTGACTACCTGCCGCTGCCTGCTCACCCTTGGCAGGCACGCCAGGAGCTAGCGCAACTGTTCGCCAACGAAATCGGCGACAAGCTGCTGGTCCTGACCGATATCGTCGCGTTTACCGCCCACCCGACCATGTCGTTCAGGACCGTGCTGCCTGAAGGCAGCTGCGACGCGCCGATGGTCAAACTCCCGGTCTCACTACGGCTGACCAGCGTGCAACGAACTGTTTCACCACGCTCGGCGCGCATGGGCCCGCGGATCAGCCATTTGCTGCTGACGATCCTTGAGCGCGAGCCCGCAATTCGGCGACTCCTCAGCATCGTACCCGAGCGGATTGGCGTGCATTTCAAACCCCAACCGGCCAATGATGAGCACTCCCGCCACCTCGCCGTTCTCTACCGCGACAACCCGCAGAGCCTGCTCCAACCGGGCGAAATGGCGGTACCGGTGGGCAGCCTGTTTGCCATCGACCAGCACGGCCAGCCGCTGCTGAGGCAGTGGGTACGCCTGAGTAAAGGCCTGGACGACGCCGATGCCATGCTTGCGTTCTTTCACGACTATGCCGCGATCGCCGTACCGGCACTGTTGGGCATGTACCTGCGCTATGGCGTTGCCTTCGAGGCGCACCAGCAGAACTCGTTCATGGTCATGGCCGCAGACGGCCAATTGAACCGCCTGTTGTTGCGTGACTTCGGTGATATTCGAATCGACCGCAAGACCTTGCACGCCCACGGTTTGGATATCGAACTGCACGACCCCAAGATGACGCTGTACGACGACGCGAGCTTTGTACGTGACAAGCTGCTGCACACGGTATTCATGTGCCACCTGGGCGAACTGGTATTGCTCAGTGCCCGCCACTTCGACATCCCCCAGGCGTTGCTTTGGGATGAACTGTCGGCCCAGGTCAGCCAGTGTTTCGACGACTTGCGCAGCCAGGTCGAACCCCAGCGTTGGGCAACCGAGCGCGAGGCGCTGCTGGAGCAGGACTGGCCCGCCAAGTCGTTCATGCGCATGCGCCTGCTGGAAAGCCATGCCGACATCGTCGGGCGGCTGCCCAACCCGCTGAGTGCCGCCGCCAATGGCAGCTAACCACACCGCGCTGCGGCTGCTGGTGGTGATTCAACTGGTGTCGATGGGGGCCATGGAAATGAGCGGCCCCTTCTGGCCGTTGCAGATCCAGAAGTTGCTTGGCGTGGCCAACGCCCAGTACACCGGCCTGCTGTCTTCGCTGGTGTACGCCGGGCCGATGATGGCGGCGATGTTCCTGACGCCAATATGGGGGCGCCTGGGTGACCGTACCGGCCACAAGCCGATGATCATTCGGGCGCTGCTGGCGCTGGCGGTGTGCCAGGCGTTGGCCGCTATCACCTTCGACCCGTGGCTGCTGGTGGCGATCAGGGTGGCGCAAGGCGCGTTGGCCGGCTTTATCGCAGCGGCCCAAGCCTACGCACTGGCCTACTGTGGTGATGGCGGACGCGGGCAGATTCTGGCGCGACTGCAATCGGCAACCGCAGTGGGATCACTGGCTGGGCCGGTGTTGGGCGGCTGGCTGATGGATATCTCGGGCTTCGCACTGCTGTGCTACAGCGCCACCGCCGTCTGCCTGGTCTGTGCGGTGATCAGCGTGTTCCTGCCCAGCGATGCGCCGCGCTCGCGGCCAACGCGCACGTCCGCACCCGCCGCACTGCCCAAAGGCTGGCTCGGCGCAATGCTGGGGATCATCGTATTGATTCAGGCTGCCAAGATGATGCCTCAGCCGTTTTACGCCCTCTACGTCGCCGACGTTTTACAGGCACCCGCATGGCTAATCGGCGCCAGCTATGCCGCCAGCGCACTCACGCTGGCACTGTCCGCCCCGCTTTGGGGGCGGCTGTTTGACCGACATCAACCCGCACACACACTGCGCATTATCGAATGGATCACGTGGTCCTGCGCCTTGACGCTAGCCTTCACGGCGATGGCCAACGAATGGCTGGGCTTCCTCGCCAGCCGGTTGCTGTGGGGCGTATGGCAAGGCGCGTTGCTGCCCGTCGCGTACACGTTGATCGCCAATACGGTTGCGCCCAGCCAGCAGGGTTTTGCCCTCGGCATGGGCAATAGCGCCGCAAAAGCCGGCGCGCTGTGTGGCGCCTTGATGGGCGGCATCGGCATGGCAATGGTGGGCCTGGCGCACAGCTTCTGGCTGGTGGCACTCACGTATGCCTTGGCCGCCGTGGGTATCCGCGCCATCCGCTCGTTCACCCGAACACCCGAGACATCCGGTTTTTCTGTCAATACTTCTAATAACTGAAAGGCAAGGTCATGAACAAATCGCAACTGGCAGTCCTGCTGCCCCTGCTCGGATCCATGAGCGGCCCAGCCTGGGCCGATCAGGCTGAAGAAACCCAGGCAGCGCCCACCAACCTGCAACTGCAGGCGACCGTGGTCTCGGCCACGCGCAATGAAACCAGCATTGCGGGGATTCCAGGCTCTGTGCAGGTCATCAGCGAAGACCAGATCCGCCAGCAGGCAGGCGCGGGACGCCGGGTTGCGGATATCCTCGGGCAATTGGTGCCGGGTATTGCGCCGTCCAGTGGTGGCATGAGCAACTTCGGCCAGACGCTTCGCGGGCGCAACACGCTGATCCTGATCGATGGCGTGTCCCAGAACGCCACGCGCGACAACTTCCGCCAGCTCAACAGCGTGGCACCAGAAAGCATCGAGCGCATTGAAGTGATTTCCGGCGCCAGCAGTGTCTACGGTGCAGGTGCGTCAGGCGGCATCATCAACATCATCACCAAGCGCAACAAAGGTGAAGACCTGGCCTTCAGCAGCAAAATCGGCATGACCGCCGGCAACAACCTCAGCCACAAAGGTTTCTCCTACGAAGCATTCCAGAGCGCAACGGGCCGTCAGGGCCCGGTGGACTGGTATCTTTCGGGTAACTACGTACAACGCAACGATCAGTTCGACGGCAACGCAAAGCGCATTCCCCAGGACACGTCCCAGGGCAGCAACATGGACACCGACACCTATGACCTGCAAGGTCGCTTCGGCTACGAGCTGGATGACGACAAGAAGATCAGCCTGTCGCTGCAAGACTACAAGGACGAGCAAGACACCCGTTACACCAAGAACCCACGCATCACCGACACCGCCGTCGCGGTCAAAGGCCTGGACCTGGACGACCAACCCTTCACCCACAACCAGGCGATCAACCTTAACTACGCCGACAACAATTTCTACGGCCAAGGCTTGCAGGTCGAAAGTTACTGGCGGCGTGCCGACGCGTTGTTCTTCCCGGACCTGTCGCGTGGTCGCGCCGGGGTATCCGACAACAACAGCGTGCAGGATGTCTACGGCCTGCGCGCGGCGATCGATACGCAAATGCCGGACATTGGGTCGGCCACCGGCAACCTGGTCTGGGGCGCTGATTACGACCATGAAACCTCACGCCAGCGCGGCGACCAGTACCGCGTCAACGGCCTGAGCTACACCAAGACCGGCACCACATTCGAACTCGGCCCCGACATCGCAACCAGCACCAAAGCCATCTTTGGGCAGCTGTCCTACGACATCAATGACTGGACCTTGCGCGGTGGCGTACGCCGCGAGTGGATCGAAAGCGAGGTTTCCGACAGCATCGCTTATGGCGAAATCGTCCAGACCGGCAATCGCGCGATACTGCCGGGTGGCACACTCAAATACGATGACACCCTCTATAACCTCGGCGCGGTGTATCACCTGAGCGAAAACCAGGATGTGTTCGTCAACTTCAGCCAGGGCTTTTCCCTGCCGGATATCCAGCGCTTCCTGCGTGACGTGAACAGCAAGTACGACATTCAAAACCTGAATGCCCAGGCGCTGAAGGTCGACAGCTACGAGCTGGGCTGGCGTGGCAATTGGGACAAGTGGCTGGCCAACGTCACGGCGTATGAAAACACCTCGGACGTCACCCAGTTCTATGACGCCAATGACCGGGTACTGCGCCTGATCAATCAGAAAGAGCGTGTGCGCGGCATTGAAACCAGCCTGACGTACAACTTCACCGATCAATGGTCGGTAGGCGGTACTTACGCGTACGCCAAAGGCGAGACCCAGCAGAACGGCAAATGGATCGACCTGCCGGCCACACGCATCTCTCCGGCCAAGACCACCGCCTTTGTCGGCTACGACCGTGGCGACTACAGCCTGCGCCTGCAAAGTATGCGCCTGGCCGACTATGACGCCGCGTTCAAAGACAACAATGGCCGCGCCATCAAAGGCTATACGCTGACCGACCTATTGGGTTCGGTGAGATTGCCGGTAGGTCGCCTCGAAGGTGCGGTGTACAACCTCACTAACCGCAACTACCAAAACATGTTCGCCCAGGCCAACGCGCGTGCACCGTACCCGAATGCCCAAGGTCGTACCTTCAGCCTGAGTTACGCAGTGGATTGGTGATCGGCTGACCCTATTGGTTAAAACACAAACCCCGCCTTTTGAGCGGGGTTCGTGTTTTTTGGCAAGGGCAAGTCCTTCACCACATGGCTGTTTTTACTGCCTTACCACATCAGGTCATCCGGGATCTGGTAGGCGGCGTAAGGATCATCCTCATCCGGCACTTGGCTTTCGGTGAGGATATTGAGCTGCACGATACGCTCCGGCGCACGCTCCTGGATCTTCAGCGCCGCTTCACGCGGGATCACCTCGTAGCTGCCACCGTGGTGCACGATCGCCAGGGAGCCGTTGCTCAGTTTGTTACGCATCAACGTGTTGACCGACAGGCGTTTGACCTTCTTGTCGTCCACGAAGTTGTAGTAGTCCTCGGTGGTCAGCTTGGGCAGGCGCGAGGTCTCGATCAGTTGCTTGACCTGCGCCGTGCGGGCCTTGGCCTCGGCTTTTTCCTGCTGCTGGCGGTTCAGCTCCTGGTCGCGCTTGACCTTTTCGGCGTGCGCCTCTGC
The DNA here is from genome assembly GCF_052850675.1 of Pseudomonas sp. 1152_12. Taxonomy (NCBI): domain Bacteria; kingdom Pseudomonadati; phylum Pseudomonadota; class Gammaproteobacteria; order Pseudomonadales; family Pseudomonadaceae; genus Pseudomonas; species Pseudomonas sp. 1152_12. The sequence goes on along the minus strand of NZ_VXCW01000002.1, from coordinate 315,644 downwards.
TGCCAAACGCGCCTGGGTGTCATCAACTTCGGCCTGGCCTTTATGGACCAGGCGCTGCTGCTTCTGCTTCTCTTTGCCGACCTGCTTGGCCTGCTTTTGGTTGACCAGACCTGCTTTAAGCAGTTGGTCGCGAAGGGAAAGGCTCATGGTGCTTACTCACTTAGGCAACTGCTCAACCGCAGCTGGACACATTCTTTTCCTGACGTTTGGCTTCACCCCACAGGGCGTCCAACGCTTCGAGGGTGCAATCTTCTATGGATTGGTGCGTGTCGCGCAATGCCTGTTCGATAAATCGGAAACGTCGTTCGAACTTGGCATTGGCGCCACGCAGCGCAGTTTCCGGGTCAACCTTGAGGTGACGTGCCAGGTTGACTGCAGCAAACAGCAGGTCACCGACCTCATCGGCAATCGCCACCGAATCGTTATCAGCCATGGCTTCGAGCACTTCATCGAGCTCTTCGCGCACGTTGTCCACCACCGGCAACGCGGCTGGCCAGTCGAAACCGACCTGGCTGGCGCGCTTTTGCAATTTGGCAGCACGGGACAATGCAGGTAAGGCCGCAGGCACATCGTCCAGCAGGGAAAGTTGCTCCGGCGCGTCGGATTTCTCCGCACGCTCCTCGGCCTTGATCTGCTCCCAGCGCGCCTTGACCTGATCTTCGCTCAACTGAGGAATATCCAGCGGCGCATACAGATCCCCCGTGGGGAACACATGAGGGTGGCGGCGGATGAGCTTGCGCGTAATGCTGTCGACCACCCCGGCAAACTCGAAGCGCCCTTCTTCCCGTGCTAACTGGCTGTAATACACCACTTGGAACAGCAGGTCGCCCAACTCGCCTTGCAGGTGATCAAAGTCGCCGCGCTCGATGGCATCGGCCACTTCGTAGGCTTCTTCCAGGGTGTGCGGGACAATGGTCGCGTAGGTTTGCTTGATGTCCCACGGGCACCCGTATTGCGGGTCCCGCAGGCGATTCATCAAGTACAGCAGGTCTTCAAGTGAATACATCGAGTTACTCATGGCGTGCGATTACGCCGGGTCTCAATGATGTTCGGCAACTGGGAAATGCGCCCCAGCAACCGCCCCAGTGCGTCCAACCCCGGAATCTCGATGGTCAGGGACATCAACGCAGTGTTGTCCTCTTTGTTCGAGCGGGTGTTGACCGCCAGCACGTTGATCCGCTCATTGAGCAGCACTTGCGACACGTCACGCAGCAAACCGGAACGGTCGTAGGCACGAATCACGATATCCACCGGGTAGGTAAGCACCGGCACCGGGCCCCAACTGACCTGGATGATTCGCTCCGGCTCGCGCCCGCCCAATTGCAGCACCGAGGCGCAATCCTGGCGGTGAATGCTCACGCCACGGCCCTGAGTGATGTAACCGACGATGGCGTCGCCCGGCAACGGCTGGCAGCAGCCAGCCATTTGCGTCATCAGGTTGCCCACGCCCTGGATCTGAATGTCGCCGCGCTTGCCCGGCTTGTAGCCGGTGGCTTTGCGTGGGATCAGTTCCAGCTGTTCGCTGCCGCGCTCCGGCTCGACCAACTGTTGCGCCAAGTTGACCAGTTGCGCCAGGCGCAGGTCACCGGCACCCAGGGCGGCGTACATGTCCTCGGCGATCTTCATGTTGGCCTTTTCGGCCAGCTTGTCGAAGTCCACCTGCGGCAGGCCCAGGCGAGCCAGTTCACGCTCGAGCAACGTTTTACCAGCAGCGACGTTCTGGTCGCGTGCCTGCAATTTGTACCAGTGGACGATCTTCGCCCGTGCCCGCGACGTGGTGATGTAGCCCAGGTTCGGGTTCAGCCAGTCGCGGCTCGGCGTGCCGTGCTTGCTGGTGATGATCTCGACCTGTTCACCGGTCTGCAGGCTATAGTTGAGCGGCACGATGCGCCCGTTGATTTTGGCGCCTCGGCAGTTGTGGCCGATTTCGGTGTGCACGCGGTAGGCAAAGTCCAGCGGCGTGGCACCTTTGGGCAAGTCGATGGCGTGACCATCCGGGGTAAAGATGTAGACCCGGTCCGGCTCGATATCCACGCGCAATTGCTCGGCGAGGCCGCCGATGTCGCCGAGTTCTTCGTGCCACTCGAGCACTTGGCGCAGCCAGGAGATTTTCTCTTCGTACTGGTTGGACCCAGCCTTGACGTCGGTGCCCTTGTAGCGCCAGTGCGCGCAAACCCCCAGTTCAGCCTCTTCGTGCATGGCGTGGGTGCGAATCTGCACTTCCAGCACCTTGCCCTCGGGGCCGATCACTGCGGTGTGCAGCGAGCGATAGCCGTTTTCCTTGGGGTTGGCGATGTAGTCGTCGAACTCCTTGGGAATATGTCGCCACAAGGTGTGCACGATACCCAGCGCGGTGTAGCAGTCGCGCATTTCCGGCACCAGCACGCGCACGGCACGCACGTCGTAGATCTGACTGAAGGCCAGGCCTTTGCGCTGCATTTTGCGCCAGATCGAATAGATGTGTTTGGCCCGGCCGCTGATGTCGGCATCGACGCCGGTGGCTTGCAACTCGGAACGCAACTGCCCCATCACATCGGAGATAAAGCGCTCACGGTCGAGCCGCCGCTCGTGCAGCAGCGTGGCAATCTGCTTGTATTGATCGGGCTCGAGATAGCGGAAGGACAGGTCCTCCAGCTCCCACTTGATGTGGCCAATACCCAGGCGGTGCGCCAGCGGCGCATAGATGTCGAAAACTTCGCGGGCAACACGGTTGCGTTTTTCGTCGTCGGCGGTCTTTACCGCTCGGATCGCACAGGTGCGCTCAGCCAGTTTGATCAGCGCGACGCGCACGTCATCGACCATCGCCACCAGCATTTTGCGCAGATTCTCGACCTGCCCCTGGGTGCCCAGCACCATGGATTGACGTGGGCTGAGGCTGGCGCTGATGGCAGCCATGCGCAGCACGCCGTCGATCAACTTGGCCACCACCGTACCGAATCGCTGACTGACCGTCGGCAACGCAATATGCCCTTCGCGCACACCGCGATAGAGCACGGCGGCGATCAGCGAATCCTGGTCCAGCTTGAGATCGGCGAGGATTTCGGCGATTTCCAACCCGGTGCGAAAGCTTGACGTGCCCTCCGCCCACAGGTTCTTGGCGGCATTGTCTTGCTGTTCAGACTCACGAGCGAACTCGCAGGCCGCTTTCAAGGCTTCACGGTCCAGTGCCGGGTCGACACTGACGGCATGATCCAGCCATGCCTCGAGATTGATACTGCCGTCGGTGTTGATCGGCTGGTGTGCTCTCACCTGTACCATCTTGCTTACCTTCCCTACGACGCACCTTTGATGCGCCAAAAATCATCGCTGACCTGCTGCGTAACCCTAGCTCTGCAACCAAAGCTACGTGCAACTCCCTGACAGGTCACGGCCCAGGAGACTACAGGCCAGTCGGATTAAACGGGCATCCTAGCCCGCTTCAAATAACGCCATGGCCTCGACATGAGCTGTCTGTGGAAACATGTCGAGGATCCCGGCACGTTTTAGCCGGTAGCCTTGCTTGACCAACTCAACCGTGTCCCGCGCCAGCGTGGCCGGGTTGCAGGACACATACACCAAGCGCTTGGCTCCCAGCGTGGCGAGCTTGCGCACAACCTCCAGGGCACCATCACGGGGTGGGTCCAAGAGTACCGCAGAAAAGCCCTGTTTGGCCCATTCCGCGTCAGTCAAAGGCTGGGACAAATCGGCTTGAAAAAACTGCACGTTATGCAAATTGTTGCTGACGGCGTTCTGTGCCGCCCGGTCCACCATGGCCTGTACACCTTCTACCGCAACCACTTCGCGCACGTGTTTGGCCAGCGGCAAAGCAAAGTTGCCCAGCCCGCAGAACAGGTCCAACACCCGTTCCTCGGGCTGTGGCGCCAGCCATTCCAGGGCCTGGGCGACCATCGCGGCGTTGACGCCAGCGTTGACCTGCACAAAGTCCCCGGGCCGGTAAGCCAGTTCCAGGTCCCATTGCTCCAACCGATAACCCAACGCCGAGTTCGCCTCGACGGGCTCCGGCTGGCCCTCGCCATGCAGCCACAACTGCGCGTCATGGAAAGTGCAAAATTCTTGCAGGATCAGCAGGTCCGCCTCGGACAACGGCGCCATATGCCGCAGCAACACGGCGTTGGATGAGCCGCTGAACAACTCCACATGCCCCAGCGCCTGCGGTTTGCTCAGGCGGCGCAACATGTTCGGCAAACGCTGCATGATCGGCTGCAAGGCCTGTACCAGCACCGGGCAATCATCGATCGCGATGATGTCCTGGCTGGCCACGGCGCGAAAACCCACTTCGAGGTTTTTCGCCTTGGCGTCCCAGCGCACGGCCACGCGGGCGCGACGACGGTAGCCGAATTCCGGCCCACTCAAAGGGGCGGCCCACGCTTGCGGTTCGACACCGGCCACACGCGACAGTTGTTCGGCGAGCATGCGCTGTTTCAGGGCGAGCTGTTCGTCATGGGGCAAGTGCTGCACGCTGCAACCGCCGCAGCGGCCAAAATGCGCGCACGGCGCCGGGCGGCGCAGTTCGCTGGCCTTGAACACACGCTCGGTGCGCGCTTCTACCACTTTGCCGTGGGCGCCCAATACCCGCGCTTCGACTTCTTCGCCGGCCAGCGCGCCATTTACAAACCAGGTGCGGCCTTCAAAGAACACAATGCCGCGGCCATCGTTGGCCAGGCGCTCGATGGTCAGGCGTTGTTTCTTGCCGACCGGAATCTGCGGAGCGCGGCTGCCGCCCGTCGGTTGGAAGCGCAGGCCTCTCTCGTGCTTGGCCATCAGTTGGGTTCGTCGAAGATGCCGGTCGACAGGTAACGGTCGCCTCGGTCACAGATGATCGCGACGATCACCGCGTTTTCCACTTCTTTGGACAAGCGCAACATACCGGCCACGGCGCCCCCGGAGGACACCCCGCAGAAGATGCCTTCCTCGCGCGCCAGGCGACGGGTGGTGTCTTCGGCTTCACGCTGGGCCATGTCGATGATGCGGTCCACGCGGGTAGCGTTGTAGATCTTCGGTAGGTACTCTTCGGGCCAGCGGCGAATGCCGGGGATGGCCGCGCCTTCCATCGGTTGCAGGCCAACGATCTGGATCGCCGGGTTCTGCTCCTTGAGGTAGCGCGAGTTGCCCATGATGGTGCCGGTGGTGCCCATGGAGCTGACGAAATGGGTGATGGTGCCCTGGGTCTGGCGCCAGATTTCCGGGCCGGTGCTGGTGTAGTGCGCCTCAGGGTTATCGCCATTGGCGAACTGGTCCAGCACCACGCCACGGCCTTCGGCGGCCATGCGCTCGGCGAGGTCGCGGGCGCCTTCCATGCCTTCTTCCTGGGTGACCAGAATGAGCTGGGCGCCATAGGCTGTCATCGCCGCCTTGCGTTCGGCACTGCCGTTGTCGGGCATGATCAGCACCATCTTGTAACCTTTGATCGCTGCAGCCATGGCCAGGGCGATGCCGGTGTTACCCGAGGTGGCTTCGATCAGGGTGTCGCCGGGCTTGATCTGCCCGCGCAACTCGGCGCGGGTGATCATCGACAGCGCCGGACGGTCTTTGACAGAGCCGGCCGGGTTGTTCCCTTCGAGCTTGAGCAACAAGGTGTTGCTGGTTTCACCCGCCATGCGTTGCAAGCGGACCAGGGGCGTGTTGCCGACGCAATCGGCGATTGTAGGGTACTGCAAGGTCATGGCGTATTCGCAATCCAGACTGCGGGGGCGAACATCATACCGGGAAAGGCTGGCGGGCCATATCACGCAAAGTGCGGTGTTTATTCCACTGAGGTATAAGCAAGATCAGTCGCTGCTGACAAAAGCCCCCCATTCCAGGGTGGTGAACCGCAAGACAAGGTTCATCTTGGATGAGCGCATGGCCACGCCAATCTCGTCAACCTTAAGCCTGTACGCGTTATCGCCCAATTCGCCACGTTCGCTTTGATCCACCGCCTGTTCGAACTGATCATCGTAGGGGCTTCGCGCCGATTCAAACTCTGAACGGTACTTTCGCTCCAGAAACTCCACCCAATACTCTTCATCCTTAAGCAGATCAGACCAGTCGATTTGAGCCTCCTCATTGATAATGCCCCAGCGATATTCATTCAACGCAAGCGCGTCAATCTGCACAGTGAGTGTAGAAAAGCGCGCCGTGAGCGGCACCGGCAAATCCAACGCTTGCGCCAGAGCGATCCGACACCCCAGCAGGTGCATACTTTGTTCGACGTTTGAATGAAAGGGGTAATCAAACCGGACCCGATACTCCAGAGATGCGATGCGGCGACGTGCCCGGTAGTAGTTCAAAAAGTCCGCAGCCGTGGCTTGACTGCCGGGTGCAAGCATCTGCAACGGCAACACCGCAAGTTCCAGGTCATTAAGGCACAGCAGCCAGCCATCCGCGTGGCCGTGGATGTACTTCAAACTCTCCTCAAACAAAACCCGCGCGATCTGCTCGTCATGGGTTGCGCTGTCAATCAATTGCCAGACTCTGCGGGTAATGTCTTCGCGTAATACCCGATTCTTCGCAGCGATAAACGGCTGATAGGAAGCAAACGCCCCCAACAGCACGAGAAAGTTCTGCGCGGTTTGCTGTGAGGATATCTGAGACCAAAGAGCTCGACGCAGCCCCGACAGGTCTGGAGGGGTTGAAGCCAACCAAGGATCGACAGAAGAAGAAACCGAGATTTGCTCGTCCCTCATACCAAAATAGACGTTCTGGTAACCCGGCCTTCGTCGGTATTGATTGAATAACGCCATCGTACTGTCAGAAAGCTCATTGCCCTGCAAATCCATAGCGATATGGACATTGAGGTTGAAGCCCAGATCTGTTTCGGTCAGCCCGTTGATACGGTTATCGCGCAAATCGAACGTACGAAGTTTTCGCAGGGTCACCGCCCCCCGGGGCAATCGATTGATATAGGTATTTCTCAGCTTGAGGACCGTCAGTGCTTTCAAACGATGGAGGTTCAACTGTTGACCCTGGCCAAGCGGGTTATAGGACAGATCCAGATGGGTCAGGCGTGTCAACGTTGTCAGATACCGCACATCCTGCAAATTAGGCCGAATGCGATTGTTCGATAGATTCAGCCGCCTCACGTCTTGCACCTCCGAAAGCCCTTCAGGCAAATGGTCCAAAAGGTTGCCATCGAGAGAAAGGCTGCACAGGTTCCCGAAGCGCTTGAGGAAGCCTGCCGGTAGCGCGTGCAACTGATTGTCCCTCAAGCTCAGCAGCGTGACATGAAAAAAGTTTGCGTCCATCTGCGGCAGGCTCTCCAGAGCCAAGTCGTCGAGGTAAAGCGCATGCGGCACACCATGTGGGGCGGCCTGCTTACTCCAGCAACGTCGAATCCGTTCGGAGGCTTCAAGGTGGTTTTTCAAACTCACCGGTTTGCACAGCAAGCACCATCGTTCAAGGCTGGCATTCAAGCCATCTCGATCGCTGAAAAGGCCGCTGATATAGTCCTGCCGGCCCTCGAAGGTGTCAGCTACGTTTCGCAGGATCTCAATGGCTTGCGCATCAGATTTGGTCGGATACAACGTTCGTAACTGCGCTACCTGCCCTGGGTTTACACCGCCTGCGCCCGCCTCGCCGCTCAGCGGATAACCTATGCGCCCGTCACTCAATCGTCGCGGCGGGTTGAACCAGGGGCGCGACACCATGCCGAGGAGCTTTTCAATGCCGAACGGATCACCGAATACCTGCCGGGATTCCAGGCGTCGCGCAATTTCCTGTGTCAGTTCTTCAATACCAGCCCTATGGGTGTAGCCCAACGCCAGGCGCTCACGGGCCGGCAGTGCGTTTAACAAAACCACCAGAAACTCACCGAAGCCGCCGATTGGGTGGCGCTCACCGTTGCCCCTTGGCTTGTAGGCCTGATAGTGACCGTCCATGACCTCCAATACACGCTTTAGTGGCGTGCTGGCAGGGCCGATGCTGTCGACCAGACGCCCTCTTTCCCAGACCTCGACCCTTAGGCTTTCTGGCCATCCGTCGATGGTTGGCAAGGTATGCAGAATCAGTTTCGCGCTGTCTGCATTTGCGGCTGCAGGCAAATGCACCCCCTCCAAAGCGCGCGCCTTGCGTAAATGATGCAGCCACCAACGCACCGATGGTGCAAATGTAAAAGGCACGCGGCCAGCCTCCAGCTCTGTCCGCTCAACAGGCTTGGCCTGGCTCACCAACTCCTCGGCAATGACTGCGGTGAGACTGGGAAAGACGCGCTGCACCACTTGCGCCAGGGGGTCGGATGACTGCGCGGCCTTGTGGCACATCGCCCTGAACATTAACCGCTCCATCAAGGGTTGGTTGGTCATGACCTTGGCTTCCAGCACGGTTACTTGGTCTGCCCTGCTGACCCCAGCGCGCCCGACCAGTGCATCGGCACTGTCCGGGCCGATCTCTCCCAACAGTTGATCAAAGAAGTCGCGCCCCGCGGCGGTGCCCTCAAACGCGTCCATCCCCTGCATGTGCGTCTTAAGCCGCTGATGAAGGGTGAAGCGCTCGACGGTCTCCCTCAGGATTGCGGGGGGCCGCTCGTTACGCACATGTACCCGACGCAGGATGTCCGGCGTCACCCCGCTGATCTGCTGAATCTGCACAATGGCATCCGGCGTCAACGCACGAAACGATGGCCCGAGGCGATAAAAGGGTTTCTGCCCGTCCCAGGTCAGAGGGTTTTCCCATTCATGCCGCCAGGCGCCGGCGCCATTGTGGCTCAGCACGGGTGCATAGGCCTGCTCCAGCGACGGGTGTGGAATACGCCAGGGTTCATGCCCCTGCCCCTGGGCGACCTTGAAATACTCCCCCTCGATAAACAGGTAGCGATCATCGCCCAGGCTGTAAAGGCCGAGCGCGTCAGGCTCGGGCACGAGACTCGATGCCTCGATAGTGCTGGTGTATCGCCCGATCTCCCGCGGTGAAGGATAAAACGTGCCATCAATCGCACGATTACGCAGCACGGCCTGGGCGATTTCATAACGAAACTGGCGAATTGCACTCTGCGTGCTCCCACCCAGTTGTTGCAGCTCACTGGCGGCGAGCTGGCTCACCACGGCTTCATAAAAACTATCGGCGCCGGTCAACGCCGCACCGACGAGGGGGGCCTGGTGATTGAACGGTGAAAATCGCCCATTCATCTGGTCGATCACGACGATGGTCCGATCAAGCTCGCCACGCGAAGCATAGGGCTGCGCTTGCCCCTTGGTGCTGACCACCAATGCCCGGCCGATCAAGGAACGCAGTACGCCACCGGCAAACTCTGCAGCCCAGCCCTGGGTTTGGCGGTTGAACCTGCGTGGGTAGAAGAGCCCATCGATAATAGCTTCGCATCGTACCGCTTGGCGCGCGGCGCGTAGCGCAGTGTGAAGCGCCTCGGGTTGCAGCTGCGATTCCAACAGTTGCGTCTGTTGATGCTCCGACAGCGGATGTTCACGCAGCGCTTCCAATAACCGTGCCTGGCTTAAGCCAGGATGCAAGTCCTGTAGCTGCTTGATCACGGCGGGCAACTGCCGCTCGCTGTCGACATACTCGGGCAACAATCGATGTACTGACGCGGACACATCCCTGGCCGCTGAGCGGCTGGTGTTGGCAAATGCCGTCAGCGCATCAAACAAGTCAATTCGCAAGGCCTTGGCTTTATCGGCCAATTGTTGAACCAGCCCACTTTCTCCACCGGAAAAAACCGTGGGTAACAGCCTGACAATCGCTTCGGGAAAATGTGTAGTCATCCGGCGAGGTGTTGCGTAAGCCAATTGATGGTTTTCCAACACCCTCACCGTGATCACCTTTGCCGTCGTACTGAGTGCCCCTTTGCTGTAGTGCCGCATTTGCTCGCCTTGATGATTTTCGATGCTCAAGGACGCACCTGCGGGCCACTCTTTCAATTGCGTCAGCAAAGGCGCCATGACCTCAACGGCGCCGACGGGCACAGGGCGATTGGCGTCTGCCCCTTCGGCAACCCAGTCGATCAGCTTATCGGCCTGGTACCGATGCACCGCCTCGACCAGCGAGGCCGACGGATGCGCGCCCTCCCAGATCTGGTTGAGGGTCTGGCGTGAGGTGGCGCTTGAGTCGAGTATTACCTGCATGTCCCGAACCGCAGAATCCTGGGCACCGAGCATGCGCTCAAGCAACTGAGGGCTGGTTTGGGACGGGGACTTGTTCACGACGCCGCCCGACTGTGACAATTGTTGATACAGGCGCTGATGGCGAAGCCTTACGGTTTTGGCCAAGCGGGTATGCAACCGACTACTCACGAGTAAATCGGCCAAATCTACAAAGCCCTGCAACAGCGCCTCTGGCTCACCTTGCAACGCCCGGAGGCCACCGTCGACCAAGGCCTGCTCCAACGCAACAAACATCGCGATCGTGCGTAGTCGGCCCAATCCTTTCAACGGCCCCGGCACTGGAATCAACAGCAGGTTGAGGGTTTCACCGACCACCGTCTCAAACAGCTCAATAAGGGCGGCCATGAAGCCTGAGGTTTTATTGGCCAATTCCTGCAGATTGGCTTGAGAGCGATTGATATAGAAATCATTCAGGATGACGATGGGCGTTTTGCGCACCGACTCACGCTTGTAGCCAATCTTCTGCACATTGGTAAGGGTGGGAATATATTGAACCAATTGATAAAGCAACTTGCCCTGCGGCGTAAGATCAGGGGGTTGCGGTTTTTTTTTAGCGATATCCTTCAGTCGCGCACAGTCACTGAACCCCATGACCTGATGCAGCCAATCGACCTTCCCCAAGAGATAGAAACCGTGGAACGCGACATGGAATTCCTCGCAGGCCTCACGGTGGCTGTCATGGTGACGAAGGCTGCCACCGGGCCGGTTCGGGAAGAAGCTGAAGGCACCTTTGCAACCCTCGACGGAAAAAACGATGTGGGGAATCTTCAAGCTGTCACCTGGCGGCGCGCTCACATACTGCCCCGTCAAACCAATGTATTGAGGTAACCAACTGGTGTTGTCCACGCCATGGGGTATGAACAACATCATTTCTTCCACGGTTCCCCACCGCGCTTCGCCCATCAATGCCCGTTTCACACACTGGTATCTGTCTGTGTCTACTCGACTGGCCTTGGTGTTTTTCAACGCCTCTATCAGGGCGAACTCAAATTCGGCACTGGCAAACGCCATGATGTGAATACCCAGCGATGCAGTGGGCTGCAACGCCTGCTCGAGTTGCTGCCTGAGTTGTCCGCCGATATCGAGCCGGCGCACGAGTGCTATGAACTGCCGAGGGGTGATGTTGACATGGCTGTCCAGATAGCTGGCACCTGCCAAGTCTGTGTGGCCGGGAAAACTCCAGCCAGTCAGGCCGCCATAGTTCATGCACGCGGCGTCCCACAGCGTGAGACTGGATACGCCGATTCTGTCCTTCTGGTGCTCGGTCGGCTTCAGATAACGGGTATGAATCCGGGCAACCTTTGGGTCGACAGCCTTGCCGACCAGTTTTTCCAGCTCTGCACTCAGCGTCGCCAACGCCGCTGTTTCAAAATCCAGATTGAAATGACGGATGGCATTTTCGAAAGTGCCTTGTGCGTTGAGATAGGCCCTTTGCAGACGTGCATAGTCGTGCCGCTCTTGTGCATCGAGTTCGCCGAAAAAAACCGTGAGGCTTTCGTGCAACGGATCCAGAGCGCGCATTACCGACCATTCCGCACCGGACATCAAAGGCCCTCGATCCTGTTGGTCGTATAAAAACACGGACAACGCATTCGCAGGGGGAGGCGTCTCGCCAGGCTCTGTCATTTTTTGTGCCCTCTAAGGGTGTGGTAAATGATGAGCCTAATCAGCGGCGCTTACGCCAGACGGTAACTATGTAGCATCTGTGTGATTACGCTGGTAGACCGCCTCTCCCATGGCGGCAATCTGGCCTTCGATCAACGCGTCGAATGGCTTGAGCAACGCGTCGAATGAAGCCGAGGCTTCGAGTACCTGCAACGCTTGCACGATTGCTTCCACCGTCGACAAAGCGCCCGGTCCGGGCGCCTTGCGCAGCCGATAACGCGACTCGCCAGCGCCCGCCAGGGTGACGCGCGGCAAAGCGGCCAGCAGCGGGTTGAGGTACAGCAGCTTGCGCGCCTTGCGCCATGTGCCGTCGGGCACTACCAGCAGGAGCGCTTGATCGTTCGGCGTATACGTTTTCAAAAGCTCAGCGTCGTCCGCCGGAAACAACAGCCGCGCCTGAAAACCCGGCGGGCTCAACAACGTGGCCAGGTCGTCGAACACCTCGCCCACCACCAACTGCGCATTGTTCAAGCCCAACGCCGCCAACCGCGCGGTATTGAGCGCGTGATTGACCTCGCTGGGGTGCTGCAACAGCAAGACGCGAGTGCGGCTGTCGAGGCTGGGGATCAGCGCACACAGGCAATGGGTAGTCGGCCGCTGGCAGCGGGAGCACTGGGGTCTGGACATGGTTTTTCAGGCCTGATTGAGCTGAGCTTTGAGTAAATCGCGGAAGGTCTGGATCAGCGGTTCGCGGCTGCGGCCCCGGCGCATGATCATCGAGAATGGCGCCTGGTAGCCGAAGGTTGCCGGCAGTAGTACGCGCAGGTCACCCTTATCGGCCCAGGCCTGAGCATAGTGCTCGGGCAAGTAGCCGATGTAGGCGCCGGACAGCACCAGAATCAGTTGTGCCTCCATACTTTCCACGGTGGCCGCACTGTGTTTGAAGCCATGGCGTGCCAGTTCGGCCTGGCTCCAGTAGCCGCGCCCGACCATGCGCTGTTGGGTGATCACCTGTTCGGGGATACGCCGCTCGCTGAACAACGGGTGCCGGGTGCTGCAATACAGCCAGTGCTGCTCGCGGTAAAGCGGCATGTAGATCAGCCCACTCATGCGGTTGGAAAAGGCGCCAATGGCCAAATCCAGGCGGTTGTCCTGCACACCCAGTTGCAGCTCGTAAGGGCTCATCACCGACAGATTCAGATGCACCGCCGGGTGTTCCAGGCTGTACGCGCCGATCACCTCAGCAAATGGCAGCGCCTTATCGCTGACGGTGGAGTCCAGGACGCCGAGCTTGAGGGTACCGCGCAGCTCGCCTTTGAGCGCTGCAGCGTATTGCTCGAAGCCTTCGAGTTCGCCCAACAGACGCAGGGTTTCCTGATGGAACAGCTCGCCTTTACTGGTCAGGCTGAACCCGCCGCGCCCGCGATGGCAAAGCACCAGGCCCAACGCCGACTCCAACTGACTCATGTAGGTGCTGATGGCCGAGGTCGACAGGTTGAGTTCGTGCTGAGCGTTAGCGAACCCCTGATGCCGCACGACGCTGACGAAAATGCGCAGGAGTTTCAGGTCGGGCAAGGCGTTGGCCATGGTCGGCTCCGGGTGTGGATGGCGGCAGTCTACCTGCCGGCCTTAGTTTAGAAAAACCTGAACTAAGTATTTGCCCCTGCCGATTCTTCCCGCCCAGGGCTTTTCGCAGAATCGGCCTCTAATAAACAAAACAACGATGAGGCAATTCCGTGGACAAGATTTTCCACCAACCACTGGGCGGCAACGAAATGCCGCGCTTCGCCGGCATCGCCACCATGATGCGACTCCCCCACCTGCAATCGGCCAAAGGCCTGGACGCCGCCTTTGTCGGCGTGCCCCTGGACATCGGCACCTCGCTACGCGCCGGCACCCGCTTCGGGCCGCGGGAAATCCGCGCAGAGTCGGTGATGATCCGCCCCTACAACATGGCCACCGGCGCAGCGCCGTTTGACTCGCTGTCGGTTGCCGACATTGGCGACGTAGCGATCAACACCTTTAACCTGCTCGACGCCGTGCGCATCATCGAAGAAGCCTACGATGAGATCCTCGAGCACAACGTCGTCCCGATGACCTTGGGCGGCGACCACACCATCACCTTGCCGATCCTGCGGGCGATCCACAAGAAACACGGCAAGGTCGGGCTGGTGCACATCGATGCCCATGCCGACGTCAACGACCATATGTTCGGCGAGAAAATCGCCCACGGCACCACGTTTCGCCGCGCGGTGGAAGAAGGTTTGCTCGATTGCGACCGTGTGGTGCAGATCGGTCTGCGCGCCCAGGGCTACACCGCCGAAGACTTCAACTGGAGCCGCAAACAGGGCTTCCGTGTGGTCCAGGCTGAAGAATGCTGGCACCACTCCCTCGCGCCATTGATGGCCGAAGTACGTGAAAAAGTCGGCGGCGGCCCGGTGTACCTGAGCTTCGACATCGACGGTATCGACCCGGCCTGGGCACCGGGCACCGGCACGCCGGAAATCGGCGGCCTGACCACCATCCAGGCGATCGAGATCATCCGTGGCTGCCAAGGCCTCGACCTGATTGGTTGCGACCTGGTCGAAGTTTCGCCGCCTTACGACACCACCGGCAACACCTCGCTGCTCGGCGCCAACCTGCTGTACGAGATGCTCTGCGTACTGCCCGGCGTGGCGCATCGCTGATGAGCACGCTTGCTGTGCTGCAAGCGGCGGCCGACCTGGTGTCAGCCTTCGCCCGCAATGACCGCGCCGCCTACTTCGGCGCGTTCACCGCGGATGCCAGCTTTGTGTTTTACACACTCCCCCAGCCGCTGCTCAACCGCGACGCTTACCAGGCGTTGTGGGACAGCTGGCGCCGGGACGAGGGGTTTGAGGTGCTGTCCTGCACTTCAAGCAACGCCATTGTCAGCCTGCACGGTGACGCGGCGATTTTTATGCATGACGTCGCCACCGAGCTACGCATGAACGGGGAGCACCTTTTTAGCCAGGAGCGCGAGACCATTGTCTTCACCCGACAAGGGTCAGACGCACAACAAAAACAAGGCCTATGGCTGGCCTGTCACGAACATTTGTCCGCTATGCCGGAAGGGCTGCCGCCCCCTTAGCCAATGTGATCGGAGCTGATCATGAATAATAAAAACAACGACAAAAGTATTCGAAAGATAGAAACCAACGGGGTCGAACAGATCCCCGACCACGAACGTACCGCCAGCCCCAAGGATCTGTTTCGACTGATCTTCGGCGGTGCCAATACCTTTGCCACCGCCGTACTGGGTGCGTTTCCGGTGCTGTTCGGCTTGTCGTTCCAGGCCGGTGTCTGGGCGATTGTGCTGGGCGTGCTGGTGGGCGCGCTGATCCTGGCACCGATGGGCCTGTTCGGGCCGATCAACGGCACCAACAACGCCGTGTCTTCCGGTGCGCACTTTGGTGTGCACGGGCGGATTGTCGGCTCGTTTCTGTCGCTTCTGACGGCGATTGCCTTCTTCTCACTGTCGGTGTGGAGTTCAGGCGATGCGTTGGTCGGTGGTGCGAAACGCCTGATTGGTTTGCCAGAAACCGGCATGACGTTGGGCCTGGCCTACGGCCTGTTCGCCCTGCTGGTGCTCACCGTGTGCATCTATGGCTTCCGCTTCATGCTGTGGGTCAACCGCATTGCCGTGTGGGCCGCGAGCCTGCTGTTCCTGCTGGGGATCTTCGCGTTTGCGCCGGCCTTCGACAGCCACTTCGCCGGCACCGTCGCCATCGGCCAGACCGGCTTCTGGGCAGCGTTTATCGGTGCAGCATTGGTGGCCATGAGCAATCCGATTTCCTTCGGCGCGTTCCTGGGTGATTGGTCACGCTACATCCCACGTGAGACGCCGAAAATACGCATCATGCTGGCGGTGGTGCTGGCCCAGATCGCCACCTTGATTCCGTTCCTGTTCGGCCTGGCCACCGCGACCATCGTGGCCGTGAAGGCTCCGGACTACATCGCAGCTAACAACTATGTCGGCGGTTTACTGGCAGTCGCGCCGAGCTGGTTCTTCCTGCCGGTGTGCCTGATCGCGGTAATCGGTGGCATGTCCACTGGCACCACGTCGCTGTATGGCACCGGATTGGACATGTCCAGCGTGTTCCCGCGCCTGCTGTCGCGGGTCAAGGCCACGCTGCTGATTGGGGTCATGTCGATTGCCTTTATCTTTATCGGACGCTTCGCCGCCAACCTGGTGCAAAGCGTGTCGACCTTCGCCGTGCTGATCATCACCTGCACCACGCCGTGGATGGTGATGATGATCATCGGCCTGATCGTACGTCGCGGCTTCTACTGCCCGGATGATCTGCAGGTGTTCACCCGCGGTGAGACCGGCGGCCGCTACTGGTTCAGCCATGGCTGGAACTGGCGTGGCCTGGGGGCCTGGATCCCGAGTGCGCTGGTGGGCCTGTGCTTCGTCAACCTGCCGGGGCAGTTTGTCGGGCCACTGGGCAACCTGGCCGATGGCATCGATATCAGCCTGCCGGTGACGCTGGGGCTGGCCTCGGTGGTGTACCTGACCTTGCTTCGTGTGTTCCCGGAACCGGCCGCCGTCTACGGCCCGGCCGACCCTCGCAGCCAGCGCACGGATGCGCGCATTAAACCGGCGCTGCAACAAGCCGCCTGATCGCCCATAAAAACGATAATCGGAGACCCGCCGTCATGGCTTTGGATTTATTCGTCGTACTCATCTACGCCGCCGGCATGCTCGTGCTCGGCTATTACGGCATGCGCCGCGCCAAGACCCACGAAGACTACCTGGTAGCCGGTCGCAACTTGGGCCCGTCGCTGTACATGGGCACCATGGCCGCCACCGTTCTTGGCGGTGCATCCACCGTCGGCACCGTGCGCCTGGGTTATGTGCACGGCATCTCCGGCTTCTGGTTGTGCGCCGCACTGGGCGCCGGGATCATCGCGCTGAACCTGTTCCTGGCCAAACCGCTGCTGAAGCTTAAGATCTTCACCGTCACCCAGGTCCTGGAAAAACGCTACAACCCGATGGCCCGCCAAGCGAGTGCGGTGATCATGCTGGCCTACGCACTGATGATCGGCGTGACCTCGATCCTGGCCATCGGCACCGTGCTGCAAGTGCTGTTCGGCCTGCCGTTCTGGGTCTCGGTGCTGTTGGGCGGTGGCGTGGTGGTGGTGTATTCGACCATTGGCGGCATGTGGTCACTGACCCTGACCGACATCGTGCAGTTCGTGATCAAGACCGTTGGCCTGATGTTTATCCTGCTGCCGATCTGCCTGTACCGCGTTGGCGGCTGGGATCAACTGGTGGCCAAGCTGCCGGCGTCGAATTTCAGCTTCACCGAAATCGGCTGGGATACGATCATCACCTACTTCATGATCTACTTCTTCGGCATCCTGATCGGCCAGGACATTTGGCAACGGGTGTTCACCGCCCGTGACGAGAAAGTCGCCCAGTACGCAGGCACCTTCGCCGGTTTCTACTGCATCCTTTACGGCCTGGCGTGCGCTTTGATCGGCATGGCGGCGCACGTGCTGCTGCCGAACCTGGACAACGTCAACAATGCCTTCGCCGCTATCGTCAAAGCGTCGCTGCCGGACGGCATTCGCGGTCTGGTGATCGCCGCCGCACTGGCCGCAATGATGTCCACCGCCAGCGCCGGTTTACTCGCCGCCTCCACCGTTTTGACCGAAGACCTGCTGCCGCGTTTGCGCGGGGGAAAGCCGTCGAGCCTGAACCTCAACCGTCTGTTCACGATGCTCACGGGCATTGCCGTGCTGGGTATCGCATTGGTCGTGAACGATGTGATCAGCGCCCTGACTTTGGCCTACAACCTGTTGGTGGGCGGCATGCTGATACCGCTGATGGGGGCGATTTTCTGGAAACGGGCGACCACGTCCGGGGCCATTGCATCAATGACCCTGGGCTTCGTGACCGCACTGGCGTTTATGTTCAAGGACGGCTTGGATGCGAACACGCCGATCTACTACAGCCTGGCGATTGGGCTGGTGAGCTTCGTCGTGGTGAGTTTGTTGTCGCCACGACCGGAGAAGGTCGCGGCTCGGGCGATTTGAGCTATAA
The DNA here is from genome assembly GCF_052850675.1 of Pseudomonas sp. 1152_12. NCBI lineage: Bacteria > Pseudomonadati > Pseudomonadota > Gammaproteobacteria > Pseudomonadales > Pseudomonadaceae > Pseudomonas > Pseudomonas sp. 1152_12. Next base: position 297,881 of record NZ_VXCW01000002.1, on the reverse strand, counting down.
AGAATTCAGAGCAGTTTCTTCAGCGGGTGCGACGTCGGATGTCGCGCCCGTTTTTTAGTCTTGCGCAACAATAACTGTGGGAGCGGGCTTGCTCGCTCCCACAGTTATTGTTGCGGCGATACTGGCTCTAGCGGCGACGAGGGCGACGCTGCTCGTCATCCGTGCGAATCGGGATCGGTTGCAGCGGTGGCTCGATCAAGCCAAGCGCGACTCCAACGTCATGGAGCCAGTTTTGAATTTTCTCTTTCATGGTTGCCCCCTGTGCGGGTAATGCGGGTCGGCGAGAGTTTTGTCGCCTTTTCCTACAGTGATAGTAGCCCTAAGTCCTAAGTAATGCTTGAACGAAACCACAACGAACTATTACTGAATTGATCCAAATCCTGACGGATCGCTCAAGCAATCGCGCGCGCGTCCTGCAAGGACTCGGCTTTGCCTTCCTGCTGCAGGTCGATCCATGCATTGAGGTTAGCGCCGAGCATACCCTTTCGCCACATCAGCCAGGTCGTTGCGGTAGCAAAAGGCCCTGTCAGGGGATGAACGGACACGCTGCCCTTGCCCGGCAAGCTGTCGAGCATGGATTCGGACATCAATGCCACGCCGGAACCGGCGATTACGCAGGCGAGCATACCCTGATAGGACTCAATCTCAATCGCCCGTCCCATGGCCACCCGCTCGTGAGAAAACCAGGTTTCCAGACGTGCGCGGTAGGCGCAACTGCGGCGGAAAGTGAATACCGAGCGGCCGGCAACATCCTGCGGGCCACGCACGGGTGGGTGATCAGCCTCGCAAATCAGCACCAGGCGCTCTTCGCAAAGCGGCACACCGTCCAGCGTGGCAATGGTCAGCGGGCCATCCACCAACGCCGCGTCCAGCCGCCCAGTGATCAAGCCTTCGAGCAATTCACCGCTGGGCGCCGACTGCACCTGCAGGTTCACCATCGGATACGCCTTGTGGTAGCGGGCCAACAACTGGGGCAAATGAATTGCAGCGGTGCTGTACATGCTGCCCAGCACAAAGTCGCCGGCCGGTTGCCCGCCCTGAACGGCGCCGTGGGCTTCATCGTGCAATGCAATCAGACGGGTGCTGTAGTCCAACAACACTTTTCCCGCAGGAGAAAGCTGCAAACGCTGACGTTCACGTACGAACAACTCAACACCGAGCTGCTCCTCCATCTGCTTAAGCCGGGTCGACAGGTTCGACGGCACGCGATGCAGGCGCTCGGCAGCACGGGTGATGGAGCCCTCTTCTGCCACAGCTTGGAAAAATCGCAATTGACTGAACTCCATACCTTTCTCCAAAACTGAACAAGTTACTCACTATTATTCATTTTTACAGAAAGTCAATTCACTCTAGCCTGAAGGTCGTCGCGTCCTTGCAGGAAACCTGAAGATGTCACCACTGATCCGCTTACTCGCCAGCTTTATCGCCCTGATGATGGCCATGGGCATTGGCCGCTTCGCCCTTACCCCGCAGATGCCGCACTTGCTCAACGAGGGCCAAATCGACCTGACGGGCGCGGGCCTGATTGCCGCCGCCAATTACCTGGGCTACTTCGTCGGCGCGGTGGATTCAATCTTCGCCCGCAGCCACCACCATGTGCGCGGGCGGATGTACGGCGGGCTGTGGCTGTGTGTGCTACTGACGCTGACGTCGTATTGGGCGCAAGGGTTTTGGCCGCATCTACTGCTGCGTTTCGGCACCGGCGTTGCGAGCGCCTGGGCTTTAGTGATGATCACCAGTTTGAGCCAGCCGCTGGCGATCGCCGCCGGGCGTCCGCGCTTGGGTGCCATGGTGTTCGCCGGGCCAGGGCTGGGGATTTTGCTGACCGGTTTACTGGCGCTGGGCTCAAACCTGCTGGGGCAAAGTTCAGCCACGCTGTGGCTGGTGTATGGCGTGGTGGCACTGGTGATGTTACTGGCGATTCTGCCGTTCCTGCCTCAACCGACTACCACGGTTGCACATACCATCAGTGCCGGCAGCAACCAGAGCATCGTGCACCTGGGCTGGATTTATTTTCTCTACGGCCTGGGCTACATCATCCCGGCGACCTTCCTCTCGCAGATGGCCAGCGCGCAATTCAAGGGCGCGTGGCAGGCCGACCTGTTCTGGCCCTGTTTTGGCCTGGCGGCCGCCGTTGGGGTCCTTGTGGTGAGCATGCGCCGCCATAATCCGTACACCACTCGTCGCTGGCTGATGACCACCTTGTGGCTGCAGGCAGCCGGTGTGTTCACCTGCTTGCTGGGCAGTGGCTGGGGCTTGGCGCTGGGGGTGTTACTGTGCGGTACGCCATTCCTGGCGTGCATGATGCTGGTGATGCGGCGTTTGCGAGAAATCGCGCCCCACGGCTATCAGCGCAGCACCGGCTTACTGACGGCAAGCTTTGCCATCGGTCAATTGAGCGGCCCCTTGCTGGCGTCGGTCAGCAGCCATCTGAGTGGCGGCCTGCAACCGGCGTTGGTGATCGCAGGTGCAGGCCTGGCACTGGCTGGCGCGGTGTTGCTGCGCCCGGATACGGCTGTCAGCCAGCAACCCTCGGCGCCGGTTCGCGAACCTATTCTCGCCGCGCAAGGACCAGGAAAAACAGCCGACCCAGCAAGCAGCCGGTAAACCAGGCAAAGCGGGTGAAAATCGACGCGACGTTGGCGACGATATTGATGCCGACATTCGTGGTAACAAACGCAAAGGCGCCGAGCAGTAACGGCATGCTGCGGCACTAGCGGTGGAAATCACAGAAATTCAACGTGGGTACGGAGAAGTACGAAACCACCCACGCCGTTGCCATAATCACCGCCCCAAAAGCCTGCCATCCCGACAAAGATTTCTCCGCCACGGTAAAGCTGATATTCGCCCCGGACACGCCGAAAGCCAGCCGGCAGATCAACGGGTATGGCACCGCCGCTTGCTGACCGGGTTTGGCAACCCGATCAGCGATCAATTGCACAATGCAAATACCTGTAAGCAAGCCGATCAACACCTTTCAACTGACCAACCCGAGCGCGATAAGGCTGACGGCGAAGACGTAACCGCCGACGTTGTGCACGTCACTCATCCAGAAGACGAAGGTGTTGTTCCAGGTCTAAAGGCAGGTACTACGCTCAGCAACGGTGCACATAAATCCTGTACACAGTCAGTGGCCCACCCGATGTGCACACAGGTAGCCAACCGTGCAGCAAGCCGCTGTCAGGAAGGTGCCCCACGCCATGTCCATGATGGCCAGCCCGGCCGACCAACCTTGCAGCGTCGCCCAGTTGCTCAGGTCATACGTGCCGTAGGCCACCAACCCGAGCAAGGCACCCAGGCGCGCGGCGCGTTGCCAACTGCCGCTGGGCAAGACCACGAACACCACGCAACCGATCACATACAGGAGATAGAACAGCACGGCGGGCAACAGGCGGGGCTGGTCAAGCATCAATGGGCCGAGCAGTGACTTGTAGGTCTGGCCCATAAGAACGCCGAGCCAAAGGCCATCGAGCAGCAGGAAGGCAAGCAAGGTGGCGAGGTAAGCGAACAGTGTTTTCTGGGTCATTTACGCAACCTCTGTAGGAGCCCAATCGCTCCTACAGAAGAGCAAACCGCACTCAGCTTAGTTCAATGCGATCCGCGTGAATCACGATCTGACCTTGCTTATAGAGCGCGCCAATGGCCTTTTTGAAGTTGCCTTTGCTCACGCCGAACAAGTTGCTGATCACCGTCGGGTCGCTTTTGTCGCTGACCGGCAGCGTGCCGTTGTTTTCACGCAACTTGGCGAGGATCTTCGAGTTCAGGCTGGAGGCCGCTTCCTGGCCAACCGGCTGCAGGCTCAGGCTGATGTTGCCATCGGCGCGAATCTCTTTGATAAAGCCTTTCTCTTCCTTGCCCGGGCGCAGGAACTTGAACACTTCGTTCTTGTGGATCAGGCCCCAGTGCTTGTTGTTGATGATCGCCTTGAAGCCCATGTCCGTGGCTTCGGCCACCAGCAGATCGACTTCCTGGCCCACCTGATAGTTGGCTGGCGTCTTGTCCAGGTAGCGGTCAAGACGCGCGGTGGCGGTGATGCGCTTGGTGTGCTTGTCGAGGTAGACGTGCACGACGCAATATTCACCGGCAGTCATCTGACGCTTTTCTTCCGAATACGGCAGCAGCAGATCTTTTGGCAACCCCCAGTCGAGGAACACGCCAATGCTGTTGACCTCGACGACTTTCAAACTGGCGAATTCACCGACTTGAACTTTCGGTTTTTCAGTCGTCGCGATAAGTTTGTCATCGCTGTCCAGATAAATGAAAACGTTAAGCCAGTCTTCATCTTCACTGGGAATATCTTTGGGGATGTACCGATTGGGCAAGAGGATTTCGCCCTCTTGCGCACCGTCCAGGTACAAACCAAAGTTAGTGTGTTTAACCACTTGCAAGCTGTTGTAGCGCCCGACTAAAGCCATTTCCAATACCCTCGTTACGTGGGCGGCATTCTACCCGAGTTGCGCCCTGCACGCGCGCGCGCCTGAAAAATCGCGGGTGCAGTGGCGCTGCGATAGCACCGATCCGCTCGTCTGATCAGCGCACCAAATTTGGCCAAAGGCCTGTGGCCGTTTACTCCAATGGTTTCGAGCTAAAACAGTAAGTTAGGCGGTTATTTCAACAACAAACTTTGGCTAATTCTGACCGCGCCAAGTATTGCTCAAAGATATTTGCCAAGCAATTGTCAAGTATTTCCTGTACGATGCCTGGCCAAGTTAATTTTCTACAGGTTAGTGGCCGCCATGCGCGTAAAAGCATCCAACAGCAAAGCAAAGCCAGCTCCAGCCGTTGAAACCAGCGAATCGATCAACAGCCAGATTGCTGCGTTCCTCAAGTCCGGCGGCGAAATCCAGCAAATTGCCAAGGGCGTGAGCGGCCAGACTTTCGGCCCGTCCAAGCAGATCAGCCTGGGCAAAAAGTAAGACTCTCGCAATACACCAAGGCGTTGCATCTAGTCCCTAAGCGTCTTGCCCTCAAGGCGCCAGGACTAGAGCCTGAAACACCCTCTTTACACTACCCGATATTGCGCTAATCGACGAACGGGCCCCACCTTCAGGCTTTCGTCGGTATGCTTGCACACGTCTAGCACGGGCATCTGCCCAATTTTTCCTGTCACTGCTCCTCGCTTTTCATGGAGTGAAGCATGCTTAAGCCCTGCTTTTTTCTGATAACTGCCCTTGCGGCAAGCCCCTTTGCGCAAGCGCAGATTTTTCAGCGTGAGTTGGGCGATTTCGACCTGAAATTGGGCACTACGCCAAGTCGTAGCATGGCCCAAGGCCTTGTAAAGCCTACGTCCCCTGGCAGTGACTCATTTCATGGCGGCCTGGACCTGAGCCATGACAGCGGCCTGTATTTCGGCCAATTCTCCCCGAACATGGGGCTTTCATCTGCCAACAACCTCGAAGTCGACTCCTACATGGGTTTCAAACGCCCTTTTGACAAGACCCTGGGTTATGAAGTGGGCCTGATCCATTACAGCTACCCCAAGCTCAGCCCCCTGGACAGCCAAGAGTTCTATGGCGGCTTGAACCTATTGGGTAATCGCTTTGGCGTCTCCTTCAGCAACGACCCGGACCGCCAGGACAGCACCCTGTTTGCCGACCTTGGCGGCACGCAGCCTTTCGGCATCGGCGTCAGCATGAAGTACACCACACACCAACTGGGCACCCCATCCTCGGTGGAAAGCGGTGCCATCAGCCGCTTCAGCGATTGGTCAGTACAACTCTCCCGCGCGTGGAGGGGCATCGACCTTGACCTGATCTACAGCGACTCAAGCCTCAGCGGCGGCGACTGTTCGGCCTACTCCGGACACAACTCGCAATGCGACGGTCTTTTGACCTTAAAGGCTGTGCAGCCGTTTTATTGATGGGCTGAACTGTCACCCACAGCACGGGTTCACATGCATTACCCTCCTCTGCGCAAGGAATCGCCCATGCTGCGTCGGCTCAAATTTCTGGTGATATTGCTGACCTTCAGCCTGGTGCTCGCCGGTTGCAATCGCGTGGGCCTGGCCTACCGCAATCTGGACGTGATTATTCCCTGGACCCTCAACGACTACCTGGACATGAATGCCGGGCAGAAGAGCTGGTTCAACGACAAACTCCAGGAACACCTGGCCTGGCACTGCACCACGCAGTTACCGGGCTACCTGGATTGGCTCAATCGCCTGCAACAGATGGTCGACAGCAATCAAGTGACTGACGCCGCACTGCAGACGCGTACCGTCGAAGCCAAGCAGGCGATTGCCGAGGTGGCGCGTGAAATTACGCCCTCAGCCATCCAATTGCTGCAAGGCTTGGATGATCAGCAGGTCAAAGACATGAGCGACGCCCTGGCCAAAGACTTGCGTAAGCGCCAGGACGAATACCTCAAACCGCCCCTGGCGCAGCAAATCAAGGAGCGCGCCCAGCGGATGAGCAAACGCCTGAACGCCTGGATCGGCCCACTCAGTGCCAGCCAGCAAAATCGGGTTATGGCGTGGTCTATTGCCCTGGGTGAACAGAACCAGGAATGGATCGGCAACCGTGCGCGTTGGCAGGCGCACCTCATCGCCGCCGTACAGCAGCGTAAAAACGCGGACTTCCCGCAAAAAATACAACAATTACTGGTGGACCGTGAAAGCCTGTGGACTCAGGCGTACAAAGTTGCGTATGCGCAGACGGAAACGGCCGCACGCAGCCTGATTGTCGACCTGATGGCCGAAAGCAGCGTGCAGCAGAGGCTGAAGCTGACGCAAAAAATCGCCAGTGTGCGCAGCGATTTCAAGACGCTAACGTGCCTTAAGGCCGCTCTCCTTTAAATGTGCGACTCTGCGCTTTAAGCGATTTGCGCCTTTGAGGCCACTTCAGCAAACGTCTCTGGGTCCAATGCATCAGGCTGCTCATCCAAGACTTGGCGAGGATGATCATTGCCCGGGATGGAGCTATCGATCAGCGCCAGCAACTGAGCGCCCAACGCGGTCAGGATGAAGTTCTCACCATTCCCGCCCTCTTCCTCCGGCCGCGATTCGATAAACCCACGTTTGAACAGCAGCGCTTCGTAATCGGCAGCGGTCTTTTTCAACGCATCCAAATTGCCCGTGGACTCGCCCGCGGTGGCCTTCTCCGCAGCTTCCTGCTCGGCATACTTGCGCGGTGCAAAGCTGCCTTCGCCGTTCTGCACTTCATGCAGCAGACGTTCGATCAAATCCCAATTGTAAGTCGTCATCCTGATTCCTCCTGCAGGCCAATGAAAAGTTAGCCCGTCAAGAGGTGTGACATGCCTCGTCTCTGACCGTTCAGCCGAATAGACGGCCGTCATTTCTCGGAACTTTCCAGACGTTCGCCTCCTCAACTAAGCACGACTGCCAAGGAGGTCCGACCATGAAAACCCTGATAAACCTGGCCATTGCCGCCACGCTGCTGACCGCGCTGCCCACCTGGGCGTGCACGCCTGAAGAAGCCACGGCGAAACGCGAACAATTGGCCCAGGAAGTGACCAAGCTCACTAAACAGAACCCGACCAAGGCCAAGGAAATGAATGCAGAGCTGCAAAAAATGGACATGGACACGACGGCCGCTGATTTACCTGACAAATGCCAGTTGATCGATCAGCGCCTTAAAGACCTCGATAAAGCTGCTACCGAGACAAAAAATTGAAGGCATAAAAAAACCGGACATCGTCCGGTTTTTTAATGCCCGCACAGCCTTACTCGGCAGCTGGCGCTTCTGGCTTACGACGCTTGAGCGGCGCCATGCCGTCCTTGCTCACGAGCGACAGATTGTCGGTCTTCGGCCGGTTGGCAATCTTGCGCTTGGTCGGCGACTTGGCACCGGCCTTTTTCTTGTCGCCCTTGGCGTCGACTTTTTTCTTCTTCACGCCAACCGCCTTGCCCGACGCTTTGACCTTCTTCGGCCCGGTATAGGTGCCTTTGACTTCCTTGATGGTGCGGCGCTCGAACGACTGCTTGAGGTAGCGCTCGATGCTCGACATCAGGTTCCAGTCGCCGTGGCAGATCAGCGAGATCGCCAGGCCATCGTTGCCAGCCCGCCCGGTACGGCCAATACGGTGCACGTATTCGTCGCCGCTGCGGGGCATGTCGAAGTTGATCACCATGTCCAGGCCATCCACGTCCAGTCCGCGAGCGGCGACATCGGTGGCAACCAGGATCTTCACGCCGCCAGCCTTCAGACGGTCAATGGCCAGCTTGCGGTCCTTCTGGTCCTTCTCACCGTGCAGCACGAACGCTTTGTAGTCCTGTGCCACCAGGCGACCGTAAATACGGTCAGCGGCAGCACGAGTGTTGGTGAACACGATGGCCTTCTGATAGGTCTCGTTGGCCAACAGCCAGTTCAGGATTTGTTCTTTGTGGACGTTGTGGTCGGCAGTGACGATCTGCTGACGCGTGGTAGCGTTCAGGTCACTGACGTTATTGACCTGCAAGTGCTCAGGGTCGTTCAGGACTTTGGCGACCATGTCGCGCAGGGTCGAGCCGCCAGTAGTGGCGGAGAAGAGCATGGTCTGCTGGCGATTCACACATTCAGCCACCAAGCGCTGCACGTCGTCGGCAAAGCCCATGTCGAGCATGCGGTCGGCTTCGTCGAGCACCAGTACTTCAACTTCCTTGAGGTCGAGGTTGCCGGCGTTGAGTTGCTCGATCATGCGCCCTGGCGTGCCGATCAGAATATCCGGCACCTTGCGCAGCATAGCCGCCTGGACCTTGAAGTCTTCGCCGCCAGTGATCAGGCCGGACTTAATGAAGGTGAACTGCGAGAAGCGCTCCACTTCTTTCAGGGTCTGCTGGGCCAGCTCGCGGGTCGGCAGCAGGATCAAGGTCTTGATGCTGACACGGACTTTAGCCGGGCCGATCAGGCGGTGCAGAATCGGCAGGACGAAAGCGGCGGTCTTACCACTCCCGGTTTGAGCCGTCACCCGCAGGTCACGCCCTTGGAGCGCGAGCGGTATGGCCGCTGCTTGCACAGGCGTAGGCTCGACAAATTTAAGCTCGGCCACGGCTTTGAGCAGGCGTTCGTGCAGGGCGAATTGGGAAAACACGGGTGCTACCTCGAAGAAATACAAAATATCAGCTGCATAGGGTAACGGTTTCGGGCGTCCAAACCGAGTTTCTTTACGCGAACGGGGCTAATCAGCTGCTTTTTTGTCAGGATATTTGTCTACGACGTCAACTTAGTCGCACTTAAATGCTCTAATCGGCCCGTGTTGTCTTACAGAAGAATCGGTTTCACCCATGGATATCAAACAGTTCTGGCTCAACGTCCAAGACCTTTGGGGCGCACTCGATCAACACCCGCTGCTGCATGCAAGCTTAGGTTTGGTGGTATTGCTGGTGGTGGCCCTGCTGCTCGGACGGGTCGCACGCTACCTCATCCTCCACGCCGTCAAATTGCTCGGCCGGCAACCGGCGCTGCACTGGCTCAATGACCTGCGGCACAACAAAGTCTTCCACCGCCTGGCGCAGATGACGCCGTCCCTGGTGATCCAGTTCGGCCTGTACCTGGTGCCGGACGTGAGCAAGACCGCCACGCTGTTCATCGGCAACGTGGCCCTGGCGTTCACCATCCTGTTCATGACACTGGCTGTGAGCGCCCTGCTCAATGCGCTGCTGGATATCTACGCGCGCACTGAACATGCGCGTACCCGCTCGATCAAGGGCTATGTGCAACTGGCAAAAATGGTGCTGTTCGTGTTTGCCGCGATCATCATCGTCGCCACCCTGATCGACCGTTCGCCGCTGTTGCTGCTGTCCGGTTTGGGCGCCATGTCGGCGGTGATCTTGTTGGTGTACAAGGACACGCTGCTGTCGTTTGTCGCCAGTGTGCAATTGACCAGCAACGACATGCTGCGGGTCGGCGACTGGATCGAAATGCCCCAGGTCGGCGCCGACGGTGACGTGGTCGACATCACCCTGCACACGGTCAAAGTGCAGAACTTCGACAAGACCATCGTCTCGATTCCTACCTGGCGCCTGATGTCCGAGTCGTTCAAGAACTGGCGCGGCATGCAGGCGTCCGGCGGGCGCCGTATCAAGCGCAGCCTGTACATCGACGCCAGCGGCGTGCGCTTCCTGCGTGGCGAGGAAGAAGTACGCATGACCCAGGTGCACCTGCTCACCGACTACATCGGCCGCAAGCAGGCCGAACTCAAGGCCTGGAACGAAGCCCAGGGCGACAGCTCCCAGCTGTCAGCCAACCGCCGCCGCATGACCAACCTCGGCACCTTTCGCGCCTATGCCCTGGCCTATCTGAAAAGCCACCCGGACATCCAGCCGAACATGACCTGCATGGTGCGCCAGATGCAAACCACCGCACAGGGCGTGCCGCTGGAAATCTACTGCTTCACGCGCACCACGGCGTGGGCAGATTACGAGCGCATTCAGGGGGATATTTTTGATTATCTGCTGGCGGTGCTGCCGGAATTCGGCTTGAGTCTGTATCAGCAGCCGAGTGGCGGTGACTTGCGGGCAGGGATGTTGCCAGCGGTGTTGGGGGCCAGTCATTTACCGGCGTCCGAAAGCCACGCGATTTTATAGCGTCTTCCCCCCTGAATAGTTGGTTGTCACCAACTATTCAGGGGGGCGGAGGCTGCCGATTAACAATCACTTATCGACACATTCCTGCCATCTCCACTTTCGGGTCCTGACTTCTGTTGCATATCTGCCCGCCGCGCTCGGCAAGCGACCATGCGCTTGCTGCCGCGTTACCGGCATTCCTCGTGGTTTCACACGCCGAATCCATAGCATAGCCAGCTCGCAGCCGAACTTCGGCAGAAGTGAACTGACCTGTTTTGAAATGAATCTGGGCTTGCTGGAGCTTCTCCATTTCCGTCGATAACGCTGTACATAAGTCGGCCGCATTGCTTCGATATTTGGAAGCGTTTGCCAGTTCATCTGCTTCCGCTTTTGCAACAGCCTTTGGGTCAAGCTTGGCGACAGCCATATCAACGGCCTTTTGCTTGTTCGCGGCGACAAAGCTCGCGACGGACTGCAGCCATGCTGTTGGATGAGGTGTCTCAGCCACGGTAACGGTCAAATTGACCGGCCCGGCAAAATCTTTTCCCGCTCCTCCTTCTACCGAAGGGACCACTACCCATAACCCGCTGGTCTGCAACGACTGCTTGGCCCTTACAGTGCGTGGCGTTACCCCGTCCCCGCCTAGAAAAACCTCTAGAACGGTATCGCCGCTAACCCGCGTGGATTTGGTCGGCTTAGAGGCCGTTACCAAGATTGAAAAGCCTTTGACTTTGTCTTCTTTCATCGTAGAGATCGGCTGAGGATAATAAATCTTTCTAACTTCTGGAATTACCGCTACAACCGGGCCTCCTTCCGGCTGACGAAAGGATATTTCAGCAAAAAAAGTGGGCGTCCCTAGGCTCCAATCTCTCCATTTACTAACAAGCTCAGACGAAACCGTCTTGCAAGACACAGGATTGTACCAGTTTCCTTTTTTCCCTTTTACGGGCAAGCAGAACTGCCCCTCGGCAACGCGCGGAGCAACAACGACGTAGAGGCACCCCCTCATCTTAATTTTTTCATCCTGAACTTTAAACAGATAGTCGGGATTTTGCCCCGTGATAGTGACAGTTTCCTTGTCCGCCTTTGCCGCTTGCGCGACAGCATCAGTGACATAACCAACTACAAGCTCGCTGGCCTTAGTGACACCCCAGGTCACTGCGGCAGCGCCCAACAGCGACTCACTAACCCCTTGTGTGCCCGTGCAAGCCTGATCACTAAAAAACGCTCTTGCTATAATAGGCCCCTCCTCCGTCTCACGCGGTTTAACATCAAAATAACTACACCCTGCGACAAACACACCTAACACGATAACCACTACATTTTTAATCATTTTAGAACGCTCCATTTTTCCCTACGTTGTAAGCGGAATAATCAGACGCATCAAAATTTGCGCTTGAAGTCGCACAGGCAGGCCAGCCTCCACTCTGAGCCAGGCCCGGCGTTCCAGAGTGAATACCCACCACTTCAATAACATCATCGTTACCAGAGGATTTTGAATACACCGCAGCAATCATAGGACTGCCACTGTATCCCTCCGATGTTTGGCAGGTGTGATAAATACACGACTGACTGACGGCCACTACCCTGCACTGAGCGGCCGCGGAGTTGCTCCATCTAATTGAATCTTGCCACTCCACGCTTGGATTAGAGCCCCCTAGATTCTGATAAGCCCTTTGCATCGCAATCGCTTGATCCAGGAGTGCAAACGGTCCGGCAATCCATAGCAATTGCTTGGCTTGAGCAGGTTTGAAAAGTACTTTTGGCAATGGCTCTGCTGAGGGCGATTTTATGGTTTCAACAGCAATACTGACCGGATCTTTTTCGATATCAAAACCCGTCGCTGTCCTCAATCCGACTATTGCTTCTTTTGACAGGATGACTTTTCGCTTCAAGTCCATGCTCTGAATACTGAAACCAGAAAATTCACCCGAGTTAAACTCTTCAAGCACCGCGCCGCTAGACTGCCGAATAAAACAGTGCCGAGCAGTCATCATCGTTTTTTCATCCAGCAACAATCCTGTACAAAACGCCTTGCCGAGATATGACATGACAACCAAAGAACGCTGCGGCACCTGTGGATCACTGACATTTTTTTGCTTTTCCGTGCGGGTGAGACAATTTCGATCCAGCGCCAACAGAGCGCACGCATACTTCTTATCATTGGCGACCGGCTCAAGCGCTTGTAGCGTTGAGACGGACGTCGAACAGCTATCGACCTTACTTTTCTGAATAAAAAAAGGGACGCTTTTGCCGTTTGAAATAACGTTATCATCAGGATCAGGAATCACAACATGCGTATTATCCGCCTCTTTTGGCGCAAACCGATTACTCAGCGAAACCAAGGTATTTTGCGAGTCTCGATACCTCATTCTATTGCCAAGCTCTTTAATTAACTTGATATTCTCATACGTATTTTTACCCTCCCACTTGCTGTTTATCTTTCCACTATGAGGCGGCGCGCAGAAATCAGTGAAGTTGTCCGCTCGCGAAAAATCCGTAGTGAACATATTCACCGAAAAGACAGCGATAAACACTGTGCCCTTTAGATGAAAGCAGCAAGCCGTCAAAACAGATATCGTTTTTTTCTCAGCCATGATGAACACCCATATTCAAGAAGAACAAGGCCTCAGGGTCTGACTCACACAGAAAGGACAAAACACCTCAAGCCAATAAACTTAGCTAGCTCATCAACTCTTATGCCTTATTCAGGGTGATGATCCGTTGGTTTCCGTACACTGAGTGAGCATAGTCAATATTTAGAAACAATCTACAAGGGCCAATAATAGAATTACCGACCCACTGAGTAACTTCGACTAGTGAGTTAACCGGCGTACTGCCCCCAACCGACTGATCCACACCGCCCCCAAAATCACCAACCCGCCCAACGCCAGCCTCCCCAGCGGCTCATGCTGGTTCCAGATCAGCAAGTTCAGCAGCAACCCCACCGGCACATGCAGGTTGTTCATCACGGCCAAGGTGCCGCCGTTGACCAGGCAGGCGCCCTTGTTCCACCAGTACATACCCAGCGCGGTGCTGACCAACCCGAGGAACACCAACACGCCCCATTGCAGTGGCGCCTGCGGCAGGAAGTCGGCCTTGCCGAACAGCACGAATGCTGGCAACACCACGATCAAAGCACCCAGGTAGAAGTAGCCAAAACGCCGGTAATGCGGCAAGTCGCTCGGATAGCGCGCCACCAGATGCTTGTACATCACCTGCCCAGCCGCGTAGGTGAAGTTGGCCAGTTGCAGCAGCAAAAAACCGCCGAGGAAGTGCGGGGTGATCTGGTCGAAGCGGATTACCGCCGCGCCGCCCACTGCCACCAGTGCAGCGATCAGCGCCCAAGGGTTGAAGCGCCGGTTGAGGGCGTCTTCGATCAGGGTCACGTGCAACGGCGTGAGAATAGTGAACAGCAACACCTCAGGCACAGTGAGCACACGAAAGCTCAGGTACAAGCACACGTAGGTCACACCAAACTGCAGCGCACCGATCACCAACATACCGCGCATGAACGCAGGTTCGACCGAGCGCCAGCGGGTCAGCGGGATAAACACCAGCCCAGCCAATACCACGCGCACCAGCACGGCGAAGTAGCTGTCGACGTGACCGGCGAGGTATTCGCCGATCAAGCTGAAGGAAAATGCCTGAATCAGGGTGACAACCAGTAGATAGCCCATGCGCGCCTCGTTTCGAATGGGCGCGACTTTAAGGGTTTTCGGTGTTTGACGAAACTCGAGGCAAAAAAAACCCGACCTCGCTAAAGCGTCAGTCGGGCAGGAGCACTCAGGAGCAACAAGTGCAAAGGGAGGTTCGATACGCGTACTTGAAGGGTTTGCGTGGGGCGATATAAACACCACGCGATTATGTGACGATTAAACGATCAAGCGACCTGAGCCAGCAGCGCTTTAGCGTGGTTGATGCCCTTCTCCTGGAAGTCCCCGCTCAGGTTCACTCCTTCGGCGTGAATAAAGGTGACGTCATGAATCCCGATAAAAGCCATGACCTGACGCAGGTACGGTTCCTGGTGATCGGAGGTGGCACCGGTGTGGATGCCGCCCCGCGCGGTCAGCACAATGGCGCGCTTGCCAGTGAGCAAACCCTGAGGGCCGGTGGCGGTGTACTTGAAGGTCACCCCGGCGCGCAACACGTGGTCCAACCAGGCTTTGAGGGTGCTGGGGATGGCGAAGTTGTACATCGGCGCTGCCATCACCAGCACGTCGGCAGCCAGCAGTTCGTCGGTCAATTCATTGGAGCGGTCCAGAGAAGCCTGTTCAATGCCGCTGCGCTGTTCGGCGGGCTTCATCCAGCCGCCGAGCAGGTTGGCATCCAAGTGCGGGACCGGGTTAAGGGCCACGTCGCGCACAGTGATCTGATCCGCCGGATGAGCGACCTGCCATTGGCCGATGAACTGTTGGGTCAGCTGGCGGGAGATCGAATCTTGCTGGCGGGCGCTGCTTTCGATGATCAGAACATTGGACATGGCTAGGTAGGCTCCATCTGTAAGTGCTGTAAGGCGATAGAGAAAAGATTAACCAGGGCTCATTCGATAAAAAAGCGCAAAAAACTGCTACAACCCATCTATAAATTTGTTTATAAGCGGAGTATTGCTGTGAGCATGCTCCGCCGCCGGTTTATTTTGGGGCGCACGCCAGGGCGATGCGCATCTTGATGATGGCGCGGCTGAACTTGACGGTTGTGTTGGTGCTTTTGCCCGCCAGCACCGTGACCTTGCGATTACGCGGTGATTCCGGGCCGTTGGTGAAGGTTACTAAACATACCGCATCGACAGTGCCGTAGTTATTGAGTCGGATCGAACTGATGTCGCCGTCCACATCGGAGGCGGTGTAGTCCACTTGCACGCCGTCGATCTTTTTTGTCACGTCGATGGGATAGGCAAATGCGCTCATCGGCAGCAGCGCCAGCAACACACAACAGAATTTTCTCATTCGGCAGTCTCCAATAAGGACCGCCAGCTTAGGACAAGAGGAGCTCATCTTGAAAGCGCCCCGCGTTACCCTCGATCAATGGCGCACGCTGCAAGCGGTGGTCGACCATGGTGGCTTCGCACAAGCGGCTGAAGCGCTGCACCGCTCGCAATCCTCGGTGAGTTACACCGTGGCGCGCATGCAAGACCAGCTCGGCGTGCCGCTGTTGCGCATCGACGGTCGCAAGGCGGTGCTCACCGACGCCGGTGAAGTGCTGTTGCGCCGCTCCCGGCAACTGGTGAAAAACGCCAGCCAACTGGAAGACCTCGCCCACCATATGGAACAGGGCTGGGAGGCCGAAGTGCGGTTGGTGGTGGATGCCGCCTACCCGAATGCGCGCCTGGTACGCGCCCTCACCGCCTTTATGCCGCAAAGCCGTGGCTGTCGCGTGCGCCTGCGCGAAGAAGTGTTGTCGGGTGTGGAAGAACTGCTGATGGACGGTATGGCCGACCTGGCCATCAGCGGCTTCGTCATCCCCGGCTACCTGGGCACGGAAATGAGCGACGTGGAGTTTATCGCCGTGGCCCATCCCGACCATTCGCTGCATCGCCTCAACCGCGAGCTGAGCTTCCAGGACCTGGAAAGCCAGATGCAGGTGGTGATCCGCGATTCCGGCCGCCAGCAGCCGCGTGACGTAGGCTGGCTGGGCGCCGAACAGCGCTGGACCGTCGGCAGCCTGGCCACCGCCGCGACCTTCGTCAGCAGCGGCCTGGGCTTTGCGTGGTTGCCCCGGCACATGATCGAGCGCGAACTCAACGAAGGCCTGCTCAAGCAGCTACCCTTGGAAAAGGGCGGCAGCCGCAACCCGACGTTCTACCTGTACGCGAACAAGGACAAACCCCTGGGCCCAGCCACACAGATCCTCGTGGAGTTGCTGCGCACCTTTGACACCGCTCCCCTGGACGCGCCTTTCGCCGCCCCCGAGCAAGCCTGAAACGGAGTTCATGCATGGCCTGGTTCGACCATGAAGGCTGCAGCCTGCATTACGAGGAATACGGCCACGGCACTCCG
Source organism: Pseudomonas sp. 1152_12 (assembly GCF_052850675.1). Taxonomy (NCBI): domain Bacteria; kingdom Pseudomonadati; phylum Pseudomonadota; class Gammaproteobacteria; order Pseudomonadales; family Pseudomonadaceae; genus Pseudomonas; species Pseudomonas sp. 1152_12. The sequence continues at coordinate 281,381 of NZ_VXCW01000002.1, read as the reverse complement.
CTGATCCTGATCCATGGCCTGGGCTCCAGCAGTCAGGATTGGGAGCTGCAAATCCCGGTGCTGGCCCGGCATTACCGCCTGATCGTGGTGGATGTGCGCGGCCATGGACGCTCCGACAAACCCCGCGAGCGCTACAGCATCCAAGGCTTCACCTTCGATCTGCTGGCCCTGATCGAACACTTGAACCTGCCACCCGCCCATGTGGTGGGCTTGTCCATGGGCGGCATGATCGCCTTTCAGTTGGCGGTGGATGAGCCCGGCTTGGTCAAGAGCCTGTGTATCGTCAACAGCGCCCCCGAGGTCAAGGTGCGCAGCGCCGATGACTATTGGCAGTGGGCCAAGCGCTGGAGCCTGGCGCGTTTGCTCAGCCTGGCCACCATCGGCAAGGCGTTGGGCGAGCGATTGTTCCCCAAACCGCATCAGGCCGACCTGCGCCGCAAGATGGCCGAACGCTGGGCAAAAAACGACAAACGTGCTTATCTCGCCAGCTTCGACGCGATTGTGGGCTGGGGCGTGCTGGAACAACTTTCCAGGATTACCTGTCCTACCCTGATCATCAGCGCCGACCACGACTACACACCCGTGGCGCAGAAACAAAACTATGTAAAACTGCTGCCCGATGCGCGACTGGTGGTGATCGAAGATTCCCGCCATGCCACGCCCTTGGATCAACCCGAAGTCTTTAACGCTACCTTGCTCGATTTTCTAAAGACAGTCGAAACCACTACCCAGGATCACTGACCCATGTTGAAAAAAATCGCCTTCTTTGCCGGTTCTGTTCTGTTCGCCGCCAACCTGATGGCCGCCGAGACCGCCAAAGCGCCTCACGTCCTGATCACCACCACCAATGGCAACATTGAAATCGAACTGGACCCGGTCAAGGCGCCGATCAGCACCAAGAACTTCCTGGCCTATGTCGACAAGGGCTTCTACACCAACACGATTTTCCACCGTGTGATCCCCGGCTTCATGGTCCAGGGCGGTGGGTTCACCCAGTCGATGTCGCAAAAACCGACCGAAGCCCCGATCAAGAACGAAGCCAGCAACGGCCTGCATAACGTACGTGGCACCCTGTCAATGGCGCGCACCAATGATCCGAATTCGGCCACCAGCCAGTTCTTCATCAACGTCGCCGACAATGCATTCCTCGACCCAGGCCGTGACGCCGGTTACGCCGTGTTCGCCAAAGTGGTCAAAGGCATGGACGTGGTCGATGTCATCGTCAACTCGCAAACCACCACCAAGCAGGGCATGCAAAACGTGCCTATCGATCCTGTTCTGATCAAGTCGGCCAAGCGCATCGACTGAGGTCTGCAGGGCGTTCTTCAGGTAGCCCCGCGCGGTGCCCACAAGGCACCGCGCGCATTTGAACAGGAGAGCCCGCCAGGCGGGCGTCAACCTAATGCTCTATCGTCGTTTTGAACAACTGATCGATATCTTCCGCGCCGCCCCCAGCGACGCCCCACCCGACAAAGTCCTGCCCTTCTACCTCTACTATCTGCGCCAAGTGTGGCCAAGCTTTGCCGCTTTGCTGGTTGTCGGTCTGATCGGCGCACTGATTGAAGTGGCGTTGTTCAGCTACCTCAGCCGCATCATCGACCTGGCTCAAGGCACACCACCGGCCAACTTCTTCCAGATTCACAGCGCCGAGCTGATCTGGATGGCTGTGGTCGCCCTATTGCTACGCCCGATCTTCAACGGCCTGCATGACTTGCTGGTGCACCAGACCATCAACCCCGGCATGACCAGCCTGATCCGTTGGCAGAACCACAGCTACGTGCTCAAGCAGAGCCTGAATTTCTTCCAGAACGATTTCGCCGGGCGCATCGCCCAGCGCATCATGCAAACCGGCAACTCCTTGCGCGACTCGGCGGTGGCGACGGCGGAGGCCATCTGGCACGTGTCGATCTACGCCATCAGCGCACTGGTGTTGTTTGCCGAGGCCGACTGGCGATTGATGATCCCGCTGATCACCTGGATTATTTTTTACAGCCTGGCCTTGCGTTACTTCGTGCCGCGCGTAAAGGAGCGCTCGGTGATCTCCTCCGAAGCGCGTTCCAAACTGATGGGCCGCATTGTCGACGGCTACACCAACATCACCACCTTGAAGCTGTTCGCCCATACGCAGAATGAGCAGGAATACGCCAAGGAAGCGATCATCGAGCAGACCGAAAAAACCCAACTGGCCGCCCGCGTGCTGACCAGCATGGACGTGACGATTGCCATCTTGAACGGCCTGCTGATCGTCACCACCACCGGCCTGGCGTTGTGGTTGTGGACCCAGTCGCTGATCTCCGTGGGTGCGATTGCCCTGGCCACCGGCCTGGTGATTCGCATCGTCAACATGTCCGGCTGGATCATGTGGGTGGTCAACGGCATTTTCGAAAACATCGGCATCGTGCAAGACGGCCTGAAAACCATCGCTGCGCCGCTGGCGGTCACCGACCGCGAAAATGCCCCACACCTGAACGTGCCGCATGGCGAAGTACGCTTCGAGCAGGTGGATTTTCACTACGGCAAGAAGAGCGGAATCATTGGCGGCTTGAATCTGAACATCAAGGCCGGGGAAAAGATCGGCCTGATCGGCCCGTCCGGCGCGGGCAAGTCGACCCTGGTCAACCTGCTGCTGCGCCTGTACGACCTGCAAGGCGGGCGCATCCTGATCGACGGCCAGAACATCGCCGAAGTCGCCCAGGAAAGCCTGCGTGCACAGATCGGCATGATCACCCAGGACACCTCGCTGCTGCACCGTTCGATCCGTGACAACCTGCTGTATGGCAAGCCGGATGCCACCGACGAAGAACTCACCGCCGCCATCCGCAAGGCTCGCGCCGATGAGTTCATTCCGCTGTTATCGGATGCCGAAGGCCGCACCGGGCTGGACGCCCATGTGGGTGAGCGCGGAGTGAAACTCTCCGGTGGGCAACGCCAACGTATCGCCATCGCGCGGGTACTGCTCAAGGACGCGCCGATTCTGATCATGGATGAGGCCACCTCGGCACTGGACTCGGAAGTCGAAGCCGCGATCCAGGAAAGCCTGGAAACCCTGATGCAGGGCAAGACGGTGATTGCAATTGCACACCGGTTGTCGACCATTGCACGCATGGACCGTTTAGTGGTGCTGGAGAAAGGGCAAATCGCCGAGACCGGCAGCCATGCCGAGTTGCTGACCCATGGCGGGTTGTATGCCAGGTTGTGGCAGCACCAGACAGGGGGGTTTGTCGGCATCGATTAAAAGTACACCAATGAACAATGTGTGGCTTGCCTGCGATGACGGAGCATCAGGCGACCTCATTGTCGCTCAATCAGCTCCAGGCTCCCTATTCATGGGCCCTGGCGTTTTTTATGGCCTGGATTTGCCACAAAACCCTGCTTCAATCAAAGCAGGGCCCAGAGGGGCGCTGAAGTAAATCTGCAGGGAGCATCACTGGTTTACTAATTGGGTAGAGCGATCTATCAAGGACGGGCGGCATGTCTTTGTTCAAACGTTCAGTCACAGAGGGCTTAGGTACGTTTTGGCTGGTGTTGGGCGGTTGCGGGAGTGCGGTGTTGGCCGCAGCGTTCCCCGCCGTCGGGATTGGTTTGCTGGGTGTAGCCCTGGCTTTCGGGCTTACGGTGTTGACCATGGCGTTCGCCATCGGGCATATCAGCGGCTGTCATCTCAACCCGGCAGTGTCAGTGGGGCTGGTCGTGGGCGGGCGGTTTCCGGCCAAGGAGCTACCGGCTTACATCATCGCGCAGGTGATAGGGGGCACCGTCGCCGCTGCGCTGCTGTACTTCATTGCCAGCGGCAAACCGGGATTCGAACTGGCGTCGGGTCTGGCCTCCAATGGCTATGGCGAGCATTCGCCCGGTGGTTACTCAATGGCAGCAGGGTTTGTCTGTGAGCTGGTGATGACAGCGATGTTCGTGCTGATCATTCTAGGCGCCACCGACCGTCGTGCCCCGCCGGGCCTCGCGCCCATCGCCATTGGGCTGGCCTTGACCCTGATCCATTTGATCTCCATTCCCGTGACCAACACGTCGGTCAACCCGGCGCGCAGTACCGGCCCGGCACTGATCGTCGGCGGGTGGGCGCTTCAGCAGTTATGGATGTTCTGGCTGGCGCCGATCCTCGGCGCGGTGATCGGCGGCGTGACCTATCGATGGCTGGGCAAGGAGGACTCGGCCTGAGGCAAACGGGTTCAGCCCTGCCGATAAGGCAGGGCAGCCCTTGCCTCTTCGGCATACGCCAAAATTCCCACGCGCTCGCGCTCCAGGAAATCCTCGACGGCATTCTTCAACCCTGGGTGGCGCAGGTAATGCCATGAACGGGTGATCACCGGCTCAAACCCACGAATCAACTTGTGCTCGCCCTGGGCACCGGCGTCGAAGCGTTGCAGGCCGTGGGCGATGGCGTAGTCCATGCCTTGGTAGAAGCAGGTCTCGAAGTGCAGGCGGTCGAACTCCGCCAGACAGCCCCAATAACGCCCGTAGAAGCTGTCGCCACCGAGCAGGCTGAAGGCCATGGCCACCGGGCGTGCGCCTTGTTTGGCCAGCACCACGCGGATCGCTTCGGGCATGCGCTCGGCCAACAGGCTGAAAAACGCACGTGTCAGGTACGGCGACTGGCGACGCACGGCGTAGGTATTGGCGTAGCAGGCATAGACGAAATCCCATTGCGCTTCGCTCAGTTCATGGCCTTGCAACCATTCGAACTCAATGCCCTGCCCCGCCACTTGTTCGCGCTCTTTGCGCATCTGTTTGCGCTTGCGTGAACTCAAGGCGTCGAGGAAGTCCTGAAAGTCGCGATAGCCGCGATTCTGCCAATGAAACTGGCAGCCCAAACGCTGCAGCCAGCCGGGCTGCCCGGCCAGAGCAGCGTCCGCCAATGGGTCAGTGAAATTGATATGGGCGCTGGAAAGCCCTTCGATTTCCAGGTAGCCCGGGAGGCTGTTCAGCAGCTCGAAACCATCCTCGACAGTTCTCGCCAGCAAGCGCGGCCCGCTGACCGGGCTGAACGGCACCGCCGTCAGCAACTTGGGGTAGTAATCAATACCGGCGCGCTCACAGGCATCCGCCCAACCGTGATCAAACACGTACTCGCCGTAGGAATGCCATTTGCGATAACTGGGCAATGCCGCCACCAGACGATCGCCTTTCCAGTGCAGTAAATGCTCCGGTTGCCAACCTGAGTGCGGGCCCAGGCTGGCGCTGTCTTCCAGCGCACTCAGGAACGCATGCCGCACAAAGGGCTGGGCCTGCGGCACGAGGGCGTCCCAAACCTCTGGGGCGATTTCGGACAGGTTGTCCAGGCGTTGCAACGGCATCGGCATCCTCACTGCATCGGGGGCGTGAAAGCTTGGCGAGTATCGCTTATCGCCAGGCAATGCACATCTTCAAATCGCGCAACACGACCTAAAAAATACAGCTCCGTTTCTAAATGCCTTGTCATCTACATGACATCAATTAGCCACTGTTCAGTCATAAGTGATCGCGATACTGACGCCTGTTTTTAGAGCGCCCGGTTCTACCAGGCGGCTATTTTCCGTCCGTCATCGGTCGGTTGTGTCCTGGATGGTTTGCCATCCCTCCTCACTTTCGGAGATTGATATGCGTCTTGCTTCCACTAAAACGGCGGCGCTCCTGTGTGGCGGCCTGTTGCTGGCCCTGAGCGTACCGGCCAGCGCCGCAGTCGACGCTAAATTGCTCGACATGCTCAAGGCCAACGGCCAGATCACCGCTGCGCAGTACACCGAACTGCAAGCAGAATTGGCCAAGGACCAGAAAGAGAAGCAGATCGCACAGCAAGCTCAACAAGAGACCAACGAGCAGATCGCGGCCACCGCGAAGAAAACCAATGACTTGAGCGTGTTCGACCAGAAGCTGGCCTGGGCTGCCAAGACTCAGCTCAAGGGCGATGTACGCTTCCGTCAGGAAACCGTGAAGATCCAGGGCGAATCCAACAACGGTGGCCGTGACAAGGACCGTCAGCGCATCCGTGCCCGCCTGGGTGCTTACACCGAGATCAACTCGCAGGTTGACACCGGCATCCGGATTGCCACCGGCAGCAGCGACGACGCGCGCTCAACCAACCAGGATCAGGACAACTACTTCGACAAGAAGTCGATCTGGCTGGACCTCGGCTACATCGACTACCACCCGGACCAGATCAAAAACCTGCACGTGATCGGCGGCAAAATGCTCCAGCCGTGGGTCAACATGGGCGACGTGATCTGGGATAGCGATATCAACCCTGAAGGCCTGGCCCTGACCTACAAATACCCATTGGGCAGCAGCGCCGAGCTGTTCGGCAGCCTGGGCAACTACAACCTCAAGGACAACGTCGATGGCGACGGCGTGCAATTTCGCCACGACCTACGCCTGACTTCCGGCCAGTTGGGCACGCGTTTCTCGGTGACCGACAACCTGAAAATGACCTTGGGCGGCAGTGTCTACGCCTACCAAAATGACAAGGACAGCCGTTGCACAACGACCACCACGCCTTGCGCATTGGCGGTCAACGGCAACTCGGCCGACAACCAGTTCCGCCTGTATGAAGGGTTTGCCCAGGCTGACATCGGTGGCCTGGCTGTACCGCTGGCATTCTACGGCCAGTACGTGAAAAACAACGATGCCGTGACCGATCAGGACACCGCCTGGTTGATCGGTGCCAAGTCCAAGGTGTTTGGCTTCAACCTCGACTACAACTACCGCGATGTCCAGCGTAACGCTGTGGTGGGCGCCTTCACTGACTCGGACTTCGCCAACGGCACCACCGGTTCGCGCGGCCATAAGATGAAGGTCAGCTACGACATCGACAAGAACTTCGCCCTCGGCGCCACGTACTTCCTGACCAAGGCTGACTACGCCAGCCGCACCCAACGTGATGCCAACACCAACACCCTGCAGCTGGATGCTGAAGCCAAGTTCTAACTGCGAGAGTCAAAAGCCTTGGGCCAGGACGGCCCGAGGTGGTTGTCACAGCCTTGCGTGGGTGGTTCGATCCCCATCATCCGTTCGACTCACCCACACGAGTCTGCCCTTCGCCGACGTTACTGATCCTTCAACCGTTCGGCTGCCAACCGTGCAGCCAAATCATCAGCGTCACTTACCGGTTCTTCCGGCATGAGCTTCAATGTCGCCTGCATCAGGCGCATCTGACGGATAAATCGCCGGCAGTTAGGGCAAAACATCAGGTGATGACGCACCAGCAGACGCTCGCGAAAGGTCAATTGCCCATCGAGATAATCACTGGAACGCGCCACTTGCTCTTTACACGTCAACATTCGCCCGTTTCCTCAAAATGCTCCACCGTCGCGAAGACTTTAAGCCGTGCTCGATGCAACAGCACACGGACATTGGAGAGCGACAGCGTCAGAAGATTACAGATATCTTCCAACTCCAATCCCTGGCGTTCACGCAGCACCAGGACGCTGCTTTGCAACTCCGACAAACTCAGCAACGTATGCTCCAGGCATTTGCGCAACTCATCTTCGGTCAACAAGGCTTCCGGGGTGTCCTGGTGCCAGGCATAGGGGGCGACGGCCCAGTGGCCATCGTCGGGGACGAAGCGATCGTCACCAATGGTGCCGTGGGGCGAGGGCAAATCGTCGAGCAACACTTCCCGGCGATTCTGCTTATAGCGGCCCTTGGCGGCGTTGGCAGTGATCGTCAGCAGCCAGGTCTTGAGGCTGGAACGCCCTTCGAACTTGACCAGGTTACGCACCACCGACAACCACGCGTCCTGGACCACTTCGTCGGCATGGCGCTGGCCGACGATGGCATAGGCCACCGCGCGCATCGCGCTCTGGTAGGTGGTGACTAATTCTTTATAGGCACGCTGCTCGCCCTTGAGCAGCCGTTCGAGCAGGTGCGCGTCGTCCGCTGCTGCCATTCAGAACCTCGATTTCAAAGTGCAAACCCAATCAGGGTGACAACCCGATTCCTGTGGGAGCTGGCTCGCCTGCCCCCAAATTGACCGCGTTTAGCGTTTGCGCAGGATCACGCTGCCGATCGAATAGCCTGCGCCGAACGAGCTGAGTACCGCCACAGAACCTTTTGGCAAGTCGTCCTGGTATTTGTGGAAGGCAATCACCGAGCCCGCGGAGCTGGTGTTGGCGTAAGTGTCGAGAATCACCGGTGCTTCTTCCACCGAGGCTTCGCGGCCCAGCAGTTTTTTCACGATCAGGTGGTTCATGCTCAAGTTGGCCTGGTGCAGCCAGAAGCGCTTCACATCGGCCAAATTCAGCTGGTTTTCTTCCAGGTGCACACCGATCAATTCGGCGACCATCGGGCAGACATCACGGAACACCTTGCGGCCTTCCTGCACGAACAGTTTGTCGGGCGCGCCGACGCCCTCTTCCGCCGCGCGGTTGAGGAAGCCGAAGTTGTTGCGGATGTTGTTGGAGAACTTGGTCAGCAGCTTGGTGCTCACCACATCGAACTGGTGCTCAGAGGTCGCCAGGTCAGCGCGCTCAAGAATCACCGCCGTGGCCGCATCACCGAAGATGAAGTGGCTGTCGCGGTCGCGGAAATTCAAGTGGCCGGTGCAGACTTCCGGGTTGACCATCAGGATCGCTCGGGCCTGGCCCAGCTGGATGCTGTTGGCGGCGTTCTGGATACCGAAAGTCGCCGACGAACAAGCCACGTTCATGTCGAAACCGAAACCTTCGATGCCCAGAGCTTCCTGCACTTCAATGGCGATGGCCGGATAGGCGCGCTGCAGATTGGAGCAGGCGACGATCACGCCGTCGATGTCGGCGGCGGTTTTGCCGGCGCGCTGCAGGGCTTGCTCGGCAGCACCGATTGCCATCTGGCAGAGCACCGACCACTCGTCATTGCTGCGCTCAGGCAGGCGCGGGGCCATGCGCTGCGGATCGAGAATGCCGTCCTTGTCCATGACAAACCGGCTCTTGATGCCCGAGGCCTTCTCGATAAAGGCCGCACTGGACTCGGTGAGTGCCTGCACGTCACCGTGCTCGATAGCGGCGGCATTGGCCGTATTGAACTGCTGCACATAGGCATTGAAAGACTGCACCAGCTCTTCGTTGGAGATGCTGTTGGCCGGGGTGTACAGGCCAGTGCCGCTGATGACGACGTTATGCACGGTCGTTCCTCTAAATCTGTCAGGCAGAAGATATTGGTACCGTCGTACCAAACTTTAAGTCGTTCGATGCCCTCCAGCGGGCATCAAACTGGCAACGCTTTATTCCATGGCGCCGTGGTTGCAACAGCCTTTCACGGCGATCCCGGCATTTATAACCGCGAAGTTTGCCACAACCTCGGGGGTTTGGCGCCCTTTCCCGGATAAACCCCGTACACCTATGGGAACTGGCTTGCCTGCGATGCAGGCACCGCGCTGTGTCAGTCAAACCACGGTGATGCCATCGCAGGCAAGCCAGCGTGCACATTGGATGGGTTTTGTCTGGGAAGCCAAACACCACGTCAGGCCTCCACCAGGCTCCACTGCTTACTCAAGCGCTTATCAGAAATCGGCACTTTGGTGCCCAACTGCTGGGCATACAACGACACGCGATATTCCTCCAACCACCAGCGATACAGCTCCAACTGCGGGTCGCGCTTGCCTTCCTGGGCGTGCTTGTTCAAGCGATTCTGGTACTGCGTCCACAGGCCGCCCAGCTCGGCGCTCCACACCCGATCTTTTTGCACCTGGCTTGGCAGTTTCTCAAGGCGCAGTTCGATGGCCTTGAGGAACCGCGGCAACTCCTTGAACCACTGCGCCGGGGTTTCGCGCACAAACCCTGAGTAGACCAGATGACTCAGCTGCTGCTTGATGTCATTCAAGGCCACCGCCTGGGCCAAGTCGATCTTGCCTTTGAAACGCTTCTGCAAACCGTGCCAGAGCTTCAGCACCTCCAGGGTCAAGCGGGCCAGGCGCTCGGCGTGCTCGGTCCAGCTGCCGCGCTTGCGTTCAGCTAAGGCTGCCAAGCCCGCACCGTCGCGCGGCAGGCTGGCTTCGCCTTCCAACACGCAGGCGTCGAGGCTGGCCAGCAGAATGTCTTCAACCAGCGCATCGATACGGCCCAGCTCGCGGTACATCAGGCCCAGCTCGGTCAAGCCAGGCAACTTGCCGCGCAGGAATTTCGCCGGTTCGGCCAATTGCTGCATCAGCAAACGCTGCAAGGCGCGACGGTGCTGAAACTCGGCCTCCGCGGCCGTCGAGAACCGCCCTTCCTTGACCGTGCCATTCTCTTCAACCAGCGCCGGGTAGACCGTCATCGACAGGCCCGCAATCTTTTGCTGGGTCTTCTCGGCCACCGCCGCAAACACCTTAGCTTCCACCGGCTGCTGGCTTTTCGCGGTTTGCGGCACGGCCAACGCGGCCTGGCTGGCTTCGGCAAAACGTGCCGTCAGCTCAGCCAGGTCACGGCCTTCGCCAAGGAACTTGCCTTGGCCGTCGACCACTTCCAGGTTCATCTTCAGGTGGTTTTCCACCTGCTGCGCCGCCTCGGCCCAGGCTTCATCGCTGACTCGCGCACCGGTCATGCGCAGCAGTTCGCGCCCCAGCGCCTGGGGCAGCGAGCCCTGGCCGAATTCGATGCGTTGCAGCGCCGCCTTGACGAAATCCGGCACCGGTACAAAGTTTTTGCGCAGCGCTTTGGGCAAGTTGCGTACCAGCGCGATGCACTTGGCCTCGATCACACCCGGCACCAGCCATTCCAGACGTTCCGGCGGTAACGCCGGCAGCAGCGGCGCCGGCACGCGCAGGGTCACGCCGTCGCGCGGGTGGTTGGGTTCGAAGTGGTAACTCAGGGCCAGTTCCAAGTCGCCCAAGTGCAGGGTGTCAGGGTAATGCAGGGCGGTGACTTCACTGGCCTCGCGGGCCAGCACGTCTTCTTCGCGCATGATCAGCAGCTGCGGGTCTTTCTGGCTGTTGACCTTGTACCAGCTGTCGAACGTGGCAGTCTGGTGGATCTCTGCCGGCAAGCGCGCATCGTAGAAGGCGTACAGGGTTTCCTCGTCCGCCAGGATATCGCGGCGCCGCGCCTTGGCTTCAAGCTCGTCGAGCTGCTCGAGCAGTTGCTGATTCGCCGTCAGGCACTTGGCCCGGGACTGAATCTCGCCACGCACCAACCCCTCGCGGATAAACAGCTCGCGGGACACCACCGGGTCAATCGGCCCGTAATGCACAGGGCGGCGCCCGACCACAATCAGCCCGAACAGGGTGATTTGTTCAAACGCCACCACTTGGCCGCGCTTCTTTTCCCAGTGCGGTTCGAAGTGGTTTTTCTTGATCAGGTGGCCCGCCAACGGCTCGATCCAGTCAGCATCGATCTTCGCCACCATGCGCGCATACAGCTTGGTGGTTTCCACCAGTTCGGCGGCCATTAGCCATTGCGGGCGCTTTTTGCCGATACCCGAGGACGGGTGAATCCAGAAGCGCCGCTGGCGCGCCCCCAGGTAATCGCCATCTTCGGTTTTCTGCCCAATCTGGCTGAGCAGGCCGGACAACACGGCCTTGTGCAGCTTGGCAAAATCCGCCGGCTCTTTATTAATCGTCAACTGCATGTCGCGGCAGATCAGGCTCAGCTGACGATGCGAGTCGCGCCACTCGCGCAGCCGCAGGTAATTCAAGAAGTTCTTTCGGCACCAGTTGCGCAACGGGCTGGCCGTCAGTTCCTGGCGCTGCTCTTCAAAACCACGCCACAGGTTAACCAACCCGGCAAAGTCGGAATCCGCGTCCTTCCACTGCGCATGAGCCTGGTCGGCGGCTTGCTGACGCTCGGGTGGACGCTCGCGCGGGTCCTGGATCGACATCGCACTGGCGACGATCAACACCTCCTGCAAGCTGCCGAGCTTGGCGGCTTCGAGCAGCATACGGCCCATACGCGGGTCTACTGGCAGGCGCGCCAGTTGGCGACCCAGCGGCGTGAGCTGGCTGTTACGGTCCACCGCCGAGAGCTCTTGCAGCAGGTTAAACCCGTCGCTGATGGCCTTGCCGTCCGGCGGCTCGATGAACGGGAAATCGGTGATCTCGCCCAGGCGCAGGTGCAGCATCTGCAGGATCACGGCAGCGAGGTTGGTGCGCAGGATCTCCGGGTCGGTAAATTCCGGGCGGCCGATAAAATCTTCTTCGCTGTACAAGCGGATACAAATCCCCGGCTCGACCCGGCCGCAGCGGCCTTTACGCTGGTTGGCGCTGGCCTGGGAAATCGCTTCGATCGGCAGGCGCTGCACCTTGGCGCGGTAGCTGTAGCGGCTGATGCGCGCAGTGCCGCTGTCGATCACGTAGCGAATGCCCGGCACGGTCAGCGAAGTTTCCGCAACGTTCGTCGCCAGCACCACGCGGCGGCCTGGGTGAGACTGGAAAATGCGCTGCTGCTCGGCCGGTGACAGGCGCGCGTACAGCGGCAGAATTTCGGTGTGCTTGAGCTGAGCCTTGCGCAACATCTCGGCGGCGTCACGAATCTCGCGCTCGCCCGGCAAGAACACCAGCACATCGCCCGGGCTGCGGCGTTCGCTGCGCTCATAGGCGGCGATTTCATCAAGGGTGGCGAGGATCGCCTGGTCGACGGTCAAGTCGTCCTCGACGCGGTTGCCCTCCTCGTCCTGCTCCAGGGTCAGCGGACGGTACCAAGTGTCTACCGGGAAGGTGCGGCCCGACACCTCAACAATCGGTGCATCGTCAAAATGCTTGGAAAAGCGCTCCAGGTCGATGGTCGCCGAGGTGATGATGACTTTCAGGTCGAGGCGACGCGGCAGCAGGGTTTTCAAGTAGCCGAGCAGGAAGTCGATGTTCAGGCTGCGTTCGTGGGCTTCGTCGACGATGATCGTGTCGTAGCGTTCCAGGTAACGGTCATTCTGAGTCTCGGCCAGCAGGATACCGTCGGTCATCAACTTGATCAGGGTGTTGGAATCACTCTGGTCTTCGAAACGCACCTGATAGCCGACCAATGCGCCCAACGGCGTGGCCAGTTCTTCGGCGACGCGGCTGGCGACGCTGCGCGCAGCAATTCGGCGTGGCTGAGTGTGGCCAATCAGGCCGTACTGGCCACGGCCGATTTCCAGGCAGATTTTCGGCAGTTGGGTGGTTTTACCCGAGCCGGTTTCGCCGGCAATGATCAGCACCTGATGCTTGAGCAGCGCTTCTTTGATCTCGTCGCGCTTGGCGGCAATCGGCAGGCTGTCGTCATAGCGGATCACCGGCAAGCTGGCACGCCGCGCCGTGACCTGGGCGCAGGACGCCTGCATGCGCGTGACCCACTGCGCCAGCTTCTCCTCATCGGGCTTCTTGCGCAGCTCGAGCAACTGGCGCCGCAAGCGGTGGCGGTCGGCGAGCATGGCGTGATCGAGGTTTTTGAGCAGTTGGTCGATTGTGGGCGCTTGGTCGGTCATCAGGTACTTTGAAGGTCGTCTATTTATGCACGGCCGACAAGTGTGGCAGAAAAGCAGCTTATCTGGCAGACGGCGATGTAAATGTGGGAGCGGGCTTGCTCGCGAAAGCGGAGTGTCAGTCACCTTATTTATCAACTGGCACACCGCATTCGCGAGCAAGCCCGCTCCCACAGGATTATGCGTTTACAGCGGGTCTTTGCGCCGGTACGGGAACACGTCGATGACCTTGCCGGCGCGAATCGCGTCCTGCAGGCCTTTCCAGTAGTCGGCGTTGTACAGCTCACCATGCAGCTCATTGAACAGCTTGCGCTGGCCGGCGTCGGCGAACAGGAACGGCGGGAACTCTTCGGGAAACACATCCAGCGGGCCAATGGAGTACCAGGGCTCCGAAGCCATTTCGTCCTCGGGCGTGCGCGGTGCGGGGATGTGGCGGAAATTCGCTTCGGTGAGAAAGCAGATCTCATCGTAGTCGTAGAACACCACGCGACCGTGGCGCGTAACGCCGAAGTTTTTCAGCAGCATGTCGCCGGGGAAGATATTTGCCGCCGCCAGTTGCTTGATGGCCAGGCCGTAATCCTCCAAAGCTTCGCGCACCTGGGCGTCGTTGGCATTGTCGAGGTAGAGGTTGAGCGGGGTCATGCGTCGTTCGGTCCAGCAGTGGCGGATCAGCACGGTGTCGCCTTCCACCTCCACCGTGCCCGCAGCGACTTCCAGCAGCTCGGCCAGGCACTCGGGCTCGAACTTGCTCAAGGGAAAGCGGAAGTCGGCGAACTCCTGAGTGTCGGCCATACGCCCTACCCGGTCGACGCTTTTTACCAGGCGATACTTTTCGATCACTGTCGCGCGGTTGACGTTTTTCGACGGCGAGAAACGGTCCTTGATGATCTTGAACACCGTATTGAAACCCGGCAGCGTGAACACGCTCATGACCATGCCGCGCACGCCAGGCGCCATGATGAACTGATCATCGGTGGTCGCCAGGTGATTGATCAGCGCGCGGTAAAACTCCGACTTGCCGTGCTTGTAAAAGCCGATGGAGGTGTACAGCTCAGCGATGTGCTTGCCCGGCAGGATGCGTTTGAGAAAGCCGATGAACTCCGCCGGCACCGGCACATCGACCATGAAGTAGGAACGGGTGAACGAGAAGATGATCGATACATCGGCTTCGTCGGTGATCAGCGCGTCGATCTGGATGCCGCGCCCTTCGCGGTGCAGCAGCGGGATCACCAGCGGCCATTGTTCGTCGCGGGTGTAGATACGCCCGACCAGATAGGCACCTTTATTGCGGTAGAGCACCGAGGAAAACAGCTCGACGTTGAGGTCCGGGTCTTTGCACACCCAGTCTGGCAGGTTCTCGCGCAGTTGCGCTTCGAGGCGGCGCAGGTCGGCCGCCAGGTCGGCGTAGGGCTCGCTGAACGCGTAATCGGCGAAGACCTGCGCCAGCATCGCCGCCAGGTCGCCAGCCGGTTTATACACGCGGGTTTGCGCCGCCCGCGCGCGGCGCAGGCTCGGCCGGGTGGTGTGGATGAACATGCAGCCGTCGCTGATCAGGTCATGGCTGAACAGACCGCAGAAGATCGAGTTGTACCAGGTCTCAGACAGCTCATCGTCAAAGCGCAGGTCGATCAGGCCGATATATGCGCTCTTCACCAGCGGCCACGTGTCGATCTCCAGCAACACAGCCGCATCAAAGCCGGCTCGCAGTCGCGCGGTCACTTCAGCGACTTTTTCTTCGTACAAGTTGATACGTGCGGCCGACGCCGCCTGCCCCTGCTGCCACTGAGCCGTCTCAAAGCGTTCGCGGGCGCCCATGGTGATCTGGCGGAAGTGCTCACGGTAATCGTCGAAGCCGTCGAGGATCATGCGGGCGATAGCGAGGGCAGATTGCGACATGCGGGAAACCTCTAGCGGGCATCTGGAAGCCCTGAGCTTAGCCAGTGAACAGGGGTAGGAGAAGGAGGATTTTTGCGCACGAGCTGTACACGCCACGGGCGCTACTGAAACGTCAGCGGCCAGCCACTGTCTCGCCTGGCGCGTGGACCTTAATGCCTGGCGACGCAGTTTGTCGTGTAATTAGCGATTGTGTCGAGCAGGCCTCTGGGCAACACTCGCCGCCTTATTGATGTAGGAGTGTTTCGTGAGACCTGTCGACACCCTGTACCTGTTGGGGCTGGCTGCCATCTGGGGCGCGAGTTTCCTATTCATGCGCATTATCGCGCCGGAAATCGGCACGGTGCCGACCGCGTTTTTTCGCGTGTCGATTGCCGCCGCCGGTTTGCTGGTGATCCTCACATTGATGCGCGTGAACTGGGATTTCCAGGGCAAATTCAAGACGGTCCTGCTGCTGGGCGTGATCAACTCCGGGATTCCCGCGACCATGTACTCGGTGGCGGCCCAAGTACTGCCCGCCGGCTACTCGGCCATCTTCAACGCCACCACGCCCTTGATGGGCGTGTTGATTGGCGGGTTGTTCTTCAGTGAGCGCCTGACGCCGTCGAAAATCGCCGGGGTCAGCCTGGGCCTGTTCGGCGTGGGCGTACTGACCCGCGCCGGGCCGGTGGCGTTTGATCTGCAATTGTTGATGGGCGCGCTGGCCTGCCTGTTGGCCACCACCTGCTATGGCTTCGCCGGCTTCCTCGCACGACGCTGGCTGGACCAACGCGGCGGGCTGGACAGCCGGCTCGCAGCGCTGGGCAGCATGCTCGGCGCCACCTTGTTTCTGCTGCCCTTCTTCGCCTACAGCGCCATCAGCCACCCACCTGCGAGTTGGGGGGGTTGGCAGGTGTGGCTGTCATTGCTCGGGTTGGGACTGGTGTGTACGGCGTTTGCGTACATCCTGTACTTCCGCCTGCTGTCATCCATTGGACCGGTCAAGTCGATGACGGTGACGTTTATGATTCCGCCGTTTGGGGTGTTGTGGGGGGCGTTGCTGTTGGATGAGCCGTTGTCGATGGCGCATGTGTATGGCGGGGTGTTGATTGCGGGGGCGTTGTGGTTGGTGTTGCGGGTGGGGACGTTGGCTAAGGCGCGGTAAGAGTCGTGCCCACACCAGCACGGGTGTGGGCACCCTGAAGTGCCTGACAGAAGGGTCAACTAAGCGAAGGTTTCAGCCTCAACAAAACGGGTGGCGTTGGTATCTTTGGCCGACAGCGTAGGCGGCTCGGAAATCGGCCAATCGATCGCCACGTCAGCGTCATTCCACGCAAGACTGCGCTCATGCTCAGGCGCCCAGTAATCGGTGGTTTTGTACAGAAACTCCGCACTTTCAGAAAGCACCACAAAGCCATGCGCGAACCCCTCCGGTATCCACAACTGAGCCCGGTTACTCTCGCTGAGGTGCGTGCCCGCCCACTGGCCAAACGTGGGTGAGCTTTTACGCAGGTCGACCGCCACGTCAAAGACTTCTCCCTGGATCACACGCACCAGCTTTCCTTGGGCCTGCTTGATCTGATAATGCAGGCCGCGCAGCACGCCTTTTGCAGATTTTGAGTGGTTATCCTGTACGAAATGGACAGGTTTTCCGACAGCCTCCTCGAAAACCTTCTGATTGAAACTTTCGTAGAAAAACCCGCGCTCGTCCCCGAATACTTTCGGTTCAAACAAAATAACGTCCGGGATAACGAGGGAAGTGGCTCTCATCTTTACGGTGTCTCCAACAGGGTATCGGGCCAGCTTGGCGGCGCCACGAGTCGACTCAACCTTAAGGCAGCGACGAGGGGTGCCGCGTTCCACTCAGGCCATCAAAAAATCTTGTCGTGCAGCAAACGCTTGAGATATTGGCCATAGCCATTCTTGGAAAGCGGCACCGCAAGTTTCTCCAACTGTTCGGCATCAATCCACTTCTGGCGAAACGCAATTTCTTCAGGGCAGGCCACTTTAAGCCCCTGACGATGCTCAAGCGTTGCAATGAAGTGACTGGCCTGCAGCAGCGAGTCATGCGTGCCGGTATCCAGCCATGCGTAGCCACGCCCCATAATTTCAACCGAGAGCTTGCCCCGTTCCATATAGAGACGGTTGAGATCGGTAATCTCGAGTTCGCCACGCGGTGATGGCTTGATGCTTTTAGCCATTTCAACCACGTCCTGGTCGTAGAAATAAAGGCCGGTGACCGCGTAGTTTGACTTAGGGTGCAGCGGCTTCTCTTCCAGGCTGATCGCCTTGCCCTGGGTATCGAATTCTACGACGCCATAACGCTCCGGATCGTTCACGTGGTAGGCGAAGACACTGGCGCCGTCCTGACGCAGCATTGCGCTCTTGAGCAGCTCATTAAAATCGTGACCGTGATAAATGTTGTCACCCAGCACCAGTGCCGAGAGGTCATTGCCGATGAAGTCTTCACCGATGATGAACGCCTGGGCCAGGCCATCCGGGGACGCCTGCACGGCGTAGGAGATGTTCAAACCCCAGTTGCTGCCATCGCCCAAAAGTTGCTCGAAACGCGGGGTGTCTTGTGGTGTGGAAATGATCAGGATGTCGCGAATACCCGCCAGCATCAGCGTGGTCAGCGGGTAGTAGATCATCGGTTTGTCGTAAACCGGGAGCAACTGTTTGGAAATAGCCAAGGTTGCAGGGTGCAGGCGCGTGCCCGAACCGCCGGCTAAAATAATTCCTTTGCGCTTTAGCATAGTCATTTCTCTAGAATTTCTTTAAGCATCCGTGCCACACCGTCCTGCCATGCAGGCAGGCAAAGTGAAAAGGCATTCTGCAGTTTTTGAGTGTTGAGTCGAGAGTTGCCAGGGCGCTTGGCCGGTGTGGGATAAGCGGCCGTGGTTATCGCGCCGACGGATGTCGACGGGACTTTGAGCGCCACGCCTGTCGCCTGCGCCTGTTCGAGTACGAAGCGGGCATAGCGGTGCCACGTGGTCTCGCCGGCTGCCGCAAGATGGTAGATGCCTTGCAATTGAGGGTTCAAACGCATCGCACGGATAGCATGGGCGGTGACGTCCGCCAGCAGGTCTGCCCCGGTGGGGGCGCCGAATTGGTCGTCGATCACATTCAGGCTGTCACGCTCCGTAGCCAGGCGTAGCATGGTCTTGGCGAAGTTATTACCGCGCGCCGCATACACCCAACTGGTGCGCAAGATCAGGTACGCGCAGCCGCAGGCCTGGATCGCCTGCTCACCTTGCAGTTTGGTCATGCCATAGACGCTCAGCGGGCCCACTGGATCGCTTTCCTGCCACGGCGTATCACCCTGACCGCCGAACACATAGTCAGTGGAATAGTGCACCAGCAAGGCATTCAGTTTGCGCGCTTGTGCCGCCAGCACCGCCGGGGCTTCAGCGTTCACGCGCAGCGCCTGGCCCGGCTCACTTTCGGCTTTGTCGACAGCGGTGTACGCCGCCGCATTGACGATGACGTCAGGCGCAAACCGCTGCACGGTAGCCGCCAACCCTTGCAGATCGTTCAGGTCACCGCAGTAATCCCGGCTTTTGGAGTCCAACGCCAGAACTTGACCCAAAGGGGCCAAGCTACGTTGGAGTTCCCAGCCTACTTGGCCATTTTTGCCAAGCAGCAAGATTCTCATACCGAACGCTCGGAGTCGTACTTCGCTACCCGGCCCAATGCCACGTTTGCACCGATAAAGCCTGCACCGCCGGTTACTAAGATAGTCATTGAGTTAAATCTTTTCAGTAATGTCGCAAGGATGGGCCCGAAGTTCCCCTCACCGTCTGCCGATTCACATCGGCCAACCGAAACCCTAGCACTCGTCTGATAAAACCGCCGCGCCAATTTACAGGCAAGCTACACGCTGAACGAGCGCGCTTGAAACGTGAAGAGACCGGCGAAACGGGCGAAACTCGGCATTGCACCAACGAAACCGCCCTATCGAGTACGACGACAGTATAGAGGCGGACTCCAGACAAATACGGCCCTCAACCAAGAGGTTGTCACGGGAGAGAAACCAGCGACCGAAGCCGACAACGTTGCGCAACCCGCCGCCACCTGAAATCGTACCGATTACCCGATATAAAATAGTAACTTACATTCTAAAGCCCGGAATTATTACAGCATTGCCCTACAGGTACAACATGACCCTCTGATGACCAAGGGGGCGTGTGGCGTGCTATCTACCGCCCCCTCGGTGCTCACCTTCTAGTGTTTACGGAAGACAAACGCCAAACCGATGATGATCAACACCATCCCCAGCACACTCAATACCGCGAGCCGATTGCCAAAGATCAGATAGTCCATCACGGCCGTCACCGCCGGCACCAGGTAAAACAAGCTGGTGACATTCACCAGATTGCCCCTTGCGATCAGACGGTAGAGCAACAACGTCGCCAGCAGTGACACCACCAGCCCCATCCACAGTACCGGCAGGTAAAAGCCGGCACTGTGCTCAACGTGAAAGGGTTGAAACGGTACAAACACCGAACACAGCAGCAACCCGGCGAAGTACTGCACCGGCAGCGTACCCAAAGGGTTGTCGGTGATGCGCTTCTGCATGATGGAACCGAAGGTCATGCTCACCAGCGCCAGCAGCCCAAACAGCATCCCCGCAAGGGACATACCCGACAGGCCGATGCCTTGATAGACCACCATGATCAACCCCGCCAACCCCAATCCCAGGCCGAACATCCGGCCCCAGGAACGCTGGCGCTCCATCAGCACCACCGTGAGGATCGGCTGCACGCCCATGAGGGTTGCCATCACACCGGGAGTCACTTTCAGGTCCAGGGCCAGCAGATAGAAAATCTGATACGCCCCCAATAACACCAGCCCGGTCGCCGCCGCATAGAACATCGGCTTGCCGGGACGGGGCAGCTTCAGTTTCAGGATCGGCACCAGGATCACCAAGCCCGCCAAGGCGATGGCAAAACGGATCAACAGAAAGGCAAAAGGCGAAGCGTGGGCCAGGCCCAACTTGGAGAAAATCGCCCCGCTGCTCCACAGCAAGACAAACAGGCTCGTCGAGGCCGCCGCGGCCACGGATTGTTTCGAAAGAACAGACATGGATACCACCTGTAATCAGGCAAAAAGCCAATTCAGCCAAAGCTGAAACTCAGTAGGTTTTTTTCAGGCAGGCAAAGGGGAACAGCGTTTCGCTGATCAGCCCGAAATGCCAACACCCGGCGGTGATACGACTGCGTACACCGGCGTGCTACTGACAGGTGGGGGGTAATGACTGATCTGCGCAGGCTGCTTATTCCCGCACGGCACGACGACAGCGTTGAGCGCTGAATCGACTACCGCTATGCGAGGGGAAGCAGGCATGGGCTGATCTTGTGTGAAGGGATGAAGAGTCGGTGACTATAACCAGCCGTCGACCGGTTTTGCAATCACCCCCGCCGAGCCAGTCCGCGTGGAGGAGTTTTCACTTTGAGGGAAAGGCACGGTCGTTATAATGCCGACCAGTTTTTATCCAAGGATTTCACATGCTCGCTCTGCCCTGGTTGTACCTGGCGCTTCTCTCCATTGGCTATGTACTGGCCTTGACCTATGGGCAACTCGGCGCGCTGGCGGTGGTATCGGTCGCCCTGCTACTGATCGCCGGATACGCCGTGCGCCAGCAACGCACACCTTGGGCACGTTACGTCGGTCACGGGCTGTTCATCGTATTGGCCTTGGGCTTGGCGATGCACTGGCTGCCGGGTTTCTACAACGGGCGTGCGATAGCTCCGCAGCACTTCACGCCTGACGCAGTGCCGTTCTCGATGTACCTGAACCAGGACAAACCGCTGATAGCCTTTTGGCTGTTGCTGGCCTGTCCATGGATTGTAGCGCGACGCTCGCTGCGCCTGACGATTTGCGTGACTGCATTGGCATTAACCCTGACGGTGGTTGCAGCGCTGGGTGGCGCGGTGTTGTTAGGGGTAACCAGTTGGGCACCGAAATGGCCGGAACAGGCGTGGATCTGGGTGCTGAATAACTTGCTGCTGGTGACGCTGGTGGAAGAGGCGTTGTTTCGGGGGTACATCCAGGGCGGATTGAGCCGGCGCTTTAAGCAACTGCCTTATGGGGAAAACCTGGCGTTGCTATTAGCTTCATTGTTGTTTGGGCTGGTGCATGTCGGCGCTGGGTGGCAGTGGACGTTGTTGGCGGGCATTGCGGGGGTTGGGTATGGACTGGCGTATCGGTTTGGCGGGTTGGGGGCGGCGGTGGTGACGCATTTTGGGGTGAATTTGCTGCATTTTGGGTTGTTTGTTTATCCGATGTTGGCTTGAGCGCCCCCCTCTCGAATAGGTCGAATAAAAATTCCGGTATCAATTGGTACGGGTGATACGGGCATTTTTCCCGTCGGATGAAAGCGCGTATGCTCATCGCACAGGCAGTACAAGAGCGTCGTATTCAAAGCTCCTTGATATACGTGAATTAATGTATCAAGGGTGTGATTTCTTTAGCGCTCAAGGCGGCCCTGCTGGATAGACCTTTCATCTACCGATGCCCCTGGGCAAGTACCTTTTGGACCACCACAGGTTCACAGCGGCTTTAGCGCTCAGGAGCAACACCTTTTGACGATACCCCGTTAAAAACCGGACTCTTTGAACCCACGACAACTACCCGATGTCGATGGGATTGTGATAATTTCGCGTATGTGTGTACCCTCACCAACCTTATTTAAGACTGATATGACGTTGTCGATGGTTATTTTCGAATCGAGCAGCCTAGATACATCGCTGACGCATCAGCGCTGTAAGGAAGAGTCCGTGTGAGTATCGCCTTCCCTCCCGCCCCGATTATTAATCGATGGCGCGTCAAGCTTGTTTTGTCGGCCAGCACACCGGGGCCTAAAATCTTCCCCCTCCATCATTTTTCTTTCAATGTATTGAATGAGTGCTAATAAATGGACTTTTTCCCCTGCTTTCTTTCTGTTGTATTTGTTGTTCGCAACCAATCAAAGAATATTGAAAAATATTTGACCGATGCCACCGCAATCATTTCCACGCTCGTCAGCGACTACGAACTAATCATTGTCGATAACGCCTCCGATGACGACAGCATCACTGTACTTAAGCAACTCACCGCGGAAAGTGGACTGGCTAATCTACAAGTCTACGCACTTACTAAAGAAGTGGATACCGACACCGCCTCGTGGGTCGGCTTAGAGAGTGCGCTCGGCGACTTCGTCGCCGTCATCAATCCTTTACTGGATGACATCAACTTTATTCCACAGATACTCGAAAAGGCTGCCAACGGCGCAGACGTAGTATTTGCCAATAATGAGCAAAAACCATCGCAGAGCATGGCCTACAGGGGGGCGAACGCCGTTTTTCACGGTTTATACAACAGACTTAACGGCGTTGACCTTGCCAAAGAGGCGCCGCAATATCGCATGCTCAGTAAGCGTGTTATTAACTTTATACTCCAACATCCGCAACCGACTATGACCTATCGTCATCTGCCAGCGACCGGCGGCTTCGCGCGAGCCTATCTCACCTACAGTGCGGCACCGAAGTCATCCCCCCGCAAGCGCTTGGGTGAGAGCATCGATCGAGGCATGCGGCTGCTCGTATCTACTACGCGCGCGCCCATGCGGCTTGTCACTTATTTGTCGTTGTTCGGTGCGCTCGCCAACGTGGTGTACTCCATCTATGTGCTTGCCGTCGCGGCCCTAAAGCCTGATGTAGCGCCTGGCTGGGTGAGTTTTTCGCTACAGCAATCGGGGATGTTTTTCCTTATTTCGCTGGTATTGCTGGTACTCGGCGAATACATCCTGAACATGGCCAGCCTGTCGAATGAGGGACCGCTTTATCATGTCGGCCAAGAGTTCACCAGTGCACGTATGACACGCTTGGAAAAGCTGAATATTGAAGAGGTCAGCTCCCTATCCACCAAGACCGACGACGCCATATTCTGATGGCAAACATAAATCACCAGCAAACCGCAGTAGTGATAGGCGGGGGATTTTACGGCGCAGCCATCGCAGTTTACCTCGCCAAGCAACGCGGCCTAAAGCGTGTACTTTTGATTGAGTGTGAGCCGGCGCTGCTCAAGCGCGCCTCGTACAACAATCAGGCTCGCGTTCATAACGGCTATCACTACCCTCGTAGTTTTACCACTGCTTATCGCAGCCGGGTGAACCTGCCGAAGTTTGTAAAGGACTGGCCACAAGCGATCAAACAGGACTTTACAAAGCTCTACGCCATCGCACGGCGTAACTCAAAGGTCACCGCTAGGCAATTCGAACGTTTTTGCAGAGATATTGGTTCCGCCATTGAGCCCGCCGCACCCGAGCTGAAGGCGTTATTTGAACCGCGGTTGATCGAAGACGTATTCCTAGTCCAAGAGTACGCGTTCGATACAACGAAACTTGCTCATTGGGCTGAACGCGAGCTTAAAGAAAACGGTGTGCACGTCCTCTTCGAAACGCGAGCGGTCGAAATTATCAGAGCCTCAAACCCGTCTGTTCGGGTAGTCGTCGAGGGAAAAGGCGGCCAAAAGGAACTGATTACCTGTGATTACCTTTTCAACTGTACCTATAGCGGTATCAATCATTTCAGCGGTGATTTCACAGGCGTTCAAACGGGCCTCAAGCACGAAATCACTGAAATGCCACTGATGCGCATGCCCTCCTCGCTGGAGGGTTTAGGTATCACGGTAATGGACGGCCCATTTTTTTCAATGATGCCTTTTCCAGCTCGCGGGCTTCATACTCTGTCCCACGTCCGATACACACCTCACTTGCACTGGGACGACGAGCAGGGCGTCAACCCTTACGAAAAATTGGGTGAATATGACAAGGCAAGCCGCGTCGATCGAATGGTGAGAGACGTGGGTAGGTACATTCCTGCAGTCTTGAGCTCCACCCATGTAGACTCACTATTTGAAGTCAAGACAGTACTGACAAAAAGCGAAGGGGATGACGGACGGCCAATCTTGTTCGAAAAGCACGCCACATTGCCTGGCTGCTACTCCATTCTGGGCGGTAAGATCGACAACATTTATGATGTCCTAGAAAAGCTGGACCTCGAAGTTTTCAGTGAAACCGACCCCGACTCTTGAGCACACAATGACTAACACCATCGAAATCACCATCCCGGTTCTGAATGAAGATGCGACCCTCGCCCAGCAAGTCAAGGCAGCTCACGCGTATATCCAGGAACACCTTAACGACCTCGGTATCATCACCATTACCCTCGCGGATAACGGTTCAACCGACAATACTCAGGCAATTGGCACAGCACTTTCGGAAGAACTTCCAAACGTCCGCTATTTGCGCCTTGAAAAGCGCGGTGTCGGCCTGGCCTTGAAGTCATCATGGACGGCCTCTTCCGCTGACATTGTTGGCTACATGGACCTCGACCTTGCCACCGACCTGAGCTACCTCAGGCCGGCGCTCAGTAGCCTGATCGCTAAAAAAGCCGATATCGTGACCGGCTCTCGCCTTGCCAAGGGCGCAAAGGTGATTGGTCGCACGCCCTTGCGAAATTTCACCAGTGCGTGTTTTAACCGCATTGTGAAATTCACCTTCCAAACCTCTTTCAGCGATGGCATGTGCGGCTTCAAATTTCTGCAGCGCAGTGTCCTGGCTCCGCTGATGAGTGAAGGCGCCAAAAGTGACGGCTGGTTTTTTGCAACCGAACTTCTGGTTACCGCCGAGCACATGAATTATACGGTGCAGGACCTTCCCGTCACCTGGACTGATGACCCCAACTCCAAAGTTAAAATCATCAAACTCTCGCTGGAGTATTTGAAGGCAATGTTTGCACTCCGCCAACGGCTACGTCACTCCAAGAGCGCGCCACATTCATGATCAATCTAGCGAATGACGACAAAACGCTGGTGCTCGGCACCGCCCTATGGGGCTGGGGCATAGACGAAAACAGCGCGTACCAACTGATCGATACCTTTGTGTCCAAGGGCGGCAGCACGATCGACACAGCGTCCAATTACCCCATCAATAAGCGGTCGGAAGACTTCGGCCTTGCCATACGCTGGGTTGAACGCTGGGTGAAATCAAACCCTGGCACAGACGTATCCGTCATAGCCAAAATAGGCGCCACTGATAACTCAGGATCTCCCGACACCGACCTGTCAGCCTCGAACATCCTCGCGACAGCCACCGAACTCAAAGATCGCCTGGGGCAGGCGCTGTCCTGTGTCTCAGTGCACTGGGACAACCGCGGCGCGGAGCAACAAGATTTCGTCGAGATTGAGAAAACCCTAGAGGCCATGGCGACCCTACGCCAACGCGGCCTGGGCATTGGTTTGTCA
The DNA here is from genome assembly GCF_052850675.1 of Pseudomonas sp. 1152_12. Classification (NCBI taxonomy): domain Bacteria; kingdom Pseudomonadati; phylum Pseudomonadota; class Gammaproteobacteria; order Pseudomonadales; family Pseudomonadaceae; genus Pseudomonas; species Pseudomonas sp. 1152_12. The sequence goes on along the minus strand of NZ_VXCW01000002.1, from coordinate 255,887 downwards.
GGCATCAAGTTTCCCGCCCTGTACTACAAGGCCAAACCCGAACTTTCTGAACACTGGCTTATACAGGTCAAGGAAAACTTTAACACTCGCGCCGCTCGCGAAAGCTATTACCCGCACTTTCCCACTGCAAGGTACTTAGCCTACGGGATCAACCTGGGCGGAATAAAAGCAACGCCGACTGAAAAAAATAGTTCCGCTGAGCTGAGGAAGATCGTTCATTCCACGACCCTGATTGAGAAACTGTCGAACTTCCTGGCGGCCAACACTTCGATTGTTCCGCGCCCCGCCTCGGTGAATGATCTCGCCTTGGCATTTATCTTTGCCAACCCGGCACTCTGTGGCGTGATTATTGGCCCACGAAACAAGGGACAATTGCTCGGCACGCTGTCTTACTGGAAGGCGCTTCGCAACACCTTCAATCATGCGGACCACTCAGCGTTATTAACTTCACTGGCCGAACACACTCATCATGGTTGAAGCATGATACAGCTTATAAAATACGCTCTGACAGGTATCATCAACACCCTGATTGGATATGGCGTGTTTTGGGTATTGTTCACCCAGTTCAATATATACGCAGAGTATGCAAACGCTGCAGGGTATGGTATTGCCTTGGTCTTTGCATTTCTGCTTAACAAGGTTTTTGTATTCAACAAATCAACCTTTCACTCAGCCATGATCCCAAGGTTCATTGTTGCGTTTATGCTTGCCTTCCTCATCAATCAGTTGGTCCTTATCGTGTTCCACAGAGTGCTGGATATCCGCGCGGAAATCGCTCAAATCCTCGCAATGGGAACCTACACGGTCCTATTTTATATATTGAACAAGCGTTACGTTTTCAAGGAAGGCGCTACTTATGAAAAACACTGACCCTACGGTCATATTCTGCACTTTCAGCTGGCCCGCAGTTTGACCCGTATTGTGACGCGTGACTGCCCTCCACCTACTCGCCACCTAACGGCGTAACGCACAGTTCTCTGAGTGGTAGAGATGCCTGATTCGAGGGTGTTTTTTGTGCATCACGCCAGAAACCCCGCCCACAAAAATAATTGACCGCTCCGATTGGCGGAGAGGAAAATTCCCCACACCGTGGTAATATCGCTGTCATACGCGCCTTGAAAAATGGCCGTGTAGAGGGCTCTGGTAGATTAACCACTCGTCGCCAAGATGCTCGTTTTCGCCAAGGATAGAATAGACGACGGGCTGATTTCAGGAAAATTTTGATCGAAGATGCAGCCGCGCAGTCTACTTTTGCCGCTCTATATTTCAGAAGGTACACTGGCGACCCTGAGAGAAGCTGGATCGGGCTTCCAAGCCCAAGAACGCGTGAGCTGTCGAGGACTCATGAGGTCAACTTTCAATCGGAACTCATCTCCCACAATGCGTGTCATCTTACAGAACAGCCACCACGCTGATTACACGCCAAACAGTAGGTCGAGAGTTCACCCTGATGCGGGAGGCACTTTTCGGTACTGCACACTGATAGATTGAGCACGGCGAAGGGTTGCGGAAACCAAGGTGATTCTGCAAAGCTTTCTAAACAATTAGGATGATAAAATGTCTGCAACAAACGCCAATGAATCGGTACCGGGTTCGACCTCACGCTTCGCAGGGAAAAAAGTTTGGATTACGGGCCACAGAGGGATGCTCGGTTCTGCTGTGGTGCGAAACTTCAAAGGTGAGGATGCCCAACTGCTTCTGACGGCCAGATCTGAACTGGACCTTACCAACCAAGCCGCTGTGTACGATTGGATGGATAAGAATCGTCCAGATTATATTTTCCACGTCGGCGCTAAAGTCGGCGGCATTCACGCCAATGCAACGTTGCCCGCATCATTCATTTATGACAATTTGATGATTCAAACAAATGTCATTTCTGGGGCTCACAAGTTCGGCACCACCAAGTTACTTTTCGTGGCAACTAATTGCACCTATCCCAAAAATGCAGTGCAGCCCATTGCTGAATCAGCCCTGCTCACGGGACCTCTGGAAGACAGTATTCGCGCTTATGCCGTAAGCAAGATCGCCGGCATTGAAATGTGCCGGGCTTACCGCAAACAATATGGCTGCGACTTCGTGTCAATTATCCCACCTAACCTCTATGGCCCCGGCGATAACTACCACTCCCAACACAGCCATGTGGTTGCCGGGATTCTTCGCCGCACGCACGAGGCCAAGGTATTGGAGAAAGACGAATTTGTCGTCTGGGGTGACGGCACACCGCGTCGTGAACTCCTGCATGTCGACGACCTTGCCGGTGCCATGAAGTGCGTCATGCTCGCCCCGACCACGGACGATCTCTACAACATAGGCTGCAACCATGACATCGCCATTGCTGACCTCGCGGCGATGATCGCGGAAGTCGTCGGCTATAAGGGCAAAATCATCTACGACACTGACAAACCCAATGGCACCATGCGCAAACTGCTTGATAGCAGCAAAGTTCGGGCACTCGGCTGGAAGCCGAGTATCAACGAGAAAGTGGGGCTTGAAAGCGCCTACAAGGACTTCTTGGGACTCCTTGAGTCACCAGCGCCAGACGCACGCATCGATCTGTGATGCAGGGCGAAGCCGAGACGTTGTCTTTTTTAATTCCTACAGTTTGGATGCTGTGAAATGAGCAATGATTTCCCTCTGCCCGAGGGCGTATTTGGCCGCTTTGGCGTTGTTAAGCTTTGGCCGGGCATTAAAACCGCAGAAGATGAATGCATCGCGCGCCTGAAACTGGCGGCCAAAGCCATCGGCGTTGAATGCGTCGAAGTGCATGCCGATGGCGGCCTGATTTCGGCCCCCGACATCAAAGTTTCAAAGACCAATGTCGATTTTGTGATACACCTGCATTACGACACCCCCAAGCGCTACGATGCCTTTTCATTCGTGGCGCTGTGGAACCCATTGAAGTTCTATCACGAGTGGGGATATCAGCGTTGCTCGCGCAACCTTACTACACATGATGACTTCCTCAGTTGCAGCTCCATTGCCGCAGATGACCATGTAGCACGTATGGTTCGTGGTTCCACCACGCACTTGCCTGCGCATTTCAAGCTTTACCACTCGACACCCAATATCGTCCACGAACCATCCCTGGGTGACGGCAAACTGTTCTATGCCGGTATCAACTGGGAAGCCATCGTCAGTAGCCGCCAATCACGCCAGCAAGAAGTGCTCAAGCGCCTGGACCCAACCGGCCTGCTGAAGATCTATGGCCCCACCATTTTCCAAGGTGTGCGTGTCTGGGAAGGCTACCAGAGTTACGTCAGAGAGATTCCGTTCGACGGTTTCTCCATGATCAACGAAATCGCCAAAGCTGGCGCCGCGCTGGTGCTGTCCTCGCAGGCCCACCGCGATTCGGAAATGATGTCCAACCGCCTGTTTGAAACCATTGCAGCCGGTACGCTCGTCATCTGCGACGAGAACCCTTTCGCGCGCAAGTTCTTCGGCGACTCATTGCTCTATATCGATAGCCGCTCGCCAATGGAACAAATCTACGGCGACATCACCGCGCACCTCAGCTGGATCAAGAACAACCCTGAAGAGGCGCTGGCCAAGATCAAGCAAGCGCAAGCCATCTTCAACGAGCATTACTCACTGATTGGCAACCTGAAGGATCTCTACACCGAGCTCAATGCGCGCAAACAGCAACTGGCGGCCCGGCATCTGGGCGCTGACGGCGAAAAGACTAGGATCAGCCTCAACTTGCTGATGCTGGACTACTCCACCGCCGCACTCAAGAAGCACGTCGAAAGTGTCGCCCGTCAAAACTACACCAACTTCACCGCCACCCTCGTGATCGACAGAGTCGCCGCGAGCGATCTTAGATCAGAGATCTCGCGAATTCTGAGTACCTCTCCCACCCCAATCCAAATCAAGGAAATAGAAGGCTACAAATACGGCATTCATCCTGAAATCAAGGTTAAGCGCCTGCTGGGAGACACGCTCAAAGAACTGGTTTCAGACGCCGCACAATCCGATGCAATCGTATTTGTCGCGCCCAATGAGAAGCTGCTTGCCAACCACTTGACCACCCTCGCTGGCGCGTTGCAAAGCGACCCCGAGGTGAACTGTGCAGCAACAGCCGCGATTATGGATGACGGCCATTCCCCTGTGCACACCATCCATGAGTTGGTAGACTTTGGCCATGTAGATGCCGCAGGCCCACCGGGTTACGGCCGGTTCATCTTCCGAACGGCCGCACTTCCTACCGACTTGAATATCGCGCTGCCTTACCTTGACGGACGACCACTGGCGGCAATGATCACCGGCCAGATCAAACATCTTTTGCCCGCCACGGTCATTCTGGATGTACGGCAGTCATTTCCTGAGAGAGCGTGGGATGAAGCTGCCGAAACCGAGCTGATCAAGGACTTCAATCCGCAGGTGCTCAAAGTATCCGCAGGCTTCTATATGTCCGCAACCCCCGCACCCGTTTACATCGAGGCGCCGAATCGCTCCATCGCCAGGCTGTTTCTCAACAAGACCTGGGTTAAAGCCCAGATCCACGCGATCAGAACCCAAGGTCTCAGCGCGCGCCTCGCAGTATTGAAGCGAAAACTAGGATGAACCCACACGCCCCTGCTCCCATTTCGTTGTTTTCCCTGCTCAAGAGCGTTTGGTCGAATTGGAACCTGATCCAACAAATGACCAAACGGGACGTTATCGGCCGCTACAAGGGCTCGATGATGGGTATCTTGTGGTCGTTCGCGAACCCGATACTGCTTTTGGTCATTTATACGCTGGTGTTTTCAGTCGTATTCAAGGCTCGCTGGGGAACCGGTGAGCCTGGGAGCAAAAGCGAGTTCGCCATCCTGCTGTTTACCGGAATGATCGTTCACAGCCTGTTCGCCGAGACCCTGACAAGAGCACCCACGCTAATCCTGAGTAATATCAGCTACGTGAAGAAAGTGGTGTTTCCCCTGGAGATTCTTCCGATTATCGCCATGGGCACCTCCTTCTTCCACGCTCTGGTGAGTATAGGGGTCTTGCTGGCGGCGCAAGTTCTGGTTCATGGCTCGATCCCATGGACCGTGCTGTTCCTGCCCCTGGTGATCGCGCCGTTGATTGTTCTGTCACTGGGCCTCGCGTGGATACTCGCTTCTCTTGGCGTGTATTTACGCGACGTGGCGCACCCAATAGGCTTGCTCATGACCTTGCTGCTTTTTGCCTCCCCGGTGTTTTATCCGATCTCGGCCTTGCCGATAGAGATCCAGCCGTGGTTAATGCTTAACCCCCTGACCTTCATCATCGAGCAAGCTCGCGCGGTGCTGATCGCAGGATCAATGCCCAATTTCGAAGGCCTGGCGATTTATGCGGCAATCGCCGTCAGTATTGCCTGGGCGGGCTATAGCTGGTTCCAAAAGACTCGAAAAGGATTTGCGAATGTCCTCTAATGAATTCGCGATTCGTGTGGAAGCTGTTTCCAAGCGATTCGAAATATTCGAACACCCTCGCGACCAGCTCAAGCAATTCATCTACCCCAGACTGCGCAGACTGTTTCGCAGGCCGAGCCGCAACTACTTCAAAGAGTTCTGGGCGCTTCAGGAAATTTTTCTTGAGGTGCGCAAAGGTGAATCCTGCGCCATTGTCGGCCTTAACGGCAGCGGCAAAAGTACGCTCTTGCAGATCATTACCGGCACCCTGACCCCCACTACTGGCAAAGTCAGCATTAATGGCCGGGTCGCCGCGCTGCTGGAACTGGGATCGGGCTTCAACCCAGAATTCAGTGGGCGCGAAAATGTCTACATGAATGGCGCCCTGCTGGGCTTCAACCGCAAAGAAATCGATGCAAAAATTCCTGACATCGAAGCGTTCGCCGATATTGGCGACCATTTTGATCAGGCACTTTCATCGTATTCGAGCGGTATGCAAATGCGTGTCGCCTTCGCCGTTTCCACGGCGTTCGAGCCCGACATCCTGATCATTGATGAGGCGCTGGCTGTGGGCGACGCCTACTTCCAGCAAAAGTGCTTCCAACGCATTGAAAGCTTTCGTGAACGCGGCGGCACCCTGTTGTTCGTGTCCCACGATGCCAACACGGTAAAACACATTTGCAACAAAGCTCTGCTATTAAGTCATGGCAGAACCCTGAGCTTTGGTGCCCCTCGAGACGTGATCGACCTGTATCAAGGACTGGTGGCGAGAAAGACCGACATGAGCGGCAGCCAAGTATCGGTTGATCAGAGCGTTGCCCCCACCGCTGAAAGCCTGGAAGTTATCGAGCATCCGACGGCGTGGACCAAAGCCACGACCATCACCACCAATGGTGATGCGGAACTGATCGATTTTGCTTTGCTGGATGCGGAGAACCACCCCATCACCTACATTGAAAGTGAAACACAGCTGACGGTCCGCTATATCGTGAAGCTGAATAAACATTTCGAGCGACCTGCGTACGGTCTTATCGTGAGAGATCGCCTGGGTCGCTCGCTGTTCGAAACAAGCACTTTTGCCCTGCAAATACCCGACGCGCCCTGCCATCAAGGCGCCCAAGTGCTCGTGCGGTTCAATCTCAACTTGAACTTGAAGGCCGGTCAATATTCATTTTCAGTGGGAGTGGCCAACAAAGGTTTCTCCAGGAGCGAATTTGAAGAATACAGCCTGCTGATGCATGACGTGGAGCAGTTACAGGTCACCGAGTCACCACTGGCGGCGTTCTACGGGGGTATTTTTAATATGCACCCAGTCGTATCCGTGGATTTACTGGAAGAAAAGTCAAATGCCTGATCTCGACACGCTGTCCCAACAGCTGGAAGAAGCCCTGAAAGAGCTGAAGGCCCTGACAGAGCGACAGTTACACTTTGAGACCCTCCTGCTGAACAAGGGCCTGTCGACTGAAGACGTCGCCGGCTTCAACCCATTGCTGCATCGAAATTTCATCAGTAATGCCGATGCCGCACAGCAAAAGCACCTGATGCACAGCTGGAAGTACAACTCAGCGGCCGTACTGGCCCCTTCGGAGCTGGCGGAAAGCGGATTTCGCGCGTTTTCTCAAAATGATGAAGACGGTATTTTGCTGCGCCTATTTACCCATATCGGTTGCACCAACCGTTATGTTGTAGAAATAGGCAGCAATTGCAGCGGCTCCGATGTCGGCATACCTGAAAATCTGTCCACCAATCTGCTGGTCAATCACGGCTGGCACGGCACGATTTTCGAACTCGATGCGACCGAATGCAACAAGATGCGCTACTTCTTCGCGCGTACCGCCGCCACACGTCACTATCATTGGACGCGCGAGGGCTTGACCGAATATTACTCCCCAGTGATCGTTCAGCAAGCCATCAGCCCGGAGAACATCAACGAGCTGCTGCTGGCTGCCAACCAAGAGCCAGAGCCCGACCTTTTTATTATTGATATTGACGGCGGTGATTTCGCTGTCATGGAAAATCTCAGCGCGATCAAACCACGCGTCATTGTCGTCGAGTTTGAAAAACGCTTTCGCGAACGGCACAGCGTCGTTCAGCGGGACCGGAAGCAGTTCAGCCTCAGGTGGCAGCAATCGGGCGCGGCCAGCCTGACTGCGTGGGCTGAACTACTGCAGCCTAAAGGCTACAGGTTATGCGCCGTAGGGAGCTGCTGCTTTAATGCATTCTTCGTGCGAGAGGATGTCGCCGAAGGCGAGCTGGCAACCCTGTCACCCAAATCAGCCTTTGACTCACACCCGGTATTTTCGGCGATGGATGACAGTTTTTGGCTCGAGCCCGATGAGAGCTGGCAAATACTGTAAGTTCAAATCCGGCGAGTATTCCACTGCTACGAACAGTTGAGCTTATTGCAAGCAGCACTGGACGCACTGGGTGAGAGGATCAACGCCCTAGGAGCACCTGCGCGCCAGACCGCTGCTGGCAACAGCACTCGCGACCACGCGCCCGGGCCAGCAACAACATTCCAAAACTCAACACAGCGCTTGAGTACTATAAATTCAGCAAGGACCTAGTGGGCATGACATTAAAAAACCCAAAGCACACAGCAATAACGCTACTATTTTTAATCGTCGTGCCATTAATTATCGCTTATTATGTCTTAGGGCTTGACAAGTCCGGCCTTAACTCTCCGTTTGTCTATGGTCACCTCGACGATATTTGGCAGTTCTCGCTGACCAAAATGGTCAAGGAAACGGGTTGGGTTCTCTCTAATCCCTACCTCGGTGCTCCCGAAATCGCAAAATGGCACTATCACTCTGCGGCCCAAACCAGTGCACTGCACTCCATTATCATGTTGATGATGAGCCCATTTTTCGACAGCGCGATCACACTGCAACAAACTTACTACGTATTAAACTTCCCGCTTATCGCGTTAACCGCTTACCTGTCATGCCGGTTGCTTTCCATTCGGCGCCTACCGGCAATCAGCGTCGCGCTGCTGTTCGCCTTTTGTACTTATCGCTTCAACCTCATCATCTACTCGTTCCTGCCCAATTATTTCTGCATCCCCTTGGCCATGGTTGCCATCATTTGGACCCTCCAAGGAAAGTTTGACAAAGGGCTGGCCTCTTCATCGCTGCCGACACTGTTAAAGTCTCTGTTTAAAAACAAGTCCTTTATCCTTGGACTCTTTTTCATTATTCTGATTGCCTTATCAGATGGTTATTATGCGTTTTTTTCGTTGTTGCTTTTTGGCTTGGCGGGGGCGGCTCGATTACTGGTAGGTGGCTGGAAGCAACCCAAAACCCTGATTCCCGCGATCCTCTATATTACGACCCTGGTCGCGGTCTCGCTTCTCATCCAACTCCCGCTTTATCAATATAAGAAAGCCCACCACGACGAGTTTTACTCTCAGACTAACGTTGCTGACCCGACGCTTATAAAGTCGCCCTTTGAGGCAGAGGTTTATAGCAGCAGCCTGAAACTGCTAGTCAGCCCAAGCCCTCAGCACCATATTGCAACGCTGGGCCGCGTAGGCAGCTACATGATAGAAACCGCCAATGCGAATCGGCAGTTTAAAACCGATACTGTGGTACCACTTGGCTTTGTCGGTTCAGCGTTGCTACTCCTGAGTTTCATATTGCTCGTAATTCCGCAAGTTCGTCGCACTGTATTGCCTAGTAACAGTGCGCACGAACATAACTCCCAGAACCCTATCGAATTAGGCGATTGCCTCCTGGCGATCATACTTTTTGTATTCCTGGCGAGCATTTCAGGCGGGATCGGGACGCTGATAGCACTGGTATTTCCCACCATCAGGGCCTACGAACGCTTCCCGATTTTTTTGGTGTTCGCCCTCTTGCTGCTCGGCGCCCTGCTGGTAAGCCGGATATTAAGCGCGACCCGTCGCCCCTTCCTGGTAACGCTGGCACTGGCGGCTATCACAGGCTTGAGCCTCTATGACCAAATTCCAGGTCACGTATCCGCCCGATCGCCCGACATTCGCCCGCGAGTCGCAGAAGAAACCGCATTCGTCAAAGGGCTGGAGGCCAACCTACCCAAAGACGCAATGGTCTATCAATTTCCTTATTCTCAGTACCTGACCGACAACAAATACTACGGCTGGGGCTCGTTCGACCATATTCGACTGTACTTGTTTTCTCATAACATCCACTGGAGCAACGGTGGCTCTAAGAACAGCCCGGCTGATGAGTGGAATCGGCGTATTTCGAAATTGCCGATCGACGCACTGCTGAGTGAAATTCAAGCGATCGGTTTTAAAGCACTGGTGATTGATCGGACCGTGGTCAAAGAGCCCGAGTACGCAACACTCAGAGCCTCTTTGCAACAATTGAACTTTGTCGTTGTAGAGGATGTCTCAGGGCGTTTTGCCTATATCCTGCTTCCTGAGCAAAACTTCAAAGTTTCTTACGCCAAAGACTATAAATCCATCGACAGCATCACCATAAACTCCTCCACACCGATTGATAAGAGCGCCTTCCCAGAGCTGATTGATGCTGACAAGCTTGAGCAATTACTAAACGCTAACCGCGCGCCTTTCCCTTTGCATATAGGCCGCGCCCAGCACCCAGAAATATTCAAAGACCTTATGGCGATGCGTAAAGGCAGCGGTGACTTCGCGCTGTCGCCCTCCGATCTTAAGGCCACGCTAACCTGCACGCGGCTCGATGAGCAACGTTTTGCGATTGACCTGAACAATAATGGAACTTTTAATCTGGCGCTGGGTCAAGGCTCATTCCCGTTTAACGTTGGGGTACATGTAAAGAGCAAAGACGGCACAATGCTATTATGGGATTCGGGCTATCGGATTGCAGGGGATTTGGTTGTCAAGCCGGGCGAGAAAAAACGTCTCGTGTTGGACCTGAAAGACTATACTGGCGCCCATCAATACAAAGCGGACCCGACCCATTCATTGCAATTTGAACTGGTTCAAGATGGAAATACCTGGTTCTCAAACGCCAGCTGTTCTCCTGCACCGTGATTGCACAGTAAATGCTTCAATAGGGTGCTGATGAGTTTCCCAAGTCGCAAACTCACCAGCACACATTGAGAATTGAGCCCCATTGAGGCAGTATAGAAAATTATCGGCCGGGTTCTGGCTGAGTCGATCAATCGTGAGGAATTGCTTTCCTCGCTATCGCTTCAAATATACTTTTTAAAAAACACGTCAAGAGAAGCATATGAAAAAAGTTGCGCTTATTACTGGAGTAACAGGTCAAGACGGATCCTACCTGGCCGAGTTGCTTCTCGAGAAAGGCTATGAAGTGCACGGAATCAAGCGCCGAGCCTCATCGTTCAACACCGACCGCATCGACCACCTGTACCAAGATCCACACGACTCTGATCGTCGCCTCGTCCTGCATTATGGGGACATGACTGATTCGACCGGCCTGATCCGCGTCATCAAGCAAGTGCAACCCGACGAAATCTACAACTTAGCAGCACAGTCCCACGTTGCGGTATCGTTCGAAGAGCCTGAATACACCGCCAACTCCGACGCACTGGGTGCACTGCGCATCCTGGAAGCGATCCGTATCCTGGGGCTGGAGAAGAAAACCCGTTTCTATCAGGCGTCGACCTCCGAGCTGTATGGCTTGGTACAGGAAACCCCTCAGAAAGAAACCACACCGTTCTACCCACGCTCCCCGTATGCGGTGGCCAAGCTCTACGCCTACTGGATCACCGTCAACTATCGTGAAGCGTACGGCATCTATGCCTGCAATGGCATCCTCTTCAACCACGAAAGCCCAGTGCGCGGTGAAACCTTCGTAACGCGCAAGATTACTCGTGCATTGGCCCGTATCAAGCTGGGTCTGCAGGACTGCCTGTACCTGGGCAACCTTGACGCGCTGCGCGACTGGGGCCATGCAAAAGACTACGTCGAAATGCAGTGGCTGATGTTGCAACAGGAGCATCCGGAAGACTTCGTTATCGCCACCGGCAAGCAGTACAGCGTTCGCGATTTCGTCAATGCTGCGGCAAAACACGCCGAAATCAACATCACCTGGAAGGGTGAAGGCGTTGATGAAAAAGGCTACGACGCCGATGGTAAGTGCATCGTTTCGGTTGACCCACGCTACTTCCGCCCAACTGAAGTAGAAACCTTGCTGGGTGACCCAACCAAAGCCAAGCAGAAATTGGGCTGGACTCCTAAAATCAGCTTTGAGGAACTGGTCACCGAGATGATGACCGAAGACTTGAAGTCAGCGACTCGTGATGAGTTGGTGAAAAAACACGGTTACTCCGTCTACGACTACCACGAGTAATAGCTAGGTGGATAAAAGCGCCAAAGTATATATCGCGGGGCACGCCGGCATGGCTGGTTCCGCGATCCAGCGGCGGCTATCCGCCGCTGGGTTCAGCAATTTCGTTACTCGCTCGCACGCTGAGCTCGATCTGACCCAACAGGCCGCTGTGGACGCTTTTTTTGCCGCAGAGAAACCTGAGATCGTGTTTTTGGCTGCCGGCAGGGTTGGCGGGATCAAAGCCAACAATAATTTCAGAGCTGAATTTATATATCAAAACTTGATGATAGAGGCGAACGTGATCCACAGCGCCTGGAAACATGGGGTTCAGCGCCTCCTGTTTCTGGGTTCCAGCTGCATTTACCCGCGCGATTGCCCCCAGCCAATCCACGAAGACTATCTGCTGACTGGACCGTTGGAGCAAACCAATGAGCCATATGCAGTGGCCAAGATCCTTGGCGTCAAACTCTGCGAGAACTACCACCGTCAATATGGTGCTCAGTTCATTGCTGTCATGCCGTCCAATCTGTATGGCCCTAATGACAGTTATGACTTGGAAAACTGCCATGTGCTGCCTGCCCTGATTAGTAAAGCCCATGCGGCAAAAATGAGCGGTGCATCGGAGCTGGTGGTATGGGGCTCGGGCTTGCCAAGACGCGAGTTTCTCTACGTAGAAGATATGGCCGATGCTTGCGTGCACTTGATGGAGTCCGATATCAAAAGCGGACTTTTCAACGTAGGCATGGGAAGCGACCTGCCCATTGGCGAACTTGCCGAGTTGGTCATGAAGGTTGTCGGTTACAACGGCCGGATCGTATACGACCATAGCCAGCCCGACGGCACACCGCGCAAGTTACTCGATATCAATCGCTTGAAAGGCCTGGGATGGACAGCCCAAACGCAGTTGCGTGAGGGTATAGCTCTAACCTACAAAGATTTTCTCAGCCGTACGGATCACCTCTGAATGTCCCAACCCTTGGTCACGATCGCAGTACCTTCATTCAACCAGGGCCGTTATCTCGACGATGCTTTAAGGTCAATATTTGAACAGGATGTTCTTGTAGAGGTATTTGTTCTGGACGGCGGTTCTACCGATAACTCGGTTGAAGTCATTCGCAAATGGGAACACAAGCTGGCCGGTTGGCGCAGTCACCGAGATGACGGTCAAGCGGCCGCTATCAATGAAGGTATCGTTCAAGGCAAAGCCCCTTTTGTCTGCTGGCTGAACAGTGACGACTGGTTTGAACCCGGCGGGTTGAAACGACTGATCGAAGCTATTAACGCCGCACCACAGGCATCAGCGGTGTACGGCAAGTGCTGGAACGTCATTCAAGACACTGGCAAGCGCAAGCCTGTATGGGTTGAACCATTCAGCGAGCGTCGGCTGTCACTGCGTTGCATCATTTCGCAGCCCGCCACATTGATCCGCAGATCGGCCTGGGAAACTATAGGCGGCGTAGACCCCTCTATGCACATGGCAATGGACTACGATCTCTGGTGGCGACTCTTCAAAGAAGTCGGTCCACTGGTACATGTGGATGCTTTCGTAGCCGTTAACCGAGAGCATGAAGAGACCAAAACGAAAACTCTACGCCGGCGCCATTACGCAGAAGCTATCGCGGTAGTGCGCAGACATCACGGTAGCGTTCCCTTGAAGTGGTGGCTTTTTCAGCCCTACGCCGTCTGGCTAAAATCCATCTTCCCCTAATCGGAACTCGTTATGCGCATTTTGCATTTTTATAAAACTGCCTACCCCGACACTATGGGCGGTGTGGAGCAAGTTATACATCAAATTTGCCAACAGTCGCCTCGCTTCGGTGCGACCTGCGAAGTTCTTGCACTGTCCCCTCACCCAAGCCCGACAGTACTGGAACTGGACGGTTATAAGACTCACCAAGTTAAAGAAAATATAAAAATTGCTTCAACTGGCTTTTCGATCCACGCGTACTCGAAGTTTAAAGAGCTCGCGCAGCAGGCTGATATCATTAACTACCATTTCCCTTGGCCGTTCATGGACGTCATCCATTTCGCCAGCCGGATTAAAAAACCCAGCGTCGTCTCCTATCACTCTGACATCGTCGATCAAAAGAAGCTGCTAAAACTCTATCGCCCACTCCAGAACAAATTCCTGAGTAGCGTCAACCGTATCATTATCGCATCGCCCAACTATTTGGAATCCAGCGCCGTATTGCCGGCGTTCCGCGAAAAAATCAGCATCATTCCAATTGGGCTAAACAAAAAGAGTTACCCAATCCCCTCTCCTGCAGTGAAAGCGCGATGGGCGAAACAACTGCCCGAGCGATTCTTTCTGTTCGTGGGCGTACTGCGTTATTACAAAGGCCTGCACACGCTACTCGAGGCCATCCAAGGCACTGGCTATCCCGTGGTTATTGCTGGCGACGGCCCAAAGAAACAAGAGCTCAAGGAACAGGCCGATCAGCTGGGGCTTCAGAACCTGCACTTTTTGGGGAAAGTTAACGATGAGGACAAGGTGGCGTTGATTCAACTGTCCACCGCCATCGTATTTCCTTCGCACCTACGCTCAGAAGCGTTCGGCGTCGCATTGCTGGAAGGAGCAATGTACGGAAAACCTATGATTTCCTGCGAAATCGGCACCGGCACAACCTACATTAACATCGCAAATGAAACAGGGCTGACCGTTCCACCCGAAAACCCAATAGCCTTTCGCGAAGCCATGCGTTACTTATGGGATCATCCCCAAGAGGCAGCGGTGATGGGCGAAAAAGCACAGGCGCGATACACGGAGCTATTTACCGGCGATCAAATGTTACGGGGATATATGAAGGTCTACCAAGACCTGATGAACGAACAACGATAACACCTGCCCGACACTCAGTTCGGGCAGGCTACACTCGCGTTACTTGCCGCTTTCGACCCGACCATAGATATCCTCAAACCGAACGATATCGTCCTCACCTAAATAATCGCCACTCTGCACCTCAATCAACACCAAATCGATGACCCCTGGATTCTCCAGGCGATGGGTATGACCAGCAGGGATGAACGTTGATTCATTTGTGTTGAGCAAAAACTCTCGATCGTTATTAAACACTCGTGCCATACCGCTGACCACGATCCAGTGCTCGCTTCGGTGATGGTGCATTTGCAGTGAGAGTGAACCTTGAGGCTTGACCACAATGCGCTTGATTTTGAAGCGCTGCCCTTCCTCCAGTGTGGTGTAGGCCCCCCACGGACGGCGAACCGTGGTGTGATCAAGGTGTGAGCAATGGCCGTTCTTCTTTAACTGCGCCGTGATTGCTTTGATGTCTTGAGCATGGTCTTTGTGTGCGACCAGCAAGGCATCCGGCGTATCAACGATAATCAGGTCCTCAACGCCTACCAAAGCCGCCAAACGACGCTGGCTACGCACGTAGTTGTTGCAGGCGCCATGAAAAATGGCCTCACCTTCGACGCGATTGCCCTGCTCATCCGCTGGCGACAGTTCGCTCATGGCATTCCACGAGCCGATATCACTCCAACCGATATCACAAGGAACCGTTGCGACTTTGTTAGAGCGCTCCATCAGGGCGAAGTCGATGGAAATATCAGGCACTTTGGCAAAACTTTCCGGCTCGAGGTGCAGGCTTCGATGGCTATTGCCGGTCATCGTCCCGGAACCTGCCAGGCAAAGGTCCACGGCACTGGAGACATCCGGTGCGCAGAGTGCCATTTCTTCAATTAACGTACCGGCGCGGAAGCAGAACATGCCGGAGTTCCAGAAGTACTCACCTGAAGCCAAATAGCCTTGGGCGGTTTCCAGGTCTGGCTTCTCGACGAAACGTTTGACCTTGAAGCCATTACCGAGAGGGCTGTCATTGTCTTTCTGGATATAGCCGTAACCGGTCTCCGGATATTCAGGCTTAACGCCAAAAGTTACCAGCCAACCGTCTTTGGCTAACTCGGATGCCGCCGAAACTGCATGGGCAAATGCCGCATGGTTATCGATCAAATGATCAGCGGGCAGCACCAGCATGATGGCATCTGGCCCATGAGTGCGCGCAACTTCTTGAGCAGCCAGCGCAACAGCCGCTGCGGTATTGCGCCCGAAGGGCTCAAGAACAAAACTTAGATTCGTGAATTGAGGCGCTTGCGCGCTGTATTCGTCGAGGGTTTTGAAATAGAGGTCACGGTTAGTGATCGTCAATACTTCGCTGACGGCGTCCAATGCCAGGGCGCGCCCATAGGTCTTACGAATCAGATTACCGCCGCCCGGCAGTTCAATAAACGGCTTGGGGTGTGCTGAACGAGAGACAGGCCACAGACGACTGCCCGCACCACCGCAGATAATGACCGGAACAAGTGTCACATGTAACTCCTTTACGTACTGCCACTTGATTTCGACTGCAGCGCTCGCCCCCTCGATGCGACAGACCAAAAAACAAAGTGACGTAGAGTCTTTCAGCTAAATTAAAGTCAAGCCGCCTAGGCGCCTTGGGGGGGGTTAAAAATATAGTATTTCCTTACAGATATGCGTGAACATTCTTATTTAAATGGTCATTTATGTCTAGGAAAACACTGAAAAATCCGATAGCTGAAAATCCATTTCTCCGATCAAAAATACTAGCAGACCAAAAACATGTCACTTTTCTTTCTCAAAGGTTACAAGCTAGCTCAAAAAGAGCCGCGAGCCCTGCCCCCCCTTGATCTAGAGGCTAGACAGGTGCTGTCGCATTTCGGTTTGGCTACAACACCGATCGGAAAATTCCCTCAACAATTTCAGATAGCGGCCGATACCCCTGAAAGCCTTGCGGATTGAAAAACTCATGCGTAATAACCAACCCGTTACCCAGCGCGAACGCACCTTCCCCGCTCAGCAACGGTTGATCTCCACCACAGACGCCAAAGGCGTGATCACCTACTGCAACGACGCTTTCGTCGAGATCAGTGGGTTCACCCGTGAAGAACTGACCCGGGCCCCGCACAATCTGGTACGTCACCCAGATGTGCCGCCCGCGGTGTTCGCGCATATGTGGTCCACGCTCAAACAAGGCTTGCCATGGATGGGCATCGTTAAGAACCGCTGCAAGACCGGCGATCATTATTGGGTTAACGCCTATGTGACACCGGTCTTCGATGGCAACCAGGTGGTCGGCTATGAATCGGTGCGCATCAAGCCCACCGCCGAGCAGATTCGCCGGGCCGAAGCGCTCTATCAACGGATCAACCAGGGCAAGTCTGCCGTGCCTCGACGCGACAAGTGGCTGCCGGTGTTGCAGGACTGGCTACCGTTTATCTTGGTCAGCCAGTTGAGCTTCATGATCGGTGCATCACTCAACTCGCACTGGGGCTTTGCCCTGGCGGCGGGGTTGTCGGTGCCGCTGGGCCTGCTGGGCTTGAGCTGGCAACAGCGTGGCCTCAAGCGTTTGTTACGCCTGGCGGAACAAACCACGTCCGACCCGTTGATCGCGCAGATGTACACCGACAGCCGTGGCGCACAAGCGCGGCTGGAGATGTCGATTCTCAGCCAGGAAGCGCGTCTGAAGACGTGTCTTACACGTTTGCAGGATACGGCCGAGCACCTCAACGACCAGGCGGCGCAGTCCAATACCTTGGCGCATAACAGCTCCAGCGGCCTGGAGCGCCAGCGTGTGGAAACCGAACAGGTGGCCACCGCCGTCAACCAGATGGCCGCGACGACTCAGGAAGTGGCCAGCCACGTGCAGCGCACAGCTGACGCCACGCAGGAGGCTAATCGTCTGACCGGGCGTGGCCGCGACATTGCCGGGGAAACCCGTGAGGCGATCCAGCGGCTGTCGGTCGCCGTGGGTGAGACGGGCGTGACCGTCACTCAGTTGGCCAAGGACAGCGATGAAATCGGCGGCGTGGTGGATGTGATCAAGGGCATCGCCGATCAAACCAACCTGCTGGCATTGAACGCAGCCATTGAAGCGGCCCGCGCCGGGGAGATGGGCCGTGGTTTTGCGGTGGTCGCTGACGAGGTTCGTCAACTGGCGCAGCGCACGGCTGAATCGACCGGGCAGATCCATGCCTTGATCGCCAAGCTGCAGCAGACGGCCGCCGCCGCCGTGCAAACCATGGACGCCGGGCATCGCCAGGCTGAAGAAGGCGTGGCGCGGGTGATGGAGGCGGATCAGGCGTTAGTGGGCATCAGTGAAGCGGTGGCCAACATCACCGACATGACCACGCAGATCGCGGCGGCTACCGAAGAGCAAAGCGCGGTGGCCGAAGAGATCAGCCGCAATATCAGCACGATTGCGCTGCTGGCGGATCAGACCTCGGAACAGGCGATGAACTCAGCGCAGTTGAGTGAAGAGCTGACGCATACCGCTAATACACAGTATTCGCTGGTAGAGCGTTTCAACCGTTAAATCGCTTTCGCGAGCAAGCCAGCTTCCACATTTGACTGTGTTCACAGATCAAAATGTGGAAGCTGGCTTGCCTGCGATGAGCCACTAAAGGCTAGCAAGAAAGTTTGAAACCTTCACCGCAGCCGCCTCCAAATGCTGCTCATGAGTAAAGCCCGAAGCCTTCAACGGTTTCAAGTCATGATCCCCCGCCACCAGCCACACCACTTCGATGCTCGACGACAACGCATAGCCTTCCACCGCCGCTCGATTACCCAGCGCATCGCGCTCGCCCTGCACAATCAACGTCGGCGTTTTTAGCCCGGCCAGATGCTCAACCCGTGGTTTCTGCGGTTTACCCACTGCATAAAACGGATAACCCAGGCACACCAGGCCATCAGCGCCTAACTCATCAGCCAAAATGCTCGCCATGCGCCCACCCATGGACTTGCCGCCAATGGCCAGTTTCCCAGCGACATGACGTCGCACCTCGGCATACACCTCACGCCAACATTCCAGCAGTTTCGGCGCCGGGTTCGGCGGTCGCTTACCCCCGTCCAAACGGCGTTGAGCCATGTACGGGAACTCGAAGCGCAACACGTTCACGCCCTGCCCGGCAAGGCGTGCAGCCATGTCGCTCATGAAGGATGAGTCCATCGGTGCGCCGGCACCGTGGGCCAAAATCAGCGTGACCGGCGTACGCGCGACTGGCCCCGTCGCTGCCTCCCACAACCACCCGTGTTCCCGCACACACTGCGCCCATTGATCCCCGTCAATACTGGCCTTGTGCTCTTTGCCCATGCTTGCCTCGCTTTTTAGTCTGCCTATAACTCCAGCCCAAGTGCCACATTTGCTTGGGTTGAACCGTGGATGGGGAACCATGAACACTACTTTAAGTACCGCCTATAACTACAAGGTGGTCCGCCAATTCGCCATTATGACGGTGGTGTGGGGCATCGTCGGCATGGGGCTCGGGGTTTTTCTCGCCGCCCAATTGGTTTGGCCTGCACTCAACTTCGATTTGCCGTGGACCAGCTTCGGCCGTTTGCGTCCACTGCACACCAACGCAGTGATCTTCGCCTTCGGCGGCTGCGCGCTGTTCGCCAGCTCGTTTTACTCGGTGCAGCGTACCTGCCAAACCCAACTGTTCGCGCCAAAAATCGCCGCGTTCTGCTTCTGGGGCTGGCAACTGGTCATCGTGCTGGCCGCCATCAGCTTGCCGCTGGGCTACACCACCTCCAAGGAATACGCCGAGCTGGAATGGCCGATCGCCATTCTTATCGCCATTGTCTGGGTCGCCTACGGCGTGGTGTTCTTCGGCACAGTGATGAAGCGCAAAACCAAGCACATCTACGTCGGTAACTGGTTCTTCGGCGCTTTTATCATCACCGTGGCGATTCTGCATATCGTCAACCACGCCTCCCTGCCAGTGAGCTGGACCAAGTCCTACTCGGCCTACGGCGGTGCGACAGATGCCATGGTGCAGTGGTGGTATGGGCATAACGCGGTAGGCTTTTTCCTCACCGCTGGCTTCCTCGGCATGATGTATTACTTTGTGCCCAAGCAGGCCGAGCGTCCGGTGTATTCCTATCGCTTGTCCATCGTGCACTTCTGGGCGCTGATCACCCTGTACATCTGGGCTGGCCCTCACCACCTGCACTACACCGCACTGCCGGACTGGGCGCAGTCGCTGGGCATGGTGATGTCGCTGGTACTGCTGGCGCCAAGCTGGGGTGGCATGATCAACGGCATGATGACGCTCTCAGGCGCCTGGCATAAGTTGCGCAGCGACCCGATCCTGCGCTTCCTGGTCGTCTCCTTGGCGTTCTACGGCATGTCGACGTTCGAAGGGCCAATGATGGCGATCAAGACCGTCAACGCCCTCTCCCACTACACCGACTGGACCATCGGCCACGTACACGCCGGCGCCCTCGGTTGGGTAGCGATGATTTCCATCGGCGCGCTGTACCACATGATCCCGAAAGTCTTCGGCCGCGAGCAGATGTACAGCCTCGGCCTGATCAACGCGCACTTCTGGCTGGCCACCATCGGCACCGTGCTCTACATCGCCTCGATGTGGGTCAACGGCATCGCCCAGGGCCTGATGTGGCGTGCGATCAACGAAGACGGCACCTTGACCTACTCCTTCGTCGAAACCCTGGTGGCCAGCCACCCAGGCTTCATCGTACGGCTGGTGGGCGGGGCGATCTTCCTCAGCGGCATGTTGCTGATGGCTTACAACACGTGGCGCACCGTGCGCTCGGTGCAACCCGCCGAAGCCGCCCCTGTCGCGCAGATGGCCTGAGGAGTCAGTGATGAAACACGAAACGATTGAAAAGAACGTCGGCCTGCTGATGCTGTTGATGGTACTCGCCGTGAGCATCGGCGGCCTGACGCAGATCGTCCCGCTGTTCTTCCAGGACGTCACCAACAAACCGGTGGAAGGCATGAAGCCCTACACCGCGCTGCAACTGGAAGGGCGCGACATCTATATCCGCGAAGGCTGCGTACAGTGCCACTCGCAGATGATCCGCCCGTTCCGCGCCGAGACCGAGCGCTACGGCCATTACTCGGTAGCGGGCGAAAGCGTGTGGGACCACCCGTTCCTGTGGGGCTCCAAGCGCACCGGGCCGGACCTGGCCCGCGTCGGCGCGCGCTACTCGGACGACTGGCACCGCGCGCACTTGTACAACCCGCGCAACGTGGTGCCGGAGTCGAAAATGCCGGCCTACCCTTGGCTGGTCACCGCAGCGGTCGACAGCAGCCACACCGAGACCAAGTTGAAAGTAATGCGCACCCTCGGCGTGCCCTACACCGACGACGACATCAGTGGCGCCGTTGCCAGCCTCAAAAGCAAGACCGAGATGGACGCGCTGGTTTCATACCTGCAAGTGCTCGGCACTGCCATCAAGAGCAAGAGGTGAGCCATGGGATTTGAATTCGATGCGGGCACCATCCGCGGCCTTGGCACGCTGGTGGTCGCCATCGCCTTTATCGGCCTGTCGCTGTGGGTGTTCAACAACAAGCGCAATGCGGAGTTCGAGCAGGCACGCCTGCTGCCCTTCGCCGATGAACCTTCTCCCTCTGACGCTCAAGAAGAGCCTGCTACAAGGAGCAACCGGCCATGACTACCTTTTGGAGTACATGGATCTGTGTACTGACCCTCGGCAGCCTGATCGGCCTGACCTGGCTGTTGATCGGCACTCGCAAGGGCGAGACCAAGGGCAGCGTCGACCAGACCATGGGCCACGCGTTCGACGGTATCGAGGAATACGACAACCCGCTGCCCCAGTGGTGGTTCATGCTGTTCGCCGGCACGCTGGTGTTTGCGGTTGGCTACCTGATCCTCTACCCGGGCCTGGGCAACTGGAAAGGCGTGTTGCCGGGCTATGAAGACGGCTGGACCTCGGCCAAGGAGTGGGACAAGGAAATGGCCAAGGCCGATACCAAGTTCGGGCCGATTTTCGCCAAATTCGCGGCCATGCCGGTAGAAGAAGTCGCCAAAGACCCGCAAGCGTTGAAGATGGGCGGTCGCCTGTTCGCCTCCAACTGCGCGGTGTGCCACGGCTCGGATGCCAAGGGCGCGTATGGCTTCCCCAACCTGGCGGACACTGTCTGGCGTTGGGGCGGTTCGGCTGAAGCGATCAAGGCGACCATCCTCAATGGTCGCCACGCGGCAATGCCGGCCTGGGGTGAAATACTGGGCGAAGACGGTGTGAAGAACGTCGCCGCCTTTGTGCGTCACGACTTGGCCAAACTGCCATTACCCGCCGACAGCAACGTCGATCTGGCGGCCGGTCAAGCCGCTTTCAACACCACCTGTGTAGCCTGCCACGGCCCACAAGGCCACGGCATGCAAGCGATGGGTGCGCCGAACCTGACCGAGCCCGCCGGCTTCATTTACGGCACCAGCCTGACGCAACTGCAGCAGACCATCCGCCACGGCCGCCAAGGCCAGATGCCAGCGCAGGACGTGCTGCAAGGCAATGACAAAGTGCACCTGCTCGCAGCCTATGTTTACAGCTTGTCCCACAACGCTGATGGCGCAACGCCAGAAAGCCAACCGCAGTAACCGGTGACTGCCGCCCCAATGTGGGGCGGCAGCGCTACCTTTCTAAGCGACCAAGTGTCGCACCCTTCCCGACAGCAACTTTCCCCTCCCTCCATTCGGGTCTACGCTTGTCTGCACAGCGGACCGGTTTAGGCGCACGCAGCGACTGCCGTTGCGACCCGAAAAAATTCTTGTCCACTTGATCAGCTTTCTATTTTGAATTTTGTCCTTACGCCAAACATGGAAAGGGCGCAGAATCTGGCGTGGAACGCATTGATACAGGTCAGCCATTGCGTTGCAATGGACCCTCGCTTTCTACATACTTGCGGCCGATTTTACCTATAAAAAAACCTAAACCGTGGAACCTTAGAATGAGCACAGCAATCAGTCCGACTGCTTATAACTATAAGGTAGTCCGCCAGTTCGCCATCATGACGGTGGTCTGGGGGATCCTTGGCATGGGGCTCGGGGTGTTCATCGCCTCGCAATTGGTTTGGCCGGAATTGAATTTCGGTTTGCCATGGACGACCTTTGGCCGCCTGCGCCCGCTGCACACCAACCTGGTGATTTTCGCCTTCGGTGGCTGTGCATTGTTTGCCACCTCCTACTATGTCGTGCAGCGAACCTGCCAGACGCGACTGATCTCCGATGGCCTCGCCGCCTTCACCTTCTGGGGCTGGCAAGCCGTGATTCTCGGCGCCATCATCACCCTGCCGCTGGGCTACACCACCACCAAGGAATACGCCGAGCTGGAATGGCCGATCGCCATTTTGCTGGCCATCGTCTGGGTGACCTACGCCGTGGTGTTTTTCGGCACCATCGTCAAGCGCAAGACCAAGCACATCTATGTGGGCAACTGGTTCTACGGCGCCTTCATCCTGGTGACGGCGATGCTGCATATCGTCAACCATGCGTCCTTGCCGGTCAGCCTGTTCAAGTCCTACTCGGCCTACGCCGGGGCGACGGACGCGATGATCCAGTGGTGGTACGGCCACAACGCCGTGGGCTTTTTCCTCACCACCGGCTTCCTGGGGATGATGTACTACTTCGTGCCCAAGCAGGCCGAGCGTCCGATCTACTCGTATCGCCTGTCCATCGTGCACTTCTGGGCGCTGATTACCCTGTACATCTGGGCAGGTCCCCACCACTTGCACTACACCGCATTGCCGGATTGGGCACAGTCGCTGGGCATGGCGATGTCGATCATCCTGCTCGCCCCGAGCTGGGGCGGCATGATCAACGGCATGATGACCCTGTCGGGCGCCTGGCATAAGTTGCGCACCGACCCGATCCTGCGTTTCCTCGTGGTGTCACTGGCGTTCTACGGCATGTCGACCTTCGAAGGGCCAATGATGGCGATCAAGACCGTCAACTCGCTGTCCCACTACACCGACTGGACCATCGGCCACGTCCACGCTGGCGCACTGGGTTGGGTGGCGATGATCTCCATCGGCGCGCTGTACCACATGATCCCCAAACTGTTCGGCCGCGCGCAGATGCACAGCGTCGGGCTGATCAATGCGCACTTCTGGCTGGCCACTATCGGCACCGTGCTCTACATCGCCTCGATGTGGGTCAACGGCATCACCCAGGGCCTGATGTGGCGTGCAATCAACGATGACGGCACCCTCACCTACTCCTTCGTCGAAGCACTGCAAGCCAGCCACCCGGGCTACATCGTTCGCGCCATCGGTGGTGCGTTCTTCGCCAGCGGCATGTTGCTGATGGCCTACAACGTCTGGCGCACGGTGCGTGCCTGCGACCCGGTAGAAGCCGAGGCCGCCACCAAGATCGCCGTTGTGGGAGCTCACTGATGAAGCATGAAGTAGTCGAGAAGAATATCGGCCTGCTGGCCTTCTTCATGGTCATCGCCGTGAGTATCGGCGGCTTGACCCAAATCGTTCCGCTGTTTTTCCAGGACGTGACCAACAAACCGGTCGAAGGCATGAAGCCGCGCACCGCGCTTGAACTGGAAGGCCGCGACATCTACATCGCCAACGGCTGCGTGGGTTGCCACTCGCAGATGATCCGCCCGTTCCGCGCCGAAACCGAGCGCTACGGCCACTACTCGGTCGCCGGGGAAAGTGTGTGGGACCACCCCTTCCTGTGGGGTTCCAAGCGCACCGGCCCGGACCTCGCCCGTGTTGGCGCACGTTACTCCGACGACTGGCACCGCGCGCACTTGTACAACCCGCGCAACGTAGTGCCGGAATCAAAAATGCCGGCGTACCCGTTCCTCGTAGAAAACAAGCTCGACGGCAAGGACACCGCGAAGAAGATGGAAGTCTTGCGCACACTGGGCGTGCCATACACCGATGAAGACATCGCCGGTGCAGCCGCAGCCGTCAAGGGCAAGACCGAAATGGACGCACTGGTGGCCTACCTGCAAGGCCTTGGCACCATCATCAAAAGCAAACGGTGATCTTCATGGATATCGGGATGATTCGTGGCTTGGGCACCGTTGTGGTGATGGTGGCCTTTATTGGCCTGGCGTTGTGGGTGTTCAGCCCCAAGCGCAAGTCGGAGTTTGACGACGCAACCCTGTTGCCCTTTGCGGATGACCCCGAAGCCATCAAGCACGTCGAGCAAGCGTCTAGGAGTAACAAAGAATGACTACGTTCTGGAGTCTGTACGTCACAGTCCTGAGCCTGGGTACCATCTTCGCCCTGACCTGGCTGCTGCTGTCGACCCGCAAGGGGCAGCGCGCCGAGCAAACGGACGAGACCGTCGGCCACTCGTTCGACGGCATTGAGGAATACGACAACCCGCTGCCCAAATGGTGGTTCATGCTGTTCGTTGGCACCATCATTTTCGCCCTCGGCTACCTGGTGCTGTACCCAGGTTTGGGTAACTGGAAAGGCCTGCTGCCGGGCTATAACTACCTCGACAACGACAAGCAAACCCCCTTCGCCAATGGCCAGACCGGCTGGACCGGCGTGCACGAATGGGAAAAGGAAATGGCCAAGTCAGACGCCAAGTTCGGGCCGATCTTCGCCAAGTTCGCCTCGATGCCGATTGAAGACGTCGCCAAAGACCCGCAAGCCTTGAAGATGGGTGGACGCCTGTTCGCCTCCAACTGCTCGGTGTGCCACGGCTCCGACGCCAAGGGCGCCTACGGTTTCCCTAACCTGACCGACGCCGACTGGCGCTGGGGCGGCGAGCCGGCGACCATCAAGGAAACCATCATGAAGGGCCGCCACGCGGTGATGCCGGCCTGGGCCGAAGTCATTGGCGAGCAAGGCGTGGCCGATGTGGCGGGTTATGTGGTGACCAGCCTCGATGGTCGCAAACTGCCCGAAGGCGCCAAGGCTGACGTGGCCAACGGCGCGAAACTCTTCGCCGCCAACTGCGTGGCCTGCCACGGGCCCGCCGGTAAAGGTACGCCAGCGATGGGCTCTCCCGACCTGACGCACCCAGGCGCATTCATCTACGGTTCCAGCTTCGCACAACTGCAGCAGACCATTCGTTACGGCCGTCAAGGCCAGATGCCTGCGCAGGAGTTGCTGCAAGGCAATGACAAAGTGCACTTGCTGGCGGCGTATGTTTACAGCCTGTCCCATGGGGATAAGCCCGCCGACCCCGAGTAAGCCTCCAAAACAGAAAAAGCCCCGCCGCTAACGCGCGCGGGGCTTTTTTATTCATCGATAAACGCGAACTGCCTGTGCATACAGTTAACTTTCAAATCGTGGTGCGACGCCCCAAGATAAGCCACTCCCTCAGTACGGTATGGGAGATCAAATTATCAAATCCCGACCCACCCAACCCATCAAGTATCGTACTGACCAGCGACGTTCGCGCCAGCAGTTCACTGGCGAACTTTCTGTCTTCGTTAGTATAACGACTCTGGCTGCTTGAGTTTTTGACCCGTTCAAGGGTTTGCCGTGTCACGACGTTTTCCACTTCTCCCGAATCGAACTCATGGGGCTGGGAAAAGGTTCTGAAATTATTCAACAAATGCCGCGTGAGTTCGATATTGGACTGCCGGCTGAATTGACCGTGACTCAGTTGAACATAACGAGTGACACTGGCCAGGGGAATCTTGCCAGCATGTCCGATCTGGTCCATGAGGCCTTGGTTTTCCAGAAGCGCGCGAGCAAATTCCGAGGGATCAGCACTGGCACCTTGTTGCGGGCCGCTGCCGGCCAATCGTTGAAGCGATGCGCGAGTAATGATACCCGGCGATGCCGGATCGACAAACGTGGAAAAGTTACTCTTCAAATACGTCGCCATGCCCACATTACTAAGCGATTTGAAAGAATTACTGGGCACCGTCGCGGGCGTTGCCGCAGCGACTGATAACTGGCCACTTACAACGTTTGAAGTTGTCACAACAGAACTTACATTCATAGATACTTCCTCAACTCACAGCGTTTTAAAGTTCGTTTGGGCGACTTCATAAAACTAAGATCCCCCGCCACAACCCTTCCAGACTTCAATTCAAATCCGGCGCTTGATAAGTGGTTATCACAGGAAAACCGTTCCTACAAAAAACCTTTCAACGTATGTAAAAAAATTCCGTTTCGCTCACCAGTATTGGTCATGCCCCCCCTGCAGACTCAACCTCTTTGAATGTAAGACGCACGACCGATGCGCAGTAGAGCGCCAAAGTGAGACGCTACCGCGGTGCACTGGAAGCCGTTTTGCGTTTCCAGCCTGCGTATATCACTGTCCCATGACCGCTCGTAGCTTCAGGCGTGTGGCTCAGCTCAGCGAAGTAGCAACGTAACGACGTTCAGGCCAGCAAGGGGGCCCCATGACCATCACCACCATTTCCAGCCGTGAATTCAATCAAGACACAAGCGGTGCCAAAAAAGCCGCCCGTCACAGGCCGGTTTTTATCACCGATCGCGGCAAGCCTGCCCATGTACTGCTAAGCATTGAGGACTAGCAGAAACTGACAGGCCGCAACGCCGACATTGTTGACCTGTTGGTGATGCCGCAGTCGCTTTGCGTTGCGCTCATTTGCAGGTGCCAAACCAGGCTAATGAAAGCGATGCGCCGATTGCTGCCACGGCTCTGGTTCATGGACTGACTGTCGTCACGCGCAATGTCAGTGACTTCAAATCAAGCGGCGTTCCATTGCTTAATCCGTGGGGCGAATGACCAGCCTGCGCGCAAAAACCAGCCATACTTCACAAGTCAATTGATCCAGATCACGTACACCATCAATTGATTTCCCCCAACGCGACCAAAGGTCGCACCCTTTGAACAGCACCAGAGGCGTATCATTACGCCACTGCAAGACCCTATTTTGACCCCGGTTGGCACGTACTGGCCGAGGCAAATCTCCACCGCCGTGGGATGCAATGATGAGCAACCAAATTCCGGTACATGACGTTACCCCGCCTGCCAAAAACTCAAGTCAATCCGTTGACCTCTATGCGTCGCGAGAGAAAATCTACACCCGCGCCTTCACCGGCCTGTTCCGCAATTTGCGTATGCTCGGTGGCGCCGGCTTGTTCCTGCTCTACTTCGGCACCGTGTGGCTGAACTGGGGTGGCCATCAGGCCGTGTGGTGGAACCTGCCAGAGCGTAAATTCTTCATTTTTGGCGCAACCTTCTGGCCTCAGGATTTCATCCTGCTCTCGGGCATTCTCATTGTGGCCGCCTTTGGCCTGTTCTTTATCACCGTGTACGCCGGGCGCATCTGGTGTGGCTATACCTGCCCGCAAAGCGTGTGGACATGGATCTTCATGTGGTGTGAGAAGGTCACCGAAGGCGACCGTAACCAGCGCATCAAGCTGGATAAAGCGCCAATGGGCGCCAACAAATTCCTGCGCAAATTCAGCAAGCACACGCTGTGGCTGTTGATCGGTTTTGTCACCGGCATGACCTTCGTCGGCTACTTCTCGCCGATCCGCGAACTGGTGTTCGATTTCTTTACCGGCCAGGCCGATGGCTGGTCGTATTTCTGGGTCGGATTCTTCACCCTTGCCACCTATGGCAATGCCGGCTGGCTGCGCGAACAGGTGTGCATCTACATGTGCCCGTACGCACGGTTCCAAAGCGTGATGTTCGACAAGGACACCTTGATCGTCTCCTACGACCCACGCCGTGGCGAAGTGCGTGGCCCGCGTAAAAAAGGTATCGACTATAAGGCCCAGGACCTGGGCGATTGCATCGATTGCACGATGTGTGTGCAGGTGTGCCCCACCGGTATCGACATCCGCGACGGCCTGCAAATCGAATGCATCGGCTGCGCCGCCTGTATCGACGCCTGCGACACCATCATGGACAAGATGGAATACCCGCGCGGTCTGATCAGCTACACCACCGAGCACAACCTTTCCGGGCAGAAAACCCATAAGCTGCGCCCTCGGCTGATCGGTTATGCATTAGTGTTGCTGGCGATGATCAGCCTATTGGCCGGTGCATTTTTCATGCGCTCGCTGGTCGGTTTTGACGTCAGCAAAGACCGCGTGCTGTTCCGCGAAAATGCCGAAGGCCGTATCGAAAACGTCTACAGCCTGAAGATCATGAACAAGGACCAGCGCGATCACACCTATGTGCTCGACGCCTCGGGCCTGCCGGACCTCAAGCTGCAGGGTCGGCGCGAGATCAAGGTGGCGGCGGGGGAAATCTTCAGCATGCCGGTGGAGCTGTCCAGCGCACCCGAGCAACTGCCGTCGAGCACCAACGAAGTGAAATTCATCCTCCGGGATGCCGATGACGACAGTGTCCACATTGAAGCCAAGAGCCGATTCATCGGCCCTCAAGTCCGTTAAAACAGAGAGCAAAACAATGCCCGTAGCCACTGCCGCAAGCCCTTGGTACAAGCACCTCTGGCCCTGGATCATCATTGGCATCCTGGCCTGTTCGGTGACCTTGACCTTGTCCATGGTGACCATTGCGGTGAAGAACCCGGACAACCTGGTCAACGACAACTATTACGAGGCTGGCAAAGGCATCAACCGCTCCCTTGACCGCGAACTGCTAGCCCAGACCCTGCAACTGCGTGCCAAGGTGCACCTCGATGAACTGACCGGTGAAGTCGAACTGCACCTCACCGGCAACAGCAACCCGACGACCCTGGAGCTGAACCTGATTTCCCCGACCCAGCCGGAGAAGGATCGCAAGATCAACCTGACT
Source organism: Pseudomonas sp. 1152_12 (assembly GCF_052850675.1). Classification (NCBI taxonomy): domain Bacteria; kingdom Pseudomonadati; phylum Pseudomonadota; class Gammaproteobacteria; order Pseudomonadales; family Pseudomonadaceae; genus Pseudomonas; species Pseudomonas sp. 1152_12. The sequence goes on along the minus strand of NZ_VXCW01000002.1, from coordinate 226,795 downwards.
CGCAGCGACAGCGAACCCGGCCGCTACGTCGGCCAGGTCACCGACAAGGTCGAAGGCCGGCGCTTCGTGGAATTGCTCGGCGTAGAGGGCGACAGGACCTGGCGCCTGTTCGAGGAGGAACAGGTCAACCACGACAAGGACTTGCTGTTGGGTGATGAGCCGTTGCAGGGCGCTGAAGACCTGAAGAAGTAATAAGCCTGCGCTTCGTGCATCGCGGGCACGCCCGCTCCCACATTGGATCACGGTCCTCTGTGGGAGAAGGGCTTGCCCGCGATGAGGCCCTCCCAGCCGACTAAGATCTGACCCCATGAGCACCCCAACCCCCTGCTACCACTGCGCCCTGCCCGTTCCGCCCGGCAGCCGGTTTACCGCCGTGATCCTCGGCGAGCGCCGCGAGCTGTGCTGCCCCGGCTGCCAGGCGGTGGCCGAAGCCATTGTGGCCGGTGGGCTGGAAAGCTATTACCAGCACCGCAGCGAAGCCTCGGCCAACCCCGAGGCGCTGCCGGTGCAACTGGTCGACGAGCTGGCCCTGTACGACCGCGCCGACGTGCAAAAACCGTTTGTGCGCCACGACGGCGAACTCGCCGAAACCACCCTGATGATGGAAGGCATCAGTTGCGCCGCCTGTGGCTGGCTGATCGAAAAACACCTGCGCAGCCTGCCCGCCGTGGCCGAGGCGCGGCTGAACCTGTCGAACCACCGGCTGCACGTGCGCTGGTCCGACGGGCAATTGCCGTTGAGCCAACTGCTCAGCGAACTGCGCCACATCGGCTACGCCGCTCACCCTTATCAGGCGGATCGCGCCGCCGAACAACTGGCCGACGAGAACCGCCTGGCCCTGCGCCAATTAGGCGTGGCGGGCTTACTGTGGTTCCAGGCGATGATGGCGACAATGGCCACCTGGCCGGAATTCAACATGGACCTGAGTCCGGAGCTGCATGTGATCCTGCGCTGGGTGGCGATGTTTCTGACCACGCCCATCGTCTTTTACAGTTGCGCGCCGTTCTTCAAAGGCGCCTTGCGCGACCTGCGCACGCGGCACCTGACCATGGACGTGTCGGTTTCCCTGGCGATTGGCGGTGCGTATCTGGCGGGTATCTGGACCGCGATTACCGGCACAGGCGAACTTTACTTCGACGCGGTGGGCATGTTCGCGCTGTTCCTGCTGGCCGGTCGTTATCTGGAGCGCCGAGCCCGGGAACGCACAGCCGCCGCCACCGCACAGTTGGTCAACGTGTTGCCCGCCTCGTGCCTGCGCCTGAAAGCGGATGGCCAGAGTGAGCGTATCCTGCTCAGCGAGTTGGCCGTCGGTGAACGGGTACTGGTGCATCCCGGCGCGGTGCTGCCGGCGGACGGCGTGATCCTCGACGGTCAATCGAGCATTGATGAATCCCTGCTCACCGGCGAATACCTGCCGCAGCCTCGCAACGTGGGTGATGCGGTCACCGCCGGCACGCTCAATGTCGAAGGCGCGCTGACCGTCGAGGTGCGCGCCTTGGGCCACGACACGCGCCTGTCCGCCATCGTGCGCCTGCTGGAGCGCGCTCAGGCCGAGAAACCGCGCCTGGCGCAAATCGCCGACCGCGCCGCCCAATGGTTCCTATTGTGTTCACTGATCGCCGCCGCCTTGATCGGGCTGCTGTGGTGGGAGCTGGACCCGTCGCGGGCGTTCTGGATTGTGCTGGCGATGCTGGTGGCAACCTGCCCATGCGCACTGTCGCTCGCCACGCCGACCGCGCTCACTGCCGCCACCGGTACGCTGCATAAACTCGGCCTGTTGCTGACACGCGGGCATGTGCTGGAAGGTTTGAATCAGATCGACACAGTGATCTTCGACAAGACCGGTACACTGACCGAAGGCCGCCTGGCACTGCGTGCGATTCGCCCCTTGAGCACGCTGACCAGCGATGAATGCCTGAGCCTCGGCGCCGCCTTGGAAAACCGTTCCGAACACCCGATTGCACGGGCTTTTGGCCGTGCGCCGTTGGCCGCCGATGAAGTCCTCAGTTTTCCTGGCCTGGGCCTTGAAGGCCTCGTAGGCGAGCGCCAATTGCGCATCGGCCAGCCCGGTTTTGTTTGTGCACTGAGCGGCTGCCTGATCCCCGAATCTCCGAATGAGGCGGGTCAATGGCTGTTGCTCGGCGACCGTGACGGCGCCCTCGCTTGGTTCGTGCTGGATGACCGCCTGCGCAGCGACGCGCCGGGCTTGCTGGCCGCTTGCAGGGCGCGTGGTTGGCGCACGCTGTTGCTGTCGGGCGACAGCTCGCCGATGGTCGCCAGTGTCGCCTTTGAACTGGGGATCGACGAGGCCCACGGCGGCCTGCGCCCCGACGATAAACTGCAAGTGCTGCAACAACTGCACAAGGAAGGGCGCAAGGTGCTGATGCTCGGCGATGGCGTCAACGATGTGCCGGTGCTCGCCGCCGCCGATATCAGTGTGGCGATGGGCTCGGCCACGGACCTGGCGAAAACCAGTGCCGACGCGGTGCTGCTGTCCAACCGCCTCGACGCCTTGGTGCAGGCGTTTACCCTGGCACGGCGAACCCGTCGGGTAATCATCGAGAACCTACTATGGGCCGGGCTGTACAATAGCCTTATGCTGCCGTTTGCCGCCCTCGGCTGGATCACCCCAATCTGGGCAGCGATCGGCATGTCCCTCAGTTCGTTGACCGTGGTGCTCAATGCCTTACGCCTGACTCGCATGCCGAGCGCGCCAGCTAAAAGCGCCACCTCAGTAACCCGCCCGCTGCCGGCTTGAGCCGCGCGAGCATGGAGTGCAGATGCCAGCTCTATACGTGATGATTCCAGCGGCACTGCTGTTAGTCGGCGTCGCCATCTACATCTTCTTTTGGGCGGTGGACAGCGGCCAGTACGACGACCTCGACGGCCCCGCCCACAGCGTGCTGTTTGACGACCAGGACCCGAATCACTTGGCGGCTGTCGACGAAGCCAGCGGGCCAGAGCAACCGCCCAAAGACCCACCCCATGCTTGAACTCACGCCGCTGCTGGTCTCCGCGCTCATCCTCGGCCTGCTCGGTGGCGGCCATTGCCTGGGCATGTGCGGCGGGCTGATGGGCGCGCTGACCCTGGCGATCCCCAAGGAACAACGCAGCCGCCGCTTTCGTTTGCTGCTGGCGTACAACTTGGGGCGCATCCTCAGCTATGCCGCGGCCGGGTTATTGATCGGCCTGGCCGGCTGGGCGGTGGCCAACAGCCCGGCGGCGATGTTCATGCGCGTGCTCGCCGGCTTGCTGCTGATCAGCATGGGCCTGTACCTGGCGGGCTGGTGGAGCGGCCTCACCCGAATCGAAAGCCTCGGACGCGGTCTGTGGCGCTATATACAGCCCATCGCCAACCGTTTGCTGCCGGTGTCCAGCCTGCCCCGCGCGCTACTGCTGGGCGCGCTGTGGGGTTGGCTGCCATGCGGGCTGGTCTACAGCACCCTACTGTGGGCCGCGAGTCAGGGAAGCGCGGTCGACAGTGCGTTGCTGATGCTCGCGTTCGGGCTGGGTACCTGGCCGGTGTTGCTGGCTACCGGGCTGGCGGCTGAGCGAGTCACGGCTTTGCTGCGCAAACGCAGCGTGCGTGTAGCCGGTGGTTTGCTGGTGATTCTCTTTGGTCTATGGACGTTGCCCGGCCCGCACCGGCACTGGTTGATGGGCCATTAGCGCCTTACCTCTGTGGCATAGCGCCGCTCCCCGTTGATGCAAATCAAGATGCCATCCCAGCCCTGCCCCTAGACTCGGCCCACTAGCCAATCCCGGGGACCGCCCGCATGCTCGACGCCATTCGTTGGGACACCGATCTGATTCACCGCTACGACTTGGCGGGGCCGCGCTACACGTCCTACCCCACCGCCGTACAATTCGACAGCCAAGTCGGCACCTTCGACCTGCTCCACGCCCTGCGCGACAGCCGCAAAGCCGTACGGCCCTTGTCGCTGTATGTGCACGTGCCGTTCTGCGCGAACATTTGCTACTACTGCGCCTGCAACAAGGTCATCACCAAAGACCGTGGCCGCGCCCAGGCCTACCTGCAACGCCTGGAGCAGGAAATCCAACTGATGGCCTGCCACCTCGACCCCAAACAGCCGGTTGAGCAATTGCACTTCGGCGGCGGTACGCCGACCTTTCTCAGCCACGACGAACTGCGCCAGGTGATGGCATGCCTGCGTCAGCATTTCAATTTGCAGGGTGATGATTCCGGCGACTACGGTATCGAAATCGACCCGCGTGAAGCTGACTGGGCAACCATGGGCCTGCTGCGTGAATTGGGCTTCAACCGCGTGAGCATTGGCCTGCAAGACCTCGACCCCGAGGTGCAACGTGCGGTCAATCGCCTGCAAAGTCTTGAAGAAACCCGCGCAGTGATTGATGCGGCGCGCACCCTGCAGTTTCGCTCAATCAATATCGACCTGATCTACGGCTTGCCCAAGCAAACGCCGATCAACTTCGCGCGCACCGTGGAGGAAGTGATCAAGCTGCAACCCGATCGTTTGTCGGTGTTTAACTACGCGCACCTGCCGGAACGATTCATGCCGCAGCGGCGGATCAACACCGACGACCTGCCCTCCCCGGCGGAAAAACTGTTGATGCTGCAAACCACCATCGAGCAGTTAACCCGCGCAGGCTATCGTTACATCGGCATGGACCACTTTGCCCTGCCGGATGATGAGCTGGCGGTGGCCCAGGAAGAAGGCACGCTGCAACGCAACTTCCAGGGCTACACCACCCACGGGCATTGCGACTTGATTGGTTTGGGCGTGTCAGCGATCAGCCAGATCGGCGACCTGTATTGCCAGAATAGCAGCGACCTCAATCACTACCAGAACGCCTTGGCCGGTGCCCAGCTGGCTACCAGCCGTGGCTTGGTGTGCAGCACGGATGATCGGTTACGGCGTGAGGTCATTCAGCAGTTGATCTGCAATTTCAGCCTGAGATTCGAGCAGATCGAGCAGGCTTTCAACATCGATTTCCGCGGCTATTTCGACGAGCTATGGCCGCAGTTGGAGACGATGGCCGCCGACGGACTGATCGAGCTGGACGCGCAAGGCATTCGCGTACTGCCCGCCGGGCGCTTGTTGGTGCGCTCGGTATGCATGGTGTTCGATGCCTATCTGGAGCAACAGAACAGGCAACGATTCTCGCGGGTGATTTAAAGGCGAATCAAGCCATCGCCAGTGATGCCGCCTTAAGGGCGTCGTCGGAACTCAGGTTTTTCATAGCTTTAGCCAACGAGTTTTGCGCCGTTATCAAGCTCGCCTGCAAGGTGGCGATGGCGCCCTGCAAGTTGTTGGCCTTAACCCGAGCCTGTTCCGGAGTCAGGGACTTGTCCGCCATGACGGCAGCCAGCTCGGCCTGCTTTTCTGCAATTTGCTTCTTGATTTCTCGGATCATCTTGAGCGTCTGCTGGACGTCCTCCGGCAGGCCGCTCTCTTCGATATCGCTGTTGGATTTCTTGGTATTGCTGATAGCCAGCAATGCAGCGCCAGAAAAGGTCACTTTCACGCCTTCTTCCGGTTTGGTACTGAGCGGCGACGATGTAGCGTCTTTCAGATCCTTAGCGGCCGTGGCTGATTTGGCTTCAGCCACCAGGTCTTTCGGCTCTGGCAGGGAGCTCACGCCCGTACTGACTGCGGTGTTTGCACCGATGGAAATCATGATTCGAGCCTCCGAGCTCAAAGAATGGTGATCTTTGTATCGGCGCGGATACACAAAGCTTTATATCTTTGCTGCTTTTTTGTGCACGCTGGCCTCACAGCCCCCCGGTGCGTTACCCTTACGTCTTATGTGTGTTTCCCCACAAGGATTTAAGAAATGTCCGAGCCAGTCAAACTGCGCGCTCACAGCCAGGCCCATTGCAAGGATTGCAGCCTGGCCCCCCTCTGCCTGCCACTTTCGTTGAATTTGGAAGACATGGAAGCGCTGGACGAAATCGTTAAACGTGGTCGCCCCCTGAAAAAAGGCGAGTTTCTGTTTCGTCAGGGCGACAAATTCGATTCCGTTTATGCAGTGCGTTCGGGGGCGTTGAAGACGTTCAGCCTGAGCGACGGCGGCGAAGAGCAAATCACCGGTTTCCACCTGCCCAGCGAACTGGTCGGGTTGTCGGGCATGGACACTGAGATTCACCCGGTGTCGGCCCAGGCGCTGGAGACGACCTCGGTGTGCGAAATCCCCTTCGAGCGCCTGGATGAACTGGCCCTGCAATTGCCGCAATTGCGCCGCCAGTTGATGCGCGTGATGAGCCGCGAAATTCGCGACGACCAACAGATGATGCTGCTGTTATCGAAGAAAACTGCCGACGAGCGCATCGCCACGTTCCTGGTCAACCTGTCAGCACGTTTCCGTGCCCGTGGGTTCTCGGCCAACCAGTTCCGCCTGAGCATGTCACGCAATGAAATCGGTAATTACCTGGGCCTCGCGGTGGAAACCGTGTCCCGCGTGTTCACCCGCTTTCAGCAGAACGAGCTGATTGCCGCCGAAGGCAAAGAAGTGCATATCCTCGATCCGATCCAGCTGTGTGCATTAGCAGGCGGCTCCCTGGAAGGTTGATGCCAACACCTGCGGCCGCGCCAATCAGCGAGGCCGCAGGTATACTTCGAGTCCGTTTTCCGCTCCCAGGACTCTTCGACGATGACCTTCGATTCGTTCGACATCAAATCCCTGATCCGCCCCGTCATCGACTTCCCCAAGCCTGGGGTGATCTTTCGTGACATCACGCCCTTGTTCCAATCACCTCGGGCGCTGCGCCTGGTGGCCGACAGCTTTGCCCAACGTTATGTCGAAGCCGACTTCAGCCACATCGGCGCGATGGATGCGCGGGGCTTCCTGATCGGCTCGATCATCGCCTACCAACTGAACAAGCCGCTGATCCTGTTCCGCAAGCAGGGCAAGCTGCCGGCTGACGTGCTGGCCGAGGGCTACCAGACTGAATACGGCGAGGCCTTCCTGGAAGTGCACGCCGACAGCCTGTGCGAAGGCGACTCGGTGTTGATGTTCGATGACCTGATCGCCACCGGCGGTACCTTGATCGCTGCCGCCAACCTGGTGCGGCGTATGGGCGCGAAGATTTTTGAAGCGGCGGCAATCATTGATTTGCCGGAGCTGGGTGGCTCACAGCGCTTGGAAGACATGGGAATTCCGACGTTTTGTCTGACCCAGTTTGCGTTGACTGAACGTTAAAGGTCGTTTGGACTGACGCCATCAAAGCCCCATCTGCTTGCTGATGATTTCATTCATCACCTCGCGGGTGCCGCCACCGATGGACAGGATGCGGTTGTCACGGTATAGCCGCTCCACCAGGCTACCGCGCATGTAACCTTGGCCGCCGAGGATCTGCACCGCGTCGTAAGTAACGCGATCGGCGGTGTCGGTGGCCAGGTTCTTGGCCATGGAAATCTCCTTAATCACACTCATGCCCGCCGCCATTTTCGCCGCCTGGCGATAAGTGAATTCCCGAGACACTTCCACCGCAGTCGCCATCTCGGCAAGCCGATGCTTGAGCACCTGAAATTTGCCGATGGGCTTGCCAAAGGCTTCGCGTTGGGCAGCCCATTTGAGGCTTTCCTCCAGCGCCAGTTGCGCAGTCATATTGGCCATCAACGCCAGGGCCAGGCGCTCACGTTGGAAATTGCCCATGATGCAGGCAAAGCCCATGTTCTCGACGCCGATCAAGTTGCCCACAGGCACGTGGCAATCGTCAAAGAACAACTCAGCCGTGTCCGACGCCCACCAACCCATTTTCTTCAACGGCTGACCGACCGTGAAACCGGGGGTGTCTTTTTCGATGAGCACTAAGCTGATACCGCCAAAGCCCGGCCCGCCCGTACGGACGGCCACGGTGTAGAAGTCGGCGCGAATGCCACTGGTGATAAAGGTTTTGCTACCGCTCACGCGGTAATGCTCACCGTCACGGATGGCGCGGGTTTGCAGGTTGGCTACATCGGAGCCACCACCAGGCTCGGTGACGGCCAAGGCGATGATCTTCTCCCCGGCTAACACCAGGGGCGCGACGCGCTCACGCACCTCGGGCCGTGCCCATTTGACCACGGGCGGCAGGCCGATATCCAGCGAACCCAGGCCTGCCACGACCCCACCGGAACCACAGCGCATCAACTCTTCGCTGGCGGCAACCTTGGCGAACAGATCACCTTCGTGACTGCCGCCCAGGCTTTCGGGATAACCGATGCCCAGAATTCCCGCCGCGCCGGCCTTGAGGTACAGCTCACGAGGAAAGCTTTCGGCCTCCTCCCATTGCTCAATGCCCGGCAACATCTCACGCTCGACAAAACGGCGCACGCTGTCGCGGACCAATTGGTGGCTGGGGTCGAAGTAGTCCTGGAAGGCAGACATCGGCAAGCTCCACGGTGAGGTGAAGCGAAATTACCAAGCGCTTGCTTGGTTTTCAAGCCAAATGCATCTCCCGCCCAAAGCACACAACCAAACCGGGAGGGGCTTGCTCCCACATTTTGGGGGTATTGTTCTTTAAAGGGCGATCGGTTTGCGCCCTGCAAACGAATGCGCCAACGTCCCGCCGTCCACCAACTCCAGTTCACCACCCAACGGCACACCGTGGGCGATACGCGAGGTGATCAAGCCTTTATTGGTCAGCAGTTGGGCGATGTAATGCGCGGTTGCCTCACCTTCCACCGTCGGGTTGGTCGCCAGGATTACCTCGGTAAAGGTGCCCTGTTCTTCAATGCGCGCTACCAGTTGCGGAATGCCGATGGCTTCCGGCCCCAGCCCATCCAACGGCGAGAGGTGCCCTTTAAGCACAAAATAGCGGCCGCGATAACCGGTTTGCTCCACCGCGTATACATCCATCGGCCCTTCCACCACGCACAGCAGCGTGTCGTCTCGGCGTGGGTCGGCGCATTGTGGGCAGAGGTCTTCCTCGGTGAGGGTGCGGCACTGGCGGCAGTGGCCTACACCGGTCATGGCCTGGCTCAGGGCCTGGGCCAACCGGGTGCCGCCGCTGCGATCACGCTCCAGCAGTTGCAGCGCCATACGCTGGGCGGTTTTCTGACCTACACCCGGCAAGGTGCGCAGGGCGTCGATCAGTTGGCGAATCAGGGGGCTGAAGCTCATGAGCGAATGGTCCGACAAAACAACGAGACGCGGTTTATACCCGCGCCTCGGATTAGCGTCAAATGGTCAATCCTGCGCGACGCGCACCACCAACTTGCCGAAGTTGCGCCCCTCAAGCAAACCAATAAAGGCTTCGGGCGCCTGCTCCAGGCCCTCGACCACGTCTTCGCGGAACTTGATCTTGCCATCACGCACCCACGGCACCATGGCGCTGAGGAATTCAGGCTGGCGATCACCGTAGTCGTCGAACACGATAAAGCCCTGGATGCGCACGCGCTTGGTCAGCAAGGTGCGTTGCAGCGCCGGCAGACGATCGGGACCGGTTGGCGCTTCATGGGCGTTGTAGCCGGCGATCAAGCCGCACAAGGGAATCCGTGCTTTGGGGTTGAGCAACGGCAGCACCGCATCGAACACCTTGCCGCCGACGTTCTCAAAGTAGATGTCCACACCGTTGAAGCAGGCCTGGGCCAATTCACTGGCGAAATGGGCGCTCTTGTGGTCGATACAGGCGTCAAACCCCAACTCGTCCACCACGTAGCGGCACTTGTCCGCGCCACCGGCGATACCCACCACGCGCAAGCCCTTGAGCTTGGCCACCTGGCCCACCACCGAGCCGACCGCGCCGGACGCCGCCGCCACCACCAGGGTTTCCCCATCCTTGGGCTGACCGATATCCATCAGGCCCATGTACGCGGTCATGCCCGGCATGCCCAGCACACCCAGCGCCATCGACGGGCTCGCAAGCCCCTTGGGCACCGGGATCAGGTTACATCCGTCTGAAACGCTATGGCTTTGCCAGCCGGTGGAGCCGACTACCAGGTCACCCACTTCGAATTTCGGGTTACGCGATTGCTCAATACGGCTGACAGCGCCACCGGTCATAACCTCGTCGATTTCAACCGGAGCGGCGTAGGACGGTGCGTCACTCATGCGGCCACGCATATAGGGATCGAGGGATAGGTAGAGCGTTTTCAATAGCACCTCGCCCTCCGCCAACTCGGGCAAGTTCACGCGTTCCAGGCGGAAATTTTCCGGGGTCGGTGCGCCTTGAGGGCGCGAGACCAGCACGACGCGCTGGTTCAGAATCGTTTCTTCAGACATCAGGGAACTCCTTTATCGAATCCATCGGTATAGGGTGCAGACCCTGTCTGCCATGCCAGGGTTCATATTGAACGCAATGCGCCCGGGCGGCGTGAGGTTACTGCCCACCGGAACGATCACGGCACAAACAAAAATGCCAGGCTCGATGCCTGGCATTTTCATTCTAGCGAACGCTCACCGATCAGAACGGCATCTTCATGCCCGGCGGCAATTGCATGCCGGCCGTCACGCCGGACATTTTGTCCTGGCTGTTGGCTTCGATCTTGCGCACGGCGTCGTTGACGGCCGCAGCGAACAGCGCTTCAAGCATTTCCAGGTCATCTTCGCTGGTGCCTGGCAATACGCTTGGGTCGATGCTCACGCGCTTGATGTCGTGACGACCGGTCATCACTACGCTGACCATATCGCCACCGGCTTTACCGGTGACTTCGGCGTTGGCCAGTTCTTCCTGCATCTTGGCCATCTTTTCCTGCATCTGCTGCGCCTGTTTCATCAGGCCGGCCATGCCACCTTTCATCATGGGAATCACCTCAAAAGTACGTGGATCAATTAGTTAATGCCCAGTGTCATGACGCTTGGGGCACCGGGGCTTCGACAGGTTCAATAGTATCGTGACGCACGACCGCGCCGAACTGTTGCATCATTTGCTGGATAAGCGGATCGCCCTGGATCGACTCTTCGGCCTCGCGCTGACGGTTCATACGTCGACGGGTTGCAGCCTGGGCTGGCGTTTCCTGCTCGGGCTTAATCAACTCGATGGTAATGGTCAGCGTGCGCTCATGATACTGGTTCAGCGCATCGTTAAGCCGGCGCTGCTGGGTCGCGTTGAACAAGGCGCTGTGGGCCGGGTCCAGGTGCAACACCCAGTGGTCACCCTCGACGGCGATCAAGGTGCAGTTGGCGGCGATGCTGCCGGTCATGCCGGAGATCGGCAACTTCGGAAACAATTCCAGCCATTGCAACGCCAGGCCGGTGGCCGGGGCGGCAGCGGGTTCCGCTTCGGGCTCGGGAGCAGGCTCGGCGGTGTGTTCGCTGGCCAGGTCATCCAGGTAGCTGTAGGCCGAATCCATGTCCGGCTCGATGTAATCTTCGTCCAGTGGCGGCTCGTCGTCGAGGTCGATGCCCGGGGTGGCGGCCTCGACTTGCGCAACGGTCGGCTCTGGAACAGGGGCTGAAACCCACTCGGGCGCTGCCTGCACCACGCTGTCAGGCGTCGACGCAGGCATTGGCGTCAGTTCCGGCTGCTCGCCGCTGGTTTCCAGTACAGGCTCCACGGCAGGCTGCAGTTCAACTTCAGGCTCGACGTCTACCGGGTCGTTCCAGGGCAGATCGACCACTGGGACCGGCTCAGGCTCGATCACCGGCGTAGGCTCAACCACAGGCGCGGCGACCACAGGTTCAGGCGCCGGAGCAACCGGTGCAGGCGCAGCAACGACTGGCGCGACCCTTGCTGCGCCAGCCACTGGTTTGGCGGAATCAACTGTGGCCTGGCTGATCCCCACTGGCTTTAGCGGCTGTCTCGGTGCGTCTGCCGTATCAGCCGGCCGGAACGCCAGCATGCGCAGCAGGACCATTTCAAAGCCACCGCGCGGGTCCGGTGCCAGGGGCAAGTCGCGTCGACCAATCAGGCCCATCTGGTAATAGAACTGCACGTCTTCGGCCGGCAATGCCTGGGCCAGGGCTAATACGCGGTCGCGGTCCCCATGGCCATTGTCGACACCTTCAGGCAAGGCCTGGGCGATGGCGACGCGGTGTAATACGTTAAGGATTTCCGAGAGCACGCCGTTCCAGTCCGGGCCCTGCTCCGATAAATGGCGCACGGCCTCGAGCAACGCCTTGGCGTCACCTTCGATCAGGGCGTGCAGCACATCGAACACCTGACCGTGGTCGAGGGTGCCGAGCATGGCGCGCACGTCAGCGGCCATGACCTTGCCTTCACCGAAGGCAATAGCCTGGTCGGTGAGGCTCATGGCATCGCGCATCGAACCATCGGCAGCGCGCCCGAGCAGCCACAGAGCGTCGTCTTCGAACGGCACGTTCTCGACACCCAATACGTGGGTCAAATGCTCGACCACCCGCTCAGGGGTCATATTTTTCAGCGAGAACTGCAGGCACCGCGACAGAATAGTTGCAGGAAGCTTCTGCGGGTCGGTGGTAGCCAGAATAAATTTGACGTAGGGGGGCGGCTCTTCCAGGGTCTTCAACAAGGCGTTGAAGGAATGGCTGGACAGCATGTGCACTTCGTCGATCAGGTAGACCTTGAAGCGGCCACGGCTCGGTGCGTACTGCACGTTATCGAGCAGCTCGCGGGTGTCTTCAACCTTGGTGCGGCTCGCGGCGTCGATCTCGATCAAGTCGACGAAACGCCCTTCGTCGATCTCCCGGCATACCGAGCAGGTGCCGCAGGGGGTCGATGTGATACCTGTTTCACAGTTCAGGCATTTGGCGATGATCCGCGCAATGGTGGTCTTGCCCACCCCCCGCGTACCGGTGAACAGGTAGGCGTGGTGCAGCCGTTGGCTGTCCAAGGCATTGATCAGAGCCTTGAGCACATGGGTCTGGCCGACCATTTCGCGGAACGAGCGCGGGCGCCATTTACGTGCAAGAACCTGATAACTCATCGAAAACCGTCGCAACTGGGAAGCGGAAGCCGGTAATGCTAGCGGAGCAAGGGGGAAATTGCATCCGGCACGCTCGTCTAATCTGACTAAGCTCTCCTGAATGGCCCCGCAAAGGCCTGAACCTGGAGAGTGTATGCGCGTAGTCCTGGGCGCCTTATGGATGATTTCCGTTGCCAGCCTCGCGGCACCCACGCCCTTGCGCTTCTCGGTGTCCGACAGCTGGGCGATGCCCATGGTCCAGCTGGAAAACAACCGGCCGACCCAGGGCATTTTGTATGACTTGATGTTAAGCCTGGCCACCCAGGTCGGGCGCCCCGCCGAGTTCCACGTACTGGCCCGGGGGCGCATCGCCAATGCCATGAAGCACGGCCGCATTGATGTGCGCTGTTATGTCACCCAGGCCTGGGTGGACAACCTGTCCGGCGACTACGTTTGGAGCGTGCCGCTGATGGTGCAGCGCAATGTGATGGTCAGCAGCCACACTGCGCGGCCACCCGTGCAACTGGACAAACTGGCACCACAGCCGATCGGCACAGTACTCAACTACCGCTACGCGGCACTCGACCCGCTGTTTGCCAACGGCCAACTGACTCGTGACGATTCGCGCAGCGAAGAACTGGTGCTGCATAAACTGGTGGCCGGTCGTTTCGACTACGCGGTGATCAACGAATGGACTTTGGACCGCTTCAACCTGAATCTGCCGCCGAAGCAGCGCTTGCACAAGGTTGCGATCATTGATGAGCAACGCCTGGGCTGCATCGTGCGTAACGATCCGAACGTGCCGGTGCGACAGATTTTACGCGCGCTGCTGCAGATGAAGATGTCGGGAGAGATCGACGCCACCATCAAGCTTTACACCGGTGAGAATGCGCAGCCCCTGCACGCTCCTGACAAGATCTGACAGCACCGCCTTATAGACTGGGCTCACGTAACCGCCCGTTCTCAAGGAGCCAACATGACCCCCGTCGCCCATTATTTCCTGCTCTACGTCGACAGCCCGGCCACCAGCGCCAACTTCTATAGCCGCCTGCTGGACAAGCCCCCGGTGGAACTGAACCCGACCTTTGCCCTGTTCATTCTCGACAACGGCGTGAAGCTGGGGTTGTGGTCGCGACACACCGTGGAGCCGGCAGCGCACATTACCGGCGGTGGTGGCGAGGTCGGATTTTCGTTGCCCGACCAGGCTGCCGTGGAGGTCCTGCACGATCAATGGGTTGCGCGCGGCGCGACGATCATCCAGTCACCGACCACCGTGGATTTCGGCTACACCTTTGTCGCCGAGGACCTCGATGGTCACCGGCTGCGCGCGTTCAGCCTGAGCGACTGACCGAAAGCGGCCCTCCAGGCTGATGGCCGCCACACTGGCCAGCACCATCACACCGCCCAGCATCACCTGGCGGGCAATGTGCTCGCCCAGCAGGGTCGCGGCCATCACCATGGCCACGGGCGGAATCAGGTACATCGCCACCGACGCGCGGCTAACCTCGACGTGTTTCAACACGTAGGCCCAGGCGAGATACGCCAAGGCGCTGGGAAAAATGCCGAGTATCAGCACTGCCAGGTTTTCTGGCAGCGGTGCCTGCCCCACGGTATCGGCCAGGCCGGGCAGGTTCACGCACAGCATCAGGGTGCCCGTCCACACCATGTAGCACGCCATGGTCAGCGGGCTATAACGATGGGCGTAGTGTTTCTGAATGGCGAAGTACAGGCTCCACGAGACCGCCGCCAACAGGATCAGCAAACCACGCGGGTCAATGTCGCTCAAGCCCTGATCGCCCCAGATCACCACCAACACCCCGAGCAAACCCAGCAATACACAACTCCAACGCCAGGCACTGACCCGCTCCTTCAAACAGAAGAACGCAATCAACACACTGAACAGCGGCGCCGACTGCTGCCCGTAATTGAGACTGGTGTGGTGCAGGAACACCCCGAAAAAACCCAACACCAACAGCCAAGGCAGATCACGTAAACGCGGTCGCCCAATGCCGACCACCCACGCCACACCGCCCATGAATACCGATGCAATCAAAAACCGCAACAGGCCAGCTGGCCGGGCGCACGTTGCTGGTGTGGCCATCCGGCTGCCCGTATCGCGCGGCGCTGGAAAACTGGGTCAAGCCCCACGACTTCATGCCAAGCATCGCCAGCTATACCAGCTGGGGCACGATCATCGGCTGCGTCAGCGCCGGGATTGGCGTGGCGTTGGCGCCGGAAGGCATCCTGGCCCGCTATGAGCAGGCGAATCAGTTGGCGTCTTATCGATTTGAGGAACTGCAGGCCGTGGATAACCTGCTGTTCTGGCACAAGGACACCCAGCGGCACTTGGCACGGGATGCGTTTGCCGGGCTGCTGCGCGAGACGTTTGGCTAACCAAAACAGCAAATTTCAGATACTCTCCCGCGAAATTAATTCAAAATGTAAGGGACTACCATGAATTTCTTCCGCGCGTTGATCGCGGCGGCCGCCTTGAGCCTGTCTGCCATACCCGCCTTTGCTGCCCCAGCGCCTGCGCCCGACGAAGCCAGCACACCCACGGAAACGGCCGAACACTTCCTGGCCTCACTCAAGCAGAAGACCGGCACGGTCACCCTGCCCAGTGGCATTGCAACGCTCAAGCTCAACGATGAGTTCTACTACCTCGACCCCACCGACACCGAGCGTTTGCTGACCGATGGCTGGGGCAACCCACCCGGCTTCAAGACCTTGGGCATGATCGTGCCAAAAGCAGTCAGCCCGTTGTCGGAACGCGGCTGGGGTGTGATCGTCAGTTACAAGGCTGATGGGCATGTTTCCGACGAGGACGCGGCGAAAATCGACTACGCCGAACTGCTCAAGCAAATGCAGGAAGAAGACGAGGAAGACAACAAAGAGCGCCAGAAACAAGGCTACGCGGGCCTGCACCTGCTCGGCTGGGCCGAACCGCCGCACTACGACGACACCACTCACAAAATGTATTGGGCACGCGAGCTGAAGGCCGACGACGCCCAGCAGACCACCCTCAACTACAGCATCCGCGTGCTGGGCCGTGAAGGCGTGTTGGAACTCAACGCCGTCGCCGCCATGGCCGACCTGGCCACCATCAAACAGGAAATGCCCAAAATCCTGGCGTTTACCAACTTTACCGATGGCAACCTGTACACCGACTTCAACCCTAAGACCGACAAGCTGGCCACTTATGGCCTGGCTGCATTGGTTGCTGGCGGGATAGCGGCCAAGGCTGGGTTGTTCGCCAAGATCGGCATATTCCTGCTGGCGGCGAAGAAGTTTCTGGTGATCGGTGTAGTGGCGCTGCTCGCTGTGATCCGCAGGCTGTTCAACCGCAACAAGGCCTGAACCCCGGATATAAAAACGCCGCAACGGGCATGGCACGTTGCGGCGTAAAGCGTTGGCTCAGTTCTGCGCAGCTCTGGCTGCTGGCTCAGCTTTTGGGTGCAGACAGGCGACTGTATTGGTCCTGGCTGATCCAGCCGGTAAAGGTATGGTCCTTGGCATTGGTGAACTCCACCTGGGCCCAGCCGTCCTTGAACGCCAGCACGCCAACCACATCATTTTTGACAATGTACGGGTGCTTGCCGGCCGTGTCGCCAGGGGTTTTCAGCAGGGGCGCCTTGTCGGCAGTCACCGTCACCAGGCCTATCCATGGGTTGCTGGCGGTCTGGGTCAGGTCCAGCCCGGTGGCGATTTCCGGCATCAGCACGCTCATGCAGCCCGGATGCTGACGGCCCTGTTCCACGGTCAGCGTCACGCCGTCGGAGGAGGCCGCCACGCTGCCAGGGTAGGCCTCATCGAGCCAGGTGGTGAGCGCTTCGGGCTTGCCTTGCAAGTAGAACGCGCAGCTGCGTGTCACGCCTTCGCCCAATTCTTCCGCGTAGTAGCCTTCGACCTGATGCTCTGGCGTGACCGCCAGCATCAGCCCCTCGTACTTACCCGAGTGCAATTCGGCGGCCCCGGCCAATGCGGGCGTCACGGCACATAACGACAACACGCCCACTGCTAGAAATCGGATCATCTTATTTCTTCCCCTCAAGTGCTTCGTAGGCATGCTTGATACGGCGGTCATAATCGCCGTAATCCTTGCCGTTATAGTTACGCGCCATGGCGACGTAGTCTTTGTCTTTCATGGCTTTGATCAACGCCGGGCTTTTGCTGCAAAAACCGAGGAACGCCTTTAGTTGATGACCGGCATTAATCTTTAATGCCGCCGCGAATTCAAACACGGTCTTGTAACCGCAAGAGGTGTAGTTGAACCCCATGATCTGAAACATGCCCCACGACGCTGACATCAACGCGGCTTCCTGGTCCAGCGCAAACGCGGTGGCCATGGTTCCCCAAGCCTTGGTCTGGTCCTTGTTATTGGCCTGCCACTGCGGCCCGGCCTTTTTCACATAGGGGTACGACAGCAGCGGGTGTGCCTGGTCGTAGATGTGCTTGGTGTACTTGCGAAATAGGTGCCCTTCAAAAGCGATCACCGGTAACTTGGCTGGCCCAAAACCTGAGCGGCCGCCGGACTCGACGGTAGCGAAGGCCTTGATGATATTCACCGAGATACCGCTGCCCAAGTGCGTGGCGGCGCTCTGAAAGTCGGTCTCGGTGAGCGTCATGCCGCCATCGCACGTGGCCTGGAGCATCAATTGCCGGTTGCGCCGCTCGGCCTCGACCATCGCGCGCATGCGGTCCAGGTACACATTGACCGTGGCCTGCACGGCGTCGCCGTTGTTATTGCCGAACACATTGAGAAAGCTCGGAATACGCATCGTCGGGAAGGCTTTCACCGGCACCTTCACCGCTTCTTCGATCAGGCTATTAAAGGTTCGCCCGGTAGGGTCGATCACACCATCAGGGTGCGCGTACTTGAGATGGCGAAACTGATACTGGCTAATGCACTGCACCAGTTGGCCGTCGCACTTGCCGTTTTCGGCCAGCGGAAAGCCCATCTTGGGAATGATTAAATTGAATAAATACTGGACGCACTGAACATCGGCGGGCAAGTTGCGCGCTTTACCGGGCGCGCCTACCGAAGCGCTGATAAGACCGGGCAACCCTTGCAGGCTCTTCATCACAGACATCCTTGTTAGTTAAAGAAGCGATAGCACTTCAATATCAAGCCGACACACTCGTCACACTTTGAAACAAGTGGCCGGCGGAAACTAACAAGATGGTTTTGGGTTGTCCAGTAGGCGCTATGGACATTGTGAAATAGCCGTCATGCGCGGCTACTTTTCTTTTCCAGTGCCTCAAAAGCTTTTTGGATGCGCCTGTCGTAATCGCCATAGTCGCTGCCGTTGTAGTTGCGAGCCATGCCAGCATAATCCTTATTCTTCATGGCCTTGAACAGGGCCGGGTTCTTGCGGCAAAAAGCGACGAACGCCAGCAATTGCTGGCCGGCATTGAGCTTCATCGCGCTGACAAAATCGAACACGCTCTTGTAGCCACAGGCGGCGAAGTTGAAGCCCATGATTTGAAACATTCCGTAGGACGCCGACATCAGCGCCGCTTTCTGGTCCAAATTGAACGCATCGGACAAGGTCCGCCAGGCCGTCGCCTGATCCTTGTTATTGGCTCGCCATTGCTGGTCGGCTTTGGCCAGGTAAGGGGCAGACAAATAGGGATGGCTCTTGTCGTATTTTCTCTGGGTGTACTTGTGGAAGATGTGCCGCTCATAGGCAATTATCGGCATTTTTGCTGGCCCGAACCCGGAGAGCCCACCGGACTCAACAGCGGCGAAAGCCTTGATGATATTAATCGAGACAGCGCCACCTAAGTGAGTGGCAGCGTTCTGAAAGTCAGCCTCGGTCAGGGTTACGCCACCATCGCATGTGGCCGTCGTTACCAACTGGCGCTTGTCCGACAGAGGCTGGATCGGAGCCGGGGCGGGCACAGAGATCTGTTGAACCTTGGCAGTAACAACATTGGCCTGAGGGACGGTATTTGCAATGCGCGCATCCTCAACCAAGCTGTTGAACGTTCGACCGGCCGGGTCAATCACCCCGTCGGGCTTGGCAACATGGAGACGGTTCAACTGATAGTCGATGATGCGCTGGACCAACAGCGGTCCACAAATGCCGTCCACGCTCAACGGTTTATCAGATTTGAGCGCAATCAGATTGAACAGACGCTGAATAGTTTCAACATCAGCGCGCACATTTCTGGCACTGCCTGAGGTGCCTACAGAGGCACTGATAAGACGGGGTAACTCTTGAATGCTGGTCATGGCAATCATCCTTGCTAAGGAAATGAGTGCCATCACTTCTTCACTACTCCAGCACCACAGTCATGTTTTAAAAAACGCGTTTATGACGTTAGCACGCGGCGTAGAGTTGTCCAGCAGACTCCCGCAATTGCTTGGTAAAAACATAGTCAGTAAGACCTGTGCAGCGCCTCAAAAACCGGGGGTTTCACGGTATTGATGACCGTGATACTCGATCCACTCGACCACATCGTAAGGAAGATAAAGCTGCTGCTTGGCGCGCGAGATTGCGATATATACAGCACAGATCCGCTCGTCCAGCTCATACGCATTCCTGAATCTCACGTTGGTGAGCAGTTCGGTCGTCAGCAGAACCCGATCAAACTCCATGCCCCCGGCCTCCTCTGCCATCATCAGCAGGCAGCTTTTGCCGGGCAACCCGATCATCCGGTTCAATCGGGTCAAATCGGCGACTTTGAAGCCATTTTCCAACTCGGCCTCAACCCAAAGAAACGCTTCGTCAAATTGATTAGCCTCACGCACCTGTTTCCAGTCAGGCAGGTCGCTGAAATACGGGTGCACGCCCTTTGTGCTCTGACCGGGTGTGTAGAAGTCCGACTTGAACAATTCGATGGCAGTGGTCATGAAATAGACGAGATCGCGCTGCGCCTTGGCCTGGGCAAAACTGAATGCACAGTTGGCATCGTGCAGTTGCATGGCCCACTTCATCATGTCCCATTTGGACGCAGTCAACACCACACAGCCTTGCGGTGGCACAAAGCCCATCGGGTAAAACTCAATACCGACGTCAGCATCCCGGGCGCCCTCGAAAAGCACCTTGCTCTTGTTCGAGTGCCGGTAGATCAGCGGATTAACCAATTGCTCGACATTACGGCCTGATCGAACGGAATAGCTGATATGACTGTGTCGAACATCGCGCCCTCGTGTGACCATAACCCCACGGGTCTGCTGATACTCATCCCCAAGAGTAATCAGCACTTGACCGCCCCGCTCGATAATTTGCATCAACGATTCGGGAATATCCTGGCTCTCGTCAATGAACACGTGCGTGTAACGAGGCGGCACCACACAACCCGCCAAGCTTGCACGCTTGATCATCAACAACGCATCAAAGCCAGTCTGGCTGGCCCATAGCGGGTTCGTCTCAAGGTAGCGCCACACGCGGCTCGAATACTCCAGGAGCACCCTGATGTCCACGCTGGCCAGAGGCTGCTTGAAAAAAGGCAGGTGCCGCTCCGACAGGCTGTAATCCCGGGAGCGGCAATAGCATTCGAGCACCTTGAAGCACACCTCCAGGGCAGCGGGCGCATCGAGGTGACGAAAGCCGAGGATATTCAATTCCTGCGCCAGTGCTTCCCGGCTCGGCCCTCTCAGCGGCGTACGCACCGGCTGGGCCCTTGGGCCGTACAACAAGGTGCTCGCAAAGCCCTGGAAGGTCTGGCCTGCTCGTTTCTCTGACTGTGTCACCATGCGTCGACGCAGTGTTTCCAACTTGTCATCGGTGCGCGCCAGCAGCAGTGTTTTTCCCGGCTGCAGGTGTTCGATCAAGGCAACCAGCATGTGGCTCTTGCCTATCCCGGCATAGCCTTGCACATGCAGGTTCTCGTCCAAATTGGCACGAAAGGTTTTGATCAGTTTGTCTTGCTCGGCGCTCAACCAACGCTCCCGATGCCTGGGCGTGACCATCTGCTGACTGAACGGGTTGTTGCCTTGAAGGTGACGCTGCTTGTACCCCGCATCCCACTGGCCATCAGGTAACAGATACGCCTGCGCCAGGACTTCATCGGCCAGCAGAAAACGCAGCTTCAACTTTTTCACGACTTCCAGGCCGAAGTACAGCTTACGCGGGTCGAACAGACGCTGTGCTTCCGACTGTAACCCCCCAACCGCTTCATGCCTCGCGTCGACAGCCCAGCCAATCAGCTTGGCTAGAACTTTCTCGGCATTCTCAGCGGTGAGATCCTTTTCAGCCATTTGCGCCAGGTTCTGTATGACCAGCAACGCGGCCAATTCGGGGTTGGTCAGGGTGACAAGTGCCTTTACGTCAGCGGCTTCCAACACGCCCTTGGCGGTTTCAAAGGTGATCGGCAAGAAAACGGGGCTGGATAAATCAAAATGTTCGGGGTGCATACATCCTCAGAGCCAGTGAAGATTCGTCACGGCTATCATCATCTGACGCGCAGGTCGTTTCAGCGGGCAAACGCGAAGTATGCCACCCTTCAGCGCAGGTGATGGTTCTTCTGGGCTACTGTGACGGGCGCCAACGCCCACCGATTAAAACATTCAAGGATTGAAATGAAACCTACGCTGCTGATCATGTCGGTCTTTGCCCTTCTCTGCGCTTGCACCTCGCCCCCTGGGGCCGTAGCACCTGATCTGTCGCGCCCTTCAATTGCGCAAACCCATTCGGTGATATTCGACGGCAAAACGTTTGTACTGAAATTCCAGAAAAATGGCCTGCGGGAGTACTTCCCAGAGAAAGAAAGCGTCGATGCCTGGAATGAAATGGTGGACTTCACCGTGGTCCCTGCCGAGCTGAGCCGCTTCACCCCCCTCGAACTGGGCACACGCACCGTCCAGCTGCACCAGAAGGAAAACCCGCAGATGCCGGCCGAGCTTTCACAAAGCGTCACGACTATCGGGCAGGAAATAGTGCCGGTGATAAAGGCATTTCCCCTTTACCGCCCGTAATGCTGTCGAGCGCACAGCAAAAATCCGTTCGCAGGCAGTGAATGCCAGCAAAACACATAAAAGATTGGAATTTGAGGGTGATACAAGGAGAGCGTTATGGAGGCAACCCCACCAGCCACACCCCGGCACACAATGTTCCCGCTGTGGCTGCTGCCTTCCGGCTCTGACCAGGTTCACGGGTAATCGTTGCGGGGGGACCGATGGGGTCACCATAACGACGCTGGCCTCTCGGCAAGCGGGGCCATTGTACCGATCTGATCGGAACTTACAACCGTTGATGCCGGATTAAAATATGAAGCGACTCAAGCACTTGTGCCACTACCGAATCACGGACTCATCGGCCCTGCCACCCTCCTCCTGGATCACTAGGTGAATGAAGTGCAGCTTGGCGATCACCGCCGGTGGCAACACGAAGGGATAGAAATCCGGCTGCCCCATGCTGCGTGACAGCTCATTGAGCATGCCAGCCAGCTCGATCCACGCATTGACGAATGACAGGAACGCCGCACCACCGGGGTGTTCGGGGTCGTAGAGCGTGCTCAGAGGGAACGGCTGATAATCCAGGTCCATCTCGCGGGCGCTCATGCCAAAGCCCAGGGCCGTGTCGACGGCGTCCATCATATGCAGGTAGTGAGCCCAGGTTTCGGCCCAATCTTCCCAGGGGTGCATCGTGGCGTAGGCGCTGACGCAGGTGTGCGCCCAGTCCGGACGCGGACCGTGCTGGTAATGGCTGTCGAGGGCCTCGGCATAGCTGGCACGTTCGTCGCCGAACAGGGTGCGAAACGCTTCGAGCCAATGGCTGTGGGCGATCAATCGGTCCCAGTAGTAATGCCCGACTTCATGGCGAAAATGGCCGAGCAGCGTGCGATAGGGCTCGCGCATCTGTACGCGGAGCTTTTCGCGATGGGCGTCGTCGGCTTCCTTGATGTCCAGGGTGATCAAGCCGTTGGCATGGCCCGTGGTGGGCGCGTTGCCCTCCAGATCAATGCCAACGAAATCAAAGGCCAGGCCGGCGTCTTCATCGACGCTTTTAGGCACCACCTGCAAGCCCAGGCTGATCAATTGCGCGACCAGTCGGCGCTTGGCGGTTTCTACTTTGCCCCAGCGTTCGGGGTTTTCCGGCACGGACAAGTCGGGAATGGTGCGATTGAGGCTGCAGGCCACGCACAACGATGCGGTGCTATGGGCAGGAATCAGCCAGTTGCAAGCCGCCGGGGTGTCGAGGTTGGCACAGCGGCGGAAGGCGCCGGCCGCCAGGTTGTCGTCCGCCAGCCACGTGCCGGCGACCGGGCCCGCTTGCAGCGATGACAGACGGCTCTGCTGCGGCTGATAGCCCAGCAGCGCCTGGCAAGCCAGGCACTGGCTGTTGCGAAAGAACAGGGACTGGCCGCAACGGCATTGCCACACCTTGCTGTTGCGCGAGGTGTCGGCCATGAACGGTGCAGCAATGCGCGAACTGAGTTGCTCGAAGTAGCGGAACATGGCGATCTCTCCCTGGTGACCAAGACTAGATCATATTCCGCCTGCAATCGTTCAACGTGGGTTGGGGGCTGCTGCGCAGCCCAGCGCGGGGCAAGCCCGCTCGCCACAATAAGCTCACTGCCCACACACGCCGTCAGACGGTGATGTTGTGTTTGGCCAAGAAGGCCACAAACGCTTCTTCGTCGAGCACCTTGAGCCCCAGCTCGGTGGCCTTGGCCAGTTTCGAGCCGGCACCTGGCCCTGCGACCACGCAATGGGTTTTGGCCGATACCGAACCCGCGACCTTGGCGCCCAGGCTTTCGAGTTTGTCCTTGGCCACATCGCGACTCATCAACTCCAGGGAGCCGGTCAGCACCCAGGTATGCCCGGCTTCCGGCAAGCCTTCGACGACCTTCTTCTCGCTCTGCCAGTGCATGCCGAAGTCCTTGAGCTGCTGCTCAATGGCCAAGGCATGGTTGGCGTTGTCTGCGTTATCGAAGAAGTCGCGCACGGCTTTGGCCTGCTTCTCGGGCAGCGCCTGGCGCATATCCAGCCAGTCGGCCTTGATCACACCTTCCAGAGAGCCGAATTTATCCGCCAGTTTCTGCGCAGCGCCAGGCCCGACGCTGGGCACGTGCAGCTTGTCGAGCAAGCCGCCCAATGTAGTGCTGGCGGCGAACTCGGCGCTCAGGTCGCCCTGTTCCTGCAATTGCAGCGCGCATTCATCCGGCGACAACAGCGCGCCAATCACCTCTTGGTTATGGCCGTCTTCGAAGAAGCTGTGAATCTCGTGTGCCACTTCAAGACCCACATCCGGCAAGTACGTCAGCACTTGCGGCAAGGCTTTCTGCACGCGCTCCAGGGACGCCAGCGAGCGCGCCAGCACCTTGGCGGTCTCCTCGCCGACATCAGGAATGCCCAGGGCGTAGATAAAGCGCGCCAGGGTCGGCGTCTTGCTGTTTTCGATAGCGCTAATCAGCTTCTTGCTGGAAATATCGGCAAAGCCTTCCAGGTCGATGATCTGCTCATACTTCAATTTGTAGAGATCAGCTGGCGAACCGATGAGCTTCTCATCCACCAGTTGTTCGATGGTCTTGTCGCCCAGGCCGTCAATGTCCATGGCACGGCGTGAGACGAAATGGATAATCGCCTGCTTGAGCTGCGCGCCACAGGCCAGGCGCCCGACGCAGCGGTACACCGCGCCTTCGCTGACGGTTTCCTTGCCCTTGCTGCGCTTGACCAGTTGCGTGCGCTCCACGTGGGAGCCGCACACCGGGCAACGCTCGGGGATCTGCACCGCACGCGCGTTTTCCGGACGGCGCTCAGTGACCACCGACACGACCTGCGGAATCACATCCCCGGCGCGGCGGATGATCACGGTATCGCCGATCATCAGACCCAGACGCGCGACTTCATCCATGTTGTGCAAGGTGGCGTTGGACACGGTCACTCCCGCGACCTTGACCGGCTTGAGGCGCGCCACCGGCGTCACCGCACCAGTGCGGCCCACTTGGAATTCCACATCGAGCAGTTCGGTCAGCTCTTCCATGGCCGGGAATTTATGCGCAATGGCCCAACGCGGTTCACGGGCGCGAAAGCCCAGCTCACGTTGCGAAGCAATGCTGTTGACCTTGAACACCACGCCGTCGATTTCATACGGCAGGCTGTCACGCCGCTCGCCGATATCGCGATAGTAGTCCAGGCACTCCTGGATACCCTTGGCCAGCTTCAGCTCGTGGCTGATTGGCATGCCCCACTTCTGCAATTGCTGCAAGTTGCCGATGTGGGTGTCGCTGATATCCGCCGTCACTTGGCCGATGCCATAGCAGCAGAACTCCAGCGGGCGGCTGGCGGTAATCTTCGAGTCCAGCTGGCGCAAGCTACCGGCAGCGGCGTTACGGGGATTGGCAAAGGTCTTGCCGCCGACTTCCAGCTGCGAGGCGTTCAGCCGCTCGAAACCGGCCTTGGACATAAACACTTCGCCACGCACTTCAAGCGTCGCCGGCCAGCCGTTGCCGTGCAGCTTCAGCGGAATATTGCGCACAGTGCGCACATTCACGCTGATGTCTTCGCCGGTAGTACCGTCGCCACGGGTGGCACCGCGTACCAACTCGCCGTTTTGATACAAGAGGCTGACCGCCAGGCCGTCGAGCTTCGGCTCGCAACTGTATTGCACCGCTGCGCCACCGCCGAACAGATCGCCCACCGGCAAGTCCAGACCTTCGGTGACCCGGCGGTCAAACTCGAGCATGGTGGTTTCATCAAAGGCGTTACCGAGGCTGAGCATCGGGATTTCGTGCTTCACCTGCGTGAACGCCGACAACGCCGCACTGCCGACCCGCTGCGTCGGTGAATCACGCGTCACCCGCTCCGGATGCTCAGCTTCCAGGGCCTTGAGCTCGTTAAACAACCGATCGTACTCAGCGTCCGGAATGCTCGGCTCGTCGAGGACGTGATAGCGGTAGTTATGCTGATCCAGTTCAGCGCGCAGTTGGAGGATGCGGGTATGGGCGGCGGTCATGGGTGTTCTCTCAGAAAGCAAAAGAGCAGCCGAAGCTGCTCAATATGTTAGTGCGCTTATTCTACCGACAACGCTGAAGACCAATCCTCAGCGTTTCTGTGTCAGGGCGCGACGCTCGAACTCAACGATGCGCTGACGGTAGTGTTCGATGGTCTGGGCAGTCAGAACGCTGCGTTGGTCGTCCTTGAGCTCGCCATTGAGTTCCTGCGACAGCTTGCGTGCGGCGGCCACCATCACGTCAAATGCTTGTTTCGGGTGACGCGGGCCTGGCAGGCCGAGGAAAAAACTCACAGCCGGCGTGCTGAACAGGTCGATATCGTCCAGATCGAAGGTGCCCGGCTTGACCGCGTTGGCCATGGAGAACAGCACTTCGCCGTTACCCGCCATGCTTTCGTGGCGGTGGAAAATGTCCATCTCGCCAAACCGCAGGCCGCTTTCCAGGATGTTCTGCAACAGCGCCGGGCCTTTGAAACCAGCAGCGTCGCGGCAGATCACGCTGATCACCAAAACTTCTTCGGCGGCCGGCTGATCGTTGACCGATTGGCGCGACGCGCCCTTGGTTGGGGTCTCGTCCGGGAAGTCGTCATCGCGGCTGCTGAAGCTCGGGCCGTCATCGACATCCAGGTTCAGGTCGCCCTGATGCGGCTCGGCAACCGCTGCACTGCCGCGCTTGCCACGCTTGGAAGACGGTTCACGGCCTTCACGGACCGGCGCGCTCATCGACGGCAAGTCGTGTTCGTCCAATTGCGGCTCTTTATGCGTATCCAGCACACGCGGCGGCCCCAGCAACTCGGCGCTGCCGTCGTCGTCGGGCAGGTTGGACAGGTTG
The DNA here is from genome assembly GCF_052850675.1 of Pseudomonas sp. 1152_12. Taxonomy (NCBI): domain Bacteria; kingdom Pseudomonadati; phylum Pseudomonadota; class Gammaproteobacteria; order Pseudomonadales; family Pseudomonadaceae; genus Pseudomonas; species Pseudomonas sp. 1152_12. The sequence continues at coordinate 200,273 of NZ_VXCW01000002.1, read as the reverse complement.
CGGTCCAGGCGAAATTTGAGCTTGCCCTTGCCGCCGCGCATGCGGCGCCAGCCATCAAAAAGAATACCGGCAATGACAATAATGCCGATGACGATCAGCCACTCGCGCAGACCGATTTCCATGTAATCCCGTGCCTCTAATAAAAAATGCTGAAAAATAAGGGGTTTAGCACCGTGCAAACCGCTTTAAAACGTGGCGCCAACTCTATGTTCTGACTGACGTTTTACCCACGCATACGAAAAATTGACATTAAACTAGCACGACCAAAGATAACTTTACACCGTCTGTCAAAATGGCTTGAAAAAATATGTCTATTTGCCACTTTCGTCAGACCGGTAAACCCTCTTACAGCCCGCTACAAAAATCCTTTCCCGACGCGGTTCAGGATTCCACCATCGCCATTGCTTCTTCGACATCCACCGCTACCAATCGCGAACAGCCCGGTTCGTGCATCGTCACACCCATCAACTGATCCGCCATTTCCATGGCGATCTTGTTGTGGGTGATATAGATGAACTGCACGGTCTGAGACATCTCTTTAACCAACCGAGCGTAGCGTCCAACGTTAGCGTCATCCAGCGGCGCGTCAACTTCATCGAGCATGCAAAACGGCGCCGGGTTCAACTTGAAGATCGCAAATACCAAGGCCAATGCAGTCAAGGCCTTCTCGCCACCGGACAACAAATGGATGGTGCTGTTCTTCTTGCCCGGAGGCCGCGCCATGATCGTCACCCCTGTATCGAGTAGATCTTCGCCCGTCAGTTCCAAGTAGGCACTGCCGCCACCGAAAACTTTCGGGAATAACGCCTGTAAACCGCCATTAATCTGATCAAAGGTATCTTTGAAGCGATTACGGGTTTCCTTGTCGATCTTGCGGATCACGTTTTCCAGGGTGTCGAGGGCTTCCACCAAGTCGGCGTCCTGGGCATCCAGATAACGTTTGCGCTCGGATTGCTGCTGGTACTCGTCGATGGCCGCGAGGTTGATCGCGCCGAGTCGCTGAATACGCGCAGCAATCCGTTCAAGTTCTTCTTCGGCCTCTTTCTCGTTGGCCTGGGCGGTCAACGTATTAAGCACGCCGTGCAAGTCGTAGCCGTCTTCCAGCAACTGGTCTTGCAGGGTTTTGCGGCGCACGGTCAGGGCTTGCCATTCCATGCGCTGCTGTTCGAGCTGGCCGCGAATCAGCTGTGATTGCTGCTCGGCCTGGGTCCGGCGTTTTTCTGCGTCGCGCAGTTCGCGGTCAGCGTCTTCCAGCGCGATCTGCGCGGTCTTGAGTTCTTCGTCGACGCTCATGCGTTTATCGAGCAGCTCTTCCAGCTTGAGCCGCAGCTCTTCCAGCGGTGCCTCGCCCTCTTCCAGGTTGAGGCTCAGTTGCTCGCGTTTTTCGGTGAGGCGTTCCGATTGCATCTCGAGGCGCTCAAGGGCCTGGCGCGTGGACGTGTGCTGAGCCTGCAGCGAGCCGAGGCGCACCGCCAACTGGTGGGCGTGATCCTTGTGCTGGCGCGCCTCCTGACGCACACGGTCGAGGCGTTCGCGCAGGCTGTCGCGTTGGGCCAGCAACAGTTCGCGCTGCTCGGTGTCCAGCGCCATGCTGTCGAGGGCTTCCTGCAATTGCAGGCGCGCTTCGCCGATTTGTTCGTGTTCCAGAACACGCTGCTCGCCCATCTCGGCCACTTCTTCGTCGAGGCGAGTGCGGCGCAAGGTCAGTTGTTCGGCCTTGGCTTTGCTCGCCGACAGTTGGGCTTTGAGTTCGCCTTGCTGGCGCGCCTCATCCTGCAACAGACGGCGCAGGTGCTCACGGCCGGTCTCTTGCTGGCGCTGAGTGGCGCGTAGGGTTTGCAGTTCGGTTTCCAGGCTTTCCAGGGTGGCTTCACGCTCTTCGCGTTCGGCGCTCAGGTTGACGATTTCCTGGCCGCGGGCCAATACGCCGCTTTCCGCTTCACTGGCACGGCGCACGCGCAGGAAGTGGCGGCCCACCCAGTAGCCATCGCGGCTGATCAGGCTTTCGCCAGCCGCCAGTTGACCGCGCTGGGCCAGGGCTTGCTCCAGCGAGTCCACGGGCTTGACCTGCCCCAGCCATGGCGACAGGTCAATCGCCGCTTCAACTTTGTCGAGCAGACTGCCTGGCACGCGGGCGCCATCGGCAGCCGGGCTGAGCAAACGCAGATCACCTTGGGAGAAACCGGCCAGGTCGAAGCCGCCAAAATCATCGACTAATACAGCCTGCAGGTCGGCACCGAGCACGGTTTCCACCGCGAGCTCCCAACCCGCCTCAACCTTTAAGCCTTCGGCCAGGCGCGGGCGTTCGGCCAGGTGTTGGTCGCGCAGCCACTCGGCCGTGCCGGTGCCTGGGTCCAGTGCGGCTTGCTGCAAGGCTTCGAGGGACGCCAAGCGCCCATTCAAACGCTGCAAATCACCCTGAGCCTGCTGCTGTGCTTGGGTCGCCTGTTGCAGTTGCTGACGCAATTGCTCCAGGCGCTCTACTTGCTGCTCTTCGCTGGCTTCAAGCTCCTCGAGGGTCATTTCGCTTTCGGCGAGCTGCTCGCTCAGCGCCATGATCGCCGCGTCTTCCGGGTCGGCGGCGAGCAACACGCGCTCTTCCTGCAGACGACGTTGACGCTCGGCCAGGCGCTCCATACTGGTTTCCAGTTGTTGAATACGCGACTGCTGCACCTCGGCCTGACGGCGCGGCTCGGCGGATTGCAGGTTGAAAGCGTCCCACTGCTCTTGCCAGCCGTGCATGGTGGTTTCGGACTCTTCCAACGCAGCGGCGGCCTCTTCGGCGGCAGCACTGGTGATTTCCTGCTCCGGGGTGAGCATGTCCAGCTCTTCGCCTAGGGTCAGCAGTAAGGTGCGGTCGTGGCCCAAGTGCGATTCGGTTTCGAGGCGCGCGCGCTCAGCTTCCTTCAAGTCGTCCTGCAACTGGCGCAGACGCTGCTGGCCATGCTGGATGCTCTGCTCGACCCGGGCAATATCGCCGCCTACCGAATAGAAGCGCCCCTGCACCAGGTTGAAGCGCTCGGACAGGTCATGGTGCCCGTCGCGCAGGCGCTCAATGCTGGCGTCGGCATTACGTTGCTCGGCCACCAGCGCTTCAAAGCTGATTTCCTGGGTGCCAATGATGGCTTCGCGCTGGCCGACCTGATCATTCAGCGCCTGCCAGCGCAATGCCGACAGTTGTGCCTTGAGCTGACGCTCTTCGCCCTTGTATTCCTGGTACTTCTCGGCGGCCTGGGCCTGACGGTGCAGGCGTTCCAACTGGCGCTCCAGTTCTTCGCGCAAGTCGGTCAGGCGAGCGAGGTTTTCATGGGTACGGCGGATGCGGTTTTCAGTCTCGCGACGGCGCTCTTTGTATTTGGAGATGCCGGCCGCTTCTTCGATAAAGTTACGCAGGTCTTCGGGCTTGGCTTCGATCAGCTTGGAGATCATGCCCTGTTCGATGATCGAGTAGCTGCGCGGGCCTAAACCAGTGCCGAGGAAGATATCGGTGATGTCGCGACGACGGCACTTGGTGCCGTTGAGGAAATAGCTGTTCTGGCTGTCGCGCGTCACTTTGCGGCGGATGGAGATTTCCGCGTAGGCCGCGTATTCGCCGACCAGCGTGCCGTCGGAGTTGTCGAACACCAGCTCGATACTGGCCTGGCTCACCGGTTTGCGGCTGGTGGAGCCGTTGAAGATGACGTCGGTCATCGACTCGCCGCGCAGGTTTTTTGCCGAGCTCTCGCCCATCACCCAGCGTACGGCGTCGATGATGTTCGACTTGCCGCAGCCATTGGGCCCGACCACTGCCGCCATGTTACTGGGGAAGTTCACCGTGGTCGGGTCGACGAAGGATTTGAACCCCGCCAATTTGATGCACTTGAGCCGCACGCTTAGGCGTCCGCCAATGCAGCGATCACCAGCGAGCAACTGCGCTGGCCGTAGGCCGACAGTACCTGGCGAATCTGCACCAGGTCACGCGCCAGTACGGCGGCGAGCAGTTGCTCGAACAGCGCCAGGTACTCGCTCATCGATGCCTTGCGCTGATCCAGCGCCAGGTAATAGGCGCGGTTCATTGCCGGCTGCAGGTTTTCGACGGTTTCCTGCAAATACGGGTTGTTGGCAAAAGGGTAAGCGGCGCGCATCACGTTGAAACTTTCTTCGACGAAGGCACGGATGTCCTGGCGCTCAAAACTGCCCACCAGACGCTGCTGGATTTGCAGGAACGGCGCCATGTCGGCCTGCACCTGCCAGCCCAGGGCCACCGCATTACCGAGCAGGGTGTACAACTCGCCCATCAGCGTGCACAGGCTCTGCACCTTATGCGCGGTGAGCTCGGTGACGTGGGCGCCACGGCGCGGCAGGATCGCGATCAGGTGGCGGCGTTCAAGGATCAATAAAGCTTCACGCACGGAACCACGGCTGACATTGAGCGCCAGCGTGACTTTCTGTTCCTGGATCCGCTCCCCAGGCTTGAGATCGCCGCGAATGATACGTTCGGCGAGGTGGTGAGCGATTTGCTCGGCGAGACTGTCCGGCGCCTTGAACGTCATGTTTTCCCTTCAGAATCTTCTATCTGTACAAGCGCGGCAGTGTAGCGCATTGGCCCGCTGATGGCGCTACGCCCACCTTGGCGAATTTGGCATGAAATAAGCAGCTTTGAAAACCCAAAAGCCGCCCAAAACGCCGGTTTCAGAAGACTGGACCATAATTGAACGTGTTGCGATCGCACTTTCTTGACCTTCCGGTCAGAAAATCGTTGACCGAAAAGTCAGACATGACTAGATTCGGGGCAAAGCGGTTAACAACAATAATGAATCTGCGAGGCCTTCCGTGATCCAGTTTTTACTTAACCAGGAACTCCGTAGTGAGCACGCCCTGGACCCCAACCTGACCGTGCTCAACTATTTGCGTGAGCACCTGGGCAAATCCGGCACCAAGGAAGGCTGCGCCAGCGGCGACTGCGGTGCATGCACCGTGGTGGTCGGCGAGTTGCACACTGACGCGCAAGGCGCGCAGCAGATTCGTTATCGCAGCCTCAATTCGTGCCTGACCTTTGTGTCGTCGTTGCACGGCAAACAATTGATCAGCGTCGAAGACCTCAAGCACCAAGGCCAACTGCACAGCGTGCAACAGGCCATGGTCGAGTGCCACGGCTCGCAATGCGGCTTTTGCACCCCCGGTTTTGTGATGTCGCTGTTTGCCCTGCAAAAGAACAGCGACGCGCCCGACAGCCAAAAAGCCCATGAAGCCCTGGCCGGCAACCTGTGCCGTTGCACCGGCTACCGCCCGATTCTTGCCGCCGCCGAACAAGCCTGCTGCGACAAACCAATCGACCAGTTCGACAGCCGCCAAGCCGAGACCATCGCCCGCCTCAAAGCCATTGCACCAACGCAAACCGGCGAGCTCAACAGTGGCGACAAACGCTGCCTGGTGCCGCTGACCGTCGCCGATCTGGCCGACCTCTATGACGCTTACCCACAAGCCCGGCTGCTGGCCGGCGGCACCGACCTGGCGCTGGAAGTCACGCAGTTCCACCGCACGCTGCCGGTGATGATCTACGTCGGCAATATCGACGAGATGAAGCGCATCGAAAACTTCGACGACCGTCTGGAAATCGGCGCCGCCACCGCCCTTTCCGACTGCTATGGTGCGTTGCATCACGAATACCCGGACTTCGGCGATTTGCTGCACCGCTTCGCCTCCCTGCAAATCCGCAACCAGGGCACTTTGGGCGGCAACATCGGCAACGCCTCGCCGATTGGTGACTCACCGCCGCTGCTGATCGCCCTCGGCGCGCAAATCGTACTGTGCAAGGGCAATGTGCGCCGCACCTTGGCGCTGGAAGACTACTTCATCGACTACCGCGTCACCGCGCGCCAGGACAGCGAGTTCATTGAGAAAATCATCGTGCCTAAAGGCCACTCGCTATTTCGCGCCTACAAGGTTTCCAAACGCCTGGACGATGACATTTCCGCTGTGTGCGCCGCCTTCAACCTGAAGATCGACAACGGTGTCATCAGCGAAGCACGGGTGGCCTTCGGTGGCATGGCCGCCACCCCAAAACGTGCAAAAAGCTGCGAAGCCGTGCTGGTCGGCGCCCCCTGGAGCGCCGCAAGCGTAGAGAAAGCCTGCGCCGCCCTCGCCGAGGATTTCACCCCGCTGTCGGACTTCCGCGCCAGCAAGGAATACCGCCTGCTCAGCGCGCAGAACTTGCTGCGTAAATACTTTATCGAACTGCAAACACCGCACATCGAGACTCGGGTGACTGCTTATGTCTAACCATCACGGCGTCGTTAAAACCCAGGCCGAACTTGCCGAGCTATTTACCCAAGACCTGACCTCCGGAGTCGGGCGCAGCGTCAAGCACGACAGCGCCGCCAAGCACGTCAGCGGCGAAGCGCAGTACATCGATGACCGCCTGGAATTCCCCAACCAATTGCACCTGTATGCGCGCATGTCCGACCGCGCCCACGCCCGCATCATCAGCATCGACACTGCGCCTTGCTACGCCTTTGACGGCGTGCGCATCGCTATCACCCACGAAGACGTGCCGGGCCTGAAAGACATCGGCCCGCTGATGCCCGGCGACCCGCTACTGGCCATCGACACCGTGCAGTTTGTCGGCCAAGTGGTGCTGGCCGTGGCCGCCCGCGACCTCGAAACCGCGCGCAAAGCCGCCATGGCTGCGGTGATCGAATACGAAGACCTGGAGCCGGTGCTGGACGTGGTCGAGGCCTTGCGTAACAAGCACTTTGTGCTCGACAGCCACACCCACCAGCGCGGTGATTCGGTGGGCGCGCTGGCGACGGCAAAAAACCGTCTGCAGGGCACCCTGCACATCGGCGGTCAGGAACACTTCTACCTGGAGACCCAGATCTCCTCGGTAATGCCCACCGAAGACGGCGGCATGATCATCTACTGCTCCACGCAAAACCCCACCGAAGTGCAGAAGCTGGTGGCCGAAGTACTCGACGTGTCGATGAACAAGATCGTGGTCGACATGCGCCGCATGGGTGGTGGTTTCGGCGGCAAGGAAACCCAGGCCGCAAGCCCCGCATGCCTGTGCGCGGTGGTCGCGCGCCTTACCGGCCAGCCGACCAAGATGCGCCTGCCGCGCGTCGAAGACATGCTGATGACCGGCAAGCGTCACCCCTTCTATATCGAATACGACGTGGGCTTTGACGACAGCGGCCGCCTGCACGGCATTAACCTGGAACTGGCGGGTAACTGCGGCTGCTCGCCCGACCTGTCCAACTCGATTGTCGACCGCGCGATGTTCCACGCCGACAACGCGTATTACCTGGGTGACGCCACGGTCAACGGCCATCGCTGCAAGACCAACACCGCCTCCAACACCGCCTATCGCGGCTTCGGCGGCCCCCAAGGCATGGTCGCCATCGAGGACGTCATGGACGCCATCGCCCGCCACTTGGCGCTGGATCCGCTGGCGGTGCGCAAGGCCAACTACTACGGCAAGACCGAGCGCAACGTCACCCACTACTACCAGACCGTTGAGCACAACATGCTCGAAGAAATGACCGCCGAGCTTGAGGCCAGCAGCCAATACGCCGAACGTCGCGAAGCCATTCGCCTGTACAACGCCCACAGCCCGATCCTGAAAAAAGGCCTGGCGCTGACGCCGGTGAAGTTCGGCATTTCCTTTACCGCCAGCTTCCTCAACCAGGCGGGTGCGCTGATCCACATCTACACCGATGGCAGCATCCACCTGAACCACGGCGGCACCGAGATGGGCCAGGGCTTGAACACCAAGGTTGCGCAGGTGGTGGCCGAAGTGTTCCAGGTTGAAATCGACCGCGTGCAGATCACCGCCACCAATACCGACAAGGTGCCCAACACCTCGCCGACGGCGGCTTCCAGCGGTGCGGACTTGAACGGTAAGGCGGCGCAGAATGCCGCCGAAACCATCAAGCAACGCTTGGTGGAATTTGCCGCGCGCAAGTACGACGTGAGCGAGGCGGACGTGGAATTCCACAACGGCCATGTGCGCGTGCGCGATCAGATCCTGACCTTTGAAAGTTTGATCCAGCAGGCGTATTTCGCCCAGGTCTCGCTGTCGAGCACCGGCTTCTACAAGACCCCGAAAATCTTCTACGACCGCAGCCAGGCGCGCGGTCGGCCGTTCTACTACTTCGCGTTCGGCGCGGCCTGCTGCGAGGTGATCGTCGACACCCTCACCGGCGAATACAAGATGCTGCGCACCGACATCCTTCACGACGTGGGCGCCTCGCTGAACCCGGCCATCGACATCGGCCAGGTGGAAGGCGGCTTTATCCAGGGCATGGGCTGGCTGACCATGGAAGAGCTGGTGTGGAACAACAAAGGCAAGCTGATGACCAACGGCCCGGCCAGCTACAAGATCCCGGCCGTGGCGGATATGCCGCTGGACCTGCGCGTGAAGCTGGTGGAAAACCGCAAGAACCCGGAAGACACGGTGTTCCATTCCAAGGCCGTGGGCGAGCCACCTTTCATGCTCGGGATTGCCTCATGGTGCGCGATCAAGGATGCCGTGGCGAGTTTGGGTGACTATCGCCATCAGCCCAAGATTGATGCGCCGGCGACGCCGGAAAGGGTGTTGTGGGGGTGTGAGCAGATGCGCCAACTGACCGCTGCCAAAGCCATTGAAACCGAGACCGAGTTGGCTTCGCTCTAGACCGAGGCGCTGCCTTCGGGGGCAAGCCCGCTCCCACATTTGAATGTGTTCACAAATCAAATGTGGGAGCGGGCTTGCCCCGATAGCGGCCTCACAGACACCACAAGAGGTGACTATGAACAACTGGATCAGCGCCCTCGCCGACCTGCAGAACCAGGGTGAACCCTGCGTGCTGGTGACTATCATCGAAGAGCTCGGCTCCACGCCGCGCAATGCCGGCTCAAAGATGGTGATCAGCGCCGCGCAGACCTTCGACACCATCGGTGGCGGGCACTTGGAATACAAGGCGATGCAGATCGCCCGCGACATGCTCGTGCGCGGCCAGCAAAACACCCACCTGGAGCGCTTCAGCCTCGGCGCCAGCCTGGGCCAGTGCTGCGGCGGCGTGACCGTGCTGCTGTTCGAACCCATGGGCCAGGTACAAGCGCAGATCGCCGTATTTGGCGCTGGCCATGTCGGCCGTGCCTTGGTGCCGTTATTGGCCAGCCTGCCGTGTCGGGTGCGCTGGATCGATTCCCGCGACCAGGAGTTTCCTCAGCATATCCCTCAGGGCGTGCGTAAAATCGTCAGCGAAGAGCCGGTCGATGAAATCGCCGACTTGCCCGTGGGCAGTTACTGCATCGTCATGACCCACAATCACGCGCTGGACCTGGAACTGACCGCCGCCCTGCTCAAGCGTAATGACTTCGCCTACTTCGGCCTGATCGGCTCGAAAACCAAACGGGTCAAGTTCGAACACCGCCTGCGTGATCGCGGCTTCGACACCGCGCACCTGCAACGCATGCGCTGCCCCATGGGCCTCACCGAGGTGAAGGGCAAATTACCGGTGGAGATCGCCATCTCCATCGCCGGTGAAATCATCGCCACCTATAACGCGAACTTCGGCCAGCACACCGCGAGCGCCGAACCCATTGCCAAACTGCTGCCGGCCTCGCGCCGCAGCCAAGCTATCTAACAATTGAGATCACCATGCCTTTGACTCGCAAAGCCTACCGTGCCGCCATCTTGCACAGCATCGCCGACCCTGCTGAAGTGGGGATTGAAGCGTCCTATGAATACTTCGAAGACGGCCTGCTGGTGGTCGACAACGGTCAGATCAGCGCCTTGGGCCAAGCCCGCGATTTGCTGCCAACGCTGCCCGCTGATATCGACGTCACTCATTATCAGGATGCACTGATCACGCCGGGCCTGATCGACACGCATATCCACCTGCCGCAAACCGGCATGGTCGGCGCCTATGGCGAGCAACTGCTGGATTGGCTCAACACTTACACGTTCCCGTGCGAAAGCCAGTTTGCCGACAAGGCCCACGCCGAGGAAGTCGCGGATATCTTCATCAAGGAACTGCTGCGCAACGGCACCACCACCGCATTGGTGTTCGGCAGCGTGCACCCGCAGTCAGTCAATTCGTTTTTTGAAGCGGCCGAGAAACTCGACCTGCGCATGATCGCCGGCAAGGTGATGATGGACCGCAACGCGCCGGACTACCTGACCGACACCGCCGAATCCGGCTACCAGGAAAGCAAGGCGCTGATCGAGCGCTGGCACGGCAAGGGCCGTTTGCACTATGCGGTCACGCCACGTTTCGCGCCGACCAGCACGCCTGAACAACTGACGCTGGCCGGGAAACTGCTTGGCGAATACCCAGACCTATACATGCAGACGCACATCAGTGAAAACCTGCAGGAAGTCGAGTGGGTGAAAGAGCTGTTCCCGGAGCGCAAAGGCTATCTGGATGTATACGACCACTACAAACTGCTCGGCGAGCGCTCGGTGTTTGCCCACGGCGTGCACCTGTGTGACGACGAGTGCGCGCGGCTGGCGCAGACCGGTTCGGCTGTGGCGTTCTGCCCGACCTCGAACTTCTTCCTCGGCAGCGGCCTGTTCAATTTGCCGATGGCCGAGAAGCACAAGTTGAATGTAGGCCTGGGCACCGACGTGGGTGGCGGCACCAGCTTCTCGCTGCTGCAAACCCTGAACGAAGCCTACAAGGTCATGCAGTTGCAAGGCGCGCGGCTGAGCCCGTTCAAGTCGCTGTACCTGGCGACCTTAGGCGGCGCGCGGGCACTGCGACTGGAAGACAAGATCGGCACGTTGCAGCCAGGCACTGATGCGGACTTTTTGGTGCTGGACTACAACGCCACGCCACTGCTCAGCTATCGCTTGAAGCAGGCCAATAACATTGCCGAGACGTTGTTTGTGTTGATGACGCTGGGGGATGATCGGGCAGTGCTGCAGACGTATGCGGCGGGCGCTCTGGTGCACCAACGCTGACCCCAACCACAGCACAGAATAAATGCCGGAGGGGGCTTGCTCCCGATAGCGGTGGAACAGTCAACTGATTCAGTGACTGACACCCTGCCATCGGGAGCAAGCCCCCTCCCACATCTTTAATTGGGTTTACAGCTTTATTGAGGAACGCCCCGGCTTCTTGGTCTGCAGCAAATGCGAAAACACCGCATGCAAATCATCCGACGCACTTTCCTCATCGAGGTTGAGCTTGCTGTCAATGTGATCCATGTGGTGCATCATCAAATTCACCGCCAGCGCCGTGTCGCGCGCTTCGATCGCGTCGATCAGTTGGGTGTGCTCATCGTAGGAGCAGTGCGAGCGGTTGCCGCTTTCGTACTGGGCGATGATCAACGAAGTCTGGGACACCAAACTGCGCTGGAAGCTGATCAGTGGCGCATTCTTCGCCGCTTCGGCCAGCTTAAGGTGGAACTCACCGGAGAGGCGGATACCGGCACCACGGTCGCCGCGCGAGAAGCTGTCGCGCTCGTCGTTGACCATCTGGCGCAACTCGGCCAGTTGTTCAGCCGTGGCGTGCTGCACCGCTAACTCAGTGATCGCCCGTTCAACCAGGCGCCGGGCCAGGAACACTTGGCGTGCTTCTTCGACACTTGGGCTCGCCACCACCGCACCACGATTGGGCCGCAGCAACACCACGCCTTCATGGGCCAGGCGCGACAGCGCGCGGCGAATGATGGTGCGGCTGACGCCGAAGATTTCGCCCAGTGCCTCTTCACTCAACTTGGTTCCGGGCGCCAGGCGTTGTTCAAGGATGGCCTCGAAGATATGCGCGTAGACGATATCGTCCTGGGTTCCGCTGCGACCGGCCTTGCCGGCTCGCGGTTGTTTCTTGAGAGGTTGCAACTGTTCGTTCATGGGCACTCGGGTTTGGAGAACGGCGGCGAATTAACGGTAATACGGCAAGCGCGTGTCGCTGGCAAGTATCACCTAAAAACACGGCACATTGTACACAACCCACTGCGCCAACACACTGTACGGCTGTTTGCGGCGTCGGCTGTATTGCAATGAGTGGTTACGTTTGAGTTTAGGCTTGAATACGCGCCTTCACCGGCAAACACCCAGGTAAAAGGAACACCTCTGCATGACCGACGCCACCCAAGCGCCCTTGCGCCCTCTGGCCGACACTTCTGCGTCGGCCGTAGTCGCCGGCTTCATCGCCATGATGACCGGTTACACCAGCTCACTGGTCCTGATGTTCCAGGCCGGCCAAGCGGCCGGTTTGACCACGGCGCAGATTTCCTCATGGATCTGGGCCATCTCCATCGGCATGGCGGTGTGCAGCATCGGTCTGTCCTTGCGTTACCGCACGCCGATTACCATTGCCTGGTCGACCCCGGGCGCGGCACTGTTGATCACCAGCCTGGGCGGCGTCAGTTACGGCGAGGCCATCGGCGCCTATATCACCTGCGCGGTGCTGGTGACGCTGTGCGGCCTGACTGGCAGTTTCGAAAAACTGGTCAAACGCATCCCGTCGTCACTGGCGGCGGCCCTGCTGGCGGGAATACTGTTCAAGATCGGCAGCGAAATTTTCGTCGCGGTGCAGCATCGCACTGGCCTCGTGCTCGGGATGTTTTTCACTTACCTGATCATCAAGCGCCTGTCGCCACGCTACGCGGTACTCGCTGCGCTGCTGCTGGGCACCGTGCTGTCGGGGCTGATGGGGCTGCTGGATTTCAGCGGGTTTCACCTGGAAGTGGCGACACCGGTATGGACCACGCCGCACTTCTCACTGGCGGCGACCATCAGCATAGGCATCCCGCTGTTCGTCGTGGCGATGACCTCGCAGAACATGCCCGGCGTCGCCGTGCTGCGCGCCGACGGCTACAACGTGCCCGCCTCACCTTTGATCACAGCAACGGGGTTGGCGTCTCTGGTGCTGGCACCGTTCGGCTCCCATGGCATCAACCTGGCGGCGATCAGTGCGGCGATTTGCACCGGGCCGCATGCCCATGAAGACCGCAACAAGCGCTACACCGCCGCCGTATGGTGCGGTGTGTTCTACGCAATTGCCGGGGTATTTGGCGCGACATTGGCAGCACTGTTCGCAGCGTTGCCAAAAGAACTGGTGCTGTCGATTGCGGCGTTGGCACTGTTTGGCTCGATCATCAATGGCTTGAGCATCGCCATGAATGAGCCGAAGGAGCGAGAAGCGGCACTGATCACCTTTATGGTCACCGCGTCAGGTTTGACGCTGTTTTCCATCGGTTCGGCGTTCTGGGGGATTGTGGCGGGGGTGTTGACACTGCTGATTCTGAACGGGCGCAAGGCATAAAAAAACGGCGACCCTCAGGTCGCCGTTTTTTCAGTATCACTTAGCCGCGTTGATCGGCTTTTCCGGATACCACACGTCCAGCAACGGGCTGACTTCAGCCTTGGTCAGCTCGGAACGGGTTTTCAGCCAGGCTTCAACAGCAGCGCGCTGCTCTTCGGAGACCGAGCCACGCTTCTGCAGGCAAACCAGACCGAAGTCATCGCCGCCGACATAGCCCAGACCGTTGGCTTCCATGGCTTCTTTGATGAATGCTTCGAGGAAAGCGTCGATAGCCTCTTCACTCAGGCCTTCTTTGAAGTCCAGGTTCAGTTCGAAACCCAGCTCTTGAAATTCATCAACGCACAGTTTTTTGCGCAGACGCTGGGAACGGTTAGTCGCCATTGGAACAATCCTCATAAGTAATAACGGGCGGCACTTTAGCAGTTTAAGACAGCAATTGCCCGACTCTCTGGGACAGCCGGCCATTTCTCTGCAAAAAAACGCGCAATACCCGCTAACGTTCAGCTACAACTGCATCTACCTTGGGGCATAATGCCGACACTTTCGTGACCAATGAGGGATTTTCTTCCGTACCCCTCGCCTTTTTCACCCTCCTCAGCAGTAGGGTTTTATTCTTTATGATCAAATCTTTTCGCTCAGCACTACTGGCCGGCTTTTTTCTACCTCTGGCCCTTTCCGTCTCTGCTGCCCCGATCAACAACACCCTGCCGCCCAGCGTTGCGCAGGCGCTGCAGAAAGCCAAACTGCAAAATACCGCGCTGTCTCTGGTGATGCTGCCCCTCACCGGCCCCGGCACGCCGACCGTATTCAACGCCGACGTGTCGGTGAACCCGGCCTCCACCATGAAGCTGGTCACCACCTACGCGGCCCTGGAAATGCTCGGCCCCAACCACCAGTGGAAAACCGAGTTCTACACCGACGGCACCCTCAGCGCTGGCGTGTTGCGCGGCAACCTCTACCTCAAGGGCGGCGGCGACCCCAAGCTGAACATGGAAAAACTCTGGCTGCTGATGCGTGATCTGCGTGCCAATGGCGTGCGGCAAGTCACCGGCGACCTGGTGCTCGACCGCAGCTTCTTCAACCCGCCGCAGTTGCCCGAATTCAATGACGACGGCAATGACGAAAACAAGCCGTTCCTGGTCAAGCCCGACGCCCTGCTGGTCAACCTCAAGGCGCTGCGCTTCGTGACCCGCAACGACTCGGGCCGAGTGATCGTGTCGGTCGAGCCGCCGATTGCCAGCGTCCGTATCGACAACCAGGTCAAAGTCACCAGCGCCAAGCAGTGCACTGGCGACGTGCGCTACAGCCCGGTCACCGCCGCCGATGGCAGTGTCACCGTGACGGTCAGCGGCCAGTTGGGCGATGGCTGCAGTTCGCAGACTTACCTGTCGCTGCTCGACCACGCCACCTACACCGCCGGCGCCGTGCGCGCGATCTGGCAGGAATTGGGCGGCACCATCCAGGGTCGAGATATCCAGGCGCCAGTGCCCAAGGACGCCAAGGTACTCGCCCGCGCCTTTTCGCCGGATCTGGCGGAAATCATCCGCGACATCAACAAATACAGTAACAACACCATGGCCCAGCAGTTGTTCCTGAGCCTGGGTGCGCAGTTTCGCAACGACGCCGACGGCGACGACGCCAAGGCGGCGCAACGCGTGATTCGACAGTGGCTGGCGAAAAAAGGCATCACCGCGCCGCACCTGGTGATGGAAAACGGCTCCGGCCTGTCCCGCGCCGAACGCGTCAGCGCTCGCGAGATGGCAGCCATGCTGCAAGCCGCCTGGAAAGGCCCTTACGCGGCGGAATACATCAGCTCGCTGCCGATCGCCGGCACCGACGGCACCATGCGCAAACGCCTGAAAACTACCGCCATGCGCGGCGAAGCCCACGTCAAAACCGGCACCCTGAACACCGTGCGCGCGATTGCCGGGTTCAGCCGCGACAACAACGGCAATACCTGGGTGGTGGTGGCGATCCTCAACGATTCGAAACCGTGGGGGGCGTCCTCGGTGCTGGACCAGGTGCTGCTGGACCTGTATCGCCAGCCGAAGCTGGCGACGGCGGCACCGGTACTCTAAGAAGCACCGCAGTAAAAATGTGGGAGGGGGCTTGCTCCCGATAGCGGTGGATCAGTCACAACACAGTGGACTGAGACTCCGTGATCGGGAGCAAGCCCCCTCCCATTTTTACTGCGTTCCGGCGCGCAACCACTGCGCCTCCACCCGGTCCCTGCCCGCCTGTTTGGCCACATACACCGCCGAATCCGCGCGCAGCAACAGCCCATCAATGCCTTCGTCGACTCGCCAGCTGGCCACACCGAAGCTGGCCGTCACGGTGCCCACTGCTCCCATCGGCGCACTGCGTAGCGTCTGCCACAACTCCATCGCCAGGCTGTACGCCTGATCGCCATCGGTGTGCGGGCAAAGCACCCCGAACTCTTCGCCGCCCAAGCGGCAGAACACATCCGTACGCCGCAGGCGCTGGCCGATGCGACTGCACACCTCTTGCAACACCCCATCCCCCACCGCGTGCCCGTGTTGGTCGTTGATGCGTTTAAAGTGGTCGATGTCGAGCATGATCAACGACAGCGCCCCAGAGGTGCGGTTAAGCCTGAGCATCTCGGCCTTTAGGCGGTCCTGGAAATAGCGCCGGTTATGGATGCCCGTCAGCGAATCCGTGATGGACAGCGCGCGCAACTCTTCCTCCACCCGTTTGAGATCGGAGATATCCGACACGTAGCCGTGCCACAGCGTACCGCCACCGGGTAACTCTTCCGGCGTAGCTTCACCACGAATCCAGCGCAGTCCGCGTTGCGGCAACAGCACGCGGTACTCTTCGCGCCAGTGGCTCAACTGCAGCGCCGACAAACGAATCGACAGTTGCACCCGCTCTACATCCTGAGGATGGATGCGCTCGAAGACCTTGCCCGCGTCTTGCTGGAGCAACCCGGGTTCGATTTCATAGATATCGCGCATGCCATCGCTGGCATAGATGAAACGCCCGTTGTTCTTGTGTTCCAGGACGAACTGGAAGATCCCGCCGGGCACATGGGCACTGAGTTTTTTCAGCAGCCGATCGCGCGCCGCCAGCGCCTCGAAGGCGCGTTTCTGCTCGGTGACATCCAGGTAAATCGCCAAGTGCCCGACCCACAAGCCATGGTCATCGAGCAATACAGTGCCGAGCATATTCACCGTCAACCGGCTGCCATTTTCGCGCAACAGCGTCCACTCCCTGGCCTCGTGCAGGTTGTCCGGGCTCTCCACCAGCATCGCCTGGCTCGGCGCAATACGTTTGCCCATGGTCACACTTAAACTAGCGGCGCGCGCATCAAGTTCAGCGCCCAGGTGCAGGCTTTCCAGGGTCATCCGCCCGAGTACCTGCTCGGCCTGATACCCCAGCATCTGCTCCGCGCCAGCATTAAAAGTGTTGATCACACCACGTAAGTCGGTGGCAATGATCGCGACCTGGGTGGCCGCATTCAACACGCTGCGCAATTGCCCATGGGCGCCGCGCAACTCCTGCTCACGCAGGCGCAATTGCTCGGTGCGCTGCTCTACTAATTTAAGTGCGCGTTGGCGTTGACTGACCAACACATACAGCAAGGCACTGAGCAGCAGGCTGAGTAACCCGCCCATGGTCAGGATCGTGCTCATCGAGGAGCGGTTGGCCTGGTCGAAAGCCCGGCTGGCTTGCACCGTCAGGGCATACACGTGGTCGCCGAGGGTTAGACGCCGTGCGGCGCTGAGGTCGCTGGCGCCGACCGCATTGCTCGACGCATACAGCACGCGCTGTTGGGTGTCGGAGGTATCGACGATCTGCATCACCAGGTTGTCGCGGTTCGGCTTGGGCAAACCATCGGCCACCAATTGGCGCATGCTGATCACCGCCATCACAAAGCCGCGGGGTTCAGCATCGGATAGCTTGCTCACGGGCGCCACCAGCAAGACGCCAGCCGCATAGGCCGGTTCCACACCCACCAGTTGCATGGGCTGGGACACCGCAGGCTTGCCGCTTTTTTGCGCGCGCTCAAGGGCCGAGCGCCGTAGCGGCTGAGCCAGCAGATCAAAGCCCAGCGGCGAGCCCAGCAGGCTTTGGGTCTGGCTGTACAGCACCGGCACGTATTCATCGCGCTCGGGGGCCGGCGCCAATTCACCTGACGCGTTCAATTCACGGATGGCGAACGAGGCACCGCGCTGGCGGGAAATCTCTTGTTCAAACGCACGACGTTGATCGCGCAATATCCGCGGCGCCCAGGCATAAGCGTGGGCGCGCAGCAGCAAGGGTTGGGCAAACCCATCAAACTCTGCACGGGACACGTCACTGGAGTTGACGAAGAAGCGCTGCAGACTGGCCAGGCGTTGTTCCTGGTCTTCGAAGCGTTCCTGAATACGGGTGTAGCGCTCGTTGACCAGCAACTGGAAGCGCTGACGAACCTGTTGCTGATAGAGGTCGGTGGCGGCCCAGCCAACGACGAGCGTCAGCGCGCCACCTGCCAGTAACACCACCAATGCCACCAGCCAAGCCGACGCCTGCTCACTGATAAAACCAAGGACTTTCGGGCGTACGGCATGCATCGGCATAGGCAACACTCACAACGCCAGCGTGCGGGGCTGTCACTTTGGCTAGGCCTTAAGTTATAGCCATGAGACCACTGTTTGACCAGTGCAAAAAAGCCGCGAGCCCGGAATACTCCGGGCTCGCGGCTTTTTGTTCCAACTTAGTGCAGCGATCAGCGTGCGGTGATCTTCCAGGCCCGGTGGATCTTCGCGTTACGCGCGAAATCCGGGTCCAGGGTCTTGTCGCTGATTTCCTCGACCGCATAGCGTTCGCTGAGGTTGTCCTCCAACACAAACTTGCGGAAGTTGTTCGAGAAGTACAGCACGCCGCCCGGAGCCAGGCGCGCCATGGCCAGGTCGAGCAACTGCACATGGTCACGCTGTACGTCGAAAATGCCTTCCATACGCTTGGAGTTGGAGAAGGTCGGCGGGTCGATAAAGATCAGGTCGAACTCATCGCGACTAGCCTCCAGCCACGCCATCACATCACCCTGCTCCAGGCGATTTTTGTCGGAGAAACCGTTAAGCGAGAAGTTGCGGCGCGCCCAATCCAGGTAGGTCTTGGACAAATCCACGCTGGTGGTGCTGCGCGCGCCACCCTTGGCGGCGTGCACACTGGCGGTGGCGGTGTAGCAATACAGGTTGAGGAAACGCTTGCCCGCCGCTTCTTTCTGGATGCGCATGCGCATCGGGCGGTGATCCAGGAACAGGCCGGTGTCCAGGTAGTCGGTGAGGTTGACCAGCAGCTTCACGCCGCCTTCGCTGACCTCGGTGAACTTACCTTGGGCGCTCTGGCGCTCGTACTGCTTGGTGCCGCTCTGACGCTCGCGACGCTTGACCACCACGCGACTCTTGTCGACATTAAGCGCCTGGGGAATGGCCGCCAGAGCATCGAACATACGTGCAGAGGCTTTTTCCGGGTCGATGGATTTCGGCGCGGCGTATTCCTGCACATGCACCCAATCGTGGTACAGGTCGATGGCCATGGAGTATTCCGGCATGTCGGCGTCATACACACGGTAGCAGTCCACGCCTTCGCGCTTGGCCCATTTGCCCAGCAGTTTGAGGTTCTTCTGCAAGCGGTTGGCAAACATCTGCCCGCCTTCGCTCAGGCGCGCTTGCTCGACCACTGGAGCCGGTGCTGGCTTGATCGGGTTACCGTTCTTGTTGTACTGGCGCTCTTGTGGCTCGGTCGGGGCTTGATCGTAAGCGGCTTGCTCGCGCTCAGCCTGACGCTGCTCCGGGGTACGACGCTCGCCAGTGACGAACTGGTCGGGGTTGACCTTGATCAGCAGCAATTTGCACGGCAACGCGCCGTTCCAGAACGAATACTGCTTATGGCTGCGAATGCCCATGCGCTTGCCCAGGTCCGGCGCGCCGGTAAACACCGCTGCTTCCCAGCCCATGCACGCCTGGCGCAGACGCTCGCCGAGGTTCTGGTAGAGATACAACAGGCTGGCCTCGTCACCCAGGCGCTCGCCGTAGGGCGGGTTGCAGATCACCAGGCCCTTCTGGTTCTGGTCCGGGCGCGGCTCGAAGGTGCCGACTTCGCCCTGATACACCTTGATCCAGTGGCTTAGGCCGGCGCGCTCAATGTTATTGCGCGCGGGTTGAATCAAGCGTGGGTCGGCTTCGTAGCCTCGAACCCACAACGGCGGCTTGTTCATGCCGATGGCAGCACGCTCGGTGGCTTCGGTGTGCAGCTTTTTCCACAGCGCCGGGACGTGGCCAAGCCAGGTGGTGAAGCCCCACAGTTCGCGGTTGAGGTTGGGGGCCATGTCGGCGGCGATCATCGCGCCTTCGACCAGGAAGGTACCAACACCGCACATCGGGTCTGTCAGCGCGCCGCCTTCGGCAGCAATACGCGGCCAGCCGGCGCGAATCAAAATCGCCGCCGCGAGGTTTTCCTTCAACGGTGCCGCGCCCTGCTGCAGGCGATAACCGCGCTGGTGCAAGCTGTGGCCGGACAGGTCGAGGGACAGGATCGCTTCGCCACGGTCCAGACGCAGATGGATGCGCAGGTCCGGGTTGATCTTGTCAATGGAGGGGCGTTCACCGGCTGGGGTGCGCAGCTTGTCGACAATCGCATCCTTGACCTTCAGCGCGCCGAAGTGAGTGTTGTCGATGCCCGAACCGTGGCCGCTGAATTCCACCGCCAGGGTGCCGTCCGCAACCATGTGGTCGGCCCATTCGATATCCAGCACGCCGTGATAGAGGTCTTCGGCGTCCTTCATCGGGAAGCGCTTGAGCACCAGCAGTACGCGATTCGCCAGGCGCGACCAGAGGCACAAGCGGTAGGCGGTTTCCATGTCGGCCATGCCGCGCACGGCCGAGGTGTGCTCGCGGGCTTCCTCAAGGCCTAGCCCGACGGCTTCCTCGATCAGCAGGCCTTCGAGGCCCTTGGGGCAGGTGAGGAAGAGTTCAAAACGGTCCGACATGGGGCATTCCAGGCTTTTCAGCAATAAATGAACGGGCGACGCATCGCCGGTTCGGTTTTCAATCAAGCACTTTTCTTGAAGAGTGCTCGCGTGGCACGAATGTGCCGTTCCACCCCGGCTGCCAGGCCTTTGCGCCAAAATTTCCAGGGCAGATAAACAAATGATTGCAACAAAAAGAAATATTCATACCCTTCGTCGAATAATAACCGACTGCAACAGACGGATATTCTCACTAAAGGATTAAACCCATCCTCTTTGCAAGGCACATCATAGCTGGGTTTGCCCAATAAAAGGGGCGAAAAGCCATCCCAGCTTATGGCTATAGCATCGTTATCGTTACGTGCTTATGACAAAACGATCATTGAATCCATGTGACCTATTGGTTAGAACTCAATACAGGTTGGCGCCGTAACGACGCCGACACATGGCTCGCCACGCCGGCAGCGAGCCCACCAACGGGCAGAAAAACCCTGCCCGGCCTCGGACGAGGCCGAAGGACATCTAGACAGTCAACAAGTGAGGGAAACACCCTATGAGAAGACTTAAGCGTGATCCGTTGGAAAGAGCATTTTTACGCGGATATCAATATGGCGTTCATGGCAAATCCCGTGAGCTTTGCCCATTTACTCTACCGTCGGTACGCCAAGCCTGGATCAACGGCTGGCGAGAAGGACGCGGCGACAACTGGGACGGTATGACTGGCACTGCGGGAATCCACAGACTCAACGAACTTCACGCCGTCGGCTAACACAGGGCACTTAATCCGACACACCACCATGAAGATTATGTAACGACTTAACCACGCACGCCCCATCAGGGCGGCGGGCTTCGGCCCAAGGGCTCCTTTAGGGAGCCCTTTTTATTGCCTCAGGCTTTAGGCAACGCCGCAATTGCATCCACCGACTCGCGGATCAACGCGGGCCCTTTATAGATGAAGCCGGAGTACAACTGCACCAGGCTCGCGCCGGCGGCAATTTTCTCGGCCGCGTGCTTGCCTTCGGTGATACCGCCCACAGCGATGATCGGCAAGCGCCCCGCCAACTCGGCTGCCAGCACCTTGACGATGTGAGTGCTCTTGTCGCGCACCGGTGCACCCGATAGGCCACCTGCTTCATCGCCATGCGCCAGCCCTTCAACGCCGACGCGGCTGAGGGTGGTGTTGGTGGCGATCACCGCATCCATACCCGAATCCACCAGGGCCTGGGCAACCAGCACGGTTTCTTCATCGCTCATGTCCGGGGCGATCTTGATCGCCAGCGGTACGCGCTTGCCATGGCGTACGGCGAGGTCTTCCTGGCGCAGGCGCAAGGCTTCGAGCAATTGCTTGAGGGAGTCGCCGAACTGCAGGCTGCGCAGGCCCGGGGTATTGGGGGAGCTGACGTTGACGGTGACGTAGCTGGCGTGGGCATAGACCTTGTCCAGGCAAATCAGGTAATCATCGACGGCACGCTCTACCGGTGTGTCGAAGTTCTTGCCGATGTTGATGCCGAGAATGCCCTTGTATTTCGCGGCTTGAACCCGCGACAGCAAGTGATCAACGCCCAGGTTGTTGAAGCCCATGCGGTTGATGATCGCCTCGGCTTCCGGCAAGCGAAAGATCCGTGGTTTCGGGTTGCCTGGCTGCGGCCGTGGCGTCACGGTGCCGATCTCGACAAAACCGAAACCCAGTTGCGCGAAGCCATCGATGGCCGCGCCGTTCTTGTCCAGGCCTGCAGCCAACCCGACCGGGTTAGGAAAGTCGAGCCCCATCACCGACACCGGCATCTTCGCGGGCGCTTTGCATACCAGGCCATTAAGCCCCAGGCGACCACCGGCACCGATCAGGTCCAGGGACAGATCGTGGGAAGTTTCCGGGGAGAGTTTGAATAACAGCTGGCGGGCCAGGGTATACATGGGCGGGCTAGACTCGGATGGCGACGAAAGGTGGCGCCGATTATAGCCGGGGTGACGCGCCTGGTGCGAGGTACGCCGTCCAATCGTCAGTGCCGCTGTGCAACCAACGCCTCATACTGCGCCCAGATTTTTTCCGCATAACGCAGGCGCAACGCCTCGCGCTCAGGCGCCCCACCGGCATTGTAGGAACCTACGGCAGTCCAGTTGTAACCAAAACGCTGGATGAACTCAGCCAGGATCGAGGCGCCCACTTCGACCGACAAACACGGTTCAGTCAGCAACCTTTCCTCGGTAATCCCCTGCTTGGCCAGACGAGGCAAGTGCATGCTGTTGATCTGCATCAGGCCAATGTCTCGAGAACCATCGCTATTGCCAGGGTTCAATGCCTGCGCACGGTAACCCGACTCCACCACAGCGATGGCCTGCAACAGCTCCGGCTCGATGTCGTAACGGCTGGCAACCTCCTCCCAACAACTGGCCCAGGCGTAATGGCTGCCCATCATTACGCTCAACAATACCCCTTTGCACAGTCGCTTAATCATGTGTCACCTGGCCACAGGCCGAACAGACGTACTGTGCACGCCCTCGCCCAGCGCGGCGCGACTCGTGATGCTCAACTGTCACGACGCAGGTAAAGCGATAGCCTCTGCCGTAGATCGTCTTGATAAACCCTTTGTCTTTCTTCAGGTGCTTGCGCAACGCGTAGATACAGCGAGTGAGCGACTCCTCTGCAACCTCGCCCCCGGGCCAGGCCAATTCAAGCAATTGATCCTTGGTCATCAGTGCGCCATCGGACGCCAACAGCAGCCGCAGCACATGCCACTCCTTGGGCGGCAACTGAATATCCACGCCGTCACCGGTCAGTTGGCCATCGCCATACAAGGTCCATCCGGCAAAAACCCGTGAGGCCGTCGGCCCATCATTCACGATGGTCATACACACCTCTGCATCCGACTACTGACATTGAATTCCTTGCTTCCAAGAACGGCCGATTCGGCAACATCACGACTATAAAAACCTGAGCCGTGAACGACGTTAGGAAAAGGCTCATGTAAGCCAGGCTTTCGGCACGTACCTCGTAGGACTTTTCGCCAGCACGCACAGCACACGTTCAGGCAATCGCTCAGACACGTGTCTAGTGGCCCGTTCATTCACGCGCGTCACGGTTTTCACGTACAAACGCGCGTTGCACCTGCTCATACTGGCTTTGCGTTAATGGCGGCGGCCCGACGGCACCGGCGAGCATCTTGATCTCATGGCCAACCGCTCGCGCCTGGATGACAAACATCCGGACCTCTGCTCGTCGACTGCGGCCTAGCCCTTGGCCCTCACGTCGAAAACCGCCCAACCAAAGACGCCTGCCCGGAGGCACACGCACCACCGTGCTGATGCCTACTCGCCCCACGGCCCCTGCCGAACCACGCTTGAGCGTGTTATCCATCTGACGATCGTCCTCAATGGTCAGTTGCATTTCGATCTGATTCGACTCGACAAAGCGCGGTAGCACACTGGCTTCGGTGCCATACCGCACGGGCTGCCACTCACGGCTGTCGCCACCGGAACCGGGCAGGTAGAACGTATGGTTATCCTGGAAAACTGCCGGAACATTCTCTTGGGTAAGGATCACTGGAAACGCAACGATCCTGGCTTTGCGCCGGCGCTCCAACACACCGAGCTGTGCCATCAGGCGGTTATCGTCCAAAGGCTCCAGCACGCGCGTCATGAAAGCCTCAGTGTGTGTTTCCTGAGCCCAGGCCGCGCCCATCTTCTCGAATTCGCTACGCTCCATGTCGACCTGCCATAGCGATACCTCAATCGGCCGCTTGGGCTTATCAAGCTCCGCCACCAGTTCCTCGATCACCTTCACCTGCGCCGGCTTGCCCTTGATCAGCAAGCTGTTGGAGTCCGGATAAGCAATCACCACCAGGCTCTTGTCGGCCAGCAAACTCACGGGGCGCTGCGTGCCGTTCTTCTGCTCGCTGGCCAACACGGCTTCGATCATCGAGGCCATGCCCGCCACGTTGACCTTGTCGCCGCCGATGACGTACTGACGATCGGCCACGTCGGTGTTGAACACCTGCACCACGCCGAAGGTCTGGGTGCCCACGCGCACCTCGGTGCGCTGCCTGTCCATCAGTTGGGCCAGGTGCAACACTTGGTCCACGTAGTTAGGCGGCCCGGACACATAGAATGTCCGCTCCCCGCTTTCCCTGAGCGGATAGCGTGATTCATCAAGTCCCGAACGGCGCATGAACCCACGCAGCCTGTCGACCGAAATATGCCGCAACGCCACCGCCGAGCTTTTTGCCTCACCAGCGGCATAGAGGTAAAGCACCTGCCCGTCGCTGTACCAGATCAGGCCATGCTGCTCGGCGACCACCTCCAGGGTTTGCTGCGCCGCCCCCAAGTCGAATGCCCCAGAAAGGGTCCTGCGCGCGACCTCGCGGCTGACCACGACGGGCACGCCCAACGGCACCGACAGTGCGGTAAAAAAGGTGTGCAAGCTTTCATCCCGCGCCTGGTAGCGCTCACCCAAGGCGGGAGCGATTGCCAGCAACAGTGCAAAGCACAGCAGCCAGCGATGCAGCCCTCGGCGGCTGATCATGGCTGGGGAATTGATAGTCACCGTAGGTGTTCCTGCCTATCTGGCGCGAAGAGGCGGCCATACTGAAAGGCTGGCGAGTTTCAATCTTGATGAAAAGCTGACGATGGCCGAGCCTGTTTGCCCGTGGCATGTGCTTTGTTAACGACTCTGCATGAGAGCCGCTCCAACGTCGGAGCAGGCTTACGGACAAAGGCGTCGTTACCCTCAATGGCTTGTATTGCCATGCGAGGGAGCGGCGCTTTTTTTTGAAAGAAAAGGTAGGTGTTGATGAACGATTCGGCCGGCAACAACCCGGTGAATAATGCGCTGGCCTGGACAAACGGCAGTGCGCGGTGGTTGCCGGTCAACACCCCAGGATTTCATCCACCATTTGATCCGGCGTTATGCACGACTAGGCAAGTGCGTGGTGCGGCTTAAAGGCGGCGACCCGTGTATTTTCTGCCGGGGCGGCGAAGAGGCGCTGTGGCAGCGGATATGCCGGTTGCGATGATCGAAAATGCATCGCTGCCCCAGCAGCGCGAATGCCGCAGCGCACTGGCACACACGCATACGGATGCGCAGGCGTTTGCGTTGAAGAGCCCGGCGATTCTGGTGATCGGCCGTGTTGCCGCCACTGATCAGGCGGCCCGGGTTGCGGTGTCAGCCAGCACTTGAGACAAATTGCAGACGAAAAAAAGCCCGGCCTAAGCCGGGCTTTTTTCTACCACTCAGTAATTACTGAGCTTGAGCTTCAACCGACGCTTCTACGCGACGGTTAACAGCGCGACCAGCTTCAGTTGCGTTATCAGCAACTGGGCGGGATTCGCCGTAACCTACCGCGGTGATGCGGCTAGGCTGAACGCCGTCTTTAACCAGGACTTGCTTAACAGCGTCAGCACGACGCTGGGACAGCTTCTGGTTGTAAGCGTCTGGACCGATGGAGTCAGTGTGACCAGCAACTTCTACGTTGGTAGCTGGGTACTGAGCCATGAAGTCGGCCAGGTTTTTCACGTCGCCGTAGCTGTTAGGCTTAACAACCGACTTGTCGAAGTCGAACTTAACGTCCAGCTCAACACGAACAACCTGAGCAACCGGAGCTTCTGGCTCTGGAACTGGCTCTGGAGCTGGTGCTGGGGTAGGAGCTGGAGCTACTGCGCCAGCGTTACCGCCGAAGTTTACGCCCAGGCCAACCAGTGCGGAGTAATCCCACTTGCCGTTGTCCAGGTTGTAGTCAGACTCAACACCGGCACGTGCGAACAGGTTGTTGGTGAAGTAGTACTTCACACCAGCGCCAGCGATAGCCAGAGTCGACTGGTCGCGACCGCTGTGGCCGTCGGCTTTAACGTTGGTACGGCTCTGGTGACCGAAACCACCTTCTACGTATGGACGCAGGGAGTCAACACCGGCCTGACCGAAGTGGTACTGAGCAGTCACGCTGCCAGTGTCACCTTTGATCTTCTGGTTACCAGTACCGTCGTTCGAACGGGTGTGGTTGGTGGTGTCGTAGTTCAGGTTAACCGACACGTCGTCGGTAATGAAGTAACCGATGCTGGCGCCAGGGTTGTAGCCGTCTTCGATGTGCTTGACGCTATCGTTGAACTGCTTTTTGTAGAACAGCTGGCCTTCAACTGCGCCTTGGCCTTGTGCCAGTGCGCCGAAAGAAGTAGCGGCAATAAGAGTACCAATGGCCAAGCCCAAGGTGTTTTTCAGTTTCATCCGTTAAATCCCCATCTGGTGATTGTAAAGCAGTCCCACAAACCGGGGGACAACTCGGCGGCAAGTCTAACAGAACTTGCCTACACGTAAGAGATATTTGCCACGCACTAAGTTTCAGTCTCGCCCGCAAATTTCTCACGTAATTTATCAAGAGCACGTTTGTAACGCATTTTTGTAGCACTCAAACCCATGTGCATGATGTCAGCAATTTCCTGAAACTCGAGCTCTGCGACAAATCGTAGCACCAGAATTTCACGGTCAATTGGATTCACATGCACCAACCAGCGATCGAGTCCGCCCTTCTCCTCGGGTGTCGGCGCCTTTTCTTCAGACGCTTCCTCAAGGGGGTCCAGACTCAAAGCGTCCATCAAGCGACGCTTGCGCCGTTCCTTCCGATACTGCGTGATGCACTCGTTGTACGTGATGCTGTATAGCCACGTTTTGAACTTCGATTTGCCCTCAAAGTTCTTCAGACCGTACAGCACCTTTAGCATCACTTCCTGACAGACATCATCCGCATCTCTATCGTTCCCTAAATACCTTGAACAAACGTTGAACAGAGTGCGTTGATATCTGCGCATCAACTCTTCGTACGCGCGTGTTACGTGAAACAGCTCCGTGTGCGCGCGCGCGACCAACTCCTCATCAGAGAGCTCACGGGGGTCATAGCGCGTGGACAGCGTTTGGGCTTTATTCAAAACAAGTCGTGCCGACAGTCAGGTCAATGTCCGCTACAACCCGGTCAGCCGGGTTTGCGGCGGCGTACATTAGCAGGGTTTGCCGGGTTAGCGGCTACTGACCTGCTGCTCGAGGAGAATCCGGTTGGACAGCGACACCAGGTCACCGTCATCGGTCAGCACCGTCGTTTTCACGGTTCCGATCTCCTCGATTTGCCCTTCGACCTCGCCCACACGCACCTGTTGCCCAACCTGATACAACTCACGCACATAGATTCCCGCAAGAATCTGACCGGCAATTTCCCGGCTTCCCAAGCCCATGGCCAGCGCAACGGCCAGACCAACGGTAATCAAAACAATCACGATCACGTGGTTGAGCAGGTCAGTTTTGACCTCCAACTGGCTGATCGCGACCGAAATACTGATGATAATTACCAGGCCCTGGGCGATTCGTCCCAGGCCCGCAGCATAATCCAGCCCCACACCTTCAGCGGCCCCGCGCACCAGCCCATTGGCCAGCTGCGCCAGTAAAACGCCTACCAGCAGCACCAACGCGCCGCCGAAAACTTTCGGCAAGTACAGTGCCAGCATGTCGAGCGTAGCTGAAACTCGCTCAAGTCCAAGGGATTGAGCTGCAGAAACAAGAAAAATAAGTAGAACGAACCAGTAGACGATCTTCCCGATCAAGGTCGAGATCGGCACTTGCAACCCGGCGCGGCCCAGTAGCTTGGTCAGGCCGGTGCCTGCCATCAAGCGGTCCAGGCCGAGTTTTGCGAGTAATTTGGACAGCAAGGTGTCGAGCAATTTTGCCACGACAAAACCCAGCAGCACCAAGACCAGGGCACCAAACAGGTTTGGAATGAAGTTCGCCACCTTGGTCCACAATGCGGTCATCGCAGTGACCAGGCTCTGGGTCCAGAGATCAAGTTCCATATTCAATCAGCCTTATCAGCAGTGCGAGCAAGAGATTTACGACGGGACACCGGCGATACGTGGGCCGAACCATTGTTCAGGGCCATCATCAACGCCGGCAACCAACGACCGAGCAGACCGAACAGGTCACCCGCTCCTACCTGACGGTTGGCGGTTTTCAACACGCGACCAAGGCAAGCATCGTCGTCACGGTTGGACGGCGAAGCATTGAGCATGTCACGTAAAGACTGTTCGAACGGATCGTGCATAAAAGACCTCTCGCTAGTGTTTTAAAAGACGAGGGTTAAATTCTTGGGGTCACATGAACCCCGTCGTACGTTCAGCTCATATTCAGGTCAAACCCAGCGCAATCGTCGAAACAGCCACCATTGCCCCAGTGCGACAGCGACCATCATCAGGCACGCAATCACGAACCCATAAGGGCTGGCGGAGAACGGAATTCCGCCCACATTTATACCCAGCAAACCGGTGAGAAAGCTCATCGGAAGGAAGATCCCGGTGATGATCCCGAAACGGTACATGGTGCGATTCATACGCACGCTCAAGCGTCGGTCTTCAGCCTCAAGCACAAGCCCCACGCGCTCCCTGGCCAGTTCGAGCTCTTCCAGATAGCGCGTCAGGCTGTTGTGTAATTCATTCCAATAGTCGGCGTCGTCGTCACAGAACCACGGCAGTTTGATCCGTGTGAGCTGGGCAAAAATATCCCGCTGGGGGGCCAGAAAACGTTTGAGCCCTGCCGCTCGCCGACGGATCTGCAAAACGCTGCCATGCTCCGGAGTATACCGTTCGTCGGTATCAAGTTTTTCTTCTTCAACGTCGACGATTTCGGACAGATCGGTGACCAGATCCTGCACTTTGTTGGTCAGGTACTGAGCCATATAGAGAATGAGTTCGGACGCGGATTTTGGCCCTTTGCCGTCTGCCAATTGCACCAGCAGCTCATCGGTCGCGCGCAGCGGTCGCAGGCGCAGGGAAATCACACGGCTGGCCGCAGCAAAGATGCGCACCGACACCATGTCTTCCGGCTCCGCGCCTGGGTTGAGGTTGACCCCCCGCAGGAATAGCAGCAATTCGCCATCCGTCAGCGGCAACAGCCGCGGACGGGTGTTTTCCTCCAGCAGCAAGTCACAGGCGAACTCGCTCAAGCCGCTGGACTTGCGCAACCAGGTCTGGGTTTGCGGATGGCTGCGATCCCAATGCAGCCACAGGCTTTCCTGGGGTTGTAGCTGCAAGTCGTCGAGCTCAGTCCGGGCAATCGAACGCGCGCCGCCTTTACCGTCCAGCACCAGGGCATGCACAAGCCCCCACTGCGCGTTTTCTTCCTCGAACATCCTCACCCCTATCGGTTACCGCGGTTTATTCAGGCATTTTTAGCGGGCTTGGCGAGACGATCACGCCATTATTGTCCGCATAGATGTATTCACCCGGGCGGAACGTCACGCCGGCGAAGGTCACTACCACATTCAGGTCGCCAATACCGCGCTTGTCGGTTTTCATCGGGTGCGAAGCGAGCGCCTGTACGCCGAGGTCCGTTTGGGCGATGACATCGACATCACGGATGCAGCCGTAAATCATCAGTCCCTCCCAACCATTTTTTGCGGCCTTCTCGGCGATCATGTCGCCCAGCAATGCGCGCCGCAGGGAACCACCGCCGTCGACCACTAACACCTTGCCGGCGCCTGGCTGGTCGGCCTGTTCCTTGACCAGGGAGTTGTCTTCAAAACATTTGATGGTGACGATTTCACCGCCAAAGGAGTCTCGGCCGCCGAAATTACTGAACATCGGCTCAACCACCTGCACCAGGTCCGGGTAGGCGTCGCACAGGTCGGGCGTCACGTAATGGTTCATCGAGAAACTCCTGTCGTTAAGAAAGAGGTCGAACATCCCACGGTGTACATCAGAAAAACGCATCGCAATAGGCATTCTTTAAGTGCTTGCCCATCGACGGCGGTCATGATCAGACCCATCTCATCGAAACGCAACAACCACTGCGCGACTGAATATGACCAGATGCGTTTAACGCGTCATATCTTAGCCGCAACCACACACGAGTGAAACGCCCTTGGTAGAGCGCTTAGTCAAACCGCCTCAAGGACCTGAGGCTGCGCCCCGGCTAGAGGTGTCAGCGGATCTTTCAACCAGCGCTCTACCAAAGGCCACACTTGCGCCTGGGCCGCTTTGCTGACCAGCATCTCGACATGCCCGAAATCTCCGCTAAAGCCCTGCTGGCGCCCCAGGCACAGGTACTGGCGATGCTCGGAGCCGACTTGCTCAAACAGCTTGCGGCACGCCCATGCGGGATCCTGCTGGTCTCCGGCCGCGCTCACCGCCAGCAACGGCACATCGACCTCTGCGAGACCTTTCCACCAGTCCTGCTTGCCATCGCCGAACCGACCGAACAGGCCGTTCCAACGCAGGGCTTCGATCATTACGCCTGCAGGCTCGTCCTCAGGACCACGTTTGAGCCGTACGCCCGACACCTCGCCGAAGCGTTTCAAGAGTAAACGGCCGGTCCACTCCACCGGTGGGATTTTCAACGGCCAGTGGGTACGGCTGACCTGACAGCCAAACAGCGCCACCGAGGCCACTGCCGGCGAACCAAGGTGCTGACCGCCCAATGCCGCGGCCAGCGCGGTGCCTCCCAGCGAATGACCAATCCAGTGTGGAATTTGTGCACTTTGCTCACGCACAAACGCGCCGATGGCCGGTAAGTCGTAACGCGCGTAGTCGGCGACGCGATTCCTCGCGTAGTCCTTATTGCGCTTGGACAAACCATGCCCGCGCATTTCCGGGATCCACACATCAAATCCTCGGCGCGCCAGGTAAGCCCCAAGGCCAATGCCTTTGGGCGAGTACCAGAAGCGCCGGTTGGAAAAACTACCGTGCAACAAAATAACCGGCGTGCCCCGGCTTTCCGGGACATCAGCCAGGCCCAAACGCGTCACGGCCAGCTCGACGGTGCCGTCAGGGCTGTTGCCGGGTTTGAGGCGGTACACATCTTCACTCAGATCGCCGCGACGTTCAGCACTGATCAGGGCGACGGGAAATAGGTTGCTGCTGCTTTGCATAATGCTCTTGCACAAAAAAGGGCGGCGTCCGGAAGGAGTTCCGCCCTGCACAGATAAGAATGCCGGTCACCCTTGACGAGTGACCGGCACTTTTGACGTATCGACCTTAGGCGGACGCCTGGCCTTCTGCCAGGAAGAACCAGGTTTCCAGCACGGAGTCAGGGTTCAGCGAGACGCTTTCGATGCCCTGTTCCATCAGCCATTTGGCCAGGTCCGGGTGGTCGGAAGGGCCTTGGCCGCAGATGCCGATGTACTTGCCGGCCTTGTTACAGGCTTGGATGGCGTTGGCCAGCAGCTTCTTCACCGCAGGATTACGCTCGTCGAACAGATGCGCGATGATCCCCGAGTCACGGTCCAGGCCCAGAGTCAGCTGGGTCAGGTCGTTGGAACCGATGGAGAAACCGTCGAAGAACTCCAGAAACTCGTCGGCCAGGATGGCGTTGGACGGCAATTCGCACATCATGATGACGCGCAAGCCGTTTTCACCGCGGCTCAGGCCATTTTCGGCCAGCAAGTCGACGACCTGACTCGCCTCACCCAAAGTGCGGACGAACGGCACCATGATTTCGACGTTAGTCAGACCCATTTCGTTGCGCACGCGCTTGAGGGCGCGGCACTCGAGTTCGAAGCAGTCACGGAACGCTTCGCTGATGTAACGCGAGGCGCCACGGAAACCCAGCATCGGGTTTTCTTCTTCTGGTTCGTAGAGTTTGCCGCCGATCAGGTTGGCGTATTCGTTGGACTTGAAGTCCGACAGGCGCACAATGACCTTTTTCGGGTAAAAGGCCGCCGCCAGGGTGCTGATACCTTCCACCAGCTTCTCGACGTAGAAACCCACCGGGTCGCTGTACCCGGCGATACGCTTGTCGACGCTTTCCTTGATCTCCGACGGCAGACCGTCGTAGTTCAGCAGGGCTTTGGGGTGCACGCCGATCATGCGGTTGATGATGAACTCCAGGCGGGCCAGACCCACACCGGCGTTAGGCAACTGTGCAAAATCGAAGGCGCGATCCGGGTTGCCGACGTTCATCATGATTTTGAACGGTAGGTCGGGCATGGCGTCGATGGAGTTTTGCTTGATGTCGAAGCCCAGTTCACCTTCAAAGATAAAACCGGTGTCGCCTTCAGCACAGGAAACCGTCACGCCTTGGCCGTCTTTCAACAGTTGGGTGGCGTTGCCGCAACCGACAACTGCAGGAATCCCCAGTTCACGGGCGATGATCGCCGCGTGACAGGTTCGCCCGCCACGGTTGGTGACGATGGCGCTGGCGCGTTTCATCACGGGTTCCCAGTCTGGGTCGGTCATGTCGGAGACCAGCACGTCGCCGGGCTGGACTTTGTCCATCTCGGACACGTCCTTGATGATCCGCACCTTACCCGCGCCGATGCGCTGGCCAATGGCGCGACCTTCCACCAGCACGGTGCCGGTTTCCTTGAGCAGGTAGCGTTCCATGACATTGGCCGAGGTGCGGCTCTTCACGGTTTCGGGGCGCGCCTGCACGATATACAGCTTGCCGTCGTCACCGTCCTTGGCCCATTCGATGTCCATCGGGCACTTGTAGTGCTTTTCGATGATCATCGCCTGTTTGGCCAGTTCGCTGACTTCAGCGTCGGTCAGGCAGAAACGCGCACGCTCGGCCTTGTCGACTTCAACGGTTTTTACCGAGCGACCGGCCTTGGCCTCGTCGCCGTAGATCATCTTGATCGCCTTGCTGCCCAGATTGCGGCGCAGGATCGCCGGGCGGCCAGCCTCAAGCGTGTGCTTGTGTACATAGAATTCGTCCGGGTTGACCGCGCCTTGTACGACGGTTTCACCCAGGCCGTAGGCGCCGGTGATAAACACCACGTCACGGAAACCCGATTCGGTGTCCAGGGTGAACATCACGCCGGCAGTGCCGGTTTCCGAACGCACCATACGCTGTACACCGGCAGACAAAGCCACCAGCTTATGGTCAAACCCCTGGTGTACACGGTAGGAAATAGCGCGATCGTTGAACAGCGAGGCGAACACTTCCTTGGCGGCGCGGATGACGTTTTCAACGCCGCGGATATTCAGGAAGGTTTCCTGCTGGCCGGCAAAGGAAGCGTCCGGCAAGTCTTCGGCGGTGGCCGAGGAGCGCACGGCGACGGCCATGTCGGGGTTACCCGTCGACAGCGTGGCGAAGGCGGTGCGGATTTCTTCGTTGAGCTTCTCGGGGAACTCGGCTTCCATGATCCACTTACGGATCTGGGCACCGGTCTTGGCCAGGGCATTCACGTCATCGACGTCCAAGGCGTCCAGCGCGGCGTGGATCTGAGCATTGAGGCCGCTCAGTTCGAGGAAATCGCGGTATGCCTGGGCCGTGGTGGCGAAACCACCAGGCACCGAGACACCAGCGCCTGCAAGATTACTGATCATCTCGCCGAGGGATGCGTTCTTGCCCCCCACATGCTCTACATCATGGACGCCGAGCTTATCGAGGGAAACTACGTACTCTACCAAGGTGATCTCTCCACTTTCTGTGTTGGAAAAGCTCAGGACGCTGGCAGCTCAGTAAGAGCAAACGCCAGCGCTTGTGGCCTGGACCTGGAAAATAAGTGAGAATGCGGCCCACTGCGGGACGGCAAAATCGCGCCTATCATATCCAAGATTCGCCATCAGCTTAAGGCCCAGGGCTCAAATGAAACGATCTGCTTTCTTTATCTCCGACGGCACCGGCATCACAGCCGAAACATTGGGCCAGAGCCTGCTCGCGCAGTTCGAAAACATTACCTTCGCCAAATTTACGCGGCCTTATATAGACAGCGTGGATAAAGCGCGGGCCATGGTACAACAAATCAATCTGGCGGCTGAAAAAGACGGTTTTCGGCCGATCATTTTCGACACCATCGTCAATCAAGACATCCGTGAGATCCTTGCAACCTCCAATGGTTTCATGATCGATATTTTCTCCACGTTCCTGGCACCACTGGAACAAGAGTTGAGTGAGCACTCCTCCTATTCCGTAGGAAAGTCCCATTCCATTGGGCACAACTCCAACTATATGGAGCGTATCGAGGCGGTGAACTTCGCACTCGACAACGATGATGGCGCCCGGACTCACTATTACGACAAAGCCGATTTGATCCTGGTGGGCGTATCCCGCTGTGGCAAGACGCCGACGTGCCTGTATATGGCCATGCAATTCGGCATCCGCGCGGCCAACTATCCGCTGACCGAGGACGACATGGAACACCTGACGCTGCCAGCCGCCCTGCGCGCGCACCAGCACAAGCTGTTCGGCCTGACCATCGACCCGGACCGCCTCACCGCCATCCGTAACGAGCGCAAGCCCAACAGCCGCTATTCGAGCTACGCCCAGTGCGAGTTCGAAGTGCGCGAGGTAGAAAATCTGTTCCGTCGCGAGAATATTGCGCATATCAATTCCACGCATTTTTCGGTGGAAGAGATTTCGGCGAAGATTCTGGTGGAGAAAGGCGTCGAGCGACGTTTTAAATAACCTCGAACTATGTGCTTTATTGGCGAGGACGCTTGCTCCCTCGCCAATAAAGACCGATCTACAGGTGAAACCTGCCCCCACCCTGCCCCAACGCCGTTGCCAGCGCATCAAATCCCTCACGCAACAACTGATCATCCCCCGACGTATTACAGATACTCGCCCGAATGAACTGCGGCACCGCCGTCTGCCCTACGGCAAACGCTTCGGCGGTGGCGATCAGGTAATTGTTCTGCTTGAGCTCGGCCTCGATTTCCGACGCGCGCCATGGCTCAGGGACTTCAATCCAGAAATGCGGGCTATTCAGGTGGGTGCGGTACTCAAGTCCAGCCAGCAGGTCGCGCACCAGGGCTTTGCGACGGCTGATCTCATTGATCTGCTGCCGTAGCAGATATTCCGCCGTGCCATTTTCGATCCATTGGGTCGCCAGTTCCAGGGTCACTGGCGTGGCCATCCAGCAGGTCGAGCGCAAGGCCGCTGAAATACGGCTGACCAGCGCCGGTGGCGCATGCACATAGCCCACGCGCAGCCCGGCGGACACCGCCTTGCTCAAGCTGCTGATCAAAATCGTACGCTCAGGCGCGAAATGGCTGAGGGGCGGCGGCCGATCTTCCACCAAGACGCCGTGGGCTTCGTCTTCAAGAATCAGCAGGTTGTGCTCGCGGCACACTTTAACCAGGGCTTCCCGGCGTGCGACCGACAATACTGCTGTTGTCGGATTCTGGATGGTCGGCGTGCAGTACAACGCCGACACCCGATGATTACGACAAACTTCATCCAGCGCGCCTGGCAGCACGCCCTCTTCATCCATCTCCAGGCCGATCAGGCGAACACCCAGCATGCGCGCAGCCGTGATCAGCCCAGGATAGGTAAGTTGTTCGGTGACCACCGTATCGCCCGCCCGCAATAGCGCCATCATCGCGCAGAGCAGGCCATGCTGGCCGCCATTCACGCAGATGACCTGCTCGGGAATGGGGTGAAAATCACGCTGCACCAGCCACTGCGCACCGGCTTCACGGTAGCGCGGCAAACCGGCATCCGGGGTGTAGGCGCTGATGTCCTGCAGGAACTTGGCGTTGGTCGACAAGGTTTGGAAGCTCTGGGCCAGAAACACGGTCTCTTGCCCAGGAATATGCATGTTGCGGCTCATGTCGAAGTGATGGCGTGGCTCCTCGCTGACATTGCGAAAGCCTTCATCACGCTGGCGCTCCATCCCACGCTTGCGCACGAACGTGCCGTCACCCACACGCGCCACAACTAACCCCAGGCGCTCCAACTCGCCGTAGGCTCGGCTGATGGTGCCGATGGTCACACCCAGATTGTCGGAAAGCACCCGATGGGGCGGCAGTTTTCGTCCGGGTTCAATCAAGCCTTCAAGGATGCCCCGCTCCATCACATCGGACAGGCGCTTGTACTTCACGCCCTGACCGCTGGACAACCCCTCACGCATAATTGACACCATGTCAATATTTGTTTTGACAGCCATCATTCGCCCTAATAGTGTGCTTTTACGGGTTCAATCACCGAATGAAACAACTTAATACACAGTCAATATAGAGTTCAATTCCGGCTCAGGGAAGCAATAAACGATGCCAATGTCCGCCGTTCTTGAAAACACAACAAAAACAAAAACTCAGAAACAGTGGTTGGCTGGCCTGGTCACCAGCATGATGTTTCTTATCGTGTGCCTGAGTTGGGGCACCACGTGGCTGGGGATCAAGATCGCCGTCGAAAGCGTGCCACCGCTGACATCGGCGGGCCTGCGCTTCTTGATCGCCTTCCCGCTGTTTCTGTGTTTTGCCCTGGTACGGCGCGAACCGATCCTGTTCCCGCGAGAAAGCCGCTGGTTCTTTGTATTCGTGACCCTGTCCTACTTCAGCGTTCCGTACTACCTGCTCAATTACGGCGAGATGCATGTATCCTCCGGCCTCACCGCACTGCTGTTCAGCTGCATGCCGGTGTTTATCCTGATCTTCTCCGCGCTGTTTCTGCGCGAACGCATCTATTTTTCCCAGGTGGTCGGCATCGGCATCGGTTTCGGCAGCCTCTACATGATCATCAAGAGCCAGGGCCTGCACCTGGACCACGCCGAGTTCTTCGGGGTACTGGCGATTCTGACCGCCGCAATCATGCATGCCTTGTGCTACGTCATTACCAAGCAAAAAGGCAGCGCCATCAGTGTGATCACCTACAACACGCTGCCCATTGGCATTGCCGGGCTGATGCTGTTTGTGGCCGGCCTATGGTTTGAAACACCCACCTTCGAAAACATCACCCTGCGTTCCTGGAGCGCGCTGTTTTACCTCGGGCTGGTGGCATCCGTGGGCGGGTTCATCGTGTACTTCATGCTGCTCAAGCGCTTGAGTCCGATCATCCTGTCATTCGTGTTCATCATCTTCCCGGTGTTCGCAGTGATCATCGGCGCCTGGTACGAAGGCGTGGAAATTTCCCGCGACTTGATGCTGTACTCAGCCATTCTGCTGGCCGGTTTTGCGATCACCAAGTTGCCGGTTGAAAAACTCCTGGCCAAGAAAAATTGACCCTCCCACCCCTCACCCAGCAACGCGAGAGAAACATGGACGTCCTCCGCCCGACCGCCCTGGAACAGATCTACGCCCACGCCACCCGCAGCTACCCCGAAGAGTGCTGTGGTTTTGTCTTCGCCGACGGCAGCGTGTACCTGGGCAGCAACATCCAGAATGAGTTGCACCGCAAGAACCCCGAGATGTACCCGCGCAGCGCGGCCAACGGCTACACCTTTTCCGTAGCCGACACCCTGCTGTTGAACAAGGCGCTTCGCAGCGATAACCCGGTGGTGGTGATCTATCACTCGCACCCGGATGTCGGTGCCTATTTCAGTGACGAAGACCAGGACAAGGCGCTGTTCCTGGGTGAGCCGATCTACCCCGTCAGCTACTTGGTGGTGGACGTTCGCCAGGGCCAGTCCCTCGGCTCAAAGCTGTTTGCCTGGGATGGCAAGCATTTCGCTCTTCAACCTTTCAACGACCTGCACACGGAGTTGTCCATGAACGCTGTCTCTTTCCCCGACATTCTGGTTCGCGTGGCCAAGCTGCCGGAATCGACCCTCAAGGGCACCGGATCGACATTGCGCGAAGTCATTGAAAACCTATGCAGCAGCCACCCACAGTTACGTGCCCATCTGTTTCACGAGAAGAACAACCAGCTCAAGGAACACTTCCTGTTCACTGCCGAGGAAGAACTGATCGGCGCCGACGAGCCCTTGCCGGAAAAGGCCAAAATCGAAGTGCTGCTCGCCACCTCCGGCGGCATGGACGTCGAGGGCTTAAGCAATGAAACCGCCCTGAGCAACGAAGAGGTACAACGCTACGTACGCCACATCACCCTGCCAGGTGTTGGCCGCGAAGGTCAGTTGAACCTGAAAAAAGCCAAGGTATTGATCATCGGCACCGGTGGCTTGGGCTCGCCCATCAGCCTGTACCTGGCGGCGGCCGGCATCGGCACCCTGGGCCTGGTGGATTTCGATGTGGTAGAAAGCAGCAACCTGCAACGCCAGGTTGTCCACGGCAACAGCACACTGGGCATGCCCAAGGTCGAGTCAGCCAAGCAACGCCTGCAGGACCTCAACCGATATATCCAGATCAACACGCACAACACCGCAATCAACGCCGACAACGCACTGGAGCTAGTGGGCGCCTACGACCTGGTGATCGACGGCACCGACAATTTCGATACGCGTTACCTGGTCAACGACGCCTGCGTGCAGCTCGGTAAACCGTTGGTGTATGGCGCCATCTACCGCTTCGACGGGCAGATCAGCGTGCTCAACTATAAAGGTGGCCCGTGCTACCGCTGCCTGTTTCCTTCAGCACCGCCTGCCGAATTGGCGCCCAACTGCAGCGCCGGTGGGGTGATCGGAGTGCTGCCGGGAGTGGTCGGGATGATTCAAGCCACTGAGGCCATCAAGTTGCTGATCGGCATTGGCGAGCCATTGTCCGGCCGGCTGATGCGCTTCGATGCACTGGCGATGAAATTCAGTGAAATCCGCTTCAAGCGCCGCGCCGACTGCCCATGCTGCTCGGAATTGCGCCACAGCGAAACCGTGGCTCCGGCGGTTTGCGCCGATGCAGTCCCAAGCCAACCTTCTCTCGCCGAGGAACGCTACATCAAGCCGCAAGTACTCAAGCAAGTGCTTGAACACCACCGCAGCGCCGATGTGCTGCT
Source organism: Pseudomonas sp. 1152_12 (assembly GCF_052850675.1). Lineage (NCBI taxonomy): Bacteria > Pseudomonadati > Pseudomonadota > Gammaproteobacteria > Pseudomonadales > Pseudomonadaceae > Pseudomonas > Pseudomonas sp. 1152_12. The sequence continues at coordinate 161,494 of NZ_VXCW01000002.1, read as the reverse complement.
GGACGTGCGCGATGCCAGTGAGCTTGAAGTGTGCAAATTGCCGGGCGTAGTGCATATCCCCCTGGCCGAACTGGATGGGCAACTCGACAGCCTCAGCCGCGACAATACCCACTACCTGATCTGCTACGCAGGAACCCGCGCCGAGCAAGCGGCCAGCACCTTGCTGGCCGCCGGTTTCGCCAACACCAAAGTCCTGCAGGGCGGCATGAAACATTGGGTGCGTGACGTCGAACCCGATATGCCTTTGTACTGATTCGGGGACTGACCGATGTTGCACAACTCCATTCTCGACGTGATCGGCCGTACGCCGATTGTACGTCTGGCGCAGTTTTCCGAAGACCTCGGCATCGAGGTCTACGCCAAGCTCGAATCCCTCAACCCCGGCGGCAGCCACAAGGCGCGCATCGCCTTGGGCATGATCCTCGACGCAGAGCGCCGGGGCGTGCTGATGCGTGATTCCGGGCAGACCATCATTGAGCCCAGCGGCGGCAACACCGGCATCGGCCTGGTAATGGCCGGTAACGTACTGGGCTACAAAGTGGTGCTGGTGATTCCCGATAACTACAGCCCCGAAAAGCAGAAACTGCTGCGCCTGTACGGCGCCAAGGTGGTGCTGTCGGACAGCCGCCTGGGGAACAACTCCCACGGCGAAAAATGCATGGAACTGCAACTGGAAAACCCCAGTTACGTGATGCTCAACCAACAGCGTAACGGCGCCAACCCGCAAACTCACCGCGATACCACCGCGCCGGAAATCCTTTGCGCCTTCGGTGAGCGACGCGTGGACTACTTCGTCAGCGGCATCGGCACCGGCGGCCACATCACCGGCATCGGCGAAACCCTCAAGGCTGCCTGGCCGGCAATGCGCGTGATGGGTGTGGAGCCGGAAGAATGCGACCTGCTGAAAAACCAGCACGCGCCGCACCATATCCAGGGCCTGTCGATTGGCTTGATCCCAAGCATTCTCAACGTGAATGTGCTGGACGGAATGCTGAAAGTGTCTCGCCAGGCGTGCATCGACATGATGAAACGCATCATGCGTACCGACGCCATCAGCCTGGGCTTGTCCTCGGCCGCCAACATGGTTGCCATCGCGCAGCTCGCCCCCGAACTGCCGCCCGAAACGGTGGTGTTGACCATGGTCTACGACAATGCTGACAGCTATCTGCCCAGTTTCGAATAACCGGTTTCCCAACTATCCAGAATGCGGGGGTGCCTCCATGGGGGGCTTTATCGACATGCAACAGCTGCACGATGAGCTGCTCACGCACCTTATCCAGACCTTGACGCCTGCGCAGATGAAGCAGTTGGAGCCACACCTGGCGCCGTTGATCCAGAACGCCGCGCAAGCGGTAGCCGAAGACTTGATCGCCTACGCCTATCGCGACCCGGCGTCACGCGGGCGCGGCGAGTTGATCCTGGAGTCCTATGCTTCGTTCAAGGCCGTGTTGTTTTACCGCCTTGCGCACCTGGTGTGGAATTTTCCCGATCAAACCAACGGCTTGTTTTCGCGCATCGCCCTCAAGCTCAGCAACCAGGGCAAAATCCATTCCGGTGCCGAGATTCACCCCGCAGCGCGTATCGGTCGACGCTTTGTGCTGGACCACGGCTACGGCACGGTGATCGGCGAAACCTGCGAGATCGGCAACGATTGCTACATCCTTTGCGGCGTCACCCTGGGCGCCCGAGGTATCGCCAACAACCCGGATGGCAAGCGCCACCCACGCCTGGGCAATAATGTCGAGGTGGGTTCCGGTGCCCGCGTGCTGGGCTATGTAGTGATCGGCGACAACGTGTTTATCAGCCCCTCCTGCGTCATCACCCAGGACGTGCCGGCTGGCACCAAGGTCAAAGTGGTCAACCAGGTTCAATTGCAAAAAAATGCCGAGTCGGATCACAGCAATTATCTGGGCGCCTTCGCCATGGATGAGCGTTTGCACGTGGTTGGCGAAGTCAGCGCCAGCCACAAGGTCACGGTGCTGGATGCCGACTTTCACCCCTTGCAGGGGCTGATGCTGGAACCCACGGTGAAAGAACGCCATCACCTGCAATTTCGCCTGCGCCGCCTTGACGTCGGCGACCAGTTGCCGCGCCTGCCGCTGAACCTGAAAGTCAGCGGGCCGGAATTTGAAATTACCCTGCTTTCCCCCCCTGGCTTGAGTGCAATGGTGCGTCACCTGTTGCAAGCCAGCCCACTGATTGTCGGAGGTTGAACATGTCTGTGCACACCATGGAAACTCTCGCGCTGTTCGACAGCGCGCCCTACCAGAACGCCTTCAGCGCCCGGGTGATTGCCGTCAGCGAACACGGCGTCGCGCTGGAGCACACGCTGTTCTACCCCACCGGCGGCGGGCAACCGGGAGACACCGGCCACCTGACACTGGCCGATGGCACGCGGGTCGACGTGATCGGCACCGTACGCGACCCGGTGCTGCGTTCCATCATCTGGCATCAGGTGGAACATTGCCCCGAGCAGCTGGCCGCCGGGGTGCAGGTGGACGCTGGCCTGGACTGGGAACGGCGCTACCAGCACATGAAGATGCACACCTGCCTGCACTTGCTGTGCTCGATCATCGATGCACCCGTCACCGGTTGCAGCATCAGCGCCGATAAAGGCCGCCTGGATTTTGATCTGCCGGAAATGACCCTCGACAAAGACAGCATCACCCGCGACCTCAACGCACTGATCCAACAGGCACACGCGGTGAAAACCCTGTCGATGCCCGCTACGGAGTATTCAACCCTGCTGCAGATCACCCGCACCCAGGCGGTTGCACCGCCAGTGATTCAGGGATCAGTGCGGGTGATTGAAATCGCCGGGATCGATATCCAGCCATGCGGAGGCACCCATGTGATCAACACCGAGGAAATCGGTCGGGTGTTCTGCGAGAAGATCGAGAAGAAGAGCAAGCACAACCGTCGGGTGATCCTGCGGTTTGAATAGAAGATCGATGCTGACGCGGATGAGTGTGAGGTCGCCCCACACTCACCGAAGCGTATAGAGCCCTAGCGCTTTTGCGAAACTCTCTGAGTCAAGGATTCAACCTGTCGTTGGAGTCCTGCAATGGTCTCCTCGAACATGCTATCCATCTGTTCAAGCTGGGCTTCAAGCCTGGCGTTTTCCCACTTGAGTCCTTCCACATCGTCGTTCACCGGCGCGGTTTGCGCATCCATCGGGGCCGAGCGTTCGTTTAGTGAAGAGGCCGGAGTTTCAGGCTGTGCGATGTCTGGCGAAGCCGACTCGGCGCCGTCCGCCGGCTCAGAAAGCGCCTGATTTTGAGGGGGGGTCATAGTGTCGATTCGCGTCATCAAATTATTAATTGCCTGAGTCAAACCTTCGATGATCGTTTTGAACTTCTCGAGTACGTCGTCAAGTGTTTTGCTGAACGCAGCAGTCGCCTGGGTCAGTTCATCAAGCCCCGCAGGCTGGCGTGGCTGAGTGACTGGCGCATCCGGTGTAGTCGGAGCAGTTGCTGGCGGCTGTACGTCCTCAGATTGCCATGTGCTTACGGCATCCTGATCAGGGGAAGTTTCAGGCGGCGCAACGTTTTGACTATCACTACCACGGCCCTGAACCTGAGGATTTGAAATATCGTTAGTGGCTTCGCCTGAATCCGCAAGTTGTGAAGTCAGGTCCACTATTTTTTCGTAGAGCTGTTTGATAAGCGGTTCGAACTTCTCAGTCAACGCCTTGAGTTTGGCGTGAAGCGCGTTATTTTTTTCAGTCAGCTCTGCGAGCGGGTCCGGTGCACGCGCGCCCTGCGCCTGATTCGGATTAACTATGCCGCGATGACTCGAAAAGCCACCACGCTGTTCAGGCGTCATTTGCCTGTTGGGCGGCGCAGAATTGGCCTGATCAGCGTTTTCTTGAACAGCTTCCGCGCTGTCTTCGTAGTTGATCGGCGACGATTTCTGAGGCTGTTCATAGCCAACGGTGTAGGGCGCTGGCCGAGTGTTTACGCTAGTCATAGGTACCTTCCCAGATTCAGGTATTAAATTCGCAATTGCTGATTATCAGAGGGCTTGAATGTGCAACCCGTCCGGTTACCTGATTGGCATTTATCTGGAAGAGGGTTCCGACGTTGCAGGGCGTGTAAGTAGCTATTTGTATCAAAGGTAAAAACAGCCATGTCCTGCGGTGTGCGTTACGGGCCAGCGGCTGAGGGGCCCAACGCCTAGCCGCCGTTCGTACAGGAAACTGACAGCAAATTTATGCGCTTGTAACATTTAGAAACGTACAATCCCGCCAGCAACGTCCCGTTGCCCCTGACTCACGAAAACAGCGCCCGTCCCTCTCGGAGGGCCACTCTTGCAGCAGCTAAGCTCACGCCCATCACGCCCCTGAACCTGAACGCTGCAGAACTGACAGCCTATGAGCCACGGCCTATGAGAAAAGTATTCCGTCACTACATACCGGCATCCACGCTGCGCTTGCTGCCCAACCGCTGGGACTTAGTCGCCCTGCCGCTGGTGATCGGCTTTCTACTGTTTTTTTCCATCACCGCCCGCGAGACCTGGGCGCCTATCGCCACCTTGCAAAGTGAAGTCATTTCCCTCGACCCGGCCAACCTGCCGGAGTACGCGATGCGCACCACCCTGCGCATGCTCGCGGCGATGGTCGCAGCGCTGATTTTCACGCTGTTGTACGGCACCCTGGCGGCCAAAAGCCGACGCGCCGAGAAACTGCTGGTGCCAGTGCTCGATATCCTGCAATCGGTGCCAGTGCTGGGTTACATCTCTTTTACCGTGACGTTTTTCCTGCTGCTGCTTCCCGGCCGCGTACTGGGTGCCGAGTTTGCGGCAATTTTTGCGATCTTCACCAGCCAAGCCTGGAACATGACGTTCAGCTTTTACCAGTCACTGCGCATGCTGCCCCATGACTTGGTGGAGGTATCGACCAACCTGCGGCTCTCCGGCTGGCAGAAGTTCTGGAAGCTCGACGTACCCTTCGCCATGCCGGGGCTGGTGTGGAACATGATGATGAGCATGTCCGGCGGCTGGTTTTTCGTGGTTGCCTCCGAGGCCATCACCGTCGGCGACAAGACCATCACCCTGCCGGGCGTGGGCTCGTACCTGGCGCTGGCCATTGCCCAAAAAGACCTGCACGCCGTCGGCTATGTGATCCTAGCGATGGTCGCGGTGATCATGATCTACGACCAGTTTCTGTTTCGCCCACTGGTAGCCTGGGCCGACAAATTCCGCATGGAAAGCACCGCCTCCCAGAGCGCCGCGCCGCAATCCTGGGTGCTCAACCTGATCCAGCGTACCCGCGTGGTCCAGCGCATCCTGCGCCCGATCACCCGCGCCATCAGCCGTCTCGGCAACAAACGCTTCAGCCTGGCAGGCAGTGCGTTCAAAGCATTGCCGGTGGAAACACCTGGCACCTCAAAGATTATCGATTGGGCATGGGGCACGCTTATCTCCCTGATGGCGGCGTATGCGCTGTATCACATCGTGTTGTACGTCGGCACCGAGGTGACCGTCGCCGAGGTCGGCCATGTGTTTGTACTGGGCTTAATCACGCTGCTGCGGGTCACCGGCCTGATCCTGATCGCCTCGCTGATCTGGGTGCCTTTGGGGGTGATGATCGGCTTGCGCCCCAGCCTTGCGGAAAAAATCCAACCGCTGGCGCAGTTCCTTGCCGCGTTCCCGGCGAATCTGCTGTTCCCGGTGTTCGTGATCGTGATCGTGCATTACCACCTCAACCCGGACATCTGGTTGAGCCCGCTGATCGTACTGGGCACCCAGTGGTACATCCTGTTCAACGTGATCGCTGGCGCCAGTGCGTTTCCCAACGACTTCAAGGAAGCCGCCGCCAACTTCCGTATCCGCGGCTGGCTGTGGTGGCGCAAGGTGATGCTGCCGGGGATCTTCCCGTACTACGTCACCGGCGCCATCACTGCGTCGGGCGGCGCGTGGAACGCCAGTATCGTTTCCGAGTACGTGTCCTGGGGTCAGGACAAGGTGGTCGCGCACGGGCTGGGCGCCTACATCGCACAGACCACCGCCGCCGGCGACTTCCCAAAGATCGCGCTGGGCGTGGTGGTGATGTCGATCTTCGTCGTGGCCTTCAACCGCGCGGTCTGGCGGCCGATGTACGCCTTGGCTGAAAACAAACTTCGTCTGAATTGATGGAATTCGCTGTGATGAATACCTCTACCGAAAACGCAGCTGATACGCCGAAAATCTACTCGCTGAAAAACGTCAACCGCGTCTTCGGCAAAGGCAAAGACGAGTTGCAGGTGCTCTGCGGCGTGGACCTGAGCCTGCATGAAGGCGAGATTGTCGGCATGCTCGGCCGCTCCGGCTCAGGCAAGTCTACGCTGCTGCGTATCATCGCCGGGCTGATTCAGCCATCGTCGGGCGACGTCCTGTATAACGGCGCGCCGCTGAACGGCCCGGCTGAAGGGGTGGCGATGGTGTTCCAGACCTTTGCGCTATTCCCTTGGCTGACTGTGCTGGAAAACGTGGAAGCCGGCCTGCAAGCCTTGCAAGTCGAGCGCAAGGAAAGCCGCAAGCGCGCCCTGGCCGCTATCGACCTGATCGGCCTGGACGGCTTTGAAAACGCTTACCCGCGCGAATTGTCCGGCGGCATGCGCCAGCGTGTGGGCTTTGCTCGCGGCCTCGTCGTCAACCCGACCTTGCTGCTGATGGACGAACCCTTCTCGGCCCTGGACGTACTCACCGCCGAAACCCTGCGTACCGACCTGCTGGATTTGTGGAGCGGCAAACAGCTGCCGATCAAGTCGATCCTGATCGTGACCCACAACATCGAAGAAGCGGTGCTGATGTGCGACCGCATCCTGGTGTTGTCGTCCAACCCCGGCCGTGTGGTCGCCGAGATCAAAGTGCCGTTCGCGCACCCGCGCAACCGCCTGGACCCGACCTTCCGGCAAATGGTCGACGACATCTACGCGCTGATGACCGACCGGCGCAGCGCCGATATTAAAGGCATTCCCGAGCTAAAAATGGGCAGCCTGCTGCCGCAAGTGTCCACCAACCTGATGGCCGGCCTGATCGAAACCCTGGCCGCCGCGCCCTACAACGGCCACGCTGGCTTACCTACCGTGGCGGAACGGCGCCTGCTGGAAGTCGACGATTTGTTCCCGGTGGCCGAAATGCTTGAGCACTTGGGTTTCGCCGAACTCAAGGGCGCCGACATTACCCTCACCGACGCCGGCAAGCTGTTCGCCGACTACGGCACCCAAGAGCGTAAAACCCTGTTCGCCGAACATTTGATCCGGCACGTGCCGTTGGCCGCGCGCATTCATCAGGTATTGCTTGAACGCAGCGGGCATCGTGCGCCACGGGTGCGCTTCGAGCAGGAGCTGGAAGACTCGATGACCGAAGCCTTTGTAGAAAAAACCCTGGAAAGCGTGGTGGCGTGGGGACGGTATGCGGAGATTTTCTCGTATGACGACCATACCGAGACGTTCAGCCTGGATGATGTGGAAGGCAGCATGTAATTACCTGAGGCCGCCCCCCATCCAAATGAGGGAACAGGCTTGTGTGGGAGCGGGCTTGCTCGCGAATGCGGTGTGTCAGTGACAGATGAATTGCCTGACACTCCGCTTTCGCGAGCAAGCCCGCTCGCACATTAGTTTTGTAGTGTCGTCTAAATAACGAACAGGTCCACAAATCGGTTTACCGGCGTAGCCTCAAGCCGCGCCTGATCCTTGCACACTGCAAAAATCTCCCCACTGCGTTGCGCGGTAAACCGCGTGGCCAGGTTGGCTTTGAACTTGTCTTCCAGCAATGGAATGCCATCCACCCGACGCCGGCGGTGCCCAATCGGGTATTGCACCACCACCTGCTCGGTGCTCGAACCGTCCGTGAAAAATACCTGCACCGCGTTGGCGATGGAGCGCTTGTCCGCCTCCAGGTATTCGCGACTGTAGCGTGGCTCTTCGACGATCACCATCTTCTGGCGCAGTTCATCAATGATCGGATGGGCCGCGTGAAACTCATCCTCGTACTGCTCGGCCACCAAGTTGCCGAAGGCCAGCGGCACAGCGGTCATGTATTGCAGGCAGTGGTCGCGGTCGGCGGCGTTGGCCAGTGGGCCGACCTTGGAAATAATGCGAATCGCCGACTCGTGGGTGGTAATCACGATACGCTCGATTTCATGCAGCCGATCTTTGACCTGCGGGTGTAATGTCACTGCGGCTTCGCAGGCGGTTTGCGCATGGAATTCAGCCGGAAAGCTGATTTTGAACAGTACGTTTTCCATCACATAAGTGCCGTAGGGCTGCGAGAGGCTGAACGCGCGTTTATCCTCAGGCTTCAATGCCAAGTCTTTGTTGGTGTGGCTGAACAACACGTCATAGAACCCCCACTGCGGCGCACTCAACACACCGGGAATACCCATCTCGCCGCGCAGGGCGATATCGGCCAGGCGCACGCCACGGCTCGAGGCATCGCCCGCCGCCCAGGATTTGCGCGAACCGGCGTTCGGCGCATGCCGATAAGTACGCAGTGCCTGGCCATCGACAAACGCGTGGGACAGCGCAGCCAGCAACTGCTCGCGGTTGGCGCCCATCAGCTTGGCAGTGACCGCGGTGGAGGCGACTTTCACCAGCAGCACATGGTCGAGGCCGACGCGGTTGAAGGCGTTTTCCAGGGCAATCACACCTTGGATTTCGTGGGCCATGATCATCGCGTCCAGCACCGCGCGCACGGTCAGCGGTGCATCGCCATTGGCCACGCGCTTTTGCGAAAGATGGTCGGCCACGGCGAGGATACCGCCGAGGTTATCCGAAGGGTGACCCCATTCGGCGGCGAGCCAGGTGTCGTTGTAGTCAAGCCAGCGCACCATGCAACCGATGTCCCAGGCGGCTTTAACCGGGTCCAGCCGAAAGGACGTGCCCGGCACGCGCGCGCCGAACGGCACCACCGTGCCCTCCACGATCGGCCCCAGGTGCTTGGCGCACTCGGGGAAGCGCAAGGCCAAAAGGCCACAACCGAGGGTGTCCATCAGGCAGTTGCGGGCGGTGTCCAAGGCGTCCCGTGAATCGATCCGGTAATTGAGGACGTAATCGGCGATGTCCTGCAGGACCTGGTCGTAGTCGGGACGGTTGTTCTGGTCGACGTTGGCGCTCATGACAGTTCTCCAAAGTGGGTTAGGGTTGTTTCATCCTCAGGGTCAGGGTTGATCATGTGTGGCAGGTCTGATTGCCTGCTAATGGAGTGCGGATTGCGTTGAACCCCTGTGGGAGCGGGCTTGCTCGCGAAGGCGGCGTGTCAGCTACACATAAGTTGACGGGACCACCGCATTCGCGAGCAAGCCCGCTCCCACATAAGCCCGCCCCACCAGGTGACGGTGTAGGGTTTTAAAAAGCGTCGCCGGGAACGCGTACGAAGCCTTCCATCAGGACTCGCGCGCTGCGGCTCATGATGGCTTTTTTTACCACCCATTCACCGTTCACCTGGCGGGCTTCGGCGCCGACGCGCAAGGTGCCGGACGGATGCCCGAAGCGCACGGCGTTACGTTCAACACCACCGGCGGCGAGGTTAACCAACGTCCCGGAAATTGCCGCCGCCGTGCCGATCGCCACCGCCGCCGTGCCCATCATTGCGTGGTGCAGCTTACCCATGGACAGCGCACGCACCAGCAAGTCGACATCACCGGCCTTGATCGCCTTGCCACTGGACGCCACGTAGTCCGCAGGCTTGGCCACAAACGCGACCTTCGGCGTGTGCTGGCGCTGGGCGGCTTCGTCCAGATGCTTGATCAAGCCCATGCGCAACGCGCCATAGGCCCGCACGGTCTCGAACATCGCCAAGGCGTTGGGGTCGCTGTTGATCGCGCCTTGCAGCTCGGTACCGGTGTAGCCGAGGTCTTCAGCGTTGATGAAAATCGTCGGGATACCCGCGTTGATCAGCGTCGCCTTGAAGGTACCGACACCGGGCACCTCCAAGTCGTCAATGAGATTGCCGGTGGGAAACATCGAGCCACCGCCGCCCTCTTCCTCCGCTGCAGGGTCCATGAACTCCAACTGCACTTCGGCGGCCGGGAAGGTCACGCCGTCAAGCTCGAAATCGCCGGTTTCCTGCACCGCACCGTCGGTGATCGGCACATGGGCGATGATGGTCTTGCCGATATTCGACTGCCATACCCGCACCACCGCCACACCGTTTTGCGGCACGCGGGCAGGGTCAACCAGCCCGGCGCTGATGGCGAACGAGCCTACCGCTGCGGACAGGTTGCCGCAGTTGCCACTCCAGTCGACAAAAGGCTTGTCGATAGACACCTGGCCAAACAAGTAGTCCACGTCATGCTCGGCGCGGGTGCTTTTGGCGAGGATCACGGTTTTGCTGGTGCTCGAGGTGGCGCCGCCCATACCATCGATTTGCTTATCGTAGGGATCGGGGCTGCCGATCACCCGCAACAGCAAAGCGTCGCGCGCGGCACCCGGCACCTGCGCCGCTGCGGGCAGGTCCTTGAGGCTGAAAAACACGCCCTTGCTGGTGCCGCCGCGCATGTAGGTGGCGGGGATTTTGATTTGCGCTGCATGTGCCATGGTTAACCTCTCAGGCGGTCGCCGCCGATTCCAGGAAGTCCTGGGCAAAACGCTGCAACACGCCGCCCGCCTCGTAGATCGACACTTCCTCGGCGGTGTCCAAGCGGCACGTCACCGGCACCTCGACACGTTCGCCATTTTTGCGGGTGATCACCAGCGTGAGCTGCGCACGCGGCGTGCGTTGACCGACTACGTCATAGGTTTCACTGCCGTCGATCTGCAAGGTGTGACGGTCGGTGCCCGGCAGGAACTCCAGCGGCAACACGCCCATGCCCACCAGGTTGGTGCGGTGGATACGCTCGAAGCCTTCAGCGGCAATCGCCTCCACACCGGCCAGGCGCACGCCTTTGGCCGCCCAGTCGCGGGACGAACCCTGGCCGTAGTCGGCACCGGCAATGATGATCAGCGGTTGCTTGCGTTCCATGTAAGTTTCGATGGCTTCCCACATCCGCGTGACCTGGCCTTCCGGCTCGATCCGCGCCAGGGAGCCCTGCTTGACCTTGCCGTTCTCCTGCACCATTTCGTTGAACAGTTTCGGGTTGGCGAACGTCGCGCGCTGCGCGGTCAGGTGGTCGCCACGGTGAGTGGCGTAGGAGTTGAAGTCGACCTCCGGCAGGCCCATTTTCGCCAGGTATTCGCCGGCGGCGCTGTCAAGCATGATCGCGTTGGACGGCGACAGGTGATCGGTGGTGATGTTGTCCGGCAGCACCGCCAGCGGGCGCATGCCCTTGAGCGGCCGCGCACCGGCCAGCGCGCCTTCCCAGTACGGCGGGCGGCGGATGTAGGTGCTTTGCGGACGCCAGTCATACAGCGGCGCGACTTTGGGGCCGGTGTCTTCGTGGATCGCGAACATAGGAATGTAGACCGCACGGAACTGCTCCGGCTTGACCGCGGCCTTGACCACCGCGTCGATCTCTTCGTCGCTCGGCCAGATGTCTTGCAGGCGGATTTCCCTGCCGTTGGCGTCGAGGCCAAGCACGTCTTTTTCGATGTCGAAACGGATGGTGCCGGCAATCGCATAGGCCACCACCAATGGCGGCGAAGCCAGGAACGCTTGTTTAGCGTACGGGTGAATTCGCCCGTCGAAGTTGCGGTTACCCGACAACACGGCGGTGGCGTACAGATCGCGATCAATGATTTCCTGTTGGATCACCGGATCGAGTGCGCCGGACATGCCGTTGCAGGTGGTGCACGCGAACGCCACGACACCAAAACCCAGTTGCTCCAGCTCGTGGGTCAAGCCCGCTTCGTCGAGGTACATCGCCACGGTTTTCGAACCCGGCGCCAGCGAGGATTTAACCCACGGCTTGCGCGTCAGCCCAAGCTTGTTGGCGTTACGCGCCAGCAGGCCAGCGGCGATCACGTTGCGCGGGTTACTGGTGTTGGTGCAACTGGTGATGGCGGCGATAATCACCGCGCCGTCCGGCATTCGCCCCGGCACTTCGTCCCAGTGGCCGCTGATGCCCTTGGCCGCCAGGTCGCTGGTGGCGACACGCGCGTGCGGATTGCTCGGGCCAGCCATGTTACGCACGACGCTGGACAGGTCGAAGGTCAGGCCGCGCTCGTACTGGGCGGTCTTGAGGTCATCCGCCCACAGGCCGGTGTGGCGTGCGTATTGCTCCACCAAGGTGACTTGCTCGTCTTCACGGCCGGTGAGTTTAAGGTAGGCGATGGTCTGCGGGTCGATGTAGAACATTGCCGCCGTGGCGCCGTATTCCGGGGCCATGTTGGAGATGGTCGCGCGGTCGCCCAGGGTCAGTTTGGAGGCGCCTTCGCCGAAGAACTCCAGCCACGCGCCGACCACTTTCTGTTTACGCAGGAACTCGGTCAGCGCCAGCACCATATCGGTGGCGGTGATGCCAGGCAGCAGCTTGCCGGTGAGCTCCACGCCGATGATTTCCGGCAGGCGCATCCACGAGGCGCGACCGAGCATCACGCTCTCGGCTTCCAGGCCGCCGACGCCGATAGCGATCACGCCCAGGGCATCCACGTGCGGCGTGTGGCTGTCGGTGCCGACGCAGGTGTCGGGGAAAGCCACACCGTCACGCACTTGAATCACCGGGGACATTTTCTCCAGGTTGATCTGGTGCATGATGCCGTTGCCCGGGGGGATCACGTCGACATTCTTGAAGGCCTTTTTGGTCCACTCGATAAAGTGGAAACGGTCTTCGTTGCGACGGTCTTCGATGGCGCGGTTTTTCTCGAACGCGTCCGGGTCGAAACCACCGGCTTCAACGGCCAGGGAGTGGTCGACAATCAGTTGGGTCGGCACCACCGGGTTGACCTGGGCCGGGTCACCGCCTTGCAGGGCGATGGCATCGCGCAGGCCAGCGAGGTCGACCAGCGCGGTCTGCCCAAGAATATCGTGGCACACCACTCGCGCCGGGAACCATGGGAAATCGAGGTCGCGCTTGCGGTCGATCAGTTGGCTCAGGGACGCGTTGAGCGTGGCCGGGTCGCAACGGCGCACCAGGTTCTCGGCGAGCACGCGCGAGGTGTAAGGCAAAGTGGCGTAGGCGCCAGGCGTGATTGCCTCGACAGCCGCGCGGGCGTCGAAGAAATCCAAGCGGCTGCCGGGCAGCGATTTGCGAAATTCAGTGTTCATCGTCAGGACTCGGTCACGGTAGTTACAAAAGAAGAGCCGAGGCAGATCCCGAATTGGAATGAGGTCAAAATGTGGGAGCGGGCTTGCTCGCGAAGGCGGTGTAACAGTCGCCCTATGTGTTGAATGACACACCGTATTCGCGAGCAAGCCCGCTCCCACATTTTTGATTCGGTTACCACTTCAGGATCGCCGGTCACTTCACTCAGCGACGTTCGATTGGCACGAACTTGCGCTGCTCAACGCCGATGTATTCGGCGCTCGGACGGATAATGCGGTTGTTGGCGCGCTGCTCGAACACGTGCGCGGCCCAGCCGGTAAGGCGCGAGCACACAAAGATCGGTGTGAACAGCTTGGTCGGTATCCCCATGAAGTGGTACGCCGAGGCATGGTAGAAGTCGGCGTTGGGGAACAACTTCTTCTGCTCCCACATGGTCTTGTCGATGGCTTCCGAAACCGGGAACAACACTTTGTCGCCCACTTCGTCAGCGAGTTTTTTCGACCAGCCCTTGATCACTTCATTGCGCGGGTCGCTGTCTTTGTAGATCGCGTGGCCGAAGCCCATGATCTTGTCTTTGCGCGCCAGCATGCCGAGGGTGCCTTCGACGGCGTCTTCGGCCGAGCCGAAACGCTCGATCATTTCCATCGCCGCTTCGTTGGCACCGCCATGCAGCGGGCCGCGCAGGGAGCCGATGGCGGCGGTGACGCACGAATACAGGTCGGACAAGGTCGAGGCACACACGCGGGCGGTGAAGGTCGACGCGTTGAATTCGTGCTCGGCGTAGAGGATCAGCGACACGTTCATGACTTTCTCATGCAGCGCGCTCGGCTTCTTGCCGTGCAGCAGGTGCAGGAAGTGGCCGCCGATGCTCGGCTCGTCGGTCACGCAGTCGATGCGCTTGCCGTCGTGACTGAAGCGATACCAGTAGCACATGATCGCCGGGAAGGCGGCGAGCAGGCGGTCGGTGACATCGCGTTGCACGCTGAAGTCTTTTTCGGGCTCGATATTGCCCAGGAACGAGCAACCGGTGCGCATCACGTCCATCGGATGGGCGTCGGCGGGGATGCGTTCCAGCACTTCTTTCAGCGCCTGGGGCAGGTCGCGCAGCGTGCTCAGCTTGTTGCTGTAGGCGGCCAGTTCGGCTTTGGTCGGCAACTCGCCGTAGAGCAGCAGGTAGGCGACTTCTTCAAATTGCGCATCGGCCGCGAGTTCACGCACGTCGTAGCCGCGATAGGTCAGCCCAGCACCGGCCTGGCCTACGGTGGACAGTGCGGTCTGCCCGGCTACCTGGCCACGCAGGCCGGCGCCACTGAGTACTTTTGCTTCAGCCATGGTTCTTCTCCAATTTTGTAGTTATTCAGGGAGGCGCGTTCGTTACTTTTTCGCGGCGAACAGCGCGTCGAGCTTCTGCTCGAAGGTGTGGTAGTCGATGCGATCGTAAAGCTCCATGCGAGTTTGCATGGTGTCGATCACATTCTGTTGGGTGCCGTCGCGACGGATCGCGGTGTAGACGTTCTCGGCAGCCTTGTTCATGGCACGAAAGGCCGAGAGCGGGTACAGCACGATGGAAACATCGGCAGATTTCAACTGTTCGGTGGTGTACAGCGGGGTCGCGCCGAACTCGGTAATGTTAGCCAGGATCGGCGCTTTTACCCGGGAGGCGAACAGCTTGTACATCTCAAGCTCGGTGATGGCCTCCGGGAACACCATGTCGGCACCGGCTTCGATGCAGGCCGCGGCGCGCTCCAAGGCGGACTCCAACCCTTCGACGGCGAGCGCATCGGTGCGCGCCATGATCACAAAACTGTCATCGGTGCGCGCGTCCACGGCGGCCTTGATGCGGTCGACCATTTCCTGCTGGGACACGATCTCTTTGTTCGGGCGATGACCGCAGCGCTTGGCGCCGACCTGATCTTCGATATGGATAGCGGCGGCGCCGAACTTGATCATCGACTTCACCGTGCGTGCCACGTTAAAAGCCGAGGAGCCGAAGCCGGTGTCCACGTCCACCAGCAGCGGCAGGTCGCATACATCAGTGATGCGGCACACGTCGGTCAGCACGTCATCCAGGCCGGTGATGCCCAAATCCGGCACGCCGAGGGAACCGGCAGCGACACCGCCACCAGAGAGGTAGATGGCCTTGAAACCGGCGCGTTTAGCCAGCAGCGCGTGGTTGGCGTTGATTGCGCCCACCACTTGCAATGGATGTTCGCTGGCGACTGCATCACGGAACCGCTGGCCTGGAGTAGTTTTATTGTTGGAACTCATGACTCACCTCGCTGAGTGGCTGTCTGGGGGGCGCCGTCGGGGAAGTGACGGGCAATATTGCGTTTGGAAGCGCCGATATGGCGGCGCATCAACAATTCGGCCAGTTCACCGTCGCGATCGGCAATCGCGTCAAGAATGCGGTGATGCTCGGTAAAAGCCTGGCGTGGACGATTGGGGGTGGCGGAGAACTGGATACGGTACATGCGCACCAATTGGTACAGCTCGCCGCAGAGCATTTGGGTGAGGGTGCGGTTGCCAGCGCCTTGAATTATCCGGTAATGAAAATCGAAGTCGCCTTCCTGCTGGTAGTAGCCGACACCAGCCTGGAACGCTTCGTCGCGCTCATGGGTGTGCAGCACTTGGCGCAGCTCTTCGATTTCCACGTCGGTCATGCGCTCGGCGGCCAGGCGGCAGGCCATGCCTTCCAGGGATTCGCGAATTTCGTAGAGTTCGATCAGTTCGGCGTGGCTCAAGGACACCACTCGCGCGCCAACGTGAGGCACGCGTACCAGCAGGCGCTGGCCCTCCAGACGGTGGATTGCTTCGCGCAATGGGCCACGGCTGATGCCGTAGGTGCGCGCCAATTCCGGCTCGGAAATCTTGCTGCCGGGGGCGATCTCACCCTTGACGATGGCGGCCTGGATACGCCGGAAGACGTTCTCCGACATTGTCTGGGAATCGTCTGACAGCACCACGGAAATTTCCGTCTGATCGAGCATATTGTCGACACCTTCAAAAGCAATGCCGCAAAAACTAGCCAATCACCCTGTAATAGTCAAAGAATAAATCAATATTGTCGACAATCGTCTAATAGCCCCGTCAGCACTTTATCGGAGCATGGCCGCCTGCCAGCGCTGGCGCCAGAAAAGCATCATGTTAGAATGCCCACCGCTTTTGCCTGACATCATTTGATGAAACGGCGCACGAGGGAGCTTGCGCAGCAATGCCAGTCGCCTTGAATTAAACATCGCACTGCACCGCCTCAGGATCTATGAGACTCAAGCCCTTCCTTTTAGTGTTTTGCCTAGTGTGCATACCGAGCCTTGGCGTCGCCGCCGAGAAGACCGTGTATGGCCTCAATGAATACGCGAAACTTGCCGGCATTGACCTGGAAGTGGCGGCCAAACTCGACACCGGCGCCAAGACCGCCTCCTTGAGTGCCCGCGATATCAAGCGCTTCAAGCGTAACGGTGAGTCCTGGGTCCGCTTCTACCTGGCCATCGACACCGCCCATTCCCACCCCATCGAACGCCCCCTGGCCCGCGTCAGCAAGATCAAGCGCCGCGCCGGTGACTACGACCCCGATGAGGACAAGAACTACACCGCCCGACCAGTGATTGCGCTGGATATCTGCATGGGCACCGCTTTACGCAGCATCGAAGTGAACTTGACTGACCGCAGCGCTTTCCAATACCCGCTGCTGATCGGCTCCGAAGCGTTGAAACGCTTTGATGCGCTGGTCGACCCCAGTCTTAAATACGCAGCGGGCAAACCTGCCTGCGCCGCTGACGCTCATACCGCCGAGTAAACCGAATGCGCTCTCTGACCCTGCACCTGAAAATCCTGATCACCCTCCTGGTGGTGTTGGGCATTTCGGTCACCGCCTACCAGATTTTCGTGCAGGGAATTCCTGTCACCGAGGACGCCACCGACGACCTGTGGAACATCGACGCGAAAGTCGAGTTCGTCGCCAACCCCAAGGACCCCGTGAAGATCTCGATGTTTGTGCCGCCCCTGAGCCGCGACTTCGTCAGTCTCAACGAAAGTTTTATCTCGAATAACTACGGCGTGAGCGTCAACCGCACCGACGGCAACCGCAAGGTCACCTGGTCGGCACGCCGTGCCAAGGGCAACCAGACGCTGTATTACCGCCTGGTGCTGACCAAGCGTTACAGCGGCGAAAAGGTCAAGGTCAAAGGCCCGACTTTCCGCGACAGCATTGCCGTGGAAGGCCCGGAAAAAATCGCCGCCGAAGCGTTGCTGGCGCCGATCCGCCAGCACTCGGCCGACGTCGAAACCTTTATTACCGAAGCGATCAAACGCACCAACAACCTCAGCGACGACAATGTGAAGCTGCTGCTCGCCGGCGACGCGTCGACCCCGCATAAAGCCAAAATTGTCGAGTTGCTGCTGTCCATCGCCCACGTACCGGTGGAAAAAGTCCACACCATCCGCCTGGTGGCCAGCCAACCTCAAACCCCGGAACTATGGTTGCGCAGCTTCAACGGCAATGACTGGTTGTACTTCAACCCGGAAACCGGTGAACAGGGCCTGCCGGCTGACCGCCTGCAGTGGTGGACCGGCGATGAAAACCTGATCACCGTCGATGGCGGCAAGAAGGCCGTGGTGACGTTCAGCCTGAACAACAGCGAAATGAACGCGATTCGCCTGGCCAAGCTGACCGACGAAAACACTGACGCCAACTTCCTCGAATACTCGCTGTACGGCTTGCCGCTGCAAACCCAGCAGACCTTCATGATCATGGTGATGATCCCGATTGGCGTGCTGGTGATCCTGATCCTGCGCAACCTGATCGGCCTGCAGACCCTCGGCACCTTTACCCCGGTGCTGATCGCCCTGGCATTTCGCGAGACGCAGTTGGGCTTCGGCATTGTGCTGTTCACCATTATTACCGCGCTGGGCTTATCGCTCAGGTCGTACCTGGAACACTTGAAATTGCAGATGCTGCCGAGGCTGTCGGTGGTGCTGACCTTCGTGGTGGTGCTGATTGCGGCTATTAGCCTGTTCAGCCACAAGTTGGGCCTTGAGCGTGGGCTGTCGGTGGCGCTGTTCCCGATGGTGATTTTGACCATGACCATCGAACGCCTATCGATCACCTGGGAAGAGCGCGGTGCCAACCACGCGCTGAAAGTGGCGATTGGTACGCTGTTCGCCGCCTCGCTGGCGCACATCATCATGAGCGTGCCGGAACTGATCTACTTTGTATTCACCTTCCCGGCGATCCTGTTGATCCTGGTGGGCTTCATGCTGGCCATGGGCCGTTATCGCGGCTACCGCCTGACCGAGCTGGTGCGTTTCAAGGCCTTCCTCAAGGCTGACTCGTAATGTTCGGCCTCTGGAAGACCTGGAAGGCCCTCGAAGCGCGGGGGATCATGGGCATCAACCGGCGTAACGCCGACTATGTACTCAAGTACAACAAGCGCAGCCTGTACCCGATTGTGGATGACAAGATCATCACCAAGGAGCGGGCAATAGCGGCCGGTATTCACGTGCCGCAGATGTACGGAATCATTTCCACCGAGAAAGAAATCGACAAGCTCGATGAGATCATCGGTGGGCGCAGCGACTTCGTGATCAAGCCGGCCCAGGGCGCCGGCGGCGATGGCATCCTGGTGGTGGCCGACCGTTTTGAGGGGCGCTATCGCACGGTGTCCGGCAAAATCATCAGCCATGAAGAAATCGAGCACCAGATCTCCAGCATCCTCACCGGCCTATATTCCCTGGGCGGCCACCGCGACCGCGCGCTGATCGAATACCGCGTGGTACCCGACCAGATCTTCAAGAGCATCAGCTACGAGGGCGTGCCAGACATCCGCATTATTGTGTTGATGGGCTACCCGGTGATGGCTATGTTGCGCTTGCCAACACGCCAGTCGGGCGGCAAAGCCAACCTGCACCAAGGAGCAATCGGCGTGGGGGTCGACCTGGCCACGGGCCTGACGCTACGCGGCACCTGGCTGAACAACATCATCACCAAACACCCCGACACCACCAACGCCGTGGATGGCGTGCAGCTGCCCAATTGGGACGGTTTCATGACGCTTGCGGCCAGTTGTTATGAGCTGTGCGGGCTGGGTTACATCGGTGTGGACATGGTGCTGGACCAGGAAAAAGGCCCGCTGATCCTCGAGCTGAATGCGCGGCCGGGGCTGAATATCCAGATTGCCAACGACTGCGGGCTGACGTTGCGTACCCATGCGGTGGAAGCGCGGCTGGAAGCGTTGAAGGCTGCGGGGGTGACGGAAACGCCGGAAGAGCGCATGAAGTTCGTGCAGGCGATGTTTGGGCATATTCCTGCCGTGGAAGGCTGAAGGCCTCATCGCAGGCCCTCAATCTGCCTATCGTCGACATCCCCTCTAGGACCAAGGCCTACGGGAGACTACAATCGCCTCCTCCAAGCCAACGGCTGATCCACCCCGCATGTCGACCTGTTATGTACACCCGCTGCCCTACCGGGCCAACCCCGCCGAGTACTTTACGGCGATTCGCCACGCCCCCGGCGCGGTGCTGCTCGACAGCGGCCGCCCGACTGCCGAGCGTGGCCGTTATGACCTGCTCAGCGCCTGGCCAGTGGAAACGCTAACGGTTCGGCCTGATGAAAACGGCAGTGATTTCCTGCAACGCTTACGCGAAAACCTCACGCAGTTGGGTGAAGCGGGGTTGCCTGCTGGTTATGAGTTGCCGTTTGCCGGTGGCTTGATCGGCTACTTGAGCTACGACTTCGGCCGCCACCTGGAACAGATGCCGCACTTGGCAGTGGACGACTTGCACCTGCCGGATGCACGCTTCGGGTTATATGCGTGGGCGCTGATCAGCGACCACCAGGCGCAAACCAGCCAGTTGGTGTTTCACCCCTCGCTTGCTGACAGCGAGCGACAACGCCTGATTGCGCTGTTCAATGCTGAAGCTGCCAACATCCCGGCGAACTTCAAACTGCACGGCCCCATGGTTCCGGAACTGACCGCCGAAGCTTACCGGCAGGCCATCGTGCGCATCCAGGATTACATCCAGGCCGGCGACTGCTACCAGGTCAACTTTGCCCAGCGCTTTCGCGCGCCATGCGTCGGCGATCCGTGGGCGGCTTACTGCGCCTTGCGTGAGGCGTGCCCTACCCCGTTTTCCGGGTTCCAGAGCCTGCCGGACGACGGCGCAGTGCTGAGCCTGTCGCCGGAGCGCTTTGTACACATCAGCGAGCGCCGCGTCGAAACCCGCCCCATCAAAGGCACCCGCCCGCGCGGTTTGACGCCCGCAGAAGACGCGGCCAACGCCGCCGAACTGTTGGCCAGCCCCAAAGACCGCGCCGAAAACCTGATGATCGTCGACCTGCTGCGCAACGACCTTGGCCGAACCTGCCGCACTGGCTCGGTAAAAGTGCCGGAGTTGTTCAGCCTGGAAAGCTACCCCAACGTGCACCACTTGGTGAGCAGCGTCACCGGCACCCTGGCCGACGACAAAGACGCCCTCGACCTGATCGCCGGCAGCTTCCCCGGCGGCTCTATCACCGGCGCGCCTAAGATTCGCGCCATGCAGATCATCGACGAGCTGGAGCCGACCCGACGCGGTTTGTACTGCGGCTCGTTGGTGTACCTGGACGTGCGCGGCGAGATGGACAGCTCCATCGCGATTCGCAGCCTGCTGATCAAGGATGGGCAGGTGTGCTGCTGGGGCGGCGGCGGAATCGTGGCGGACTCGCAGTGGGAGGCGGAGTATCAGGAGTCGCTGACGAAGGTGCGGGTGTTGTTACAAACGTTGGAAGGCTTGTAGCACCCAGCTTATGGCGATGCCAAAACGCCGATGGTCGAGCTGTATCGTCATATGGAGAAAACCACTTACCAGACACCACAAGCCCTTAAGGCAGAGCTCAGAACCGCGAGTATTCTCAAAGGTGGCAGGGGTTTAGGCGGCGCCTGAGCTGGCACCATCGCAGGCAAGCCAGCGCCCACATTTTGAACTGCGTGAACACGATCATAAAGTGGGAGCTGGCTTGCCTGCGATAGGGCCATCAGTAGCACTGATGCTCTATAGGCTCAACGCCCGATTCGACGCCTTGATGAACTCTTTCTTCAAGTCCTCAAACGTATGCACCGCCGGGAACTGCGGGAACTCGCGAATCACATTCTCTGGCGCGTGGAACAGAATCCCACGGTCAGCTTCGCCCAGCATAGTGGTGTCGTTGTAGGAGTCGCCGGCGGCGATCACGCGGTAGTAGAGGGTTTTGAACGCCAGCACCGACTGGCGCTTGGGATCTTTCTGGCGCAACTGGTAACTCACCACCCGGTCGTTTTCATCGGTAATCAGGCGGTGACACAGCAAGGTTGGAAAGCCCAGCTGGCGCATCAGCGGTTGGGAGAATTCGTAGAAGGTATCGGACAGGATCACCACTTGGAAGCGCTCGCGCAGCCAGTTGACGAACTCGATGGCACCGTCCAGCGGCTTGAGGGTGGCGATCACTTCCTGGATGTCGGCGAGCTTGAGCCCATGTTCGTCGAGGATGCGCAGGCGTTGCTTCATCAGCACGTCGTAGTCGGGAATGTCGCGGGTGGTGGCCCGCAGGGATTCAATACCGGTTTTTTCGGCGAAGGCGATCCAGATTTCCGGAACCAGCACCCCTTCCAGGTCGAGACAGGCAATTTCCACAAGACACTCCCATTAGATGTTATTAGTTGAGCGAGCAAAAGGACTGCCGAACTCTAGCGATTCAAGCTGGCCACCGCAACGCAGGGCGGATTTTGATACCATCACTCCCCTATAGAGCGCTAAGCGCCACTGACCTGTAGGAACCGTCCTGATGAACCACGCCTTCGACGTCGCTGAACTCGCCGCGACTTATGCCAACAAATCCGCCCAAGACATTCTCAAGCTGGCGTTCAGTCAGTTCGGCGATGACCTGTGGATTTCCTTCAGCGGTGCCGAGGACGTGGTGCTGGTAGACATGGCTTGGAAGCTGAACAAGAACGTCAAGGTGTTCAGCCTCGACACGGGCCGCCTGCACCCGCAGACCTACCGGTTCATCGAGCAGGTGCGTGAGTTCTACAAGATCGACATCGAGCTGATTTCGCCGGACCAGAGCAAGCTGGAACCCTTCGTCAAGGAAAAGGGCCTGTTCAGTTTCTACAAGGACGGCCATGGCGAATGCTGTGGCGTGCGCAAGATCGAACCGCTGCGGCGCAAACTGTCTGGCGTGAGCGCCTGGGCCACCGGCCAACGCCGTGACCAGAGCCCCGGCACCCGCAGCCAGGTGGCAGCCTTGGAAATCGATACGGCGTTCTCCACACCCGAGCGCACCCTGTACAAATTCAACCCGCTGGCGCAAATGACCAGCGAGGAAGTCTGGGGTTACATCCGCATGCTCGAGCTGCCATACAACAGCCTGCATGAACGCGGGTTTATCAGCATCGGCTGCGAGCCGTGCACCCGTCCGGTATTGCCAAACCAGCATGAGCGCGAAGGCCGCTGGTGGTGGGAAGAAGCTACGCAGAAGGAATGCGGGCTGCATGCCGGGAATATCATCAGCAAGACCTGAGGGCTAGCGCAGTAAAAAATGTGGGCGCCGGGCCTGCCCGCGATGGCCGCGACTCGGCCGGCAGCCGTGATCAAATCGCGCTGAACCGTTGCCCCAGTTTCTGCTCGGCAAACTGCTCGATGATGAACTCCACAAACGCGCGGGTCTTGCCGGGCAGCAGTTTGTGTTCGGCGTAGTAGATCGAGATATTGCCGTCGTCGACGTACCAGTCGGGCAGCACCCGCACCACCGCGCCGCTGTCGAGGAACGGCACGGCCATCGGCATGCTCACCAGCGCGATGCCCAGGCCTTGGGCGCTGGCGCAGCAAGCGGCTTCGGAGTCGCTCATGGTCATGCGCGGCTTGAGCACCAGCGGGCGCTGTTCACGTTCCGGGCCGGTGAGCTGCCAGGTACGCACGCGGCCGGTTTGCGGAGAACGGATCAGGATGCCCAGGCAGCGCGACAGATCTTCGGGCGCGCGCACCGGCTGGCGTCGTGCCAGATAATCCGGGGAAGCCACCAGCACCCGGTGCGCAGGGGACAGCTTGCGCGCTACGACGCCCAGGGGCAGTTCAAAACCACCGCCGATGGCGGCATCGAAGCCTTGGCCGATCAGGTCGACCTGGCGGTTATCGAAGTGCCAGTCGGGGCTGATATCCGGAAAGCGCCGCATAAACTCCGTCAGCAACGGCACCACATAACGATTGCCGAACACAGTGCCCATACTGACCTTGAGCGTGCCCACCGGCCGCCCTTCGGCACTGGCCAGGTTAGCCATGGCATTCTGGATGGTAATGAGACTGCCGCTGACCTCTTCAAGGAACAGCTTGCCGGCTTCGGTCAAGGTCAGCCGGCGCGTGCTGCGCTGAAACAGCCGCACACCCAGGCGCACTTCCAGCTTAGCGACGCTTTTACCCACCGCCGCCGGGGTCAGGCTCAGGTGCCGGGCGGCTTCGGCAAAGCTGCCGCCTTCAGCACTGCGCACGAAACATTCGATACTCCCAAAGCTTTCCATATCGGCCCATTCTAAACTTTTGGTTTACACAGACTATAGCAATCATGGTCTACCGGGTGGGTTGGGTGAAGTCGATACTCGACCCATCAACTACTTGGAGATCGACATGACCACACACAACCTCACTGGCAAAGTCGCCTTGATTCAAGGCGGTTCCCGCGGCATCGGCGCGGCTATCGTCAAGCGTCTTGCCGCACAAGGTGCAGCCATCGCCTTTACTTATGTCAGCTCGGCGGCAAAAGCCGAAGAGCTGCAGAACAGCGTGATCAGCGCAGGCGGCAAAGCCTTGGCCATTCAGGCCGACAGCGCCGATGCCACGGCGATTCGCAATGCCGTGAACGCCACCGTCGAAGCCTTTGGACGCCTGGATATCCTGGTGAACAACGCCGGTGTACTGGCCATCGCACCGCTTGAGGATTTCAAGCTGGAAGACTTCGACCAGACCCTGGCGATCAACGTGCGCAGCGTGTTTATTGCCACTCAGGAAGCGGCCAAGCACATGGGTGAAGGCGGCCGCGTGATTAACATTGGCAGCACCAATGCCGAGCGCATGCCGTTTGGTGGTGGCGGGCCGTATGCGATGAGCAAGGCGGCGCTGGTGGGGTTGACCAAGGGCCTGGCACGGGACTTGGGGCCGCGTGGCATCACCATTAACAATGTGCAGCCTGGGCCGGTGGACACGGATATGAACCCGGCAAACGGGGAGTTTGCCGAGACGCTGATCGGGTTAATGGCGGTGGGGCGTTATGGGCAGGTAGAAGAGATTGCCAGTTTTGTGGCGTACCTGGCGGGGCCTGAGGCGGGGTATATCACTGGGGCCAGTTTGACCATTGATGGTGGTTTCAGCGCCTAAGTATTCTGGGGCGCTGTAAGCTCAATGTGGGCGCGAGTTTGCTCGCGAGGCAGAGTGTCAGCCGGGAATACATCGACGGATACACCGCTTTCGCAGGCAAGCCAGCCCCCACATTTTTTATCGTGTTTATTCAGGGAAAGGTGGGAGGCCGTAGGCGGCCAGGTCGAAGTCTGCGAGTTTGCGGATGATCTGGTCGGCGTGGTGGTATTTGCTGTCGGCCATGGCTTCATCCGGCACGGCGATGGCGGTCATGTTGGCGGCCTTGGCGGCGGTGACACCGAACGGCGAATCTTCGAACACCAGGCAGTCTTCTGGCGCAACGCCCAGGCGGCGTGCGGCGGTCAGGAAGATGTCCGGCGCAGGCTTTGCAGCACCGACTTGCGGGTCGTCAGCGGTGACGATGGTGCCGAACAGGCCAAACCATTCGCGGTGCAATGTGGTCTTGTGGCCAAACGAGTTGCGCGACGAACTGGTGCCCACCGCAATCGGAATGTTATGCGCCTTCAAGTGCCGCACCAACGCTTCGGCGCCGGGCATGCCCAAGGCCTTGGGGAAACGCTCGCTCATTAGCGGTTCGCGGATTTCCAGAAATTCAGCCGGCGTAATCGGCAAGTCCAGCGCCTTGACTACGTAGTCGGCCAAGTCTTGAGCTCCACGCCCAATGATGTGCTGCTTGATGCCCCAGTCATAGGTACGGCCGTAACGTTCGGCGATGATCTGCGTGACTTCGGTGTAAATGCCTTCGGTATCCAGCAACAACCCGTCCATATCAAAAATCACGGCCTTAATGGGACCGACTGCGGTACGCGGTGCATTCATCACAACAGAACCTTGGGGAGGGACTAAAAGGTTTCAGCACAATAACGGCCGAGGTTGCCTGCAAGCAACCTTTGCGGCTCGGCATTGATAACCACACTGATCAACTGCGCCAAAGCAGCGGTGGGCAAAGGCTAGCGCAAAAGGCGCGTGCCGAAGACATTCACGCAGTCAGGCTTACATGCAGCAACAGCTTCGATCAACTGGCCTCGGGAGACAGACTAACGTTGCAAGGCACCCGGGTTAGTGTATTTGCAAAAAAGGCCCTAAAAACGTGTTAAAGCCTTATCAAAAAATAAGTCTTTAATAAGGCTTAAGCAGGAAAAACATGATCAGTGCGTCCCCCCACATACAAGTCATCAACGATCTGGAAGGCAAGCCTGCGTTTGTGGTAATCCCTTATGGGCAATACCTCGCACAGCAGGGCCGAAACCACCTTATTCCCTATCAAGTCGTCAACCTGATTATCGACGGGTTTACCCCCATCCGCGCCTGGCGCGAACACCTCAACTTGACCCAGGAGGACGTCGCCACACTCCTGGGTATTTCTCAATCGGCTTTCGCCCAACAAGAGGCGGTGAACAAACCTCGCCGGGCAACGCGGGAAAAGATCGCCAAGGCGTTTGGCATCAACGCCACTCAACTGGAGCTATAGCGTTACTCAAGCACATCCGCGCCGTCATTATCGCTGCCCACGCGTTAAAATCAGCGGGAACTACTTGTTGGCGCCTGACGCCTGCCAACCTTAAAAGCGAACCCACACATGCTTTATCGCTGATCTACCCGGCCGGGCTGACCCCGAACAGCCAATTAGTGCTTGGGGCACTGGTGTTGCTGATCAACATCGCGGTGTATGTGCGCTTGATCAGGCGGTCGTAGGCAGGCAGCCCAGGTCGACCAATGTAGCTTCCACCGCCTGATCCAGCGGCGTGTGGGGCTCGCGGCCCAAGGTATCCACCAGGCTCTGGTTGTCCAGGCGCAGCGGGGTTTGCCACAGGTAGCGCATTTCCTGCATCTCGCGGACGGTGACGACAAAGGGCGCTATCAATTTCATCAACCACCACGGGAAGCGACCTACGCGGGGCTGACGGCCAGACCTACGCAACACCACCCGCTGGATCGCCTGAACCATCTGCGTGCCATCCACGTCCTCATGCCCCGCCATGTGAAAGCGCGCAAACGCCTCAAGGGTTGCCCGACGCGCAATCAACTCGACCATCGTGCGCGCTACGTCCGGCAGGTATGCCCATTGATGCAACACACCGGGCGTGCCCGGGTAGCTGATGGCGTGCACGGGTTTGCCGGGTTTGACCAAGCCTTGGGCAAACCAGTTGTTGGCCACCCTGGCGCCGAAAAAGTCCCCGGCCCGTACGATCAACACCCGCGCGCCCTGCCGGGAAGCCTGTTCTAAACGCTGCTCCAGTTGCACCCGGATCGCGCCCTTACTGGTCTGAGGGTGTTGCGGCGAGTGCTCGTGCAACACGGGAAATGCATCCGGCCCGAAGTTGTAGACCGTGCCGGGCAACACGATGGTTGCGCCTTCGGCGATGGCCGCCGCAATCGTGTTGTCGATCATCGGCATCACCAGTTCGGCCCAATTGCGATAGCCCGGCGGGTTGACGGCATGCACGATCACCGCACAGCCACGGGCGGCGGCGAGCACTTCCTGCCGATTGAGCGCATCGCCCTTGATCCAGGCAAACGCCGCGTTCTCACGGCGAACCTTGTCCACATCCCGGGTCAACGCACACACCTCCCAGCCCGCCGCACGCAACTGCCGGGCCACTTCACCGCCAATCCCGCCGGTTGCACCCAATACCAAAACCTTGCTCATGACCGTCTCCCACGTTGTTAGTGAGGCCATTTTGTGTGCGGCGCCGCTATAGATAAATTGCCGAAGAGCATCCAGCCGCTATACATTTATGCATGGCAACGAACATTGGTTGGGAGCTTTACCGGTCGTTCCTCGGCGTACTCAAGGAAGGATCGTTGTCGGGGGCCGCACGCCTGCTCGGCATCACACAGCCTACGGTCGGCCGGCACATCGCTGCGCTGGAAACGGCGCTGGGCGTGGTGCTGTTCACCCGTTCGCCGCAAGGCTTGCTGCCCACCGCCGTCGCCCACACTTTGCGCGCCCACGCCGAAACCATGGAGCGCACCGCCGCTGCCCTGGAGCGCGCCGCTTCCGCCCAAGGCGATGAAGTGCGCGGTGTAGTGCGGGTCTCCGCCAGTGAAGTGGTCGGTGTGGAAGTGCTGCCGCCGATCATCACCGCACTGCGCCGCCAACACCCGCACCTACGGGTTGAACTGATCCTGACCAACCGCCTGATCGACCTGCTGCAACTGGAAGCCGACATCGCCGTGCGCATGCTCCGACCCAGCCAGGAGCAACTGCTGGCGCGGCGTGTCGGCTTGATTGAAGTGGGCCTGCACGCCCGCGATGATTACCTGCAACAGCATGGCATGCCGCTTCAGATGCAGGACCTGGTGAACCACTCGGTGATCGGCTTCGACCAGGAAAGCGCCTTCATCCGCAGCCTGGCCATCAAGGGCTTCGAGCGCAGCGCCTTCGCCATCAGCAGTGACAGCGACCTGGCGCAACTGGCGCTGATCCGCGCCGGTGCCGGTATCGGTGGCTGCCAGGTGCAACTGGCCAAGCAGAACCCCCGCCTGCACCGGGTATTGCCGGACGGTTTTGCGTTCAAGATGGACACCTGGGTCACCATGCACGAAGACCTGCGCAACAGCCCCCGTTGCCGGGTGACCTTTGATGCATTAGTGGCGGGTTTGCAGCGTTACGTACAGGCTTGAGACAGCTTCGTTGGTGAAGAATCAGACTCCCTCAGCCCCTTCATAGACGCCCCCATGTCCGAAGCCTTCGAAGTCCCCAGCCCCCACGAAAAACACATCGAACATACCACCGAACATGCGCATGGGCGCGGCGACAATTTCGCCAGCCGTATCGCTGTAATGACTGCCCTGATGGCCACCCTCGGCGCCATGCTCAGCTACCAGGCCGGTTCTACCGAAAGCGAAGCGGCGATGGACAAGAACAACGCCGCCATCAGCAAGACCGAAGCCGCCAACCAGTGGAACTACTACCAAGCCAAATCCAGCCGCCAGAACCTGGCCGAACTGGCCACCCATATTCCCGGCGTGGATGCCGCGCATTACAAGGATGAAATCGAGCGTTACAAGGGCCAGAAGGAAGAAGTGCGCAAACAGGCCGAGAAACTTGAGGCCACCTCCAAGGAATGGGATCAGAAATCCGAGGAAGCCCTGCACCAGCACCACCGCTGGGCCCAGGCGATGACCGCGATTCAGATCGCGATTTCGTTGGCCGCGATTACGCTGCTCACGCGCAAGGAATGGCTCAAACGCATGTCCTACAGCGCAGGCACCGTCGCCGTGGTCCTGGGCAGCCTGGCCTGGCTGCACCTCTAACTGACCGAATGCGGTCAAAAAACGCGACATCGAAAAGCGGATACCGTGGAGATTGTTGAGCGGGACAACAAGACCGTGCGCCGGCACACGCTGACGATTTTGTCGTGCATGACCGTTTTTCAAAGCTCATCTACTCGCTGCCGGCGTTCGCTACCGTGGGCCAGGTCAATGCCGACACACATACGCCCGTCAGTTGCTGCCCCCTGGTATTGGCTCAATCGATTGGATTGCCGAGCAGATGGGGCACACCAACGGCAATATCATCCGCCAGCACTGTGGGACCTGGATCAATGAGAACGGGCCAGAGTTCCCTCGGTGGCAAGAAAGCCTGTAAGCCTGCGCAGTCACGGGATTTGTATCTGGCTACCGGCGTAAGACACTGAGGACATTCTTTTGCACCAAAACAGCGCGCCAGTCCCATGGTGGTCCCATGGGGCTATTTTTCAGACGCCAAAAACCACAAACCCCCGACTTTCTCTAGGAAAATCGGGGGTTTGTGTTTACTTAATTTGGCGGTGAAGGAGAGATTCGAACTCTCGATACAATTTCTTGTATACACACTTTCCAGGCGTGCTCCTTAAGCCACTCGGACACTTCACCGTATCTCGTCAAACCAGTTCAGTCTGTCGAGGCGCGCTAATGTAGTCGAAAGCCTTTCTGATGGCAAAGGTTTTTTTCAGAATTTTCATGCGCTTAGACGGCTGTGCCATTACCCGCCCGGCAAGGGGCGGTGAATCTGCCATTCTCGGGCATCGGCGGTAAGCGTTTGAGGCGGCAGTTGCGCCCTGCCTCAGGCTGTCTGCCCTTGGGGATGCGGCAAAAGCCTGACTGGGTAGTCAGTCACGGCGCTTTACCGGGGCGGGTGTGGTGGGTAACGTCTGCGCATGTGCTGCTATAAACAGCCTATCTATAACAAGTCCTACAAGGAACCGCGTCATGAGTGAGTTGATTGCCTACCACCTAGAAGACGGTATCGCGACCCTGACCTTGAGCAACGGCAAAGTGAATGCCATTTCTCCGGCGGTGGTCAGTGAGTTTAATGCGGCGCTGGATCAGGCCGAGAAGGATCGGGCGGTGGTGATCATCACCGGAACGCCGGGGATTCTGTCGGGTGGCTATGATTTGAAGGTGATGACGGCCGGCCCTAGAGAGGCGATCAGCCTGGTAACGTCGGGCTCGACGTTGGCGCGTCGCTTGTTGTCGCACCCGTTCCCGGTGATTGTGGCGTGCCCTGGGCATGCGGTGGCCAAGGGTGCGTTTATGCTGTTGTCGGCCGATTATCGGATTGGCGTGGAAGGCCCGTTCAGCATTGGCCTGAATGAAGTGGCAATCGGCATGACCATGCACCACGCCGGTATCGAGTTGGCGCGGGATCGTCTGCGTAAGTCGGCGTTTCATCGTTCGGTGATCAATGCCGAGATGTTTGACCCGCAGGGCGCGTTGCAAGCGGGATTCCTGGATAAGGTGGTCGCCCCGCAAGAGCTGC
Source organism: Pseudomonas sp. 1152_12 (assembly GCF_052850675.1). NCBI lineage: Bacteria > Pseudomonadati > Pseudomonadota > Gammaproteobacteria > Pseudomonadales > Pseudomonadaceae > Pseudomonas > Pseudomonas sp. 1152_12. The sequence continues at coordinate 131,246 of NZ_VXCW01000002.1, read as the reverse complement.
ACGCTGCGGCCCTGGAAGCGGCGCGTCAGTTGAAGAAAATCAACATGAACGCCCACAAGCACACCAAGTTGAAGGTGCGTAAGGCACTGCTCGAAGCCTTGGATGATGCAATCATTCAGGATCAGGGCCACAACCTTAGCTGATGCCTCAATGCTGCTGTGCCGGAGCCCGACCTGGAGTCGGGCTTTTTCTTACCAAAAAAACGGAAACCTCTTTAACCGCTCTAGACGGGCTTTACCGGCACACGTTGAAACATGTGCTTAAACATCGTCTATCTCCTACGTCTGTAGGGGCAATTGCCGAATACAGTGCACATCCGTACACTGCGCCACCTTTTGTCCCGATGGGCCGTGTCGATGCTTTTTCTGTTACGTATGTTGTTGATGGGCCTGCACTTTATGGTCGCGGGAGTGCTGGGCGTATGGCTAGGTATCTGTCGGCCGTTCAACCCGGATAACAGTCGCCTGTGTGCTCGACTCTACGGGCTGCCTGCGATGTGGATATTGCGGCTGAACGTAAAGGCGGATGTCGACTCGCTGCGTAACAAGCCGGGCACCTGCGTGATCATTGCTAACCACCAGTCCAACTACGATCTGTTTGTGTTGGGTACTGTGGTGCCGCATCGCACCGTGTGTATCGCCAAGAAAAGCCTGAAATGGGTGCCGCTGTTCGGCCAGTTGTTCTGGCTGGCGGGTAATGTGCTTATCGACCGTGGCAATGCGCACAAGGCGCGCCGCGCGATGCTCACCACCACGCATACCTTGCAGCACGAAGACACTTCGATCTGGGTGTTCCCGGAGGGCACGCGCAACTTGGGCAAAGGGCTATTGCCGTTCAAGAAAGGCGCGTTTCATATGGCGATTGCGGCCGGTGTGCCGATCGTGCAGGTGTGTGTCAGCAATTACGTTACGCATATGCAGCTTAATCAGTGGAACAGTGGTGATGTACTCATACGTTCGTTACCGCCGATTCCTACCGTGGGGCTGACTCCGGATGATATCCCGGCGTTGATGCAGAGGTGTCAGGCGCAGATGGATGAATGCATTGCACAGATGGATCGGCAACTGCAAACCGCTTGGACACCCGCGCCGTTGTGATTTTTTGGGGCCTTTGTACCCCAGCGCCAGCAAGCTTGCTCGCCACATGAAGCGCGCACCTGCAAGAGCAACAATGGAACGTCATTCGAGCTAAGCTGCCCAACACCTGTCCTCCTAATAAGAAGTGATCAGCACCATGGGTAGAGTTGTTGCGGCGGCCGTTTACAGCGCCGGGAAGAAAGTCACTGATATCACCCTCGACGAAGGCGCCGCCTGGGCCGCCAAACCCGACCACTTTGTGTGGATCGGCCTGGAAGAGCCCAACGCCCAGGAGCTGGCCAACCTGCAACGCCAGTTCAACTTGCATGAACTGGCGATCGAAGACGCTCTGGAGAAACACAGCCGCCCCAAGCTTGAAACGTTCGGCGATGCGCTGTTTATCGTCACCTACTCACCCGTACGCGAGAACGGCAAGCTGGAGTTTATCGAAACCCATATCTTTGCCGGCAACGGCTACATCATCACCGCACGCAACGGTCACTCGGCGTCCTACGGCTTTGTGCGCCAGCGTTGTGAGGCTCGGCCGTTGTTGTTGGAGCATGGGGAAGATTTCGTACTCTATGCGCTGCTGGATTTCGTCACCGAGAACTACCAGCCGGTGAGCGAAGCCATCCACGCCGAGATTGATGAGCTGGAGCGCAACGTGCTGTGCAGTTCGCTGAGCGAACGCGATATTCAGAACCTTCACGGCCTGCGCCGCGACGTGTTGCGGCTCAAGCGTTACGTGGCACCGATGGTGGAGATCAGCCAGGAACTGCAGAAGCTGAGCTTCCCGTTTATCGACAAGAATATGCGCCCGTATTTCCGTGACGTGCAGATCCACGTGACGCGGCAAATGGAAGACCTCACCACCCTGCGCGATATCGCCAGCCAGACGATTGAGATCGGTGTGTTACTGGAGGCGTCGCGCCAGAGCGTGGTGCAGCGCAAGTTCGCCGCGTGGGCGGCGATCCTGGCGTTCCCCACGGCGGTGGCGGGGATTTACGGGATGAACTTCCAGAACATGCCCGAGCTGCAATGGCACTACGGCTATTTTGCGGTGCTGGGGTTTATCGCGGTGGGCTGCAGCAGTTTGTGGGCCAGCTTCAAGCGTTCGGGATGGCTTTAAGCCGCCGCTTCAGGCTTGTGCGCGACAAAGCGCATCATCCATTCCGCTACGGTGACACCGTGGTGGTCGCGCGCCAAGCTGGCGACGCCGTTGGTATAGACCTTTTCCCCGAGAGTTGTCTGAAGGATCTCCAGCAGCTCGCGGGAATAATCGTGGATAAATTCCGGGTGGCCCTGGAAGCACAACACTTGGTCGCCGATGTGGTACGCAGCGAACGGGCAAAACGCGCTTGAGGCGATAACCGTGGCGTTTTCCGGCAAGGTGGTCACCTGGTCCTGGTGGCTGATCAATAGCGTCAACTCTTCCACTTCCGGGCTCATCCACGGCGCCTTGGCGTCGAGTTTGTAGTCGTGAATGCCCATGCCCCAGCCTTGGCCAGCGCGCTCGGCCTTGCCGCCCAGCAGCAGTGCCAACAGTTGGTGGCCGAAACAGATACCAAGCAACTTGTCGCCGTGCGTATAACGCTCAAGCAGGTAGGTCTTGAGGGTCTGGATCCACGGGTCGGTGCCGAAGGAATCGGCCTTGCTGCCAGTGACCAGGTAGGCGTCAAACACTTCATCACCCAACGGATATTCGCCCTGCACCACGTTGTAGACGACGAATTCGGCGGCAATCGGTTGCTTGGAGAACAGGCGCTTGAACATCTGCCCGTACCCTTGATACTGATCGATCAAACCTGGACGCAGGATATCGGTTTCCAGGATACAGACGCGTAGTGACATAAAAAATACCTGACACGGTGATGGGAATAATGCACATCCCAGAGCCTGCCTTGAAATGTACCTGCAAAGCAAGTCCCACCGGATGCTCTCTAAAAGTGGGAGAGGGCTTGCCCCTCCCACTTTTAGATCACCGAAAGTCGTCACCCTGTGCCGCCTTCTCCAGCAACAACGACGGCGGCGAGAACCTGTCCCCATATTGCTCCGCCAGATAGCGTGCCCGAGCAATGAAGTCGTTCAAGCCATACTGGTTGATAAACTGCAGCGCGCCACCACTCCACGCGGCAAAGCCGATGCCGAAGATCGAACCCACATTAGCGTCAGCCGTGGACATCAACACGCCCTCCTCCACACAGCGCACGGTTTCGATGGCCTGGATAAACAGCAGGCGGTCGCGCACGTCCTGTGGCGAAATCTGTTTGCCGGGCTGTTCAAACCGCGTTTTCAACTCGGGCCACAGGTGTTTCTGCCCGTTTGCGGGGTAGTCATAAAAACCACCTCCCGCCGCCTTGCCCGTGCGTTTGTATTCATTCACCAACAGGTCGATCACCGCTGTGGCCGGATGCGTCGGCAGCGCCTTGCCTTCGGCCTGTAGATCCTTCGCCGTTTGCTTTCGGATGTGGCTCATTAAGCTGAGCGACACTTCATCCGACACCGCCAACGGTCCGACCGGCATGCCGGCCTTGCGCGCTTCGGTTTCGATCATCGGCGCGGCCACGCCTTCGCCAAGCATGGCGATACCTTCGTTGGTGAAGGTGCCGAACACCCGCGAGGTGAAGAAGCCGCGGCTGTCGTTGACCACGATCGGGGTTTTCTTGATTTGCAGTACGAAATCAAACCCTCGCGCTAAGGTTTCGTCGCGGGTGTGGGTGCCCTTGATGATTTCCACCAGGGGCATCTTGTCGACCGGGCTGAAGAAATGCAGGCCGATGAATGCGCCTGGATCAGGCACGGCGGTGGCCAGGCCGCTGATGGGCAATGTTGACGTATTGGAGGCAATCACCGCGTCTGCACCGACAACGCTTTGTGCGGCAGCTGTCACCCTGGCTTTGAGTTCGCGGTCTTCATACACGGCCTCGATGATCAGATCGCAACCTGCCAGATCGGCATCAGAGGCCGTAGTATGAATCCGCGTCAGGGTGGTTTCCCGCTGTTCGGCGGTCAATTGCCCACGGCTGACCTTCTTGTCCAGCAGCGCGGCTGAGTGTGCCTTGCCCTTCTCTGCCGCCGCCAGGTTGATGTCTTTGAGCACCACGTCAATGCCCGCACTGGCGCTGACATAAGCGATGCCCGCGCCCATCATGCCCGCCCCAAGCACACCGACTTTGCGGGTGACGTACGGCGCAAAACCTTGAGGCCGTGAGCTGCCGGCGTTGATTTCATTGAGCTGGAACCAGAAGGTGCCGATCATGTTTTTTGCCACTTGCCCGGTAACCAGCTCGGTGAAGTAGCGGGTTTCAATCAGATGCGCGGTGTCGAAATCCACTTGGGCACCTTCCACGGCGGCGCAGAGGATTTTCTCCGGGGCCGGGAAGCAACCATTGGTCTTGCTGCGCAAAATCGACGGTGCAATCGCCAGCATCTGCGCCACTTTTGGGTTTGAGGGCGTGCCTCCAGGGATCTGATAAGCCTTGTTGTCCCAGGGTTGCTTGGCGTCAGGATTGGCCAGAATCCAGGCGCGGGATTTGGCCAGCAGATCATCACGATCCGTCGCCAGCTCATGGATCAACCCGGCTTGTAACGCCTGCTGCGGCCGCACTTTTTTACCTTCCAGCAAATACGGCAAGGCCTTTTCCAGCCCCAGCATGCGCACCATCCGCACGACCCCGCCACCGCCCGGCAACAGCCCTAGGGTGACCTCCGGCAAGCCAAGCTGTGTCGACTTGTCGTCCAACGCGACGCGGTAATGGCAGGCCAGGCAAATTTCCCAGCCGCCACCCAGCGCCGCGCCATTGATCGCGGCCACCACCGGTTTTCCCAGGGTTTCCAGGCGGCGCAATTGCGCTTTCAGCACTAACACGCTGTCGTAGAAATGTTTTGCGTGGGCCTTGTCGACTTTGATCAATTCATTGAGATCGCCCCCAGCAAAAAAGGTCTTCTTCGCCGAGGTGATCACCACACCGGCGATGTCATCCTTTTCCGCCTCCAGGCGTGCCACAGTGGCAGCCATGGCCTCGCGGTACACACCGTTCATGGTGTTGGCGCTCTGGCCGGGCATGTCGAGGGTCAGCACCACGATCTGGTCCTGGCCTTTTTCGTAACGAATGGCTTCGGTCATGACAGGTTCCTTGGGCTCAGAGGCGTTCGATGATGGTGGCGATGCCCATGCCACCACCGACACACAGGGTGGCCAGGCCATAGCGCTGCTGGCGCACTTCCAGTTCGTCAAGCAGAGTGCCGAGGATCGCGCAGCCCGTGGCGCCGAGCGGATGGCCCATGGCAATGGAGCCGCCGTTGACGTTGACCCGTACGGCGTCGATGCCCATGTCCTTGATGAATTTGAGGACCACAGACGCAAACGCTTCGTTGACTTCAAACAGGTCGATGTCTTCCACACGCAAGCCGGCCTTGGCCAGGGCCTTGCGCGTGGCCGGCGCCGGGCCGGTGAGCATGATGGTCGGGTCGGTGCTGGTGACCGCTGTGGCGACGATGCGCGCGCGCGGCTGCAGGCCCAGCTCGCGGCCTTTGGCGTCGGAGCCGATCAGCATCAACGCAGCACCGTCGACGATGCCGGAGCTGTTGCCCGGCGTGTGCACGTGGTTGATACGTTCCACATGGCTGTAGACCCGCAACGCCGTAGCGTCGAACCCCATCAGCCCCATCATCTCGAAGCTTGGCTTGAGTTTGCCGAGGCCTTCGAGGGTGGAGTCGCCACGGATAAATTCGTCCTGGTCGAGCAGCAGGATGCCGTTCTGGTCCTGCACCGGGATCAGCGACTTGTTGAAGGAACCGTCTGCGCGAGCCCTGGCCGCTTTCTGCTGAGACTGCAGGGCGAAGGTATCGACGTCCTGGCGGCTGAAGCCTTCCAGGGTGGCGATCAAATCCGCACCTATGCCTTGGGGTGTGAAGTGGCTGTGCATATTGGTGTGCGGGTCGAGCACCCAGGCGCCGCCGTCGCTGCCCATGGGCACCCGCGACATGGATTCGACGCCGCCGACCACCACCAGGTCTTCAAAGCCGGAACGCACTTTCATCGCGCCGAGGTTCACCGCTTCCAAGCCTGAGGCGCAGAAACGGTTGACCTGCACGCCAGCGACGCTGACGTCCCAATCGGCCACCAGCGCGGCGGTCTTGGCAATGTTGGCGCCCTGGTCGCCCACCGGGGTGACGCAACCGAGGACGATGTCATCCACCTGGCGTGTATCAAGGTCGCTGCGCTGTGCCAGCGCGGTGAGCAAGCCTGCCACAAGGTTTACCGGTTTAACGCTGTGCAGGGCGCCGTCGGCCTTGCCTTTGCCCCGGGGCGTGCGTATCGCATCAAAGATCAAAGCTTGGGTCATGACATCCTCGAACGCTGTGCATGTGTGCCCCTACCTTAGGCCCGATTGACACGGGTTCAATGACGGATGCGCTCATTGCTTTTGACCCTCACGCTCGGACGAACGGTAGGCTGCTATGGGAAACCTCGGCTTAATCGTTTTAGCTGTCTAGCCAAGGCATTGGCGCCAAGATGGCGATATGCCTCATGCCTTTTTAAGTAGAAATGCTGATTAGCTGATATGAAATGGATCTAAGCCAAGCAGAACGAGGGCTCTAAGGTTCACTCAGTACAGAGGTTGCTGCCGGGTTTTGCTGGAGCATCTGTAGGAAAAGCGCCACGTCACATTGCGATACTAAAAATTACCACGCATTTGACGCTCAGGAATAACAACAAAAGGCAGTCAGCCATGTTCAAACATTCGAAAGTACGTCAGGCGGGACTTATTCTCTTCGCCACCACACTGATTCTGATCTTGCCCAATTTAACCAAGGTTATTGGGTGACGACTCAAGCCTCACATTCAGTGCACTCATTGCACCAGGACTGCAGCTTTTGGCAGCACCTGCTGGGACATTGCGTATAGCGGTCCTGTTGCAGGGGCTGTCTTTTTGCGTGCAGTTTTCCGGTATCGTGGGTCGCACCGCACCCCACCTCCAGGCTCTCTTTTTGAAATCAATCCTTGCCGTCCTCGCCCTGCTGTTCGCCTTGCCCGCCTCGGCTGCGCAATTGACTATCGAGTTGGATCACGCCAGCAAGACTTGGCAGACCGCTGATCTACTCAAGCACCCGGATGCACAGACAGTGCAGGTCGTTGATGACGTTTCCTACAAGCGCAACATGACGTATCGCGCGGTGCCGCTGGCGTCTCTCTTGCCCGGTCTCAAGCCTGAAAATCATCTGCAAGCCGTAGCCCTTGATGGATTCGCCGCTGAGCTGACGGCTGCGCCATTGCTGCACAAACACGGTGCCCGTGCCTGGCTGGCGGTGGAAGACCCGGCTCATCCGTGGCCCGCGTTGGCAGAGGGTAAGCCGAGTGCCGGGCCGTTTTATCTGGTGTGGACCGACCCGCAAGCGGGGAACATCAGCCCTGAGCAGTGGCCATTCCAAATGTCCGGGATCAAGCAGTTGAAGACGGTGGCCGAGCGTTTTCCAGCCTTGTTACCTGATCCGAAACTGGCCGCTAATGACCGGGTCAATCAGGGTTTTGCGTTGTTCCAGAAAAACTGCCTGGCCTGCCACCGCCTTAATGGCGCAGGCGATGCGCAGGTGGGGCCAGACCTGAATATTCCCTATAACCCGACTGAGTATTTCAGCGGGGATTTCCTCAAGCGTTATATCCGCGACCCGCAAAGCATGCGGCATTGGCCACAGGCGAAGATGCCGGCGTTTGCTGCCAGTGTGTTGCCGGATAGCGAGCTGGACCTGCTGGTGGGGTATTTGAAGCATATGGCGGGGCGTAAACAGCAGCCGTGAGCCTTGCAAACGTTCTGAAAACACCACCGCTCACTGTGGGAGCTGACTTGCCGGCTCCCACCCTTGATCTACTTCGCCGGTAAAGACGGTTATTGCTGCTGCACCGAAAGCACCGGCGTCGGCGCGACGGACACCTTGGCATGCATCTGCTCATGCCCGCCGCCACGGCGCATGCCGCGCACGGGGCAAGCGTCGAGGTAATCCAAGCCCACGGCCAATTTCAAATGCCGCTCTGGCCGGGCCAATGTGTTAGTCACATCAAAGCTGTACCACGCGTCATCCAGCCAGGCTTCGGCCCAGGCGTGGCTGGCGAGGTGGGTGCTGTCCTCAGTGTACAAATAGCCCGACACATACCGCGCGGGAATGCCCAGGCTGCGCGCGCAGGCCAGGAACGCGTGGGTGTGGTCCTGGCACACGCCCGCGCGCCCTGCGAAGGCCTGGGCCGCGCAGGTGTCGACTTCGGTGGCGCCGGGCGTGTAAACCATCGACTGGTTAAGCGCGTGCATCAGGTCGATCAACGCGGTGCGGTCGCGGCGTTGACGGCAATACTGGTCAGCAAACAGGCGCAAGGCCTCATCGGGCTCGGTCAGGCGCGTACTGCGCAGAAATGGGAACGCCGACTGGCGCTCGTGTTCGGCCTCGCGCAGCTCGTCGATGTCTACCTGGCCACGGGCGCCGATGATGATGGCGTCATGAGGTTCGTCCAAGGTCAATACGTGCAGGATATTGCCGAACGGGTCGACCTGCGCACGCACCGGGCGTGGCAAATCCAGTTGCCAACTGAGCACGTGCTGGCGTTCGCTGTCGTGGGGGGTGAGGCGCAGGTACTGGATGCTAGCGCGCACTTGGTCTTCGTAGCGGTAGGTGGTTTCGTGGCTGATGGAGAGTCTCATGCGGCCTCCAAGTAGGAACTGTAGATGGCGTCGCCCAGTTGGCGCACCAAGGGGATAAAGTCGGTCAGCCAGGCGTGCAGGCCTTCCTCGAGAATTTCATCGATCGCGGTAAAGCGCAGGCGTGCATCCATCTCGGCGGCCAGGCGCTGGGCCGGGCGACCGTTGAGGCCGGGCAGGCTGGCGAGGATCTGGTCGATCTCTTCACTGCATGCCCGTAGTGAGCGCGGCACGTCGGCGCGCAACAGCAGCAGCTCTGCCACTTGCCGGGCACCCGGCGCGTCGCGGTAGATCTCGGTGTAGGCCTCAAACGACGACAGCGCGCGCAGCAAGGCACTCCACTGATAGTAGGCGTGGGCCGTGCCGTCGCTGACGGCGGCGGCTTGGTCGCCGGCCATTTCGTAGCGCGCATCCAGCAGGCGCAGGGTGTTGTCGGCACGCTCGATGAAGGTGCCCAAGCGAATAAAACGAAAGGCGTCGTTACGCATGATGGTGCCGTAAGTGGCGCCACGGAACAGGTGCGAACGTTCCTTGACCCACTCACAGAACCGGCTCATGCCATAGCGGCTGAGCCCTTGCTGGGCGATATCGCGAATATCCAGCCACGTGGCGTTGATGTTTTCCCACATGTCGGCGGTAATTCGCCCACGCACCGCATGGGCGCTGGCCCGCGCGGCGCCGAGGCAACTGTAGATGCTCGCCGGGTTGGCCGCGTCCAGCGCAAAGAAGTGCAGCAGACGCTCGGCGTGCAGTTCGCCGTGACGCGCATGGTAATCCTCAAGGGTGCCGGTGATCAGCAACGGCATGGCCAACTCGTGCAGGCCATCACCGCGCCCATCCTGGGGCATCAGCGACAGCGAATAGCTGACATCAAGCATGCGCGCGAGGTTTTCCGCGCGTTCCAGGTAGCGCGACATCCAGTACAGATCCGAGGCAGTTCGACTCAACATGGCATCAATCCTCCACCACCCAAGTGTCTTTGGTGCCGCCCCCCTGGGACGAATTGACCACCAGCGAACCTTCGCGCAGGGCCACGCGGGTCAAACCGCCGGGGACTACGCGGGTTTCTTTGCCGGACAACACGAACGGCCGCAGGTCGATATGACGCGGTGCGATGCCGTTTTCGACGAACGTCGGGCAAGTGGATAAACACAGGGTCGGCTGGGCGATATAGGCATGGGGCTTGGCCTTGATACGGGCGCGAAAGGCTTCGATCTCCGCGTGGGTGGACGCTGGACCGACCAGCATGCCGTAGCCGCCGGAACCTTGGGTTTCCTTGACCACCAGGTCTGGCAGGTTGGCCAGCACATGGGACAGTTCATCGGGCTTGCGGCATTGGAACGTGGGCACGTTCTGCAGGATCGGCGCTTCATCCAAGTAAAAACGGATCATTTCGGTGACGAAGGGGTACACCGATTTGTCATCCGCCACCCCGGTGCCAATCGCGTTGGCCAGCACCACATTACCCGAGCGATACGCCGCCAGCAGGCCAGGCACGCCGAGCATGGAGTCCGGGTTGAAGGCCAGCGGGTCGAGGAACGCGTCGTCGAGGCGACGGTAGATCACATCGACCGCCTTGGGCCCGTCGGTGGTGCGCATGAACACGCGATCATCACGCACGAACAGGTCGGCGCCTTCCACCAGTTCCACGCCCATCTCCCTGGCCAGAAAGGCATGCTCGAAAAATGCGCTGTTAAAGCGCCCCGGCGTCAGCACCACCACGCTGGGGTTATCGAGCGGGCTTGCGCTTTTGAGAGTGTCGAGCAGCAGGTTGGGGTAGTGGTCGATTGGCGCTATGCGCTGGGCAGCGAACAGTTCGGGGAACATGCGCATCATCATCTTGCGGTCTTCGAGCATATAGCTGACGCCGCTGGGCGTGCGCAAGTTGTCTTCGAGCACGTAGTAGGTGCCGTCCCCATCGCGTACGAGGTCGACTCCGGAGATGTGGGAATACAGATCACGGTGCAGGTTCAGGCCCTGCATGGCCAGTTGGTATTGTTCGTTGGCCAGCACCTGTTCGGCGGGAATGATCCCGGCCTTGATGATGCGTTGCTCGTGGTACAGGTCGGCGAGAAACATGTTCAGCGCCTTGACCCGTTGGATGCAGCCGCGCTCCACAATCCGCCACTCGCTCGCCGGAATGCTGCGCGGGATGGTGTCGAACGGAATCAGGCGTTCGGTGCCCTGCTCGTCCCCGTAAAGGGTAAAAGTGATCCCGGCGCGGTGGAACAGCAAATCGGCTTCGCGCCGGCGCTGAGCCAGCAGTTCGGCCGGGGTTTCGGCCAACCAGCGGGCGAACTCGCGGTAATGGGGGCGGATCTGCCCTGCCCCGTCGTACATTTCATCGTAATAAGTGCGGGTCATGCCGTACTCCTTGTCACCCGGGCACTTGAACTGTCGCAAAGCCCGTGCCATCGGCATAAAAACTTAAAAATCAGTGAGTTGAATTACCATCCTGATCTATACGCACCGTCCTGGTGCGCATAATGCCCGCCGCCGTGTGCCGCGCTTCATCACAATGCGGGCTCTGACTATCAACAGCATAGTCAGAGTTGATTTCACTGCCTGGCCACGCCTGAGGATAATCACCCCCATCGGCTGAACAGGACACTTCCTACATCTTCAGCGAACCGCTCTTCCCTTTAGGCCACCCTCTTTGGGTGGCTTTTTTTGGGTGCGAGAAAACACGCTGCAAGCTCCGAGCGTTTTCCTGGCGCACAAACAAAATCGGCCGACCCAAAGGTCAGCCGATACGCTGCGTTTCTCATTCTGCTCTGTGCAGTGAATTACATCGGTAACCCACGCACCTCCTGCTTGACGCCCCATCCCTCGATGATCCCACCCAAAGGCTCGACCACCGCTTCAAAGTCTTGCTCGAAGTCTCCTATGCCGTCGTAGGTTGCGAACATGATTTTGCTCAGTTCCAGGTACCAGGCGCCGTCATCGCGCGCGCTGACCTGGGCATTCAGGGATTCCCCACGAAATCGACCCGCAGCCCTGCGCGCCCGTTCCTCATCCGGGAATATGGCGTAGAACTCAATGGGGTGAAAACGTGAAAAGTCAAAGCCGCCCTCTTTCATGCGGCGCAGTACGTTGGTGCTGATGTCTTCTTGATAGGCTGTGCTCATGAAACGTCCTCCTCAAACCGATGGATAGACTTTCCGTGCTTCCCGAAGACCGCGCCTTGCTGGCGCCGGTGCTACGGCATTAACGACACCGTGGGAAAACAAGCATGTAGCTGACAAGACCAGACCTTAGCGATTCATTCGCTGATCTCACTTGCAGAGTAGCGCGAAGCTATCACCTCCACCAGAGGCGCTTGAAGGGCATACCAGGAATGTTCAGGCGGCAGGCGATATGTCGAGGATTTGAATGCTGTTCTGGTCTTTCAGAATTTTGACCGTAGGCTCGGGTTTGCGGCCTTCCAGGTCATTGAGGTCAAGTTCGGCCGCCACGGGCACCAGCTTGTTGCGAATCATGTGCGCCGCATCTTCGAGGCTGGGCTTCTGGTCGCAGCTGAACTGCTCGGCGGACTTTACGCCGTGATCATCAACGAAGGTAATCTGCCACTTTTGCATCGGTGCCTCCTCGATAAAACCCGTGTGTGGGCTTACAACTATCTGGACCTTGAGGGCTCGGCAAACGTTCCACTCATGTCCGGAGGCACCGGATCAACTGCGCTTATTTTTCAGCGTGTTCTTTCAAGGCTTTCAAGGTGTTGAACGGCGCGTCCACCACAAACTTGTTGGCCAGCCACGATGGCACGCTGCCGCCTGGCTCGGTGTGCACCTGGTAGGTCACTTCGGTCTGGTTGTCGCCTTTGGGCACCAGTTTCCAATAACCGTCTACCTGGGCCACTCGCACGTAACCTTTGACTTCCGGCTGGTAGGTCGGCACTTCCAGCAGTTTGCGCGTCACGCTGCCATCGGCGGCCTTGGAGGTGGTGATTTCGAGGATCGAATCACGGTCGCTCACCGGGAACGGAGCCTTGAACTGGGTGTAGGTCCAGCTCTTGTCGCCTTCGGTCTTGAGCAATTTTTGCGATTTGCATTCGTGGATCCAGGAGCAGGCACCGGCCACGTCTTCCTGCAGAGCCAGGATCTTGGCAACCGGCGCCTTGATCAAGGTGACACCGCGATACGCCTTGTATTTGGAATTGGCAATTTCGCTCAGGGACACCTTGATACCGTCCTCGTCCTTGGCGACTTGCCAATCCTCAGCCTGGGCAGTGGCAGCAAACAACACCGTAAAACCGCACAGCACAGCCATTCGTTTCAGCGAACCCATTGTTGTATTCCTTGTTGTCGAAGTTCTGAAAGTAAGTTTCGATAATAAAGCCCATCAAGCCGCCGTCATCTGCTCCCACCAGCCGATCAACCGGATCGCGTCGGCCTGGTCGTTGCCACAGACATCCAGATCTGCCTTGAAATCACTGCACACCGCTGGGCGTTCCGGTTGACCAAACAGCTGGCATAGCTGTTCGACCGACAGGTGCAGGCAGCGTTCGCCCGCCGGTTTGCCATGGGGCATGCCCGGCAACGGCGAACTGATGGAGGGGGCAATGCAGCATGCGCCACAGCCTTCACGGCATTTCATGACCAGCAGGTCCTCGACGGCTCAATAGGGACGGCCGGGCTAGAGTACGCCCTTAAACAGCCGTTTTAAAATGGTCCAACAGGGGTTTTTCGCACAAAACGAAAGTGACTGACCAGTCTGCGACAGATGGTCGGCGGGCGACGTCACCTTTGCGGTGAAAAATTATTGCTTGAATTCGAAATCCAGCGCGGCGCCTTCGATATCGCGCCGCTCTTCGTTGCGCAGCTGCAGCTTCATCTCGTTGCTGAGCAAGCGCCCGTTGATCTGGAACGCGCTGTTGTCGGAGGGCTTTTCATCAAACATAGGCGGCAGCAGCGGCACACTCTTGGGTTGAGGCATAGTACCGATAGGCTGCAAGTGCCTGACCATGTCCGACGGTAGGGACAGATCCAACTTTGCCGGTGGCAGCTTGGTTTGTGCCACGTCATGAGCCGATTTGGACTTGCTCGCAATGGGGGCGCGTTTTTTAACCGCAGCGGCTTTCTTCTTGGCTGCCGGGGCTTTCTTAGCGGGTGTGTGTTTTTTTGCAGGTGTTTTCTGTTCGGCACTGGCAGCGGGCTTGGCTTGCGTCAGGGGCTGAGCCGCCAGCACGGTGCCGACGCTACACAGGCTTAACAGTCCAATCACTACAGCAGTACGAAAAGTAGAAGTCATATCGCCAACAGCTTTAACGGCAGAGGGCCATATGCTCGCTTGTTGTGCGCGGCAAGACAAGCCTGATGATCAGCCCGCTATCGTTACTGTCCCCTTTGCCCACTTCAAAATCCGGCGGCGGTTTCCTGGCACAACTGGCTCGCCAGCATCCCCAACGTCATCAGTGCCCGCTCTGCCTCGCGGTTCCACGGCGTGCCGCAGTTGAGGCGAATACAGTGGTTGAACTGTTCCGTGTTACTGAAGATTACCCCCGGTGCAATGCTGATGCCCTGCTGGAGTGCGCGCACGTGCAGTTCCTGGGTATTGACCCGCCCAGGCAAGCTGACCCACAAAATAAAGCCGCCGGTCGGGCGCGTCATCTGTGTGCCTTCCGGAAAGTACTGCTGCACGGCCAACTGGAACGCACTGAGGTTCTTGCGGTATTCCTGGCGGATGTAACGCAGGTGCCGGTCGTAACCACCGTTCTCCAAGTACGCCGCGACGCCCATCTGGGTGACGCTGCAGGCCGAGTGGGTGCTGAACATCTGTAGCCGCTGGATTTCCTGCTGATACTTGCCAGCGATCATCCAACCGATGCGCACGCCGGGGGATAACGTTTTGGAAAAACTTGAGCAGTAGATCACCCGGTCCAGTCGGTCATAGGCTTTCAACGCCTTGGTGCGGCCCAGTTCGAACATCAGCTCGCCGTAGATATCGTCTTCGACGATCTGGATATCGAAATCCGAGGCCAGGCGCAGCAACTGTTTCTGCCGCTCCTCGGGCATGGTCGCGCCCAGGGGATTGCTCAGGCGCGTGGTCAGTACCAACGCCTTGATCGACCATTGGTTGGCTGCCAGTTGCAGGGCCTCAAGGCTCATGCCGGTGGACGGGTCGCTGGGGATCTCGATAACTTTGAGACCGAGCAAGTCGGCCAACTGCAGCAAGCCGTAATAGGTGGGGGATTCGGCGGCGATCAAGTCGCCCGGGCGGGTCAGCACGCGCAACGACATCTGCAACGCATCGACACAGCCGTGAGTGATCACCACTTCAGACGGGTCCACCACAACGCCGGCATCGCGCATGCGAATCGCCACTTGGCGCCGCAGCGGCTCAAAACCGGGGCTGAACATGTAACTGAATGCCCGTGGGCTCTGGAAGCGCGTGACCTTGGCCAACTGCTGGTGCAGTGCGCGTACCGGCAAGTAATCGACACTCGGCACGGCTGCGCCTAACGGGAACACGCCTTCGCGGCGCGATTCGACCAAGACTTGCTGGATGATACTGCTGCGGGTGACCAACCCAGGGCGTTCGACCCGTGCGATGTCCGGCGTCGGCGCCGTCAACGCAGGCGTCTGGTGCACGTAATAGCCCGACTGCGGCCGCGCTCGGATCAGCCCCTGGTCTTCCAGGTTGGCGTAGGCCTGCAACACCGTGGCGTGGCTGACGTTGAGCTGAGAGCTCATTTTGCGCACCGAGGGTACGCGCTCACCGGGTTGATAGACACCCCGGCGGATGTCTTCAGCCAGTTGCTGGGCGATACGTTGGTAGAGCAACAGATTGGTCATGACGCAGCACTCGATTTCACGGGTATTTTATTTTTGTGTGAAACATACCGGCACAGTTTAGAAGTGTACGGGGACAGTTGCCACAATAGTCGAGCGCGGGCGGCAGTGATAGAAAAAACTGTAGGGGTTGCAGAACAGAATTGCGGGCGTACAGCGAATGAAATGCGGGAGGGGGCTTGCTCCCGATAGTGGCGAATCAGTCACCCACTCATTGACTGACACACTGCTGTCGGGAGCAAGCCCCCTCCCACAACTGGATCGGCAGCAGGCTTTAGCGCGCGGCGCCTAGCTGGCCCTTCTCATCGGAAAACACAATTTCCACCCGACGGTTCTGCGCGCGGCCACGTTCGGAGGCGTTGGCTTCGACCGGGTACTGGTCGCCATAGCCCTCGACCTGAATACGTTTTTCGTCGATGCCCAGGTCCATCAGTACGTCGGCCACCGATTGCGCGCGGTCGCGGGACAGTTTTAGGTTTTCCTGCTCGCCACCGGTGTTGTCGGCGTAGCCCTCGATACGCACCACGCGCTTGGGGTTCAACTGCAAGAACTGCACGATCTTCAGCACGGTGCGGTTGGCCGAGTTTTCCAGCTCTGCCTCACCGGTGTCGAACAGCACGTCGCCCAAGGTCATCACCAGGCCGCGATTGGTCTGGGTGGTGGTCAGGCTGGCGATTTGCTCTTCGAGCCATTTGCCCTGCTGCTGCACACTGGCGAGTTTGTTTTCACGCAGGGCCAGTTGCAGGCGTTGACGCTCCAGTTCGAGCTTGGCGGCGCGCTCGGCATTGAGCCCCTGCTCGGTATGTTCGCGGGCAATCGCACTGTAACGCTGGCTGAGGTAGGCATAGTGCACCACGTCGGCACCGCTGCCCCAGTAGCTGGACAAGCGATCGGCGCGGGCCAGGGATTCACCGGCGCGAATCACATCCTTGGGCGCGAAGCGCAACACGTTGGCGTCTTCCTTGACCGCCTGGAAGTCATTGCCGGCCTGTTGCAACGCCTGCTCACTATTGGCCTGGCTGGCGCAACCACCCAGTGCGGCGCTACTGAGCAGCAACACACAGCTCACACCACGGATCATCGGGCTCATTGGGCTTCTCCCAACTGCAATTGCTTGCGCAGGCGGGTGATACGGGTGTTGAGCACGTTCAGTTGCTCCTGGCTTTTTTGCGTCAGGACCTTGGCTTCAGCGAGGCGCGCGTCCAGCTCCGCCTGTTCGGCGCGCATGCGCGCATGCTTGTAGGACTCGTCGGCCATGTCGCCCTTGGCCCTGGCGAACGTGTCTTCGGCCAGTTTCAGTTCAGGCGAATCGTCGGTGCTGGCACCCACGGCGCGGGCTTGTTCCAGCGCTTGCTGGGTGAGGCGTATTTGTTCATTCGGCGCAGGATCGGCTGCACATCCCGCCAAAGCGACCACGGCGAGGGCCGCGAAAAGAGGTCGAATAGTCACTGTAGATCCTTACTTTGCTGGGGTGCCGACAGGTTGCTGCAATTGCGCTTTCCAGCGCTCGAGGTTGCGCTGCGTCGCTGCTTGCATCACGCCGGACGCGGGCAATTCTGTCATCTTTTTGGCTAGCTGTCCGCGCAGCCACGGATCATTGCAGGCGGAGTTGTGGGAAATCGCCAGGTACAGACCCGGCTGATCGACGGGGTCTTCGCGCGCGACCAGGTCATTGCTCATGCCCAAGGTCTGGGCCATGGCCATGCCGGAATAACGCCCGGCGAGCACATAGTCCACTTCCCCCAGCAACAGTTTCTGGAAGGCGGGTGTGAGGCTGGGCAGGCGTTGCAGGCTCAGTTGCTGGCCGGCGAACGCTGCGAAGTCGGCACTCAAGCGTGCACGTTCCGAGACCGCGCCCTTGTAGCCGTGCAGGTCGGCGGCCACGGTAAAGACCAGCGCCGAATCCTTGCGTGTCCAGACCAGATAGTCGAGTTGCACCAGCGCCGGGTGGATGTAGTCGAGGGTTTCCAGTTCGCCCAGGTTCAGCGGCGTATCGGCGAGGATGTCCATGCGCCCGCTGCGCACTTCATCCAGGGCCTGGGAGCGTTTGCCGCCGTAGAGCAGGTCGATTTTCAGCCCCAGGTCCTTGCCCACTTGTTGTAACACATCAGCAGTGGCGCCGATCAGGTGCGTCGGGTCTTGAGGGTCGCGCCATAGCAAGGGCGGTGCGTCCGGGCTGCCAGTGATCACCAGGCGCTCACATTTGCCAGCGGCCAGTACCAGGCTCGGCAGCAGCGATACAACCAACAATAGAGGACGCAGATCCATGGCGGTTTCTCCAGGTAAAAAAGCGCGCAAAAAAAAAGCCCGGTCATTAAGACCGGGCTCTTTATAAGTGAAGCCGCTGGATTAGACCAGCTTCTCCAGCTCAGGTACGGCTTCGAACAAGTCCGCAACCAGGCCGTAATCAGCCACCTGGAAGATCGGTGCTTCTTCGTCCTTGTTGATCGCAACGATCACTTTGGAGTCTTTCATACCAGCCAAGTGCTGGATGGCGCCGGAGATACCGACGGCGATGTACAGCTGTGGCGCAACGATTTTGCCGGTCTGGCCGACCTGCATGTCGTTGGGCACGAAACCTGCGTCGACGGCCGCGCGGGAAGCGCCGACCGCCGCGCCCAGCTTGTCGGCCAGGGCGTACAGGTGCTTGAAGTTGTCACCGTTCTGCATGCCACGACCGCCGGAAACGACGATCTTGGCAGCGGTCAGCTCAGGACGGTCCGACTTGGCCAGCTCTTCGCCAACAAAGCTGGAAGTGCCAGCGTCGTGGGCAGCGGAAACAGCCTCAACGGCAGCCGAACCACCTTCGGCGGCTACTGGGTCGAAACCGGTGGCGCGTACGGTGATGACTTTGACCGAAGCGTTCGACTGTACGGTGGCGATGGCGTTACCGGCGTAGATCGGGCGCTTGAAGGTGTCGGCGCTTTCAACCGAGATGATCTCGGAGATCTGGTCAACGTCCAGCTGCGCGGCAACGCGTGGCAGGATGTTTTTGCCGTTGGACGTGGCGGCAGCCAGGATGTGGCTGTAGCCAGCGCCCAGCTCTGCAACCAGAGGGGCAACGTTTTCCGGCAGTTGGTGAGCGTAAGCGGCGTTGTCGGCCAGCAGTACTTTGCTCACGCCCGCGATTTTCGCAGCGGCTTCAGCCACGGCGCCAGCGCCCTGGCCGGCTACCAGCAGGTGAATATCGCCACCGATTTTCGTAGCGGCAGCCACGGTGTTCAGGGTGGCCGGGGCCAGCACTTTGTTGTCGTGTTCTGCGATTACCAAGATAGTCATTTTTAGATTACCTTCGCTTCGTTTTTCAGTTTCTCGACCAGTTCAGCCACCGACTTGACCTTGATGCCCGCGCTACGTGCAGCCGGTGCTTCAACCTTGACGGTCTTGTTGGTAGAGGCGGTAGAAACGCCCAAAGCTTCTGGAGTAACCGACTCAAGCGGCTTCTTCTTGGCTTTCATGATGTTTGGCAGGGACGCGTAGCGCGGCTCGTTCAAACGCAGATCGGTGGTCACGATGGCCGGCAGTTTCAGCGAAACTGTTTGTGCGCCGCCGTCGATTTCACGGGTAACAGCTACGCTGTCGCCGCTCACTTCGACTTTGGAGGCGAAGGTGCCCTGGCCGTAACCGGTCAGCGCAGCCAGCATTTGGCCAGTTTGGTTGTTGTCGCTGTCGATCGCTTGTTTGCCGAGGATCACCAGTTGAGGCTGTTCCTTGTCGACAACGGCTTTAAGCAACTTGGCAACGGCCAGAGAGGTCAGCTCTTCAGCCGACTCAACCAGGATGGCGCGGTCGGCGCCCAGTGCCAGGGCAGTACGCAGCTGCTCTTGAGCAGTGGCAGGACCGATGGAAACCACGACGATTTCAGTCGCCACGCCTTTCTCTTTCAGGCGTACAGCTTCTTCCACAGCGATTTCGCAGAAAGGGTTCATCGACATCTTGACGTTAGCGAGGTCGACGCCGGAATTGTCCGCTTTGACGCGAACTTTCACGTTGTAATCGACAACGCGTTTGACAGCTACAAGAACCTTCATGGATTCCTCGTTACTCTCCGGTGAAAAGAAAGTCGCCTAGGCGAACCTGGCGGTTGATGCTCATCGGCACACAAGGGCACCTCCAAAAACCTCGGCGGATGACACAGCGATGGGAAAATGATGACCGTTCGTCAGGGGTGACTGAGAGGTCATTCTTTATCGCAGCGTGTAAACTGCGCGCCATCGCTTGGGTGCGCGTCACCTGTCTTGCTTTTGGACGTGCTCTTGAAACCTGCGGTATGCCTACGGTATGCGCAAAACCGACCGTATATTGACCGGAACGCCTATTCTGGTCAATACGCCAAAATAGCCAGTCATAAGCCGTGTCTCTTTGATTTACCTAGCCTGCGGGCAATTCAAACAAACGTTTGTATTGGACGCTGGCAGTGGTGTAGATATAATGCGCCACCTAGAGAGAAAGGTGGGTCACCTCTGCCGCGAATGCAGCGATGATTAACACGACACCGAACCTCCACCCATTAGAAAAAAAAGCCTGTTGAGCCTTGAGTAGGAGATAGCCTGTGGAACGCGAATACATGGAATTCGACGTGGTCATCGTCGGCGCTGGCCCGGCAGGCCTGTCTGCCGCCTGCCGACTGAAGCAGAAGGCCGCCGAAGCCGGTAAAGAAATCAGCGTCTGCGTGGTCGAGAAAGGCTCCGAAGTCGGTGCGCACATTCTCTCCGGTGCCGTGTTTGAACCACGCGCCCTGAACGAACTGTTCCCGGACTGGAAAGCACTCGGCGCCCCGCTCAACACCCCCGTGGTGCGCGATGACATCTATGTACTGCGCAGCGCCGACACCTCCACCAAGGTTCCCGACTTCTTTGTGCCCAAGACCATGCACAATGAAGGCAACTACATCATCTCCCTCGGCAACCTGTGCCGCTGGCTGGCCCAACAGGCCGAAAACCTGGGCGTGGAAGTCTACCCAGGCTTCGCCGCCCAGGAAGCGCTGTTCGACGAAAACGGCGTGGTCCGAGGGATCATCACCGGTGACCTCGGCGTCGACCGCGAAGGCAATCCGAAAGAAGGCGTCTACACCCCAGGCATGGAGCTGCGTGGCAAGTACACACTGTTCGCCGAAGGGTGCCGTGGCCACATCGGCAAGCAACTGATCCAGCGCTTCAACCTGGACAGCGACGCCGACGCCCAGCACTACGGCATCGGCCTGAAGGAAATCTGGGAAATCGACCCGGCCAAGCATCAGCCAGGTCTGGTGGTACACACCGCCGGTTGGCCGCTGGACATCATGAGCAACGAGAACACCGGCGGTTCTTTCCTGTATCACCTGGAAAACAACCAAGTGGTCGTAGGCCTGATCGTCGACCTGTCCTACAGCAACACCTTCCTGTCGCCGTTCGATGAATTCCAGCGCCTCAAGCATCACCCGGTTCTGGCTCAATACCTGGAAGGCGGCAAGCGCATCAGCTACGGCGCCCGTGCCCTGGCCAAAGGCGGCATCAACTCGTTGCCGAAGATGGTATTCAAGGGCGGTGCATTGATTGGCTGTGACCTGGGCACCATGAACGTGGCCAAGATCAAAGGCAGCCACACGGCCATGAAGTCCGGCATGCTCGCGGCAGATGCCGTGGCCGAGCGCCTGTTTGCCGAATCCGAAGGCGGCGACGAGTTGACCAACTACGTCGACGGTTTCAAAGCCAGCTGGCTCTACGAAGAGCTGTTCGCCAGCCGTAACTTCGGCCCGGCGATGCACAAGTTCGGCCCGATCATCGGCGCCGGCTTCAACTGGTTCGACCAGAACATCCTCGGCGGCAAAATGCCGTTCACCCTGCACGACACCAAGCCGGACTACGCGTGCCTGAAGCTCGCCAAGGACAGCACGAAGATCGACTACCCCAAGCCCGACGGCAAGCTGAGCTTCGACAAGCTGAGCTCGGTGTTCATCTCCGGTACCAACCATGAAGAAGAACAGCCGTGCCACTTGAAGTTGAAAGACCCAAGCATCCCGATCGGCACCAACCTGCCGCTCTACGACGAACCGGCGCAGCGCTACTGCCCGGCCGGCGTGTATGAAGTGATCACCAAGGAAGACGGCGAGAAGCGCTTCCAGATCAACGCCCAGAACTGCGTGCACTGCAAGACCTGCGACATCAAGGACCCTTCGCAGAACATCACCTGGGTAACGCCGGAAGGCGCGGGTGGGCCGACTTATCCGAATATGTAAGTCGATTGCTTGACCTGAAAGGCTCCCAGACGGGGGCCTTTTTTGTGGCCGGCATAAATCGAAGGTGGGACCTGCTTTCTGTGGGAGCCGGGCTTGCCCGCGCTGCAGGCGACTCGGTCTGTCAGTAAAACTCAGCTGATGCCATCGCAGCGGTGCGGCGATCCGACAAGCCAGCTCCCACATTGACCGAGTTGTATCAACAGAACCTAGGCCGCACGCTCCTCACCCGGATTACGCAGGAAGTAGCGCTTATATTCCCGACTGAACTGCGACGTACTCTGATACCCCACGCTGTGCGCCGCCTGCGCCACGCTCAGGCCGTCCACCAGCAGTAACTGCTGAGCCTTGAGCAAGCGCAGACGCTTCAGGTACTGCACCGGCGACAACAACGTGCAGCGCTTGAAGTGCTCATGAAAGGTCGAGGCACTCATGTGCGCATAACCCGCCAGCGTCTCGATGTTCAGCGGCTCGGCGTAATGGGCATGCAGGTGATTCAACGACGTGGCGATCCGTGAAAACTGCCCCTGCTGCTCCACCAATGCGCGCAGCACATCGGCCTGCGGCCCACGCAAGGCGGTGAACAATAACTCGCGCACCCGCGCCGGGCCCATGATCCGGCTTTCCAGCGGATCGTGCAGGCACTGCAACAGCCGCTCGACGCAACCGCGCATGGCGTCATCCAACACCACCGAACTCATCGACGCCAGGGTCTGCGCGGTAGGCGGCGGCCCTGCCTGAATGCCCATGGCCATGACCAATTCGCCCAGCACCACGCGGTCGATGCCTACCGTCACGCCATACAGCGGCGCATTCGGCAAGGCAAAGGTCTCACACTCGAACGGCACCGGCATCGCCTGGATCAAGTAATGCCCAGCGCCATACTCCAGCGTACGTGGGCCCAGGTACGCGACTTTGCTGCCCTGAGCGACGATCATCAGGCTCGGCTCATAGATCTGCGGCCCACGCGCCACGTCGCAACTGGCGCGCAAGACCTTCACACCCGGCAGGTGGGTCGGGGAAAAACCGTCGCGTGGCGTAAGCCCTTTTATCAAGGCCACCAGCGTGGCGTTGGCGTCGAGATGGCGGGTCAACAACATGGCAAAAAACTTCGCGAAAAAGGGATGAGAGCATCATCGCAGGTCTTGGGGCAGATGAATCCAATCCAGGGGCACCGCCGGACGAATAGGCATGAGGTTCGGAGCAATCGCCATGGCCGAGGCAGGGGGTGGCGCGGAGAATGGCCCGCCTTACCTGTCACTGCTTTTGCGAGGTTTTCACCATGTACACCGCCATCGGTTATGCCGCCCAGTCGGCGACCACTCCCCTCGCCCCCATGTCCTTCGAACGCCGCAGCCCGCGTGCCGATGACGTGGCCATCGAGATTCTCTACTGCGGCGTGTGCCACTCCGACATCCACCAGGCGCGCAACGAATGGGGCATTGCCGTGTACCCGTTGATGCCGGGCCACGAGATCGTCGGCAAAGTCACCGCCGTCGGCGCCAGCGTTACCGCCCACAAAGTCGGCGACCTGGTCGGCGTAGGCTGCATGGTTGATTCGTGCCGTCATTGCGACGCCTGCCATGCGGACCTGGAGCAATACTGCCTCGAAGGCCCGACCATGACCTATGCCACCCCGGACCGGGTCGATGGCAGCAACACCATGGGCGGCTACTCCGACAGCATCGTGGTCAGCGAACATTTCGTGGTGAAGATCCCAGCCAAACTCGACCTGGCCAGCGCCGCGCCGATCCTGTGTGCAGGCATCACCACCTACTCGCCGCTCAAGCACTACGGCGTGAAAGCGGGCGATAAGGTCGGCGTGCTGGGCATGGGCGGCCTGGGCCACATGGGCATCAAGTTCGCCAAGGCGATGGGCGCGCAAGTAACGTTGTTCACCCGCTCTGCGAGCAAAGCAGAAGAAGGCCGTCGCCAGGGTGCCGATCACGTAATCGTGTCCACCGACGCCGAGCAGATGAAAGCTGCCGCTGGCAGCTTCGACTTCCTGCTGGACACCATTCCGGTGCAGCACGATCTGAACCCCTACCTCGACGTGCTGCGCTTTGACGGCGTGCACATCCTGGTCGGCCTGATCGAGCCGGTCGATCCGCCGGTCAACGCCGCCAAGCTGGTATTGGGGCGTAAAGTGCTGGCCGGCTCGTTGATCGGCGGCATTGCCGAAACCCAGGAAGTCCTGGATTTCTGCGCCGAGCATGGCATCACCTGCGACATCGAAATGCTCGACATCCGCCAGATCAACGAGGCCTACACCCGTATGATCGCCGGTGATGTGAAGTACCGCTTTGTCATCGACATGGCGACCTTGAAGGCCTGATCAGGCTTTCGCGCCCAACTCCGCTGACAGCCGAGCCGCGACCTGTTTGACCACAGGAATCAGCTCGGCCATCTTCGTAAGCGGCATGTAGGGCACGGTACTGGCGATGCTGATGCCGGCGACGATTCGCTGGCTCGCATCGCGCACCGGTGCCGCTACACAACGGATCGACGGTTCATTGTCTTCCAGATCGAACGCATAACCGCCCACTACGTATTCGCGCATGCGCTGCTCGAACTGTGCCCAGGATTGCTCCGGGTGCTGCGGCCACTGCTGGCTCTTGCCACCGGCCGGCAGGCTGGCTTCATACAAGCGCTGCCACTCTTGCACCGAGTCATCCAGCAACATTGCCTTGCCCACACCCGTGCGCGCCAGCGGCATGCGATGGCCAACCCGAGAACGCATTTCCGGGCCGTTGCGGCCGGGGTTCTTGTGCAGATAAAGCACATCGTCGTATTCGCGAATCGCCAAATGGATGGTGTCACCGGTCAGCGCCGACAGCTCATCCAGATACGGCACCGCGAGGCTCACCAGGGGCAGTTCTTCGCGTGCCTGAAAGCCCAGTTCAATCAGCTTCGGCCCCAGCAGGTAACCGACTTGCGGCACCACGCGCAGATAACGCTCTTCCACCAGGCAACTGGCCAGGCGGTGGGTGGTGCTGCGGGTCGTGCCGATGCGCTTGGCGATCTCTTTCAAGTCGCGCGCACCGGCCGCCACTGCGTGCACCACGCCCAGACCACGCAGCAGGGTCTGGGTGCCGGTGGGCGCGGCGTCTTTGACGGGAGTGTGGGCGTTTTCCTGCATATCGGGCCTATTGGGAAGTACGAAAACGGCGCCATTATGGCAAATGCTGAACCTCAATACAGTGGAGATCCAAATGTGGGAGCGGGCTTGCTCGCTCCCACATTGGATTTTCAGTGTTGTTGAGACCGGGCTTCTAGCGTTGCTTCATACGGTCGATAATCACCGCCAGCAACAGGATCGAACCGCGGATCACGTACTGATAAAAGGTGTCGATGTTCTTCAGGTTCATCGCGTTCTCAATAATCGCCAAAATCAACACTCCGGCAATCACATGGCGGATCATGCCGATGCCGCCGCTCAGCGAGACACCGCCCAACACACAGGCAGAAATTACCGTCAGCTCGAAACCTTGCCCAATCATCGGCTGGCCGGAGGTCATGCGCGAGGCGAGGATCACCCCGGCCAACGCGCCGATCAAACCATGTACGGCAAAGATGATGATCTTGGTGCGATCAACATTCACCCCGGCCAGCAACGCCGCTTCCTGGTTACCGCCGATGGCCATGGTGTTGCGCCCGTAGGTGGTGTAGTTGAGCAGCCAGCCGAAGAACACGAAACACAGCACGGTGATGATGATCGGCACCGGCACGCCCAGCAGTTGGCCGTTACCGAACACGAAGAAGCGCTCGTCCATCACGCCGACGGCCTTGCCGTTGGAGAAGATATAGGCCAGGCCACGCACGATCTGCATGGTCGCCAAGGTGGCAATCAACGCATTGATGCGCAGTTTGGCGATGACAATACCGTTGATCAGCCCCACCACCAGCCCCATGGCCAAGGCCGCCGACACGCCGAGCACCACGCTGTCGGTGTCACGAATCACAATCCCCGCCACCACGCCGGCACAGGCAATCACCGAGCCCACCGACAAGTCGAAGTGCCCCGACGCCAGGCAGAACAACATGGTGCACGCGGCAATGCCGACCGTGGAAATCGCCAGGCCGAGGCCACGCATGTTCAGCGGCGAAAGGAAGTTGTCGATAAACAGCGCGCTGAGCACAAAGATGCTCAACGCGGCGAGCAGCATCACCCAATCATCCAGAAACTTGCGTTGGTTGAAACCCGGCCAGAAGCTTTTTGCAGTTTTTATTTGCGACATCATTCACCTCGAATTCTTCAAGCCCGCGTACGCGGAAGTGCCAGTTGCAATAGCTGTGCTTCATCCGCTTGATCGCGGTTCAACTCGCCGGTCAGCACGCCTTCGCTCATCACCATGATCCGGTCGGAGATGCCCATCACTTCCATCAGGTCGCTGGACACTACGATCACCGCAATGCCACTGGCCGCCAGGTTGTGGATGATCTGGTAGATCTCCGACTTGGCGCCGATGTCGATGCCACGGGTCGGTTCATCGAGCAGCAGCACCTTCATTGGCATCGACAGCCAGCGGCCGAGAATGGCTTTCTGTTGGTTGCCGCCGGACAGGTACATGATTTTCTGCTCGGCGTTCGGCGTTTTGACTTTCATTGCCTTGATTTGCTGGTCGGCGTTGCCCTTCTCCCAGCCTTCACGCAAGAGCCAGCCAAAGGTGGAATGGGCACCACGTGCACTGATATTAATGTTCTCAGCCACGCTGGACAGCGGGATGATGCCTTCCTTTTTGCGGTCTTCCGGGCACAGCAGCAGGCCCGCATCGATGGCGTCACGCGGCGAGCGCAGCTGCAGGCTTTCACCAAAAAGCTGCAACTGCCCGGCCGTGGAGCGGGTCAATCCGCTCAGCAGCCGAAACAACTCAGTACGACCTGCGCCAACCAACCCGAACACACCGAGAATCTCGCCCTTGTGCACCTCAAGGCTGACCGCTTCGCGCAAGCCCGGGCCAAGCAAGCCCTCGACTTTGAGCGCCACCTCGCCACGTTCACGCGGGCGATAGTCGTAGATGTCCTGAATGTCGCGGCCGACCATGCAGGTCACCAACTGGTCGTGAGTCAGCGTGGCCATGTCGTCAAAGGTGCGTACGAAGCGGCCATCCTTGAACACCGTCACTGCATCGCAAATACGGAACACCTCTTCCATGCGATGCGACACGTACAGCACCACTTTGCCCTCGTCACGCAGGCGCGTGATGATCGCCATCAAGCGGTCGATTTCCCGTGCCGACAAACTGCTGGTGGGCTCGTCGAAGGCAATCACATGGGCGCCACGGGACAGCGCCTTGGCGATTTCCACCAGTTGACGCTGGCCCAGCGACAGCCGGCCGAGTTTCTCCTGCGGGTCGATTTCATCCGCCAGACCTTTAAGACACGCCAGCGCCTGCTTGCGCAGCAGGCCGCCGTTCACCACGCCGAAACGCGACGGCAAATGCCCGAGGAACAGGTTCTCGGCCACGGTCATTTCCGGCACCAGGTGCAGCTCCTGGTGAATCACCGCGACGCCGTTGGCAATACTGTCGGCGGCAGACTTGAAGTCCATGGTCTGCTCACCGATCTGCACTGTGCCGCTGCTCGGAATGTAGGCGCCGCCGAGAATTTTCAGCAGGGTCGATTTGCCCGCGCCGTTCTCGCCCATCAGCGCATGTACCGAATGCGGCCGCGCTTCAAAGCTGATCTGAGCCAAGGCTTTGACCCCGGGAAATTCCTTGCCGATGCCGTTGAAACGCAAGGCCGCGCCGGTCATTTCCACAGACCGATTTTGCTCAACTCTTCCTTGAAGTTGGCGCGGGTGATCAGGGTTACGTTATCCAGGGCGGTGAACTTGGCCGGCTCAGTGCCTTTAGTTACCCACTCAAACATCGCCGTAGCGGTTTTGTAGCCGGAGGCATCCGGGCTGAGCAGCATCGAACCGTAGAAACCGGTGTCTGATCTCTTAAGCTCTTCGATAGCATCGGTGCCGTTGATGCCGACGCCGATCACGTTGGCCGCCTTGAACCCGGCGCTTTCGGTGGCGCGTACGCCGCCCAACACGGTGCTGTCGTTCATGCCGCCGATGATCAGGTTTTTCGCGGTGCCCGGCAGTTTTACCAGCGCCGAGTTGGTGGAGTCCATGCTGCCCGGCACGTCGAGGGTTTTCTGTGCGCTGAACAGGATGTGGTCGGCGGGCAAGCCCGCGGCCTTGAGGCCTTCTACCGAACCGTCGGTGCGCTTCTTGCCAGTTTCCAGCTCGTCAAAGGTGTTGATGACGGCGTAGGTTTCCTTCCAGTCCCAATTACGCTGCTTGGCTTCGGCGGCCATGGCTTCGCCTTGTTTCTGGCCGATCTTGTAGGCGTCCAGGCCGACATAAGGCACGTCCTCCATGGGCTTGCCCTTGGCATCGACAAAACGGTCATCGACTGCCAGCACTTTCAAACCATTGCGCTTGGCCTTGGCCATAATAGCCGGGCCAAGGGACACATCCGGCGGGCAGATCACAAAGCCTTTGGCGCCGCTGGCAGCGAGGGTGTCGATAGCGGTCAAGGTTTTCTCACCATCCGGCACGGCAATCTTGATCACGGTGAAGCCCTGGTCCTTGCCAGCTTTTTCGGCGAAGGCCCATTCGGTCTGGAACCACGGTTCTTCAGCCTGTTTGACCAGGAAGCCGATCTTCACTTCTTCGGCGCAGACGAACCCGCTGAAGGCCATCGTGAGCGCCAGGGCGCCGAGTGTTTTCTTGAACATGAACCACCTCCTTCTTGTTATTGGAAACGTTTTTAGTCGTGGTACATCACAGAACGCCCGCCATCGATCATCAGGCAGGTTGCATTGATAAAAGGCGCCTCGTCGGTCGCCAGGAACAGCGCTGACATCGCCACCTCGACCGGCTGGCCGATACGCTTGGGCGGGTGCAGGTCAAACGCACGCTGACGCTCGGCGTGAGGGTCAGGGAAACCGTTCCAGTAATCGACGTTGAGCTGAGTTTCGATATAGCCCGGCGCGATGGCATTCACACGGATACCCTTGGGCGCGTACTCGATGCCCAGGGCGCGGGTCAGGCCGAGCAGGCCGTGCTTGGCGACGGGATAGGGAAAGCAGCCGGGGATGATGTGGCTGGAATGGGTGGAAGCGATGTTGATGATGTTGCCGATGCCCTGTTCGATCATATGCGGCAGCACCGTACGGCAACCGAACCAGGCACCGTCGAGGTCGATGGCGAAGCAGCGGCGCCAGTCTTCGTCAGTCATTTCCAGCGGGTCACGGAACACATTGACCCCGGCGCAGTTGACCAATACATCCACGCGGCCAAAGCGCTCGATGGCGAGGTTGACCAGCGTCTTCCATTGCTCTTGGGAGGTTATATCGACGGCTTGCGCGATGATCTCGGCGCCGCGTTCACGCCAGTGGGCGGCGACTTTTTCGACCTTTTCACCCTGGATATCCGCGACCACCAGACGTGCCTGCTGGGCCTGGAAGCAGGCGACGATCGCCTCGCCTATGCCTTGGGCGGCGCCGGTGATGATCACCACTTTGTTCTTCAGCCGCTCGCCGTAGGTGGGCTCGGGCACGGCGGGTAATGACAACGGTTGGGGCTGCATCGCTTCACCTGTTTTATTTTTGGTAGTGAGTGCTGATGCTGGCGACTATAAACCCATCATTTGAAACATCTCAATATATAAATTTGCATCCCATATAGTGAAACAAAATCAAAAAAATGTGAGCGCGTGCTTGCCTGCGATGACGGTGGATCAGTCGGCACATGTGCTACTGACAGACCGCATTCGCGAGTAAGCCCGCTCTCACATTTGATCTTCGGTGTTCTTGGAAGGGTGGATTCAGCCCTGGGCAAAATCGCGCAGCGCATCACCTTCCATGCGGTAACGCACCCATTCTTCCTGCGGTTGCGCGCCAATGGACTTGTAGAAAGCAATCGCCGGTTCGTTCCAGTCCAGCACGCTCCACTCGAAACGCCCGCAGCCGTTGTCGCAGGCGATCTTCGCCAGGTGGCGCAGCAATTTCTTGCCCGCCCCGCCACCACGTTGCTCGGGGTGGATGTACAAGTCTTCGAGGTACAGGCAATTGCTGCCCAGCCACGTCGAGTAGCTGAAAAAGAACACCGCAAAGCCAATCGGCAAACCATCCCGCGAACAGATCAGGCCATGGGCGGTGGCGCCCTCGCTGAACAGGCTGCGCTCGATGTCCACCACACTGGCGATCACTTCATGCCGGGCCTTTTCGTACTCGGCAAGCTCAGTGATGAAGGTCAGGATCTGCACAGCATCGCTGGGCACGGCGGGGCGAATCTCGATGGTCATGGGCGAGCCTTGGGCAATTTCAAAGGCCACATACTAAGGCGCTTTGATGACTGCTTGCAGTGCAATTTCGTGGACAGCAGCGCGTTTTACTCCGTCGAACAGTAATCCGAGCACCACCAACCACAGAACAATTCGCTTGGCCTCGCGTGGTAAACAGAGGGCACAAATCCAACAATTCGAGACTTGCTCATGCACTCCCCGTCTACGGTGGGCGCGAAGACCTTCGCCCTGTTCTGCCTCGCCAGCTTCCTGCTATCACTGTCCTACGGCTCGACGTTCCTGCTGTCGCTGCTGATTCATTCGCG
The DNA here is from genome assembly GCF_052850675.1 of Pseudomonas sp. 1152_12. Lineage (NCBI taxonomy): Bacteria > Pseudomonadati > Pseudomonadota > Gammaproteobacteria > Pseudomonadales > Pseudomonadaceae > Pseudomonas > Pseudomonas sp. 1152_12. The sequence continues at coordinate 100,866 of NZ_VXCW01000002.1, read as the reverse complement.
CGGCGGCAATGAGCACGACGCTGGCAGTGTGATTTCCATGGCGATGCTCAGCACCTTCGTGGCAGTGGTGTTCTCCGGGCATTTGGCCGATGCATTGGGCGCGGCGCGAGCCATTGCGGGGATGGGCGTGTTGCTGGTGGTGGCCTCCCTGGGTTTTGCAATTGTGCCGGGGTTTGGCCAAGGCTTAATGCTGTTCGGGCTGGCCCTGGGGTTGGGCTGGGGCGTGTTCTATACCTTGGGCCCAATCATCGTGAGCCTGTTGGTGGAGCCCCAGCAGCGTGCCAAGTACTTTGCCCTGCTGTCTGGCAGCATGTTGAGCGGGATCGGTTCCGGCCCGCTGCTGGGGCGTGCTGCCACTGCGCTGGACCTGCCCCTGACGACGGCGTTCTACCTCGCCGGGTTCGCCAGCCTGGCGGGTGTGGGGCTGTTCTGGCGCATGGGCGCTCAACTCAAGCAGGACGCGAATGTACCGGCCTCAAGGATTTCCTGGGCCGCCAGCCGTCAAGTGCTGTCCTCTAAGGCGGGGTTTGCAATCTTGATGGTCGGCCTGGGAGGGTGTGTGTTTGGCGGGCTTTCATCGTTTCAGACCAGTTACGCGGCCGCGCACGGGTTGGACTATTCGCTGTTCTTCGCGGGGTTCCTGAGTGCGGCGATCACCAGCCGCCTGTTGATCGCAGGCTTGGTCGTCAAGCGTGATGCCTACCGGGCTGCCTGTGTGTTGTCCGGGATCATGCTCGGGGCCATCGCACTGTTTGCGTTTGGCGTGAGCGGTAATCTCAGCTACTTGCTGGCCGCTGCCACGCTGGGGGTTGGATACGGCCTCACGTATTCGGTGATCAATGGGTTGGTAGCCAACGAAGCGCCAGCCGGAACCACGTCACAAGCGCTGCTGCTGTTCAGCCTGGCGTACTTTGTCGGCGTGTTCGGGTTTCCCTGGCTGGCGGGCAAGATCATCGTCGATTTCGGCATGCCCGTGCTAATGCTCAGCCTATTAGTCATCGCCGCGTTGAACTGGATGATCACCGTAGCCCGCCTAATCAGGCGCCACTTTTCAGCACATAAAACTTTACAGGCGACCTAATACCGTTCGTCGCCGTTCAGGCACAAACACGCAAGCCGGGCGGACCAATGCAGGGTAAGGACATTAATCATATGGAGACACCCTCATGAAGAATTCCACGTTTGCCGCCCTCGCCCTCACCGGCCTGTTGTCTGCCGCTTCGCTGAGCGCATTCGCGGCCACCTCGTCTACTGGCAAGACCGATCCGGTCGGCAGTCCGCCAAGCCCTGCGACTCAAGAATCGCAAGACTCCATGGGCACCGGCCTCGACACCAATGGTGGCGCGATCGTCCAACCCGGGGCTGACCCTCGCACCCAGGGCAATGACACCCAACGCCAGGCGCCCGCTGCGGTCGGCAACGGCAAAATGGGGCCGAGTGTCAACCAGCCAAAAATCAACACCGGTGACGACTCCAACCTCCCTGGCTCGCCAAAACAAACTACGCCTTGATCCAACGAATGCAAGACAAACACCCGATCATTTCCCAGTGAAGAGGTACGCATGAACGTCGATAGAAACCTTGAGAAAGAAGTCCTCACCCGCCTGCTGCACGCCCACCCTAACGGCCTGGGCAAGGAGGTGCTGGATAACTACCGCGGCGAGAAGGAGGTGGCCAGTGTCTTGGCGTTCCTGCAGGACCGTGGTTTTATCAAGGATGGGCATGTGACCACCGACGACGCCGGTGAATATTCGTTGAATCTACCGATCAAGCTAACCGCCTCGGGTGTTGACGAGGCGCGCAAGCTGGAAGGTGAACGCTCTCAGTGATCCGTTTTGTCTGGCCTGGCCCGTTGATTGAAGCGCTGCGCAAAGCGGGCTAACTCCGATCTTCCAGCCACTACAAAACTAATGTGGGAGCGGGCTTGCTCGCTCCCACAGTTTGATTTGTGCTGCACACCTTAAATCAACGCTGAGCCGACACCAGCAGCATCATGGGGCGCTCTTGCTCTTCCGCCAGCTCGGGCCGCGCAATCAGGTCCGCCTCGCTTGGCCCCCACTCTTGCACGTGGCTCAGCGTAAACCCCGTTTGAATCAACAGATTCAGCAACGTGCCCATCGTACGATGCTGCTTGATCACACCATCGGCCAGCCAGTTAGTCACCCGTGGCCCTTCCAACTGATAGCCATCCACCGGCCAACTTTTGCGGCCTTGATCATCCACCCGCCAACCTGGGTTGCGCGGCGCCATGAAGATCGGGTGTTCGATGGAAAACACCAGCCGCCCACCGGGCACCAGCGCCTGGTGTATGCGCTCGAACAGGCCTTTGAGGTCGACGATGTAATGGAAGGCCAGGGCGCTATAGGCCAGGTCGAATGCGCCGGCAGGCAGGTTGAGCTGTTCCAGGTCGGCGATTGCATAAGTGATGGTTGGCGCAGAGGTCATCTCTTTGGCCCGCGCCAGCATCTTGTGCGACACGTCCAGCCCGAGCACCTGCGCAACGCCCTGTTCCTCGGCCCAGCGGCTGAACCAGCCGTAGCCACAGCCGAGGTCCACTACCTTCAGGCCGCGCATCGGCGGCAGCAGTGCCTGCAAGGCAGGCCACTCCGGCGCACCGGCCAGGCCTTCGACCGAACGGCCCATCTTGCTGTAGCCCTCGAAGAAGGCCTGGGTGTCGTAGATATTCTGGGTCATGGGCTCATTCCGTGCTGAGAGGGCCCTATTCTGCCAATAACGCATCCACTTCGTCAGTACCCGGTGACGTCGCCGGCCCCCAGCGTGTCACCGCCAAGGCCGCGGCTGCATTCGCGCGACGCGCTGCTTGCGAAGGTTGCAACCCCTCGGCCAACCCCGCAAGAAACACACCGGCATGGGCATCGCCCGCACCGTTGCTGTCCACCGCTGTCATCTTGAAACCCGGCACATGCTCGGCCTTGCCCTGGCGGCTGACCCAGCACCCATTCGGCCCGTCGCGCACCACCAACAGTGCCTCAACTGGCAGGTGTCGATTAAGTTCGAGCAGCGCATCGGCCAACGTACTTGCCCCAGTAAACGCCAGGGCTTCGGGGCCATTGCTGGTCCAGATGTCGATGCGCGGCAGCAAGGCAATCATCAATGCCGAATCCGGAGCCTTGACCAGCGGCCCCGGGTCGAACACCACCGTGATTTCGCGCGGCAACGCTAGCAACCAATCGAGCAATGCCTGGGCCTTGCCCTCGAGCAACAGGCTGTAGCCGCTGACGTACACATAGTCGTCCGCGCGCGGCACCACGCGGGCCAAATCCTCGGCGCTCAAATCCCCTTCAGCGCCGATATGCGAAATGAACGTGCGCTCGGTGGTGGCTTCGGTCAGCGACACACACAAACCGGTGTCTTTGCCGTCGCTGGCTGCCTGCACCACTTCCACGCCTTCCGCCCGCATCGCTGCGCGCGCCAGGTCGCCAAAGCGGCCGTTGCCATGCCGGCCGAGGTAAACCACCGGTAGACCATTACGCCGGGCAGCGGCCATTACGTTGAAACCACCGCCAGCTTCGAAACTGGCGGATTGCGCCAGTACGTCGCCGCCCGTCGCAGGCAGTGTGTCGAGGGCCATGACCAGGTCGACGATGACCTGGCCGGTATGCAGCAATCTAGACATTAGGGCTCTCGACTGATGCTGTACGACGGTCAGCGGCGCCGCCCAGTACTGCATAAATCCCACCGGCCACCAGCAAGGTGACAATCCAGCCCAGGCCGTTATGGCCCAGCCACGAGTCGGACAACGGCCCGGCGAACCAGATGTTTTCGGCGGTGGTGCCGATGGTGGTGAAGCAAAAACCCAGCACAATCGCTATCGCCCAGGCGCCGAATGCACGCCATTCCACACCGCCGCGATACCAGTAGGCGCTGCTGGGGCTCACGTCCAGCAGGTCTTTGGCGCTGTAGTAGTGACGGTGAATCAAGTCGACCACGAAGATGCCGACCCACGCGGTGATCGGCACAGCCAGCAGCGAGATGAAGGTGATGAACGGACCGTAGAAGCTGTCGGCGATCAGCATGAAGTAAATCGAGCCAGCAAAGATCGCCACGATGTCGACGATCACCGCGTGCACACGCTTGACCTTCAAACCGAGGGTCAAGGTGGTGAGACCGGCCGAGTACACCGAGAGGTTGTTGGAAAGCAGCAGCCCGCCAAACGCGGTGATCAGATACGGCACGGCCATCCAGGTCGGCAGCATGTCGCGGATTGCGATGATCGGGTCAGTCGCCGAGGCCAGGTCGTTGTTACCCACCGACAGCAGGCCACCGAGAGTGATCAGCAGCACCAACGGAATGCCTGCACCAAACGCGGCGGAAGCCACCAGGCGCACGGCCTTCACGCTGCGGTGCTGATAGCGCGACATGTCAGCACCGGCGTTGGCCCAGCCGATGCCCGTGCCGGCGGCCATGGTACCGACGCCGATGATCATCGCGCTCAGCGGCGCCGGCGTCGCATTGAACACTGCGCTCCAGTCGATGGTGGCGCAGAGGAAGCCGCCCACCAAGATGTTAAGCGCGCCGAACACGTAGGTGGCCCATTTCTGGATGACCAACAGGGTGGCGTGGCCGAGACCGGAAACGGACAGGGTCAGCAGCACGAAAATGGCGATGAAGATCAGCGTCAGAACGGGTGCGCTTTTTGCCTCGACCGGCGAGCCGAACAGGATCGAACACAACGACAGCAGCACAAACGCGGCGGTGGTGGTGTTGACGGTTTCCCAGCCCAGGCGCGACATCAGCGACACAAGGGTCGGGCCGATATTGCCACGCACACCGAAGATCGCGCGCGACAGCGTCAGGCTCGGTGCACGCCCGCGACGGCCAGCAATCGAGATGATGCCCACCACGGCGAAAGAACCGGCGGCGCCGAGGATCGCGACGATAATGGCCTGCCAGATCGCCAGGCCACGAAAGGCCACGAGGGTCGCACCGAGCGGCAGACCGAGGATGCTGATATTGGCCGCGAACCACACCCAGAACAGCTGCAGCGGATGGCCGTTGCACTCGCCTTCAGGGACCGGTTCGATACCGCGTGTTTCCAATTGCCCGGCGCTTTGGCCGCTAGACGGCGTGCTCATGAAGGGGTGCTCCTGATGCCTGTATTGTTGTGGTTGTGGCAGATAGTCAAAGTGAATCAACGCTCGGTCTTCCTGACTCAGCGAGTTCAATGTGCGAGCAAGCCCGCTCTCACATTTTTTTGCCCTGCGGCGTTACCTCAATGCGAGCAGCCCCTGCACCAGTGGCTGCAAGTCCAGGCCATTCACTTGCTTGACCTGTTCAATCATCGCTTGCGGCCAGCACTGCAAGCCCAGGCACGCGCCCAACATCGCGCCGAGGATCGCGGCGATGGTGTCGGTGTCGCCGCCAAGGCTGGCGGCCAGGCACACGGCCTCAAAGGCATTCATCGCACCCACCGCCACTTGCTGCGCGAGGGCAAACGAGACCACCACCGATTCCTGGGAGGCGACGGAGGTGCCGATCAGTTCGTAGAGCAGGTCGGCAAACAGGGCTTTGTCACCACAGCCGACGCTCAAGGTCCGTGCCCAACTGATGCGCGTGGAAATGCGTCCACCGGCAACCCAATGGCCGTGGCGTTCGGCCTGCTGGGCAACCTGGGTGCCAATATTGAGTGCTTCGCCCAGGTCCACGCCATGGATGCCGGCCGAGACCACCGCGGCCACTGCCGCCGCACTGGAGATGCCCAGCGTGGTGTTATGGGTGACCTGGCAGGCCTGAATCACCGCCTGGATAAACTGGGCCGGGTCGCGCACGTCGGCGGCGATTCCCACGGGCGTGATGCGCATCGCGGCGCCATTGGTGGTGCCGTAGCGCCCGGATTCTTCAGGGGTGTGGCCAGCGAGGATCATGTCGATGGCGCGTTTGGTCGATGGCCCGAGCAAATCCTGGGAGCCTTTGGCGCGCATCACCGCTTCCCAGTCAATCAGGCGTTGGGCGAGGACGGTCGGTTCGATCCTGCCCTTGCCTTCCACCAGCAACTCGCCGACCAGGATCGCTTGTTCGGTGTCATCGGTGATGGCGCCGGCTGGCATGTTTGGCGCGATAGGCTGATCGGCATCGGCGGCTTCCAGGCCAGTGATCGCACCGAATCGCTTTTGCACCTGCTCGCGACTCAAAGACTGGGTGGGCATACCTAACGCATCGCCCAAGGCCAGGCCGTAGAAGGCACCAAGGGCGCGATTTTCCGCGGTCATTTGGACGCTCCAAACTGCAAGTGCAGGCGAAAGTGCAGAGGGTCGAGCAGGCTTTCGACGTACTCCATGAAACGCTCGCGACGGTCGTAGGTGGTGCGTGAGGCTTTGAGAAACACCGTGCCGGCCGGGCGGCCGAGCAACTCGGCGTCTTCATCGCTCAGGGGCTCGGCGCCGATCCACTGGTCACCTTCGGCGCCGACATAGCCGTAGGCGGCCAGGGTGATGGTCAGGGAGTCGTCGATCAGACCAACGCGGGGCAGGCTTTCCAGGCCACCGGTCGCCGGCATTAACGAGCGCTCGAGGGACACTGCTGTGCCATCCGTGGTGCGCCGACGGCGGTCGAGCGCGATGAATTGGTCGCTGCCGAAGCGGCTGAGCAGGTCTGGACGGGTCACAGCTTCGAGCCGCAGGATGTCGGTGGAGACCCGCGCGCCAGTATCGGCCAGGGCCTGGGCCCAGCCGCTACGTTGGTCGAGCACCATGCCGTCAAAGGTGACGATAGAGCCGACACCGCTCTGGGTGGCGATGTAGTTACGCCGTTTGAGCTCTGCCAACGCTTCGCGCAAGGTGCCACGGCTGACCGCGAATTCTTCAGCCAACTGATGCTCGCCCGGCAGCAGGAAACCGTCAGCCATCACCCCGCCCTCGATACGGCGGATGAGCTCGTCGACGACGCGTTTTTTCTTATCAAATCGGACATGTCTAATCATGTACAAATTGATAACCGAAAGCGTTCGATGACAGCAAGCGAATTATTTCATAACGATGAAAAAGACGGCCTCACGGCTCCAGGCCAATGCGGAAAAATTCCCCGCCACTCCAGACGCCCAACCAACTTTTACCGTTGATCGGACGGCTGACGGCCAGCTCGACCAATTGGTAGAACACGTTGCGATGCACAAGGGCTTCAAGGTTGGTGCGCACGCGCAGATACGGCGCGGGCTCCTCGGTGACGGGGTCGATTACGACGCGCAATGGATGTTCGAGGCCGGCTTCAATTGGCTCGTCGACGTTGGTGATGAAGCGCAGCACTTGATCTTCGCCCTGCCCTTCGACTTCAAGGGTTACCGCGACAAACGGCGCATCATCGACGGTGATGCCGACCTTTTCCACCGGAGTGACCAGGAAATAATCATCGCCATCGCGGCGAATGATGTTAGAGAACAATTTGACCATAGGCTGACGCCCGATCGGCGTACCTTGGTAAAACCAGGTGCCATCACGGGCGATGCGCATGTCGATATTGCCGCAGAAATCCGGGTTCCACAGGTGCACCGGTGCCGGCCCCTTGCCCTTGGGCAGTTGGGCCAATAGATCATTGGCCTTGGCGGAATCGGTCATGAAGCTCTCCTTGAGTTTTACTGATCTCCCATGCCTAGCAGGCGGCGGGCGTACTGTGCCAAGGGGCGGGCAATCAGATCTTCTGGCTTATTGTCGTGGAACGTCAGTAAACCGCCACGACTGCGAATACGTGCAGTATCAATCAAATACTGGGTGCTGGTCTCGATCAACATGATCTGGATGACGCCGCTGTCCAGGCCGACGCGGTCGAGGGCTTGTTGATCGGTCCACTCATCGGCATTGCCAATACGGTCATCGGCGGCCGCAAAGCGGCAATACAGCAAGTAATGAGCACCCGCCGCACGGGCTTCAGACATCGCTTGCTCGAGCCCCTCTGGCTTACGGGCGCGGCGTACCATGGGAAAGTACTCGACGAAGCCATTGAAGGCTTCTTCGGCAACCACGTTAGGTCGTGGGTAGGCGCTGCCCGGTGGCACAAAGGCGCCCTGGGCGATAAAGACAAAAGAGTCCGGCTGTATGCGAATCGACGCGGTGCGGCGCGTATCACTGTGGTCCAGCAACCCGGCGTCGCTCATCTGATAGCGGGTGCCTTCGGCCATATCGCTGACGGTCATGCAACCACTCAACGTCAATGACGCCAGCAACAAAACCAGACTTCGCATCCTAATCCTCCAGAAGCCGGTGACGGAAAACCGGCGAATGGGCACGTAATGCAGAATCCGCGCCATTTGGAGACGACACCGCTCAAATGTCACAGGGCCATGCTCCCGAAGACAGTCTGTCAGCCACTGCACCGGGTGACTGATGCAGCGCTATCGGGAGCAAGCCCCCTCGCACATTGATGGGTGTGAAGCTTCAGTAGCGACGTCAGCCGCCGATGATCTTCATAATAGTGGCACCGCCCGAGAAGGCTACTTCCTGTTTATCGCCGAGGGCCTTCATCAGCAGGCCTTGCAAGGCCGGTAGTGCCTGGTGGCGCGGCTGGTCGAGCAGGTCACCGACATAGTGACGGTTGCTCGACGATAAACAGCCATGCAGCCAGCCGGTCGATGACAAGCGCAGCCGCGAACACGTGCGGCAGAACGGCACGCTTTCGTTGGCAATTACGCCGAAGAAGCCCTTGCCCGGCACTTCGTAGCGCACCGCGGTGGCGTCCACAGGTGCGTTGGCTTGCAGGTATTCGTGATGCTCGCCGATCAGGCTGAGCAGTTGTTGCAGGCTGACGAATTGCTGCAGGAACGCGTTGGAATCCTTGGCCAAGTGGCCCATGCGCATCAGTTCAATGAAGCGCAGCTCGTAGCCACGTTCCAGACAGTAATCAAGCAGCGGCATCACCTGATCCAGGTTCTGACCCCGCAACGGCACCATGTTGACCTTGATCTTGATCCCGGCGGCCCGTGCCTGGTCCATGCCATCGAGCACGGTGGCCAGGTCGCCGCCACGGGCGATGGTGCGGAAGGCATCGGCGTCGAGGGTATCGAGGGACACGTTGATCCGGCGAATACCGGCATCCACCAGCAGCGGCAGTTTGCGCGCCAGCAATTGGCCGTTGGTGGTCAGGCTGATATCACTGAGGCCCATACCGCCCACTGCGCCCATGAAGGCTTCCAGCTTGGGGCTCACCAGCGGCTCGCCGCCCGTGATGCGCAGGCGCTCGATACCCGCCGCTTCAATCAGATAAGCCACGCCACGAGCCATGGCCTCGGCCGAGAGTTCGTCCTGGGCAGCCACCAACCGCTTACCGTTAGGCACGCAGTAGGTACACGCGTAATTGCAGGCTGAGGTCAGGCTGATTCGCAAATTGCGAAACCGCCTGCCTTGACGATCAACGATCATGGATCACTCCGGCAGAAGATGATTCGGGCGCGCTAAAAGCTGACTTATAAATCAGTTTTTAGCAAGGTCCTTGCCTGAGTATATTCCTGGGGTACTGCAACTGGCAGTAAATCATTGCGCCATCACTGTCGGGAATAGCTTAAGTCGCAGGGGTCTCGCCGCTCTTCGGCTCAGCACTCGGCAGTTCGCTGCTGTGCTTGCGCTTGTTGCCCATGCGCACGCCGATGTCCATCAGGAACTGGAAGAAACCTTCCTGATCTTCCAGCACATTGCTCCAGAACGGCGAGTGGTACAACGCCACGGCGCCGTGCACCAACGCCCAAGCGGCGCAGTAGTGAAAATAGGGCGGCACATCTTCAAGCTTGCCTTCACTGATACGGCCCTTGATCAGCAGGGTCAAGCGTTCGAAGTTCGAGGCGCGGATCTTGTGCAACTCCTCAACCATCTCCGGCACCTGATGGCCCTTGACCACCTTCTCTTCCAGGCGGTCGAACAAGCGGTAGCGCTGCGGGTCGCGCATGCGGAACTCGAAGTAGGCGCGGGACAAAGCTTCCTTGTCTTTGTCGACATCGGCCGAATGCAGCAGCTCGTTCAAGTCGCGCTCGTAGTCGAGCATCAGGCGCAGGTAGATCTCGGCCTTGGACTTGAAGTGCTTGTAGATCGTGCCTTTGCCGATACCCACGGCATCCGCAATCATCTCGACGGTGACGCTGTCTTCACCCTGTTCGAGGAACAGCTTGAGTGCGGTGTCGAGAATTTCCTGCTCACGGCGGCGAAACTCACGGACCTTACGGGGTTCTTTTTGCATGAGGGAGAGGTCTGCAGAGGTCAATGTGGGAGGGATTGCGCAGGGCCATTGATACGTGGCGATACGATTTACCCAGTGCGAGGGATTATCCCGACTGAACGGTCGTTGGGCAACGCCTATGTGAACCCGCCAAGCAGTTTACTCTCAGCACGCCAACGATTTACTGGGTCTCAGTCAGAAATAATACACAACAACTACGACCGAACACCTGCTCAATGAGAACTCAAGCGAAGCGCGCGTATTCCAAATCTGTTTAAAAAACGATCAGATGCGACTGGACTGAATGGGATAGTGATCAATACTTGAAGTGTCGACGTGGCATCTCCCCCAAGTGACGCGTCGACCTGGGTACCGACGGACTGCGTACCCTTGTTTTACTCCTAATGGTCTTAGCCCGGATTCACCCCCCAGAACCCGGGTTTTTTTTGCCTGCGATTTGTCCATGTCAGCCGGCAACATGCGCGAGCGGGAACAGGCGCTTGAAGTTCTCGGTGGTCTGTTCGGCAAAGCACTCGTACGACTCACCCCGCAACATCGCCAGGTAATCCGCCACATCGCGCACATATTCGGGCAGGTTTGGCTTGCCGCGATGAGGGATGGGCGCCAGGTACGGCGAATCGGTTTCCACCAGCAGGCGATCGGCCGGTACCTGGCGCGCCACGTCGCGAAGGGCATCGGCGTTGCGGAAGGTGACGATACCTGACAGGGAAATGTAGAAACCCAGGTCCAGGGCGGCCCTGGCCATGTCCCAGTCTTCGGTAAAGCAGTGCAGCACGCCGGCCTGGGGCAACGCAGCTTCACGCAACAGGGTCAGGGTGTCGGCACGCGCACCACGGGTGTGGACGATCACCGGCTTGCCGGTTTGCTGCGCGGCCTGCAGGTGCAGGCGGAAAGACGCTTGCTGCAATTGAGCGGCTTCGGGTTCGTAGTGGTAATCCAGGCCGGTTTCGCCAATTGCCACCACGCGCGGGTGATTGAGCTCGCCCAATAACCAGTCGAGGGCCGGCGCCTCACCGGGCTTGAGATCCAGCGGGTGGATGCCCACCGAACAATCGACATCGGCATAACGATCAGCCAGCGCTTTGACGTCGGCGGCGTTCTCGGCGCTGATGCCGATACACAGGAAATGCCCTACTCCGCGCTGACGCGCAGCTTCCAGGGCGGCGTCGAGGGAGCCACCGTGCTGGGTAAGGTCGAGGCGATCAAGGTGGCAATGGGAGTCTACGAGCATAAGGAATGACCACTTTGTCCGGTAAAGATGAGCTACGGAAAATGTCTGGCCAACACTACACCCGTCGGCCACGGAAATTAACGCCGGCCGAGCAAGCCGACCCATTGCACCAGTAAGGCTTCGAGTAACAGCACGCGGTTCAGGTTAGCTTTGCCGAGGACTTTCTGACGTTGGGCCAGAATCCAATCCTGAATATTCAGCACCTTGTCCTGCGCACTCTTCTGCGCGAGGTACTGCACAACTTTGCGCATATCCGGCAGACCGAGGCCATTTTCATCCTGTGTCAACTGGTAGCGCAGGATCAGGCTCGACCAATCACAGAACCAGTCGAACAGCAGCAGCAACGGAATGTCCTTCCAGGCGCTCTCGGCCAGCTGCGTGGCAGACTGCTCTTGCTTGAGCAGCTTCTTGACGCCATCGACCACCAAAGCACGTTGCTCGCGCACGCCTTGAGCCTGCAGCTTCACAGCCGCCAAGGGGGAACCGGCCGCCAGGGTCAGCAACTCAACCCGTTCGTCCGCGGAACACTCCGCCAGCGCCTGCTCCAGCCACTGCAAGCTCATGGCCTCGCTCGGTAACGGGCAGGCCTGCTGCACGCAGCGGCTGCGAATGGTCGGCAATAAGCGGCTGGACTGGTGGCTCACCAGCAGCAGCACCGTATCGCCCGAGGGTTCTTCCAGGCTTTTGAGCAAGGCGTTGGCAGCGTTGATATTCATCGCCTCCACTGGCTCAATCAAAACCACCTTGCGCCCGCCCATCTGCGCGGTCTGCACCACGAAGCTGACAAGGTCACGCACTTGGTCGACCTTGATCGCCTTGTCAGCTTCCTCGGGCTCCAGCAGGTAGTTGTCAGGGTGGCTGCCGGCCTTGAGCAGCAGGCAAGACTTGCACTCACCGCAAGCTTCAAGCTTGACCGGTCGCTGACACAGCAGGCTCGCCATGAGCCGTTCGGCCAACGCCCGCTTGCCGATACCCGACGGCCCATGCAGCAAATAGGCATGGGCATGCTGGGCACGTCCCGCCAATTGCTGCCAGAGACTCTCCTGCCACGGGTACGCTTCAGCCACGGGCGCGCTCCAGCAGATTGGGCAGCAGGGCATCAATGGCCTGCTGTACCTGTGCCAGCGGCTGGGCCGCGTCCAACAGGTGATAACGCGCAGGCTCGGCCTTGGCACGGGCGAGGAACGCACTGCGCACGGCGTCGAAGAAGGCCCGGCCTTCAAGTTCGAAACGATCAAGGCGGCCGCGAGCGCTCGCGCGAGCCATGCCCACTTCCACCGGCAGATCGAATAACAGCGTCAGGTCAGGGCGCACATCGCCTTGGACGAACGTTTCCAGAGTAGCAATGCGCTCGAGCGACAAGCCGCGACCACCGCCTTGGTAGGCGTAGGTCGAATCGGTAAAACGGTCGCAAATCACTACGGCGCCACGTGCCAGGGCCGGGCGAATCACTTCGGCCAGGTGCTGGGCGCGGGCAGCAAACACCAGCAGCAGCTCGGTGTCCGGGTTCATCTGTTCTTCGCCTGGGGCCAGCAGCACTTCACGGATTCGCTCGGCCAGCGGCGTGCCACCGGGCTCACGGGTCAACACCACCTCGATACCCTCAACACGCAAGCGCTCAGCCAGGTAATCGCGATTGGTACTTTTTCCAGCGCCTTCCGGGCCTTCCAGGGTAATAAACAAGCCAGTCACAGGCAGTCCTTAGTCAGAGTCATTGCGGGCTTTGCGGCGCGGCGCTATCCGGCGCACGCTCGGCGGGCGTTTCAACCGGCGCGTCAGTCGGGGCCACGGCAGGCGGAGCCGCGTCGTCCTGCGGTTTCACAGCCGGCGCCGGGCTAGAGCGGTAGTCAGCTCGACGCTTGAGCTGAAACTCGCGTACAGCGGCATTATGCGCATCGAGGTCATCGGAAAAAATATGGCTGCCATCGCCGCGGGCGACGAAATACAGGCTGCTGCCCGGCACCGGGTTCAACGCGGCATGGATCGCCTCGCGGCCGACCATGGCGATCGGCGTCGGCGGCAGGCCGGCAATCAGGTAGGTGTTGTACGGGTTGGCTTCCTTGAGATGCGCACGGGTCAACTTGCCGTTGTAACGTTCGCCTAACCCGTAGATCACCGTCGGGTCGGTCTGCAGCAGCATGCCGATCTTCATGCGCCGCACGAACACGCCGGCAATCTGCCCACGCTCCTGCGGTACGCCGGTCTCTTTCTCCACCAGCGAGGCCATGATCAGCGCCTGGTAAGGATCGGTGTAGGGCGCATCGGCGGCGCGTTTGCTCCACTCCTGGGCGAGCACGTCATCCAAACGGTTGTAGGCTTTTTTCAGGAATTCGACGTCGGTCATGCCGCGCACGAAGCGGTAAGTGTCAGGGAAAAACCGCCCTTCAGGGAACACGCCAGGGTGACCGAGCTTGTCCATCACTTCACTGTCGCTCAAACCCGACAAGGTCTGCGCAATCTTTTCATGCTTGGCCAGGGCCGAGCGCACTTGGCGGAAGTTCCAGCCTTCGACCAGGGTCAGACTGTACTGCACCACTTCGCCGCGCTGCCACAGGCCGATCAAACCTTCGGCGGTAAGGCCAGGCGTCATGCGGTATTCGCCGCTCTGCAACGGCTGGCCGTCGAGATTGAAACGCCAGTAAAGGCGCAGCCAGAAGGCATCATTGAGCACGCCTTCAGTTTCGAGGCGATTGAAGGTGCCCGTTGGGGTCGACCCGGCAGGCACATCGAGCAATTGTTCCTGGGTCAGATTCAGGGGCTGCTTCAAGGCAGAATCCAGCTTCCAGGCCGAGAACCCCAGCAGCAAGCCTGCCGAGACCAAGCCGATCTGCAGCAGTAAAATCAGTTTTCGTATCAACTCAAATATCCAATAGCGCGCGAACAATGGCCTGCAGTTTACGGGTGAGCGGCCCAACCGACCAGCTCATCGCAGCACAGCCACGCACCGGCCAAATGCCATAGACGCTGTTGCAGACAAAAACCTCGTCGGCCTGCTGCAACTGCTCAAGGCTGATGTCGGCCACGGCCTGCGGGATGCCCAGTGCTTGCGCCTGGGCCAGAATCTCCGCGCGCATGACCCCCGCAACCCCGCAACGATTCAGATCAGCGGTAAGTAACAAGCCGTTGCGCACCAAAAAAAGGTTGCTGAACACGCCCTCAATGACACGGCCGGACATATCCAGCATAAGCCCTTCGGCATGCTCGGCATCCTGCCACTCAGCACGGGCCATCACTTGTTCCAAGCGATTAAGGTGCTTGAGACCGGCAAGCAAAGGCTGCTCGGCCAAGCGGGTGGCGCACGGAAACAGGCGTATGCCGTCGGCTCCATGCGCGGGAGGATAAGTAGCGGGCGGATTGCCCTGCAAGATACGGCGCGCCGGGGCGCCGGGGTTGATGCCGTAACCGCGCAGGCTGTCGCCACGGGTGAGGATCAACTTGAGGACACCGTCGCCAAGGGCGCTGGCGTAAGCCAGCACTTCGTCGCGGATCAGTGTCTGGTCCGCAACCAAGGCAACGCGCCTGCAACCCTCATCAAGGCGTTGCAGGTGACGCTCGAGCAGCACAGGCTGCCCAGCCTTGACGGCGAGGGTTTCAAACAGCCCATCGCCATACGCCAGGCCGCGATCTTTCAGGGGCACGCTGCCCGCTGGCTGACCGTCGACCCAGCTGTGCATCACTGCGCAAACCGGCGGAACACCAGAGAACCGTTGGTGCCACCAAAACCGAACGAGTTGGAGATCACTACGTCGATCGGCATCGGCTGCGCTTCGTGAGGCACGAAGTTCAGGTCGCAGCCTTCGTCCGGCTCATCGAGGTTGATGGTCGGCGGAGCGACCTGATCCTTGATGGCCATCACACTGAAGATCGCCTCGACCGCGCCCGCCGCCCCCAACAAGTGGCCCGTCATGGACTTGGTGGAGCTGACCGCCAGCTTGTAGGCGTGCTCGCCGAACACCGACTTGATGGCTTCGGCTTCCGCCAAGTCGCCGGTCGGGGTCGAGGTGCCGTGGGCATTGATGTACTGCACTTGGTCGGCGTTGACCTTCGCATCACGCAAGGCGTTGGTGATGCAACGTGCAGCACCGGCGCCGTCGGACGGTGGCGAAGTCATGTGGTAGGCGTCACCACTCATGCCAAAGCCGATCAGCTCGGCGTAGATAGTGGCACCACGCGCTTTAGCGTGCTCCAACTCTTCCAACACCAGGGCGCCAGCACCGTCGGCCAGCACAAAACCGTCACGGCCTTTGTCCCACGGACGACTGGCACGGGTCGGTTCGTCATTGCGGGTCGACAGCGCACGGGACGCGCCGAAGCCGCCCATGCCCAGGCCGCAGGCGGCCATCTCAGCGCCACCGGCGATCATCACGTCAGCCTCGTCATAGGCGATATTGCGCGCCGCCATGCCGATGCAGTGAGTGCCTGTGGTGCATGCCGTCGCAATGGCGTAGTTAGGCCCCTGTGCACCCAAGTGGATGGACAGGAAACCCGAAATCATATTGATGATCGAGCCCGGTACGAAGAACGGTGAAATTCGACGGGGGCCGGAATCGTGCAGCGTGCGGCTGGTTTCTTCAATATTGGTCAAACCGCCAATACCCGAACCCATCGCCACGCCGATGCGCTCACGGTTGGCGTCGGTGACTTCCAGGCCGGCATTACGCACTGCCTGAAAACCCGCTGCCAGGCCGTATTGAATGAACAGGTCGAGTTTGCGGGACTCTTTGATCGAGAGATATTCCTCGACATTGAACCCCTTTACCGAGCCGCCAAAACGGGTGGAATAGGCAGAAAGGTCCGTGTGTTCGATCAGACCAATACCACTGTGGCCAGCCAGAATGCCCTGCCAACTGCTCGGCACATCCGTGCCCAGTGGCGACAACATACCCATACCGGTGACTACGACGCGTCTACGCGACACAGCACTCTCCTTTTTCTAATGACGACACTTCGCTTGAGCGCTCAATTTTCATCTGAGCTAAAGAAAAAACCGCACGCCGTTACAGCAGTGCGGTTTTTCCCTAACAGCAAGCGACGACTACAAACTATTACGCCTGGTGGGCAGTAACGTAGTCGATAGCAGCTTGAACAGTAGTGATTTTTTCAGCTTCTTCGTCCGGGATTTCGGTCTCGAATTCCTCTTCCAGAGCCATCACCAGCTCAACGGTGTCAAGGGAGTCGGCACCCAGGTCTTCAACGAAGGAAGCGGAGTTGGTCACTTCTTCTTCTTTAACGCCCAGTTGCTCGGCAACGATTTTCTTGACGCGCTCTTCGATGGTGCTCATACCTTGTTTTCACTCCTAATGGACAAATTCAGGCAGCTGGCCAGTGGGTAAGTGTATAGAAAGCCATTTCAGCTTTTCAACTGAAAGCTTCACCCTGTACCCCGTCGGCCACCTGCCTATAAATTAAGTTGCAGCTTTATAACGGATTTTAGACAGCTCGTATGACATTTTTTTGAAGCGATCCGTCACAATTTAACTCATGTACATCCCGCCGTTCACCGGGATTGTAGCCCCAGTCACGTATGCCGCACCGTCGGATGCCAGGAAAGTGACCACATTTGCGATCTCTTGAGCCTGACCCAGACGGCCCAGCGGAATCTGCGTCAGCAAAGCTTCACGCTGCGCTTCGGGCAGCTCACGGGTCATATCGGTGTCGATGAACCCTGGGGCCACCGAGTTGACCGTAATCGACCGCGAGCCGACCTCACGGGCCAATGCACGACTGAAACCTTCCAGACCGGCTTTGGCCGCGGCGTAGTTTACTTGGCCTGCGTTGCCCATGGCACCCACTACGGAGCCAATATTGATAATTCGCCCCCAACGCGCCTTGGTCATGCCGCGCAAAACGCCTTTGGACAGGCGAAACAGACTGTTCAAGTTGGTATCGACCACGTCGTACCACTCGTCGTCTTTCATGCGCATCATCAGGTTGTCGCGGGTGATACCGGCGTTGTTTACCAGAATAGCTGGCGCGCCAAATTGTGCAGTGATCTGGGCCAATACAGCAGCAACCGACTCGTCACTGGTCACGTTCAGCTCAAGGCCGGTGCCCTGCACGCCGTTTTCCTTCAAGGTCGCGGCGATACGCTCAGCGCCTGAGGCAGACGTGGCGGTACCAATGACAACGGCGCCCTGACGGCCCAATTCCAGGGCGATCGCCTGGCCAATGCCACGGCTGGCGCCGGTAACCAGTGCAACTTTACCTTGCAGACTCATGCAGGCTTCTCCTAAGTTCGGGGATCAGGGATTCAGGCCAGTGCCGCACGAGCGGCAGCGAAGGCATCCGGGGTATTGAGGTTGGCAGTCGACACACCGTCGGCGCAGCGCTTGTTCAGGCCGGCCAGGACTTTGCCTGGGCCGCACTCAACCAGCTCGGTGGCGCCATTGGCGGCCAGGGTCTGCACAGACTCAACCCAGCGCACAGGCTTGTAGAGTTGCTCCAGCAGATCGCGCTTGAGGGTGTCGAGGTCGGCGGCAACGGCTGCGCTGACGTTCTGCACCAGCGGGATCTGCGGCGCCTGCCAGTTGATAGCCGCGATAGACTCGGCAAACCGCTCAGCGGCCGGGCGCATCAGCTCACAATGGGACGGCACGCTGACCGGCAATGGCAAGGCGCGCTTGGCACCACGGGCCTTGCAGCCTTCGATGGCGCGCTCAACCGCCACCTTGGTACCAGCGATCACCACCTGGCCAGGGGAGTTGAAGTTCACTGCGCTGACCACGTCGCCCTGAGCCGCTTCGGCGCAGGCTTCGATCACAACGGCATCGTCCAGGCCCAGAATAGCGGCCATGCCGCCCTGCCCGGCCGGAACGGCCTCTTGCATCAGTTGACCACGACGCTCGACCAGTTTGACCGCTTCACCGAGGGTCAGGCTGCCAGCCGCTACCAAAGCACTGTATTCGCCCAGGCTATGACCGGCCACGTAAGCCGGCCGCGCGCCGCCTTCCGCCAGCCACAAGCGCCACAGGGCGATCGAAGCGGTCAGGATGGCTGGCTGGGTTTTATCGGTTTGATTGAGTTGCTCTTCCGGACCCTGCTGAGTCAGCGCCCACAGGTCGTAACCCAGGGCGTCGGAAGCCTCCTTGAAGGTTTCCAGGATCAGCGGATGTTGCGCGCCCAGCTCGGCCAACATGCCGAGGGTCTGCGAACCCTGCCCTGGAAAGACGAATGCGAGGGATGTAGACATGTAACAAGCCCCTAATGATCTGGTCGTCAAAAATGTGCGCCCCCGATTTTGAGATGAATCCAAGGGTGGGAACGCACGAAACTGACAGATTGGATGGTCGATTGAACTGGCCGGTCACATTTAAGCACTCCCGAGCCGATTCGCCTAAGGCAACAGGTCTTCAAGACGTCCGCGCAAGCGTTGCGGCAGGTTTTCCTGAATCTCGATCAACGCCCGTGCAATCGCACTTTGAAAGCCTTGCACGCCCGCCGAACCGTGGCTTTTGACGACAATGCCCTGCAACCCCAAAAAGCTCGCCCCGTTATGCCGCGCCGGCGCCAGGTCGGCCTGCAAGCGGCGCATCAACGGCAACGCCAGGGCGCCGACAAAGCGTGACACCAGGCTCTGCTTGAACAAGGCCTCGATACGCATGGCGATCATGGTTGCCAGGCCTTCGCTG
Organism: Pseudomonas sp. 1152_12; assembly: GCF_052850675.1. NCBI lineage: Bacteria > Pseudomonadati > Pseudomonadota > Gammaproteobacteria > Pseudomonadales > Pseudomonadaceae > Pseudomonas > Pseudomonas sp. 1152_12. The sequence continues at coordinate 81,831 of NZ_VXCW01000002.1, read as the reverse complement.
GACTTGAGCAGGATATTGCCGACAAACCCGTCGCACACCACCACATCAGCTTCGCCGCGATACAAGCCATCACCTTCGACAAAGCCGATGTAGTTCAAGCCCCGCGCACTTTGCAACAAGGTGGCGGCGAGCTTGACCTGCTGATTGCCCTTGATGTCTTCGGTGCCGATATTGAGCAACGCGACCCGCGGCCGGGTCACGCCCAACGCCTCAGCGGCGACTGAGCCCATCACAGCGAACTGGAACAAGTGTTCAGCAGTGCAATCGACGTTCGCGCCCAAGTCCAACAGCTGGCAATAGCCTTTCTGCGTGGGGATCGCCGCGACCATCGCCGGCCGGTCAATCCCGGGCAGCGTCTTGAGCACATGCCGCGACAACGCCATCAACGCGCCAGTATTGCCTGCACTGACACAGGCTTGCACTTTGCCATCACGCAATAGCTCAAGGGCCACGCGCATTGACGAGTCGGGCTTGCCGCGCAGGGCTGTCGCCGGCTTGTCATCCATACTGATGGTTTCGCTGGCCGCTGTAACCGTCAGGCGCGCGCGATCGACCGCCGGATGGCTGGCAATCAGTTCTTCAAGAAGGGAAGGTTGACCGACGAGGGTCAGGTGCAGCGAGGGCGTTGCAGACAGGCTGGCAATGCAAGCCTGAACAATGCTGCGGGGACCGAAGTCCCCGCCCATTGCGTCAATCGCGATGACTTGAGCAGACAAGTGATTACTCGTCAGCGCCCTTGTCGATCACTTTACGGCCACGGTATACGCCTTCTGGCGATACGTGGTGACGCAGGTGAATTTCACCAGTGGTTTTTTCTACAGACAGAGTGCTTGCCGTCAGGGCATCGTGCGAACGACGCATGTCACGGGCAGAGCGGGATTTTTTGTTCTGCTGAACAGCCATAATTGATTAACTCCTAAACGTTTGGGTCACGCTTTAACTGCGCCAATACACTGAACGGGTTGGACCGCGTTACCTCGTCCTCGCTCGGCTCGGCCTCGTCATCGAGACCCTCCGGCTGCTGGCATTCTTCCGGATGATGAGCAGGCACAATGGGCAAGGCGAGCAGAAGCTCCTCCTCGATCAGTGCATGCAGATCCAAAGGATCTTCGCCCAGTTCCAGCACGTCATAACCTTTCGGCAACGACTGGGTATTCGCACCCTCCTTCACCACAGCGTAACTGCATTCGCTGTGAATCGGCAGGGTGACCAGCTCAAGACAACGCTGGCAAACCATTTTGACTTCGGTGTCGATAAAGCTGTGGATTACCACAGACTTACGTTCATCTCGTTCAAAAACGAATTTGGCCTGCACCGTACCGACAGTGTCGGAAAGCGGGTCGCAGAGTCTCTCCAAATCGGCCAGCAGCAATTCACCTTGAAGGGAAGTGCCACGATCTGCCAATTTGCGCGGGTCAACGTGAGGTGGAATCGGGTCATTCAACATAGGCGCAGCATTATAGGGATGCACCCAGCCATGTCAAAGGAAATTCAGCCCTGTGCGTCAGCTGGTCGCCTCGCTAGAATCTCCAACTGCCTTAAGGAGACGCCCATGCTGCCTTTATTACTCGCATCCAGCTCGGTTTACCGTCGGGAATTGCTGAGCCGCCTGCACCTGCCGTTCATCTACAGCTCGCCGGACATCGACGAAAGCCACCGCGAAAATGAGCCCGCCATCGCGCTGGTCAAACGCCTGGCCGAAGAGAAAGCCCGCGCCCTCGCCGGCAGCCATCCCGGGCATTTGATTATCGGCTCCGACCAGGTTGCCGCGCTCGAAGGCAGGATCATCGGCAAGCCCCACACGTTCGAAAACGCTCGCGAACAACTGCTTGCCGCCAGCGGCAAGCGCGTAAGCTTCCTGACAGGCCTCGCACTGCTTAACAGCGAGACCGGGCACTGCCAGGTCGACTGCGTGCCATTTAGCGTGCACATGCGTGTGCTGGACGCCGAGCGCATCGAGCGCTACTTGCGCATTGAGCAGCCCTACGACTGTGCCGGCAGCTTCAAGGCTGAAGGGCTGGGCGTGAGCCTGTTTCAAAGCACCGAAGGCCCGGACGCGACCAGCCTTGTCGGCTTACCGCTGATTCGCCTGGTGGATATGCTGCTGGCCGAGGGCGTGCAAACCCCTTAAAACCAGCGCAAAACCAAATGTGGGAGGGGGTTTGCTCCCGATGGCGGCGGGTCAGCCACAGATAAGCTGGCTGATCCACTGCTATCGGGAGCAAGCCCCCTCCCACCTTTATCGACACAGACCTTGAGATCTCAGCGCAGCGTCGGGCCCTGAAAGCCCATGTACAAAGCCAATTTCTCCGCCACGCTAGCGCCGAGCTTCTTGGAGAAGCGATCAAACGGCGATTCCTCAACCGTGAAATCCACCAATTCTTTCTCGCCAATCACATCCCGCGCCACCGAACTGGCACTGCCCAGGCCATCGATCAAGCCCAGCGGCAACGCCTGCTCACCCGACCACACCAGCCCTGAGAACAACTCCGGATGGTCTTTGTCCTTCAGACGATCACCACGCCCCTGCTTAACACTGGCAATGAACTGACGGTGGGTGGTATCGAGTACACCCTGCCAGAACTGGGTTTCATCAGCCTTTTGCGGCTGGAACGGATCCAGGAACGACTTGTGCTCGCCCGAGGTGTAGGTGCGACGCTCCACGCCGAGCTTTTCCATGGCGCCGACAAAACCGTAACCTGCCGCCGTCACACCAATGGAACCAACCAGGCTAGCCTTGTCGGCGTAGATCTGGTCAGCGGCGCTGGCAATGTAATAAGCACCCGAGGCGCCGAGATCAGAGATCACCGCGTACAACTTGGTATCAGGGTGCAGTGCGCGCAAGCGACGAATCTCGTCATACACGTAACCCGACTGAACAGGGCTGCCGCCGGGGCTATTGATGCGCAGGATCACACCCTTGACCTTCGGGTCTTCAAACGCAGCACGCAAGCTGCTGACAATGTTGTCGGCGCTGGCGGATTCCTTGTCAGCAATTACCCCACGCACCTCGATCAAGGCGGTGTAATTACTGCCGCGGGTGGCACTTTTTTCCATATCCATCAGCGGGCTGAACAGCGCCAGCATGCCGAGCAGGTAAACAAAGGTCAGCAGCTTGAAAAAAATCCCCCAACGCCGCGAACGGCGCTGCTCCTGAACGCTGGCCAGAAGGGTCTTCTCCAGCAACTTCCAGCTTCTATCATCGCCGCTCTCGGCCTTTTCGGGCGCTTTCCACTCGTCACTCATGCCATTAACCCCAGCAAAGACTTATTGGGCCCGACTGAGCCAGGCCCGCAGTTCAGAAAAATGATCAATCGTCAGCCTCGGCTCGTATTGCTGCAAGGCCTCGGCAGCCTGCGCACCGTAGCTGACTGCCACGCTGTCCATACCGGCGTTGCGCGCCATCATCAGGTCGAAGGACGCATCACCCACCATCAAGGCCTGGCGCGGCGCGACGCCGCAATGCGCGAGGATCTGCTCCAGCATCAGAGGATGGGGTTTGCTGGCGGTTTCATCCGCTGCACGAGTGATGTCGAAATAATCTTCAAACCCATGCGCCTTGAGCACCCGGTCCAGACCGCGACGGGCCTTGCCGGTGGCCACAGCCAAGTGATAACCCTCGGCGCGGAACGCATCGAGCGACTGCACCACACCGTCGAACAACGGCGAAGGCGTGGCCTCCAGCGCAATATAATGATCAGCGTAATGGTCACGAAAGGTGACCAGTTCAGCATCGCTGATCTGGGGGTACAAGGTACGGATCGCCTCAGGCAAGCCCAGACCGATAATGCCTTTTACCGCCAGATCAGTGCACAACGCAAAGCCCGAGCGGGTCGAGGCTGCGTGCATTGAATCGACGATCCGACCAATGGAATTACAGAGGGTGCCGTCCCAGTCGAAAATTAGCAGCTTGTAATCAAGGTGCGACACTCAAACGCTCCACGGTCTTGGCCCACATCTCATCGACCGGCGCCTGCAACTTCAGCTCACCGCCATCTGGCAGCGGAACCGTCAGCATGTAGGCATGCAGGAAAAGGCGCTTACCGCCCAGGTCGCGGATTTCCTTGGAAAAATCCTCATCACCGTATTTGGTGTCGCCAGCAATGCAGTGGCCTGCGTGCAAGGTGTGCACACGAATCTGATGGGTACGGCCGGTCACCGGTTTGGCCTCGACCAGGGTGGCGAAATCGCCGAAGCGGCGCAGCACCTTGAACAAAGTCAGGGCCTCTTTGCCCTCCTCGTCCACTTCAACCATGCGTTCGCCGGAGCGCAAGTTACTCTTCTGCAACGGCGCACGAACGCTCTTGATCGAACTGGCCCAGTTGCCTCGCACCAGCGCCATATAGCGCTTGTCCACACCGTCACCACGCAAGGCCGTGTGCAGGTGGCGCAACATGCTGCGCTTTTTGGCAATCATCAGCAGGCCGGAGGTGTCGCGATCGAGGCGATGGACCAGCTCCAGTTCCTTGGCATCCGGGCGTAACTGGCGGAAGGCTTCGATCACGCCGAAGGTCAGGCCGCTGCCGCCGTGAACGGCAATGCCGCACGGCTTGTTGATCACGATCAGCTTGCTGTCTTCAAAGACAATCGAGGCTTCAAGGCGCTGCAAAAGGCCCTGGGCCAGCGGTACGGGCTCGTCACGTTCAGGCACGCGCACGGGCGGCACACGGACGATATCGCCCGCCTGCAACTTGTACTCGGGCTTGATGCGCCCCTTGTTAACGCGCACTTCGCCTTTACGCAAGATGCGGTAAATCAAGGTTTTGGGCACGCCTTTGAGCCTGGCCAATAGAAAATTGTCGATGCGTTGGCCGGCATATTCCGGCGAGACCTCAAGCAGCTGGACGCTGGGGGTCTGGGGGGCGGTAGTCGTCATGGCGACGATGATAACAATTTTTTATGGAATTGAAGCACTTAATCATTGCTGCTATAGTCGCGAACGCCGCCAAAAGCGGCCTGGACAGAGGACTTGCGGCAAACTGCCGGCCCTGACCATCGCAATTCATCAGGACGCGAGGCCGTCCTACGGGGCTTTCGCCATCGTGAAAGGTTCGAGATTGTAACAAGTGCAGGTGACATGAGGCCTGAAGCGAGTGCAGAAAGCAGAGTGAATACTCGCGTTCTGCGCCGATATTTACGGCCAGTTCACAAAGTGCAGTCAGTCTTGAGCCAGACCATGGCGAATGCTTCGGAAACAACGCCTGTTAAGAGCTGAGTGAGAGCGCAATCGCCCACACCTAGTCTTGTTTAGCCATGAGCGTGGACTCCCCATTGGAGAACACGGTAAATGCCAACCCGCTGCGGATTCTGCGCGCGGCAGCACCCGAATTATCAGGGATACGTGTAGGGTGGAGATGCACAACCGTCGGACCGTGTAGCACTAGGCTTATATTTAGACGCTTCATCTCGTCCACAGTCGCCGGTTGATTCCTCCTCCTGACCTTAGCTTTTGTTGAAGTGGTGCCTTTGTACCACCGCTAACAAGCAGGACGCGTCCGTCGCGATACCGGCCCACATTGGCGGGTTTTGCTGGACACTGGAGTGGCCAACCACTCTTGACGCACCTGACACCGACCGTGAGAAGTCGTGTGTGCCGAACGCCGTTTCCGGCAGCCCGGAAACCGACGGTACAACATGAAAAGAATGCTGATTAACGCAACTCAACCCGAAGAGTTGCGTGTTGCACTGGTAGATGGCCAACGCCTCTACGACCTGGATATCGAATCCGGTGCACGCGAGCAAAAGAAGGCCAACATCTATAAAGGCCGTATTACTCGCATCGAACCAAGCCTTGAGGCTGCCTTTGTCGATTTCGGCTCCGAGCGCCATGGCTTCCTGCCCCTCAAAGAAATCTCCCGCGAATACTTCAAGAAAGCCCCTGAAGGCCGCGTGAACATCAAGGACGTCCTGAGCGAAGGCCAGGAAGTCATCGTTCAGGTCGAAAAAGAAGAACGTGGCAACAAGGGTGCGGCCCTGACCACCTTCATCAGCCTGGCTGGCCGTTACCTGGTCCTGATGCCGAACAACCCACGTGCCGGCGGCATTTCCCGTCGCATCGAAGGCGAAGAGCGCAACGAACTGCGTGAAGCGCTGAACGGCTTGATCGCACCGGCCGACATGGGCCTGATCGTTCGCACTGCAGGCTTAGGCCGCAGCAGCGAAGAAATGCAATGGGACCTCGACTACCTGCTGCAATTGTGGACCGCTATCAAAGAAGCGTCCCTGGATCGTTCCGCGCCATTCCTGATCTACCAGGAAAGCAATGTGATCATCCGCGCCATCCGCGATTACCTGCGCCAGGACATCGGCGAAGTGCTGATCGACAGCGTTGAAGCCCAGGACGAAGCCCTGACCTTCATCCGCCAGGTGATGCCGCAGTACGCCAGCAAGATCAAGCTGTACGAAGACAGCGTTCCGCTGTTCAACCGCTTCCAGATCGAAAGCCAGATCGAGACCGCCTTCCAGCGCGTGGTCGAACTGCCTTCCGGCGGCTCCATTGTGATCGACCCGACCGAAGCCCTGGTGTCCATCGACATCAACTCGGCGCGTGCGACCAAAGGCAGCGACATCGAAGAAACCGCCCTGCAGACCAACCTGGAAGCGGCTGAAGAAATCGCCCGTCAGCTGCGCCTGCGTGACATCGGCGGCCTGATCGTGATCGACTTCATCGACATGACCCCGGCCAAGAACCAGCGCGCCGTGGAAGAAAAAGTCCGCGAATGCCTGGAAGCTGACCGTGCCCGTGTACAGGTCGGCCGTATCTCACGCTTCGGCCTGCTGGAAATGTCCCGTCAGCGCCTGCGCCCATCCCTGGGCGAGAGCAGCGGCATTGTCTGCCCGCGTTGCAACGGCACCGGCATCATCCGTGACGTCGAATCGCTGTCCCTGGCGATCCTGCGCCTGATCGAAGAAGAAGCCCTGAAAGACCGCACCGCCGAAGTCCGCGCGCAAGTGCCAATCCCGGTTGCCGCCTTCCTGCTCAACGAAAAACGCAACTCGATCACCAAGATCGAACTGCGCACCCGTGCCCGCATCGTGATCCTGCCGAACGATCACCTCGAGACGCCGCACTTCGAAGTGCAGCGCCTGCGTGATGACAGCCCGGAAGCGCACAGCGGCCAGTCCAGCTACGAAATCGCTGCTGCAGCGGCCGAAGTCGAAGAAGTCCAGCCAGCTGCCGCGACCCGCACCCTGGTTCGCCAGGAAGCCGCCGTGAAGACTGCTCCGGCGCGTGCCAATGCACCGGTTCCAGTTGAAGCGGCTGCACCGGTCGCCGCACCGGCCGCACTGCCTGAACCAAGCCTGTTCAAAGGCCTGGTAAAGTCGCTGGTCAGCCTGTTCGCGACCAAAGAAGAGCCTGCGGCCCCGGTTGTGATTGAAAAACCCGTCACCGAACGCCCGGCACGCAACGAGGAGCGTCGCAACGGCCGTCAGCAAAGCCGTAACCGCAACGGTCGCCGTGACGAAGAGCGCAAGCCTCGCGAAGAACGTGCACCGCGTGAAGAACGTGCACCGCGTGAAGAGCGTGCGCCACGTGAAGAGCGTGCACCTCGCGAAGCCCGTGAAGAAACCCCAACCGTAGCCCGTGAAGAACGTGCACCGCGTGAAGAGCGCGCACCACGTACCCCACGCGCGCCCCGTGAAGATCGCAAGCCACGTGGCGAGCGTGAAGAACGTGTGCGTGAACTGCGCGAGCCACTGGACGCTGCCCCGGCTGTTGCTGCCGAAGTTGCCAGCGAAGAACGCCCGGCTCGCCAGCCGCGTGAAGAGCGCGCCCCACGTGAAGAGCGCCAGCCGCGCCCACCGCGTGAAGAGCGTCAACCACGCACCGAGCAAACCGCTGCTGCCAGCGAAGAAGAAGTGCTGACCGGCGAAGAGCAACTGCAGGACGATGGCCAGGACAACGCCGAAGGCGATCGTCCACGCCGCCGCTCCCGTGGCCAGCGTCGCCGCAGCAACCGTCGTGAGCGTCAACGTGATGCCAACGGCAATGTAATCGAAGGCTCGGAAGAGACCGGCGAGAACGCAGAAGCCGCCACCACCGAGCCGACGGGCGCCGAACTGGCTGCTGGCCTGGCGGTGACAGCTGCCGTTGCAAGCACCGTGATCAGCGCACCGGCTGAAGCCCAGGCGCACGAGCAAGCTGAACGTGCCACCGCTGCCGTTGAAGAAACCGTGGGTGTAGAAGCACCAGAAGCACCGGTTGCTGAAACGCCCGTGGTAGAAGCACCAGCAGTAGAAGCGCCGGTTGTTGAAGCAACTACCCCAATCGAAGCCCCAGTGGTTCCAGAAGTGGAAGTTGCACCGGTTCGCGAAGCTCAACCCGAAGTGGAAGTGGTCACTGTCGACCCTGCACCGGTGGTTGAGTCTCAGCCAGTGGTTGAAGCCGTCATTGAAGCACCGGTTGTCGAAGAGGCCACCCCGGCCGTGCGTGAAGTTCGCGAAGAACAGACCGCCTTCCAGTGGACCGCCGAGCCAGCCGCTACGGTTGAAGCGCCAGCCACTGCCCCCGTGGTAGAGGAAGCGCCAGCTCCGGTTGCCGAAGTGGTTGCCGAACCAGCGCCAGTGGTTGAGCCTCAGCCGGTGGTTGAAACGGCGGTGGTTGCCGAGATCGCCGCTCCGGTGGTTGAAGCCGCTCCTGCCAGCGCCCTGACCGAAAACGGCCGCGCGCCGAACGACCCACGTGAAGTGCGTCGCCGCCGCAAGGAAGCTGAGGCAGCCGCTGCCGCTGCCGCTGCCGCACCGGCCGCCGTTGAAGGGGGCGAGGCGCAAGCCCTGCCTGCTGAAACAGTGGTTGAGCACGCTCCAAAGGCTTTGGAAGCAGAACACGAGCCTAAACCCCTCGCCTGATTCCATCAGCCACTAAAAAGCCCCGCCTGAGTGATCAGGCGGGGCTTTTTTATGGCGCCGAACACACGCCGATATTGATTCGAAATGCATTCAACGGTGGGAGCTGGCTTGCCTGGACGCCCTTCACCGTCGCATGCATTTACCCATTAACGCGCACAAGACGCCTTAATTAGCAACTGGCTTGGGTACCAGGTCAAAGCGATCGTCCTGGTATTGAAACAGCAAGCAATCCGGCCCAGGCCTGCACCCACTGAAGTGCTCACGCTTGGCTGGCAACCTATAGTAAGAACCAGGAGGATAGTCGACCGTCTTGCCATCGATTGTCGCGTAGAACGTCCCTTCCAGTACGACCGTCGGCAGCACGTGCGTGTGGATATGGTAAGGATTATCCCTTCCGCCGGGAAACCTGACAAAAGCCTCATAAGGCCCAACGCCCGTGAGACTGCCTTCCACATTAGCAAACTTGATTCCACCACTCCCCGCAAGCTCTTGCCATGAAAGCTGGGAGACGGGCAGCGAAATAAGACCGGGAGGGGGTGGAATATAGGCCCATGCAGCGGCTGAAACGCAGAGGGCAAACACCGAAACCACTTGCAACTTTCTCATAAAGGCACTCACTGTAAATTGATTTTTACACGTCAGCCTAGAAAGAAAATAATGCCACTTCGGGGCGTGAAACAGCAGGCAAAAACAGCATTCCACCTTTGAACTGATACCACGTAGCAAGGCTAATAGCAGTCAGCTTGGATACATCACGCCTTAGCCACATACAGCAGTCTAGAAGAGAAAAACTGAAAAGCCATCGCGCTGTCAGTTGCCGTAGTGCAGCAACCCCGGCACATCCACATCCCACAAAACCCCGGGGTCATCGACTGTGACTTCCCGCACACAGGCTTTGGCAAACAGCGGCTTGGCACCGCGATCGCCGCTCAACGCCATCAGGGCAGGGCCGAGCGAACGACCAAATGCGACGGGGTGCCCGTACTGCCCGTCATGCAACGGTACGCTGATGCGATCGTCCCCCAGCGCGGCAACGACTTGCACCATACTCGAAGGCAAAATAAACGGCATATCGCCCAATACCACGAGCCACCCTTCAGCTGAGCCAGCGGCGGCGACGACCGCCGCAATACTGTCGCCCATGCCAGCCGACTGCAACACCAACACTTCGCAGCCGTAGGCCCGCGCCAGGCGGACCACTTCAGGCCGGTCCGGTGAGGTCACTATCCAGCGCGCAGTCACACATGCAGGCAAATTCAACAACACCTGCTCGATCACCGGTCGTGTAACACCATCGCGCCCTACGCAATCGGCCAACAACTTATCGTTATCAGGCCCCGCCTCAGCCCGAAAACGACTGCCCTGCCCGGCCGCCAACACAATTGCCGTCACCGTCATTCGGCCGCCACCGGCAATGGCTTCTTTTGCACCGGCGCCACACCATTTTTGATCGCGACAATTTCTGCTAGCAACGACAACGCAATCTCCGATGGGGTATGACTGCCGATATGCAACCCGATCGGCCCGTGCAAACGTGCAATTGCCTCGGCAGACAGACCCAGCGCCGCCAGGTTCTCTCGGCGCTTCTGGCTGTTGACCCGCGACCCCAGAGCACCAATGTAGAACGCGGTAGAGTTCAACGCCGTCAGCAGCGCCATATCATCCAGGCGTGGGTCGTGGGTCAGGCACACAATGGCGGTGCGTTCGTCGGTCTGGATATTCAACACCGCCTCATCTGGCATGCCCGGTACAAAGCGGCCGTGCTGCTCTTCCCAGCCATAGACGAACTCTTCACGCGGGTCACAGATCAGCACTTCGAAATCCATCAAACGCGCCATCTCAGCCACGTAACGCGACAGCTGCCCGGCGCCGATCAACAGCAGGCGCCAACGTGGCCCATAGATCGCGCGCAGGCGCTCGCCATCAAAAGTCACGACGTCGGTTTTACTCGCCACGCTCAAGTTCACAGCGCCAGTGGCCAGGTCCAGTTCGCGGGCGACGATTTCATGGGCCTCGCACCGCGCCAGCAATTCGGCGACCCAGTCCCAGCGGTCCACGCGCTCCTCGGTCAGGCGTAATGTCCCGCCGCAAGGCAGGCCAAAACGCGCCGCCTCATCGCGGGTGACGCCGTAGGTCACCAGTTGCACCGGCGGCCCATCTGCCGCCAAGCGGCCGTCCTGCAAGCGCGCAATCAAGTCATCCTCAATGCAGCCGCCGGACACCGACCCGATCACCACGCCATCGCCACGCAAGGCCAACATAGCCCCAGGCGGACGCGGCGCACTGCCCCAGGTCTGAACCACACTGTAGAGCACCACGCGGTGCCCGGCGCGGCGCCAGTCGAGCACGCTGCGCAAGACATTCAGATCCACACTGTCCATCAAGACTCCTGCACACGATGCGGCGTAAATAACCGACTGAATAATGAGTTATAGAACGGGTAAGCCAACGCGAGTTTCATCTGCGCAGGTCACCCAGGGCGACTGATGAAGTGGTGACTGACTGTAAATCAAAAAATACCAAAAGTGACCCGCCAGAAATGCAAACGCCCCGAACAAGTCGGGGCGATTGCAGAGCTTTAGGGGTTTATCACGCCCTGAGCATTGTTACTTCACGGCAGGGGCCGGGCCTTCAGCCACACCCAAGTCATCTTCTTCACGGGTGTCGGAGATACCGCGACCACCGGAAGCCAATTCTACCTGCAGCTTGTCTTCATCCAGCTCCTTGACCCACTTGGCCACAACCAAGGTGGCAACAGCGTTGCCCACCAAGTTGGTGAGTGCACGCGCTTCAGACATGAAGCGGTCGATACCCAGGATCAGCGCCAGGCCGGCAACCGGCAGGTGGCCAACGGCCGACAGGGTTGCAGCCAGAACGATGAAGCCTGAGCCGGTCACGCCTGCAGCGCCTTTGGAGGACAGCAGCAGCACCAGCAACAGGGTGATCTGGTGGGTGATGTCCATGTGTGTGTCAGTCGCTTGGGCGATGAACACGGCAGCCATGGTCAGGTAGATCGAAGTACCGTCGAGGTTGAACGAGTAGCCGGTTGGGATCACCAGGCCTACGACGGATTTCTTCGCGCCCAGACGCTCCATCTTGATCAGCATGCGTGGCAATGCGGACTCGGAGGAGGAAGTACCCAGTACGATCAGCAGCTCCTCACGGATGTAGCGGATCAGTTTCAGGACGCTGAAACCGTGAGCGCGGCAGATGGCACCCAGCACGACCACCACGAACAGGACGCACGTGATGTAGAAGCAGATCATCAGCTGACCCAACTGCACCAGAGAACCTACGCCGTAGGCACCGATGGTGAACGCCATGGCGCCCAGGGCACCCAATGGCGCGAGCTTCATGATCATGTTGATGATGTTGAACATCACGTGAGCGAAGCGATCGATGAAGTCCAGCAACGGCTTGCCGTAGGCACCCAGGCGATGCAGGGCGAAACCGAAGATCACCGAGAACATCAGCACTTGCAGGATGTCGCCGTTGGCGAAGGCGCCGACGATGGTGTTAGGGATGACGTTGAGGATAAAGGCAACGATGCTCTGGTCTTTACCGGCAGTGACGTAGCCTTGGATTGACGCAAGTTTCGAAGGCTCCAGGGTCGTTACGTCGATGTGCATGCCGGCACCCGGCTGCACAACGTTGACCACGACCAGGCCGATCAGCAGAGCGATGGTGGAAACCACTTCGAAGTACAGCAGCGCGTAGCCGCCGGTTTTGCCGACCGATTTCATGCTTTGCATGCCCGCGATGCCGCTGACAACGGTGCAGAAGATGATCGGGGCGATGACCATTTTGATCAGCTTGATAAAGCCGTCACCCAGTGGCTTGAGGGCCACGCCGGTCTGCGGGTAGAAGTGACCGAGCAAAATACCGATAACGATTGCAACGATCACCTGGAAATACAGGGATTTGTACAGTGGCTGACGAGTCGTCATTGCAAAGTTCCTCAATCGCACCGTGTGGCAAAGATCCGCCAAAGCCCACGACACTTGAATTGCGAACCCTCCTGCACTGGAGGGATTTGTTGTTTGCGAGGACTGTAGGAACATTCCAGCGCTGCAACCTCTATCGCAAACGCCGTGCCATTTTTCTCAAAAACCTTGAAGGCCTCTAGACATAAGGGCTGTGGGATTTGACTGAGGCCATCGGCAGACGCACGAGGTGGCGGAAATCCGCCCACGCACCCGGTCTCGTCCTACAATTTGGCGGATATCCGCCTTGTCGCTTTTCTCGGTCATGGCTAACATCCGCCACTCCATGGACGAGGCCCTCACATGCGTGAACGTACGATCGCCAGTCACTACGCCCGAGCCGCCCTCGGCGGTGCGCGCCGGGCGGGCTACGATTACTCGCCCCTGCTGCTGCAGGTGGGCATCACGCCAGAGTTGCTGGCCGAACCCCGTGCCCGTATCGCCCCCGAGCAATTTACCCGGTTGTTGCAAATGCTCTGGCTGGGGCTGGATGACGAATACCTGGGGTTTGCCGAAGGCCCAAGCAAACGCGGCACCTTCGCCATGATGTGCCACGCGCTGATTCACTGCCGCACCCTGGAGAAGGCTCTTGAGCGCGGCTTATTATTTTACAGCCTATTCCCACAGGGTCCGCGGTGGCAGCTGACAAGAGAAGGCGACATGGCCCGCCTGAGCCTGGACGATTCGCAGCTGTGGGACCCGGATCACTTTCTCAGTGAATGCCTGTTGGTGATCTGGCATCGCCTGGGCAGTTGGTTGATCGGCCAGCGTATTCGGCTGCAACAGGCAACGTTCAGCTACCCGATGCCCGCGCATGCCGGCGAATATGACTTGCTCTTCCCCTGCCCTCAGGTATTCGGTGCTGCACATAGCAGCCTGGTGTTTCCCGCGCGCTACCTGAGCCTGCCGTTGTTGCAGGACGAACGGACGCTCAAGCACTTTCTCGAACGTTCTCCCGCCGACCTGCTGTCGCGGCCGGACGAAGGCGATAGCCTGAGCAGCCAGCTGCGCCGCCTGTTGAGTCGCGACCGCACGCCCTGGCCAGACTTGGAAGCCGTCGCCCAGCACCTGCACATCAGCCCGCAAACCCTGCGCCGGCATTTGCGTGAGGAAGGCACCAGCTTTCAGGCGCTCAAGGATGAGTTGCGGCGCGACATCGCCATCTACCACCTGGGGCGAGCGGATTTGTCATTGCAGGAGATCGCCGAGCAGTTGGGGTTTTCCGAACCGTCGGCATTTCATCGGGCGTTCAAGAAGTGGACAGGGTTGACGCCGGGGGCTTACCGGGCGCAGGAGAGTTAGCGGTGTGTTGCCATTGCCGGCCCCTTCGCGAGCAAGCCCGCTCCCACATTCGACCGTATTCCTACAGGATAAACCCGGTTAAATGTGGGAGCGGGCTTGCTCGCGAAGGGGCCAGTGGAGTCAACAGAGATCACAAGGCCGGAAAGTGAATTTTGAACGCCGCACCGCCCAGCGGTGAATCCCCAAGGGTCAGCCGCGCGCTGTAACTTTCAATAATGTCCTTGACCACCGCCAGGCCGATGCCCTGCCCCGGGTGCTGACGGTCCAGCCGCTCACCCCTTTGCAGAATCCGCGCACGCTGATCGGGCGGCACACCTGGGCCGTCATCCTCAATGCACAGCTCGGTGCCTTCGAGGTTTTCGCTCAGGCTGATACGCACTTCACTCAGGCATAGCCGATAAGCATTTTCCAGCAAGTTACCGAGCATTTCGAGCAAGGCACCTTTCTCGATCGGCACATCGCACTCGAGCGGCAACTCGAAGGTCACCGTCACGCGCTTGTCGCGATAAACCTTGTCCAGCGTGTCACACAGGCTTTGCAGCACCGGCTCCAGGCGCACCTGGTGGCGCACCAACCCGCTTTTGCGCAGGCTGGCACGCTGCAATTGGTAGCCGATCTGCTGGCTCATGCGCTCGATCTGCGATTGCAACACCCAGGCCTGGCCGCGATCCTCGGGGCGCTGGGCCATGTCTTCGCTCACGCCCTGCAACACCGCCAGCGGGGTTTTCAGGCTGTGGGCCAAGTCGTCGAGGGAGTCGCGGTAACGCGCCCGTTGTTCGCGCTCGCTGTGCAGCAAACGGTTGAGTGAGCCGGTGAGACGCAGCAGTTCGCGGGGGTGTTCTTCAGAAAGGCTTTCGCGGGTGCCGCCTTCGATCTGGTCAAGTTCCTGACTCAAGCGCCGCAGGGCTTGCAAGCCCCAGGTCAGGCCCAACCACAATAGGGTCAGCAACACCAGCAACGCCGCGCCGAATCCAAGGTAAAGGTTTTCCTGCAGACCTTCGAGGGTCAGCTGATATTCGCGCACCGGTTGCAGGGCGACGATACTGAACGCTGCGCTCTTGCCGCCCAGCAGCCTGACCTCGACGTCATACACGAAAAACTCCTGGCCATTGGCCTCGCGGATACGTGCAAACTCGTTACCGCGCCCGTCGTAGCGCGGCTTGTAGTTGATGTTTTCTTCCCGGGTCGCCCGTGAGCGCCATACCAGGTGGCCTTCACGGTCGTAGATATAGCCGAGCAAGCGGCTGTCGGTGAGGTTAAAACGTTCATCCGGCAACTGCGCTGGCATCAACAAACGGTTGTTCTCAACCCGTGCGGCGGAAATCAGCGTGGTCACGTCCGAGGCCAGGCGCTGCTCGATAGAATCCTGCAGCGCCAGACTGAACGCGCCTTGCATGGCGGGCAATAAGCCCAGCATAAACAGCACGGCCAGGGTGGTGGCCGCGAGCATCAAGCGCACACGTAACGAGCGAATCAACGGCAGCGCTCATTGAACAGGTAACCCAAGCCGCGCACGGTGTCGATCGGCTTGAACCCGGCCGGACCTTCGAGCTTGCGGCGCAGGCGCCCGACCAGCACTTCGATCACATTCGGATCACGCTCGTCGTCATCGGGGTAGAGCTGTTCCATCAAGCGGTCCTTGGCGACCACTTGCTGATGGTGACGCATCAAATATTCAAGAATCCGATATTCGTAAGCGGTCAGCGCCAACGGCTGCTCATCCAGGGACGCTTGCTTGCGATTGAGGTCCAGCAGCAAAGGCCCGGCAACGATGGTCGACTGAGTGAAACCGCTGGAGCGGCGCAGCAAGGCGTTCATGCGCGCCTCCAGTTCTTCGAACTGGAAAGGTTTGACCACGTAGTCGTCAGCGCCGGCGGCCAGGCCTTCGACCTTGTCCTGCCAGTTGCCGCGCGCGGTGAGGATCAGGATTGGGAAAGTCTTGGCCTGGCTGCGCAATTGGCGGATCAGGTCCAGGCCGCCCATGCCGGGCAGGCCCAGGTCGATAATGGCCAGGTCATGGTTGAATTGGCCGGTCTGGTACAGGGCTTCCTCGGCATTGGCCACGGCTTCGACCACGTGGCCGCTGTCGGTCAGGCGGGTGAACAGGTGATGACGCAACAGCGCCTCATCTTCCACGACCAGCAATTTCATATGGCTCTCCAAAGCGATTCAACTGTCCGACAGGGGAATATCATAGCGGCCCTGCACGTCTTGCGGGCGCAGTTTAATGCCATTGTACTGGCCCGTCAGGTGTTCGTAGCCGGTGCGGTAGGCCGGTTGTGGATTTGCCTGGCCCAAGGACCGGCCCCACGGCGCGGCTTGGCTGCCCGCGTCTTCGAAGCTGACACGATGGATCAGGTTGCTGGGCTTCTTGGTTTTCTCGCCACCAAATGCCGCAAAAGCGCCGTCCGAAGCCTGGGCCCCGGCAGCGGCACTGAGCATAGTTAACGCCAACATCAGCTGTTTGATCGCAGTCATGGTGCTTACCTCTACGCGTTTGGCTGTTGAAGCCAGACTACGCAAGCGCCCCTGAACTCCCCCTGAACGGGCTCTGAACCTGGCCTGAACCGTCTCGGACTATCCACTGGCGCGCCAACTGAAGCAAAATACCGCGCATGACGCCCCTACCCGCTTGCTGCACCCCACTCGATGCCCACTGGCCACTGCCCGTTCCGTTGCCAGGCACGGTGTTTCTGAGCACACGATTCGACCCGGCCTTATTAGTCGCCGGTGATTTCCAGCGCAGCGCCGTGCCGCCACCGGCCAGCATCCAGCGCTCAGTGGCCAAGCGCCAGGCCGAGTTCCTCGCCGGCCGCCTGTGCGCCCGCGCAGCACTGCAACAGCTCGACCACCTGGATTGCGTGCCGGCCATCGGCGAAGACCGTGCGCCGGTGTGGCCCGGGCACATCAGCGGTTCCATCACCCACAGCACCGGGCATGCGGCGGCGATTGTCGGGCACAAGGCGCAATGGCGCGGGCTGGGGATGGACCTGGAGAATGTGCTGACGCTTGAACGGGCGCAGCGCCTGGCCGGGGAAATTCTCACGGCGCAGGAATTGCAACGCATGGCCGCCTTGCCGCGCGAACAGATCGCCTTGGTGGTGACGCTGACGTTTTCGGTCAAGGAGAGTTTGTTCAAGGCGCTTTATCCGATTGTGCAGAAGCGCTTTTATTTTGAGCATGCCGAGGTAGTGGAGTGGTCAGAGGCCGGGCATGTGCGGTTGCGGTTGCTGACCGACCTGTCGGCTGAGTGGTGCCATGGCAAAGAGTTGGAGGGGCAGTTCGGGGTGGATGGGGAGCAGTTGTTGAGCCTGGTGGCCATCAGCGCCTGAACCATCGCTATCGCAGGCAAGCCAGCGATGGCAATATCAGGGATTCTCCTGATCCCTGGGCCAACTCAGGCTAAAGCATGCGCCGCCCAGGTTGTTGCTCTTGCTGATCAACGCCCGCCCGCCGTGCCAATAGATAATCCGCCGCACAATCGACAAACCCAGGCCGTGCCCGCCCGAGGCGCGGGTGCGGCTGTCGTCCAGGCGCAGGAACGGCGTAAAAATGCGCTCCCAGGCGCTTTCCGGCACGCCGGGCCCGTCGTCTTCCACATCTATGCGGCAACGCACCTGACCCACCTGATAACTGATCAACACCTGGCCCTGAGCATGGCGCATCGCATTGCTCACCAGGTTTTGCAGGGCTCGGTGCAGGTAGCGCGGCTCGGCATCGACCCAGGCGTCGTCCCAATGTGCCGACGACAGACAAACGCCTCGAGCCACGCTGACCTGTGCACGCAGTGGCGATAATTCGCCGATCACCTGATCGAGCAACGCGCTGAGATCGACTCGCTGGAAATTCAGCGCCGGCGCACCCTGCTCCAGGCGTGCGTAGGTGAGCATTTCGTCGACCAAACCATCGAGGTCCTGGATGTCGCTGTCCATGCCGTCCATATATTTACGCCGCGCCTCAGCAGTGGCGGCGTCGCCAATCATCTCTAAGCCAAAGCGCAGACGCGCTACCGGCGTACGTAACTCATGGGAGACCGCGCGCACCAGTTCCCGCTGGATCGCCAACAATTGCTGCAAGTGCTCGGCCATGCCGTTAAAAGCTGCCGCCAAACGCCCTACCGAGTCGGCACCACGCGCCGGCACGCGTACTTCCAGGTTACCTTTGGCAATGCGCGTGGCCGCCGCTTCCAGGCCCTTGAGACGCCGCTCAAGCTGACGCACGAGTAAATACACGATCAAGCCGATCAGGGTCAGGCTGATCAGCGCGATCAGGATCAACCATTGCGGCGGATAAGGGTTCATTTGATACAGCGGGCCGATCTCCAGCACCCACGGCGTTCCGACCATGCCGGCAAATACGCGGATTGAATCGCCCCCCTTGCCCAGGGCCATCACGGTATCGCCTTCCGAGACCCGACGACGTTGGTCGTCATCCATGTCGGCCTCCTTCAGGGTCAACAGGTGCATGTCAAAACCAAAGCCCTTGGTCTGCTTAATGTCGGCGAGTTTTTGCGGCTGCTCGGCGACCGGAAAGCGCACCAGTTCGTCAGCCAGCAGGTAAATAGTCGCGCGGGCCAATTGCTCGCTGATCTGCTGCACTTCGCCCGTGAGCACCAGTTGTTCCTGTTCGCTGACCAGGCGCAGCACCCGCGCCGCATGTGGCCCGGTCTGCTCGACCAGCACCTGGCCACGTTGCAAGCGGTTGCGTTGGCTCAGGTCCAGTTGAGCGTCGGTCAACGTGCGCAATTCCAGAGGGATGCCCAACAACCGCTCCCACACCGCCAGAGTGCGCCGGCGCTCGATGGCGCTCATGGGTTGCAGGTTATCGCCCATCAACGCAAAGGTGCCGTGGGCCAGGCGCTCACGGTACTGGTCGCTACGCACCTCATTGAGCAAATGCAGGGCTAGCACGCCGAGCAACGCGACCAGGATCAGCGCTGCGCACATGCCGCCGTAGATGCGCAGGAAGATCGAATTCACAGCGGCATATCGATGGCGGCTTCGGGGACGAACAGATAGCCCTTGCTGCGGATGGTCTTGATCAGACGCGGATGGATCGGGTCGTCGCCGATCTTCGGGCGAATGCGTGAGATGCGTACATCAATGGAGCGGTCCTGACCGTCATAACCGATGCCACGCAGGGCGATGAAGATTTCTTCGCGTGACAGGATGCGGCCGGCGTTTGCCACCAGCAGCCACAGCAAGTCGAATTCGGCACTGGTCAGTTCGATACCCCCTTCGTGCAACCAGGCTTCGCGCAGGGCGTTGTCGATTACCAGCGGGCCGAATTGCAGGCGGCGCTGGTTTTCCGCGCCAGCAACAGGTGCGGGTTCGCTGCGCCGCAGCAGGGCCTGGATACGCGCCAGCAACAGGCGCGGGCGCACGGGTTTGCACACGTAGTCGTCGGCCCCCATGTCCAGGCCCTGCACTTGGTCCATGTCGTCCGTGCGCGCCGTGAGCATCAGGATCACACCGTCATAGCGCTCGCGCACTGTGCGGCAGATGCTCAGGCCGTCTTCGCCGGGCAGCATCAGGTCGAGGATCACCAGGTCAGGCTGTTCGGCGATGATGCGTGCCGCCGCCAGGGCACCATCGCTCTCTACCGACACGCGCAAGCCATTGCTCTGCAGGTAATCACGGGTCAACTCGGCCAATCGCTCGTCGTCCTCGACAATCAATATTTGCCAGGTTTCTTGCTCCATGCACTACCTCGGTTCTAATTATTGTCACGTACGGGAAGCACACTATTGCCTCTATTGAAGGTCGATTGTAGCCACGGGCCAGCCCTCTAGCACAAGCTGGGAAATCCATTCGGTGATCGCGTTTTTTTGTGATAGGGTTCGCGCCCTCAAAAATCCAACAGGCGGTTTTTGTCTTGGAATATTCGGTGACAAACGGCGTAATCCAGCAGTACTGCGGCCTACACGGGAATTCCACGTTTCATACACATTTTACCCACAGCGTTATCCACAGGTAGTGCGTTGCTAAGCCCCCAAAAACGCATTATCTTGTAGCTCGGCGCTAAAAAAACCCTACATGTAGGGTTTCAAGCGAAAAGCCAAACACAGATCAGACAAGAAACTCAAGCGCTTTCTTGCTCCCGTTTGGTTGAACCAAAGCATTTTTTCAAAGCCCAAACCGCGCACGCGGATGGCCGCCGTTTTCCAGCCTCAACGGCACAAAACGGTACGGGTGTTGCAGTGTTCGACGCGAGCAACTGTCACTCAGCAGGAATACGGCGAAGGGTGCTTCACGGCCCGAACCAAAGACTTCGGTATGGAAGCGGCGCGATGAGCTCCCTTCCTCCTGTCCCGAAGTTGTTATGCCAGGCCCAGGCCTGTTGTAAGTGCTTCAGGACGGAACGGTGGGCACCGTGATGGTGCCCAAATAAATATAGAATGTGGAGACAACCCCCCATGCAAACCGACACAACTCGCGAGAACCCGCAAGGCTCCGTGCCGCAGGCCGCTGATTCGAATATGGATCTGTCCGCCACTGCACCTGGCCAACTGCGTGTGATCAAGCGTAACGGCACTGTCGTCCCCTACACCGATGACAAAATCACCGTCGCCATCACCAAAGCGTTTCTTGCAGTTGAAGGTGGCACCGCCGCTGCCTCGTCGCGCATCCACGACACCGTTGCCCGTCTGACCGAACAAGTCACCGCGACCTTCAAGCGTCGCATGCCTTCGGGCGGCACCATCCACATCGAAGAAATCCAGGACCAGGTTGAACTGGCCCTGATGCGTGCCGGCGAGCAGAAAGTAGCGCGCGACTACGTGATCTACCGTGACGCCCGTTCCAAGGAACGCGCTGTACGTACCCCGGCTGAAGAAGCTGCCGTACAAGCTCACCCGTCGATCCGCATCACCCTGGCCGACGGTTCGTTTGCCCCCCTGGATCTGGGCCGCCTGAGCACCATCATCACCGAGGCCTGCGAAGGCCTGGAAGAAGTCGACGGTGACCTGATCCAACGCGAAACCCTGAAGAACCTGTACGACGGCGTGGCCCTGACCGACGTCAACACCGCCCTGGTGATGACCGCCCGTACCCTGGTTGAACGTGAGCCGAACTACTCGTTCGTGACCGCGCGCCTGCTGATGGACACCCTGCGCGCCGAAGGCCTGGGCTTCCTCGGCGTCGCCGACAGCGCCACTCACCACGAGATGGCCGACCTGTACGCCAAGGCCCTGCCGGCCTACATCGCCAAGGGTATCGAATTTGAATTGCTGAACCCGATCCTGGCCACCTTTGACCTGGAAAAACTCGGCAAGGCGATCAACCACGAGCGCGACCAGCAGTTCACTTACCTGGGCCTGCAAACCCTGTACGACCGTTACTTCATCCACAAGGACGGCATCCGTTTCGAACTGCCACAAGTGTTCTTCATGCGCGTGGCCATGGGCCTGGCGATCGAAGAGAAGCACAAAGAAGACCGCGCCATCGAGTTCTACAACCTGTTGTCGTCTTTCGACTACATGTCGTCGACCCCGACGCTGTTCAACGCCGGCACCTTGCGTCCACAGCTGTCGAGCTGCTACCTGACCACCGTGCCGGACGACCTGTCGGGCATCTATCACGCGATCCACGACAATGCCATGTTGTCCAAATTCGCGGGCGGCCTGGGTAACGACTGGACGCCGGTGCGTGCACTGGGTTCGTACATCAAGGGCACCAACGGCAAGTCCCAAGGCGTTGTACCGTTCCTCAAAGTAGTGAACGACACCGCTGTAGCCGTGAACCAGGGTGGCAAGCGCAAAGGCGCTGTGTGTGCCTACCTGGAAACCTGGCACATGGACATCGAAGAGTTCATCGAGCTGCGCAAGAACACTGGTGATGATCGTCGTCGTACCCACGACATGAACACCGCTAACTGGATCCCTGACCTGTTCATGAAGCGCGTCTTCGATGACGGCCCGTGGACCCTGTTCTCGCCATCCGAAGTGCCGGACCTGCACGACCTGACCGGTAAAGCGTTCGAAGAGCGTTACGAGTACTACGAAGCGCTGTCCCAGTACCCGGGCAAGATCAAGCTGTTCAAGACCATCCAGGCCAAAGACCTGTGGCGTAAAATGCTGTCCATGCTGTTTGAAACCGGCCACCCATGGCTGACCTTCAAGGACCCGTGCAACCTGCGCAGCCCGCAGCAGCACGTGGGCGTGGTCCACAGCTCGAACCTGTGCACCGAGATCACCTTGAACACCAACAAGGACGAGATCGCCGTTTGCAACCTGGGCTCGATCAACCTGCCGAACCACATCGTCAACGGCAAGCTGGACACCGTAAAGCTTGCACGCACCGTGAACACCGCCGTTCGCATGCTCGATAACGTTATCGACATCAACTACTACTCGGTACCACAGGCGCAGAACTCCAACTTCAAGCACCGCCCTGTCGGCCTTGGCATCATGGGCTTCCAGGACGCGCTGTACCTGCAGCACATTCCTTACGGTTCGGACGCTGCGGTCGAGTTCGCCGACAAGTCGATGGAAGCGGTCAGCTACTACGCGATCCAGGCTTCCTGCGACCTGGCCGACGAGCGCGGTGCCTACGAGACGTTCCAGGGTTCGCTGTGGTCCAAAGGCATCCTGCCACTGGATTCGCAACAGATCCTGATCGAGCAACGTGGCCAGAAGTACATCGACGTTGACCTGAACGAATCCCTGGACTGGGCGCCAGTACGTGCCCGTGTGCAGAAAGGCATTCGTAACTCCAACATCATGGCCATTGCACCGACCGCGACCATCGCCAACATCACTGGCGTATCGCAGTCGATCGAACCGACCTACCAGAACCTGTATGTGAAGTCGAACCTGTCGGGCGAATTCACCGTGATCAACCCGTACCTGGTTCGCGACCTGAAAGCCCGCGGCCTGTGGGACTCGGTCATGATCAACGACCTGAAGTACTACGACGGTTCGGTGCAACAGATCGAGCGCATCCCGCAAGAACTCAAAGAGCTCTACGCGACTGCCTTCGAAGTGGACACCAAGTGGATCGTTGACGCCGCCAGCCGTCGTCAGAAGTGGATCGACCAGGCTCAGTCGCTGAACCTGTACATCGCCGGCGCTTCGGGCAAAAAGCTCGACGTGACCTACCGCATGGCGTGGTACCGTGGCCTGAAAACCACTTACTACCTCCGTGCCCTGGCCGCGACCAGCACCGAGAAGTCGACCATCAACACCGGTAAGCTGAACGCTGTTTCCAGCGGCAACCACGGTGATGATTCGGTACTCGCAGCACCTGCCGGCCCAGCTCCGGTGCCAAAGGCTTGCGCGATTGACGAGCCGGATTGCGAAGCTTGCCAATAAGCTGAGCGGTTGCTGAAAAGCCCGTTAACCTTCCGGTTAACGGGCTTTTTTGCTT
This sequence comes from Pseudomonas sp. 1152_12, assembly GCF_052850675.1. Classification (NCBI taxonomy): domain Bacteria; kingdom Pseudomonadati; phylum Pseudomonadota; class Gammaproteobacteria; order Pseudomonadales; family Pseudomonadaceae; genus Pseudomonas; species Pseudomonas sp. 1152_12. The sequence goes on along the minus strand of NZ_VXCW01000002.1, from coordinate 58,331 downwards.
TAGTGCAGCGCCTATTCCTGCCCGCCTATCACACTATATAAATGCGTACGCCTCCCCGTTATCCTCCTTACCAGGCCGTCCACCTCGGCCTCCCCAAAGCTCTATACTCCCACCAATCACCGCCATTGAATGATGACCGTAGTTCACAACACCTAACGCGCCGCTGGCGAGCTCATCGCTCGTAGTCTGCCTGTACAGACCGCTGAGCCCTAAACGATCCAGCCCTTCGTGATCATGTTCGCCGTCGTTCAAGCTTAACAATGCATCTTGAAAGCTATTTTGGGCTTTATGATCATTTTCACCCCGGTCCCCTCTATTATTGCCATCCGTTTGAGCCCGCTTGGCACTGACGGCGTACATGAAGTTAGCCTCGGTAATCATTGCTGGGTCATCCCCCGCGAACCGGGCCTGCTCTGCCGCCTCGTTCAACTCACCTCGACTCAAATGATAGGTTTTCCCATCTCGCATTTGAACGTTCCACCCATCACCTGCCGTTCTAACGTCACGGAAAACATCGGTGGCTTTTTGACCGAACTTCATCATTGCGGCTTTTATCGCCGAAACAGTGACGCAATTACCATCAGACGCCTGCTTGAAACCACTCCAGATGTTGCCCGCCTCTCTACCCGTGCCAGGTTTTTTTCCGGGATTGCTCTTGTCAGGCTTGTAGTCAGTGTAACGAGCCCCCGCAGTAAAAGGCTTGTTACTCATGGACTCCCTTGAGCCAAAATCACTCGGTTTAACCCTACCGCCGCCGCCGCCCCCACCACCGCCACCCGGCGATGGCCGTGGAGAGGGAGCGGGGGATGGCTCACTCGCAAACAGCTCCGGAAACAGTGCCTTCAACAGCATGAGTATATTTTGAGCAGCGTCCTTCCATAGCTGCTCCAGGATCGCCTTGAACTTTTCGTCTCCCAGCTCCGCTCTCTTTTCATTCAACTTGTTACGCAGGTGCTGCACAGTCTGGTTCTTGGAGGTTTTCCGAGCTTCATCAAGTGCTTTGAGAAGCGCGCTGACTGCCTCCTTGCTGCTATCGACGTTATCCACTTTGTTTTCTGAACGATCGGCTCCCCAAGCCGCACCCACCTCACGCACACCCTCGGCCGCGTTACCGGCCATCGACGAATTCCACATACCGACTTCACCTTGTAGTAATTAGGCCCAACACCGTTTGCTAGCTATGTGGAAGGAACGGCGTAGTCGGTTCCAACACAGGCATGTCGTCTCCTGATGGGGCGGGCGGTGGGAAGACTCCGAGATGCCAAATTGCACGCAAAAAAAACCCCTCGATCGAGGGGCTTTCGTTGCGCTTGCGCGTCAGGCTAACTGCATCAGGTCATCTGAATGATGGTCTGCATGATGGTGCTCTGGGTGGAAATAGTCTTGGCGTTCGCCTGATAGTTGCTTTGGGCCTTGATCAGGTCGACCAGCTCGTTAGTCAGGTTGACGTTGGAGTTCTCCAAGGAGTTGGCCACGATCGAACCCAAGGTGCCGGCTTGCGGGGTGTCAAAGCCCGGCTGGCCCGAAGCGAAGGTTTCTTTCCAGGTAGTGCCGCCAGCGGGTTGCAGGCCCTGTTCGTTGTTGAAGCTGGCCAGGGAGATCTGGCCAATAGCCTTACTTTGCTGGTTGCTGAACGTTGCGAACAGAACACCGCTGCCATCGATTTTCAGGCCGGTGATCTGGCCCGTGGCATAACCGTCGGTGGTCGGCGGGTTGCGGTAGGTGGCCGAGTTGTACTGGGTGATGCTGGCCATATTGATGGCGATACCCCCAGGGTTGGCATCCGCACCGTTTTTCGTCCATACACCGTTAGTCACTGTACCTGGAACCCAACCGGCAATGGTCAGGGTGGTACCGGACACCGCAGGGCCGACGATACTCGTGAGCTTACCTGCACCATCAAAGGTCAAGGTGGACGGCAAAGGCGCAACAGCGCCGGCACCAGTAGGCGGGGTGCCATCCGGATTACGACCATCAATCAGGGTATAGGCGTTCCACTTGTTACCGTCGGTTTTAACCAGGTACTGCACCATCGGGTGCGCGTTGCCTTGGGAGTCGTACAAGGTGGTGCTGTATTGCGTGGTGAAGGTATCGGTCTTGGTTGGATCAAACGGCTTGGCCACCTGGTCGATCACCGGCTCCGAGGAGTTCAGGTTACTGGTGGAGTCCACCTTGGTGGAGGCCTTCGGTGGCAGGTTCGACAGGTTCAGTTGCAGATCGGTCAGGCCGCCCTTGTTGATCTTACCGTTTTCGTCCGCGGCGTAGCCTTGCAGGCGCGAGGTGCCGGTATTGTTGGTGATGTAGCCGTCCTTGTCGGCACGGAAGGCACCGCTTCGGGTGTACTCCAGCGAACCATCGTTGCCCTTCTGAACGAAGAAGCCACCGCCCTGGATCGCCATGTCCAGGATGCCACCGCTGTTGTTTACGTCACCCTGGGTGAACTGCTGGGATACCGCCGCCAGGTTCACACCGTTGCCGATGCTGTTCTGGCCGGTGCCCAACTTGGACGCCGCGTAGATATCCGTGAATTCGGCACGCGACGATTTGAAGCCCGTGGTTGCGACGTTGGCGATGTTGTTGCCGGTCACGTCCAGTTGTTTGTTGGCCGCATAGAGGCCGCTAAGGCCGATGTTAAAAGACATGTTTCTCTCCTTCTGCCGTATTTAGCCGGCTCTATGTACCGATAGTCTGAATTTGCGACAGCTTGACGCTGCCCATGCCGCCTGCAAGGTTGAGCAGCATTTCGCCGCCGGTCTTGCTCAAGGTCACGCTGGTGACCGTTGCCGGCAGCGACGTGACCAGGGCAACCGAGTCACCCTTGTCATTCTTGGTGGTGGCCTTAAAGGTGTAAGTCCCGGCAGGCGCGACTTCGCCCTTGTCGTTCTTACCATCCCAGATAAAGCTGGAATTACCGGCGCTCTGGGCGCCCATGTCGAGGGTTCGCACGACATTGCCGTCTTTGTCGGTGATTTTCACCGAGACGTTGCCCGTCGCCGCCGTCACCGCCACCGAACCGGTCATGCTCTTGCTGGTGTCCACGGCCGCCTTGTCGGTCTGGGTGATGATCGAGCGCCCCACCAGCGACGACGCTTGCAGCGCTTGCGACGAACTGAAGTTGCTGGAGATCGCATTCACCGAGTCGTTCAGGGTGTTGATGCCTTCCAGGCTGCTGAACTGCGCCAGTTGCGCCACGAACGCACCGTTGTCCTGAGGCGACAGCGGGTTCTGGTTTTTGAGCTGGGTCACCAGCAGTTGCAGGAACGCATCCTTGCCCAGCGACTGATTACCCGTCGCCGCTTTGGAGGCATTATTGATGCTGCTGTTATCCGTCGCTGTCTTGACCTTGGAATTAAAAAGGTCCTGGACTGCCGTGTTGTTTTTGGTATCAACGATGGCCATTATTTGGCGCCCCTTATCACTGACCCAGGGTCAGGACCTTTTGCATCATGGTTTTAGCGGTGTTCATCATTTCCGCGTTGGTCTGGAACGAGCGGCTGGCGGAAATCATGTCGGCCATTTCCTCGACCACGTTGACGTTGGGGTAGTAGACATAACCCTTTTCGTTCGCGGCGGGATGGTTAGGCTCGTAGCGCGCTTCCAGATTGCTCTGGTCCTCGACTACGCCGAGCACTTGCACGCCTTGGCCTGCGGCATCCTGGTTCTGGAACAGCGAACCTGCGCTGCCGCTCTGGCCAGCCTGGCCGCCCTGGAACATGGTGGCGAACACCGGATGACGGGCGCGGTAGGTCTGGTCAATGCTCGACGATACGGTCTCGGCGTTGGCGATGTTACTGGCGACGGTGTTCAGGCGCGTGGTCTGCGCGCTCATGCCACTGCCGGCAATATTGAAAACACTGGCTAAGGACATGGCTTACTCTCCACGCAAGGCTGACATCAGCCCTTTGAATTTGCTGTTGAGCAGGGTGAAGCTGGCCTGAAAGTTCACTGAGTTCTCGGCGTAAGCCGATTGCTCCAGTTGGGCATCGACGGTGTTCTGGTCGATCGATGGCTGCATCGGCGTGCGATACAGCAGCGACTCGTCACCATTGCCCAGGCCTTGCGCTTCGATATGACGGCTGTTGGTCATGTTCAAGGCGAAGGAGCCGTTTTTGGTCTTGTCTTGCTGTGCGGCGAGCACGGCGGAGAAGTCCAGATCCCGAGCCTTGTAGTTCGGGGTGTCGGCGTTAGCAATGTTGTTAGCCAAGACTTCGGCACGCTGGGCGCGGAAGCCCAGGGCTTGTTCATGGATACCGAGCGCTTTATCGAAGCTGATGCTCATGGCGGAAACCTTTAGGCTGACCTGCTTTTCGTATCTGGGTTATAGCAAGGCGCATGCCAATTCGTTGAAGCCCCGTAATTCAAGGGCTTGCGGGGGGTTTGCCGCTGGCGATGCCAGAAAAGCGGCAACGGTCTTCCGCATGGCGCCAGTAAAGCGGCAATGGCGGTTGCCGCTTTTCCACAGGCGGCAAGGGGAGGAAAAGGACGCAGAGGCGGTTGAGTGTGTTTGGCCGTCTGTCTGCACTGTCAATTCTGACAGTTGTTAAGTCTGTCGAGGCGAATATCTTATTGGGTAGACATCCCCCCATGCGTCAAGCAGAGGCTTAAAAATGTTGACTCTTCCGCTTCCAAGATTTAACGAACAAGACTCCGCAACCCCCATCCCGAATCTGAACACCCTCCGTGTTGTCGGCGACACCGCCAAGTTGACGCTCGACTTCCCCGTCGAGGCCGACGATATGATCTACCTGACATTGAGTAGCACCGTTATCGGCGGCGAGTACAACCAAAGCTTTATGGTTGCCCAAAACGCCCCCAGCCGCGAGGTCCTGATACCTAAAACCTTTATTGAAGCCAGCGCTGGCACAGTTGTAAGTTTGCTGATGCGGTTAAGACGCGCGCGGGAATTTACCGCCGCGCAGACCGCCAGGGTACGTATCAACTCACTCCCCATCATCGTGCCAGCCCCCACCACAGTATGGAATTTCAGCGACGGCACTTTCCAAGGCTGGGTAGCTCAGGGGCCTTATGTGGGCGGGGTCCTGCACGTTATTAACTCAAGCGTGGTCGTTGACATATCCAACAGTCGGGCGACCAGTGCCCACATCATTACCCGCCCCGTACCTGTGATCGCAGGGCGCACATACGATTGCAGCTTTGACGTCATTGGTCGTGCAGCCATCAGCGATGGCTCGACGCTATACATGACAATGAATAGCACCCGGATCGGCCCCAATCTACAAAATATCACTCAAGCCCAGACGCAAACCGGGACCGGCACCTTCACTGCCACTACGACAGGCGATGTTCGGCTCGGTATTTTCAACGCGGCAGTACCCCACGGGGATCACCGCCTATCGCTGGGCAATATCCGCATGACACCCCGGCCCTGAGAACGACCGACGCGGCGCCGTCGAAACGTCACACGCATAAAAAACGGGAGGCCTTTACAGGGCCTCCCGTTTTTTATGCTCAAGCGTCAATCACTTGGCCTGGTAAATGATGCCCGGGCTGCATTGCACCATCTGGTAATGATCCGGCAGGCCGTTCAATGCTTCGGAAGCACCGAGGAACAGGTAGCCACCACGCTTGAGCGTGCCGTGGATACGCAGCAGGATGTCTTTCTTCACTTCAGCCGAGAAGTAAATCAGCACGTTGCGGCAAAACACCATGTCGAACTTGCCCAGGCTGGCATAACTGTCGAGCAAGTTGAACGAGCGAAACTCGACTCGGCTCTTGATCGGCGCCTTGACTGCCCAACGCCCGGCCCCTTTCGGATCGAAGAAACGCTGCAGGCGTTCCGGGGACAAGCCACGACCCAGGGCCAGGCTGTCGTACTCGCCAGTCTTGCAGTTAGTGAGCATGGTGCCAGACAAGTCCGTGGCGACAATTTGCGCCCCAGCCTTCAACTGGCCCATGTTCGTGCGCTCGAACTCGTCGATGGACATCGAGATCGAGTACGGTTCCTGCCCCGAAGAACAGGCAGCCGACCAGATACGCAGGCGCTGTCCAGGGCTGGCCTTGATGGCCTCCGGCAGCACTTTGCTCTTGAGCACCTCAAAGGGGTAGGTGTCGCGAAACCACAAGGTTTCGTTGGTGGTCATGGCATCGACCACCATTTCCTTTAGTCCGCTGCGCGGCTGGCTCTGGATTCGCTGCACCAACTCACCCAGGGACTTGATACCCTGCTGCTCCATCATTTTGTTGAGACGGCTGGATACCAAGTACTGCTTGTTTTCACCGAGCAATATGCCACAGGCCTTTTCCAGGAAGACCCGGAACTGTTCAAAATCCAAATTACCTGTAGACACTGATACCGCCTCTTAAATCGTAAGTCCGCCAGGGAAAAAGCCCCTAGCCGTGATCTGCTGCCTTGATCCGGTCGACTACCCGGGATGCCAGGTCATCAGGGCGGAATTTGGCCAAAAAGTCATCGGCACCGACTTTCTTGACCATTGCCTGATTGAATACACCCGACAACGAAGTATGCAGGATGATATGCAATTTTTGCATACGTGGATCGTTGCGTATCTCGGCCGTGAGCGTGTAGCCGTCCATTTCCGGCATTTCAATGTCGGAGATCATCATCAAAAACTCGTCTTCAGGCTTCTTGCCCTCATCGACCAGCTTGCGCAGATAGTCCAAGGCCTGGCGGCCATCATTGAGGGCCACCACTTCCACGCCGACGGTTTGCAGGCAACGACTCACCTGCTTACGCGCCACCGATGAGTCGTCCACGGTCAGCACACGCAGAGAGATCGCCTTGTGCGCCGTTTCGGCGTCCACCACACCCACAGAGATCGATTCCGAAGTCGGCGCCACCTCGGCGAGGATTTTCTCCACGTCGATGATCTCCACCAACTGGTTATCGACCCGCGTCACCGCCGTTAGGTAATGATCGCGCCCGGTGCCCTTGGGCGGCGGATGGATCTCTTCCCAGTTCATATTGACGATACGTTCCACCGAGCGCACCAGGAACCCCTGGGTCTTGGTGTTGTACTCAGTGATGATCACAAATGGGTTCTGGCGATCCTGCAAACCCGCGGAACTGGTGGCCAGGGCCAAATCAAGAATCGGAATGGTCGCGCCACGGATGTTGGCCACGCCGCAAACCACGGGGCTGGACTTGGGCATGATGGTCAGTTTGGGACACTGCAGCACCTCCCGTACTTTAAATACATTGATGCCGTACAGCTGCTTGCCGTCCAGACGAAAAAGCAACAACTCCAGGCGATTCTGCCCTACCAGCTGTGTGCGCTGGTTTACTGAATCCATTACTCCTGCCATGCCCAGACTCCTACGCTAAAACCTAGAGGTACGAAGCGTACCCAACACTAAACGGCACGAGCTTTGCTATTTATTGGTTTATGAACCTTAAAACGACAGTTTCCCGACACCTTCCACGGCACCGCAGATTACTCTGCGTCTGGATGGCATTGCTTGCCTTCGGCTCGGGCGTCACGGCCCGTGCAGATAATGTCACCTTGCCTGATCTCCTTATCGGCGTCACCCAAGGCTTTCTTGAGTTCACTGTAGAAGATTATCTGGCAAATACTCAGACGCCTGGGCGTTATGAAATTCAGGTGAGCCAGTTGGACCCGCGTTTGCGCATGCCAATGTGCGACAAGGAATTGACAGCCACCCTGGAAAGCCCTGCCCAGCCGATCGGCCGCGTGACGGTAAAAGTGCGCTGCGAAGGCGCTTCGCCCTGGACCGTATTCGTACCGGCGCAGGTCAAACTGTTCCGCGATGTGGTGGTGGTGACGCGACCGTTAAAACGCACCGGCATCATCGGTTATGACGACGTGGCCATGCGTGAGCGGGATATAAGCCAGATCAATCAGGGCTACCTCACCTCGCTCGACCAGGCCCTGGGGCAGAGACTTACCCGACCAATGGTCACTGATCAAGTCATCACACTGGTCCATCTGGAGCAGGCTGAGGTGATTCGCAAAGGCGATCAGGTGGTCATTTCCGCCAGCAGTGGCGGGTTGAGCGTAAAAATGCCGGGCGAAGCGCTGTCCAACGGCGGCATGAGCGAACAGATCAGAGTCAAAAACCTGAACTCCAACCGTGTGATCAAGGCGCAAGTGACGGCGCCGGGTCAAGTTGAGGTTGCTTTATAGTTCACTGGCATAGGACGCCTGCTTTTCCTACACTGTGCGCTAGACGTCCGCTCGTGCAGGTTTATTGTCAATCGAGCCTAAAGTTTGTCCGGGTATCGCCGAAAACATGGCAAGCGTCCAAATACCCAGAGGTTTTTTTAACATGGTCATCGATTTCAGTCGTTTGAATAACCCCCCAACGTTGCCCGGCAATACACGTACCAGCGGTACCAAGGACAGTGTAGAAGCCAAGGCCCAACCAGCCCCTGCCGCGAAGACAGAGCAGGCTGGCGCCAGCCAAAGTGGGGAATCCGTACACCTGAGCAATGAGGCTCAACAGTTGCAGAAGGTCACTGACTCGCTGCGCGACCAACCGGTTGTCAACAAAGCCCGCGTGGCCGAGTTGAAACAGGCTATCGCCGATGGCAGCTATAAAGTCGACAGCAACCGTGTAGCCAGCAAGCTGCTTAACTTCGAAGCCGAGCGCTAGGCAAAGGCCTGCGCAGGGCTTTTGGACGCTTAAAACCCAAGGCCAGCCATGCACCACGACGAACATTTGCTTCAACTGATCATTGATGATCTGGCGCCGACGCAACAATTGCTCGAGCTGCTCAAAGAAGAGTCCCTGGCCCTATACGGCCGGGACATGCGCCTGCTGGAAGAAATCCTGGCGCGTAAACAGTCGCTGATCGTGCTGCTGGAACAGCATGGCAAGAAGCGCAGCGAGATCCTCATCAGCCTGGGCCTGCCAGCTGATCACGACGGCCTCGCGCAGTTGGCCAGCCACTCTTCAGTGGGTGATCAATTGCTGTCGCAGAGCACCGCCCTCAATCAATTGCTCACCCAGTGCCAGGAAGCCAACCAGCTCAACGGTCAGTCAATCCAGCTGCAGCAAGCTACGACCGCCAACCAGTTGCGCATACTTCACGGCGGAGAGCCTCCGGCACTGTACAACGCCCAAGGCTCCACCTCACGCCTGGTCAAGCCAAGCACCCGCAGCCAAGCCTGACGCCGGTTTACAGCGCGCCCTATCCAAGGTGCGCTACATGCTGGCAAAATGCCGGTTCTTGCGTGTAGTCGTATTTTGTCTGGAGATGGAAGAACCGTGTTCAAAGCCCTTAATGCGGAAGATGCTCCGCAGCCACCCAAGGTGCTCACCACGCCTCTGGAAATCGCCAGCACGTTGCGCATGCTGCAAGAAAGCCATGATCCGCTGATCATCACGTTCCACGAGCGCAGCCAGCGCTTCCAAAGCTACTTGGTAGATGTTGACCGGGACAGCAAGACACTGGCCTTGGACGAAATGATCCCGCGTGACGGTGAACGCTACCTCGAGAATGGCGAAGCCTTCCGCATCGAAGGCTTTCACGATGGTGTGCGGGTCGCCTGGGAAAGCAACGGCACGCTGACCATCAGCGAAAAAGGTGGCCACCGCATCTACACCGGCAGCATGCCTGACGAGGTGGTCTACCATCAGCGCCGCAATGCCTTTCGCGCTGCGTTGAAGCTGGCACAACTGGTCAATATCGAGCTGGGCGGCGAAAAGCTCAAGGCACCTATCAGCGGCAAACTGCTGGACATCTCCGCCACCGGCTGCAAGCTTCGCTTTGAAGGCGACATCTCCGAGCGCCTGCAACTGGGCCAGGTCTACGACCGCTTTATCGCCGCCCTGCCCTTCGGCAGCATGACCACCTCTGTCGAACTGCGTTACCTGCACTTCGAAGACAAGATCAACACCACGTTCGCCGGCGTACGCTTCCACAACATGAGCGGCTTGGTGCAGCGTCAAGTGGAACGATTTGTGTACCAACTGCAGCGTGAAGCGCGACGCTTTGACAAAGACGACGATTTTTAAGCATTAAAAGTCGCGTCAAAAAAACGGGCAGATCCTGATGGGATCTGCCCGTTTTTTTTGCGTTCAGGGGCGCGCCCTGCTCAAGTCGTGCGGATGCTCGTCAGGCCCCAGAGGCTCCGGCGGCCCCTCGAAAGCCGGCTCATCCTCCGGTGGTTGCGGATCGACTTCAGGTTCCAGCACAACGGTCTGCATTTGCTCCTGCACCACGGCCTCGTCCACTCGCGGATCCAGGCACGCCACCAACGGCGAGCTGGACATGCTGTCGGGCATCGCCACGTGATGCAGCGGCGCATCTTCCACCTGATGCAGGTTGGTCACGGCCTTCGGCCGAATACGCCACACCAGAATCACTGCACACAGGCTGAAAAATGCATACAGCATATGGCTGCCGAACAACTTCATCGCCACACCCGCCAACAGCGGCCCGGCACTCGCGCCAATACCGTAAGTCACCAGCAACATGGCCGTCAGGGACACACGACGATCACCTTCCACATGGTCGTTGGAAAACGCCACGGCCAATGGGTACAGGCAGAACTGCACCAACGAACACAGAAACCCTGCGACAAAAAGCACTTCCAACGGTACCCGCGTCATGATCGCCAGCGGCAATGCCGCCACCGCCAGGCACCCGGCGAAACAACGAATCAGCAATGCCCGATCATAACGATCCGACAACCAGCCCAACGGCCACTGCACCAGCAGGCCGGCGAAAATGCAGCAACCCATAAACAAACCGACCTGCTCAGTCGTCAGGCCTTGCTGGGAGGCGTAAAGCGGTGCCAGACCGTAGAACGAACCTACGATTACGCCAGCGCCCAAGACGGTACTTAACGACTGCGGCACACGCTTGATGAAAAAACGCGGCTCCATCGGTGCAGGGTGCAGGGGCGCCGGGTGAATGCGTCGCGTCATGGCCACCGGCACCAGGCACAGGGCAAAGCACAGTGCGACCAGCATCAACAGTTCAAGGCCAAGCTGGGGATGCATCACCAGAATCAGTTGACCCAACACCAGCCCAAGGTAGGACGCGATCATATAGCCGCTGAACACTACGCCACGCTGCTTGGCGTCCGCCTGTTCATTGAGCCAGCTTTCAATGACCATGTACTGGCACATCATCCCCAAGCCTACGATCACCCGTAGCACAATCCAGGCCGGCAGCCAATCGATCAGGCCATGACCCAATACCGCCGCACCGACAATCCCGGCACAGGTGGCATACGCTCGGATATGCCCGACCCGGGCGATCAGGCGGTGGCCGATCTTGCCGCCCAGCACAAGACCGAAGTAGTTGGCCGCCATCAGCGCACCCACCCACAGGCTGTCGACATGGTCGGCAGCCAGGCGCAAGGCAAGGTAAGTACTGAGCAGGCCGGAGCCGATCAGCATCATCAAGGAGGCGAAATAAAGGGCTCGAAAAGATTTCCAGATCTGGCGCATCGGCGTTCCGAGCGGCTCCTTGCAGTGGGTGACAGGGCTATCGGCATGATAGTCCGGGGTTGCCGGGTCCGGACAGGCGATAAGTCGGTATCCGGGGAATATTTTGCTTAATAGCTCAGACGCTGCCTGGCCGCGTGCAAGGTACACACATGGCGATAAATACATCGCGCACCTGCTGTGAACACCGATCGTCGGCAAGGTTCGACCGGTGTTTGACGAGCACCCACAAAAAAACCCCGCCAGAGCAATCTGTGCGGGGCTTTTCAGCATTGAATATGGTGTCCCAGGGCCGGTTCGAACGGCCAACCTTCCCCTTAGGAGGGCTAATAACCACATCGCAACCATAGGGTTTTCCCCTTGGTATCAGTTGGTTAGAGTCTGGTTGAGTCCCACAAAACGCTCCCGTATAGTGGTTTTTGCTGTCACGCTGCTGTCACGGATCAAATCAATGAAAAGTAAGATTACCCAAAGACTCATCAATAGCCTGGCAGCTCAGCCGAAGGCTTACCGCGTACATGACACGGTTCAGCCCGGTTTTTTTATCCGGGTGCTTACTAGCGGGCACAAGTCTTACATGGTCACCTGGGGACGCAACAAGAACGCCACCCTTGGTAGAGTTGGCGTTCTGACCCTAGACCAAGCACGAACTGAAGCTGCCCAATATCTTGCCGATGCTCACGCCCATGGTGAGCCCCTAGCTGTCACCCAAGGACGCAGGGGTGCTGGACTGCCATCCTTACGCGATTTTATAGACGACACCTACATGCCGTGGTTTAAAGCGCACTACAAGGGCCACGAAAAGACTCTACACACCCTGGACAACAACTTTGACGCGATCATGTCTCAACGCATCGATGCAATATCTGGCCGTGACCTGGAGCAAATCCGCACTGCCTGGATGCAGGCTGGTAACAAGCCATCGACGGTAAATCGAAAGATAGGCTCGATCAGCGGTGTCTTCAGTCGAGCTGTGGAGTGGGAGTATATCGGCACGCATCCACTGGCGAAGCTGAAGCAGCTCAAGGTCGACTCACTAGGCTTAGTCCGCTACCTAGACAGCGATGAGGCGAAACGCCTGCGCGAAGCATTGGACACTCGACAGGAGGAGATGCGATCTGAACGTGAAAGCGCGAACCAGTGGCGGGCGGATCGTGGCAAGCAACCAATGCAAAGTCTGCTGCAGGTGCCATTCACCGATCACCTCAAACCAATGGTGCTGCTGTCACTGAACACAGGTATGAGGCGCGGAGAGCTATTTGATCTGAAATGGTCTGCAGTCAACTTCAGTACAAACACGATCACTGCCGCTGGCGATACAACCAAAACGAGCGACACACGGCACATCCCAATGAATAAGGAAACCGTGGGAGTTCTGGAGCATTGGAAAAAGCAGGCTGGAAAATCTCGCTATGTATTTCCGAGCCAAGACGGCGGGCGTCTAGAGGACGTGAAAAGCTCCTGGCTCAGACTACTAGATCGGGCCAAGATCGAGAATTTTCGCTGGCACGATATGCGACATGATTTCGCCTCCCGCTTAGTTATGGCAGGCGTGCCCTTGAACACTGTAAGGGATCTACTAGGACACTCAGATATAAAGATGACGCTCAGATACGCGCATCTGGCACCAGGTACCAAGGCCGCAGCGGTTGAGCTTATCTAGTCACCATAGCCTTTCATTTTTTTATAATAGTCATAGGGCAGATCGACCAGGTCATTGACTCTCATGAATGCCGCGTAGTCCTCTATGTAACGCCATTCCTTTCTGACCAACGCCAGATCCACGAACCGCTTTTCAACCTCCCCACCCCATATGGCTGTGTAGCCGTTCAGGTCGCCGAAGAGATCGTATTCACCCTTGAAGTAATCTGAGCTGATCACTACCTGAGCCTGGCGAGCCAGTGTTTCGCCACAAAATTCAGCGCCGATGGTGCCCGCTCTCAGCTTGAAAAGTACCTCATCCTCATCCCATACCGCGTCAAAAATCTCCATAAAATTTATTTGGGAATTTGAGGGTATTAACCCTCCCCAGAATGGATTTTTTTCTACAAAAATCCCGTTCAACCCCTCCTCTACAAAATCCTCCAAGACCTTGACGATCTTCTCGTCCAGCTTGCTGGCGGCGATGTCCAAGGCTGCCTTGAGCCTAGGCTCGATCCGCGCCGAAATCACAACCTTCTTAGACCTGTTTACCATCCGCCCCCCAAAACTTACAAATAAAACAGCTTGCATAAAATGTTACTTACAAATAATCTGCTTACGTCCTAACCAGTATCGTACAGTCCCAACGGACACTCAAGGAGAAACAAATGACCCAAGCTGAAACCGTCAACTCACTGTCCGTAAGCGTTGAGGAAGCAGCACGCCTTACGAGCCATTCGAGGTCAGGTATTTACGAAGTGATTGCCTCGGGTGACCTCAAAGCTTTCAAGATTGGGCGCAGACGTCTGATCTTGATGACGGAGCTGAAAGCATGGATTGAGCGAGTAGCGAAGGCTGGCAGCAGATGATAGCGGCAACATCCTGGACGGATGTAAAGGAGAGGATTCAAGACACACTGCCAGCTGGCAAGAGCTGGACTGAAAGAAAAAGTGCCGAGTCAGTGTTTCGACCACTGACCCGACCCACCGCACAGAACTCTTAGGAAAAACCATGCGACCACTGAATTCTACTCTGCTGTTGAATGCCGATGCCAGCCCTGTGCCGGTTGAGATGAAACAATCGTTTGCATATCGCCCCGTTGCGGCTCAGGGAGTATCGGCATGATCACCATTTGCCTTTTTGATCGTGCCGGCCAATCGTTGGGGCAGCTCACACTGTCGTCGACCACCTTCCTGATCGATCTCGAAGCTCTCCGCACCATCGGTGCTTGGCGCGTGGGTGTGAACAAATGAATCGCCCGTACAGTCTGTCCGAAGATGAGTTTCACAAACTTGAGCGCGCGCAGGAGTCCATCACGTTGATGAGCATTTTGTTTGGTGAGGTGCAGCGATCCACTACCTACACACCCCAGATGATTGCCTCGTTTTTGGATGCACTTGGAGAAGATATTTCGGTGGTAATTCAGTCCATGATTTATGAGGTAAAGAATGACCGCTTCGAATCACGGGGAGCAAACCATGTCCAGTGATTTGGAAAGTGATCTGGTGAATCTCACCCGCTTGATCCGAGAGCTAGTTCAGCAGCTGCAACGGCCTGCAGTTACAACTGAAGATCAGCTGTGGACATCACAGGACATCGCCACTTACCTGAAGTTGTCCGCCTACACAGTTGAACGTCGGGTCGTAACTCAACCTAGCTTCCCCAAGAGTGTGCAGCCCTGCTCCACTGGAGTAAAAGCTGCCAAAAGGTGGTTTGCAGCGGAGGTAATCGCCTGGTTGCGACTACATCGCGCCAGACAGCCCGTAGCAAGGCGATCAAGAAAATAGAATGACGATTGGCTACTGCTGATCTGAGCCATTCAGTGCGGGCAGCAGGCGTGTAAGCCCTGTAACCCTCCCAGCTTTACCGGAACTAGCGATGAATAACTTTCAAAAACGCAGCAATGCGTTGACGGGATCGGCTTGCCCGAAAAACGTCCGGAATGTACTCGAAGCACCGCCAACAAAAGTTTTGACGGTGATGGATGCCCCGTCATTGCCAGTGGACGCCACTCGATTCACGCACAAAGGCACGCATGGATTTGTGCGTGCAACGGTAGTTCGAGGGGAGTGGTTAATTGCCAGAAAAGAAAATGAATGCCGACCACTCACGTCATTTTCCCGCATGTGCAATAGCGCAGCATCTCTCCTCCTGAAGGCATGAAATGACTCCCGTAGAGAACGTTTTGAATCGTCTGGACAAAGTTAAGAGCAATGGCAGTGATCGCTGGAAAGCCTGCTGCCCCGCACACGACGACAAGTCACCAAGTTTGAGTATCACCGAAACATCAGACGGTACCGTACTGCTTAAGTGCTGGGTTGGGTGCGATGCCTTGGAAATTACTCATGCCATCGGCTTGGAGCTACGAGACTTGTTCCCTGGAGAAAAGCGTGAACGAAGCGGGCCCAGCCCTGCCGCCGTGCGGCATGAACGGGCGATCTACCTGATTGGCAAAAATATGATTGACCAAGGAAACGATATGAATGCCGTTGACGTCGAGCGTTTTAATCTCGCCAAACAGCGCCTGGGGGTCGAATGACTACTCCAGATCGTTACGCCGATCAGTGGGCTACCACTGACAAAGTGGGAGACGCCGTCAAGAAACTCGGCGTCGACGCCGGGGCGCTGTATGAGCCAGGGATTCTGCCCCTTCTGCAAAAGATTCGTAAAAAGGAGCCATCGATCTTTGCCCGCCTCCGCGCCAAGGTGAAGGAAACCAAGCAGGTCAGCATGGCAGAGTTCGACCGCCTGACAGCGGTAGCCGAGGATGAAGAAGACGCGGCACAAAATGACATTTTCGGCGAAGTCGAACCCTGGCCAAACCCAGTCAGTGGCGAAGAGCTTCTCGATGACATTGCGAACACAATGAAAAGGTATGTCGCGGCAGACAAGGAAACTATCCGTGCGGCTGCTCTTTGGGTGACCTTCACTTGGCTGATCGACGTGGTGCAAGTAGCTCCGATTGCCAACATCACGGCACCAGAGAAACGCTGCGGGAAATCCATCCTGTTAACAGTCCTCGGGAGGCTCGCTTATCGTCCGTTGCAAGTCGCGAACATCGCTCCAGCGGCGTTGTATCGGGCAATTGAGTTGTGGGCTCCAACCTTGCTCATCGACGAAGTCGATGCCTTCTTGGCGGCGCACGATGACGCTAGGGGCATCCTCAACGCCGGGTTCACTCGAGACAGCGCGTCGGTCATTCGATGCGTAGGCGACGACCACATGCCGACCCGTTTTAACGTGTGGGGTGCTAAAGCGTTGTGCGGCATCGGCAAAATCGCTGACACCTTGGCCGACCGTAGCATTCCATTGCGCCTGCGCCGGCGGGTTGCTGGCGAGACAGTGGAGCGTCTACGCCATTCAGACCCAACCATCTGGATGAAACTCCAAGCGAAGCTGGCCCGTTTCACCGCCGATAGCGCCTCAGTTATCGACGAGGCCCGTCCAGATCCTATCCAAGGTCTTAACGACCGTGCGAACGACTGCTGGGAGCCATTGCTGGCTATTGCCGATGTCGCCGGTGGTCACTGGCCCAAGTTCGCACGACATGCAGCGACTGTTCTGCATGGTCTGGAAGGTGATACCCCAAGCATTGGTATCGAATTGCTCCAGGACGTGAAAGCCATGTTCGATGACAAACGCGCCAGCAAAATTTTCAGTTCAGAACTACTAGAGACATTGATTTCTGATGATGAAGCACCTTGGGCAACATGGAACCGTGGCAAGCCGATTTCGGCACGTCAGCTGTCGGCAAAACTGGCGGAGTTCGAAATCAAATCCAAGGACGTCCGGATGGGGGATGTCGTCAAAAAAGGATATGAGAAAGGGTTCTTCAAAGAGGCATGGACTCGCTACCTTCCCGCCGAACCTCCCTTTGTATCCGCTACAACGCTACAACCCACAGGCAACGGGGCATACAGCGATTTCTCATCCGCAACAAAAGAAGTGAATGTTGCGGATAGAAAAACGCTGCAGCCCGGTGACGGCATGAGTTGTAGCGTTGTAGCGGATAACACGCTCCCCCTTGGCGGGGACAGAGGAGACAAGGGCAAAACAAACACCTGTTTGCATGTGGGGAGGCCGTAATGAGTTCCAACCAGAGCTACCTGCAAGAACAATACTTCATCGCTTGGTTAGCCACTGACGCCAGGCCTCTGGAAGACACGCACTTTGGTTTAAACGCGTTAGTTTTATGCGCGGCGGTATGCCCGTCACTCTGATGAGAGATTCGGACAACATCGAATCACTTCAAACTCTCTAAATGTTCAAACATTTGAAGTTGCTGAGCATTAGAGAGCCCACGAAATCGTTCAAATAGAGACTCATCAATTTTCTTTGCGGACGGCTTAAGAGTATGCGAAAAACTTAGTTCCATGACGAAAGAATGACCACACCTGGCATTCAAACACAAACAATAAAGCTTCTTGGTACCAGGGGACGTTTCGTCGACTTCTGATATCAGTGCCTTCCCATGACAACAATTACAATTAACCCTCATCAAACTCACTCACTTAACCAGACGGAAAGTTGCACTATGTAATAAAAAATGCGCACACACAAAATAACACATCACTCACTTCAATCCGAGCATAAGCGAAGCTACTAGCTCGATAATTCATTCACAACAATAGGAAACACTCATGAGCAACAACGAAGGAAACATCAAGTACGCAATTTTGAAACAGGCACTCACCAAAGTCTACAAAGTGCCTAACGGTGCTAGTTCTTTTGCTATCGAGCCCAGCACCGCGCAGTCGCTTAATGAAAAAATCACCGCAAAATCTGACTTCCTTGAACGTATCAACATTGTTCCCGTGAGTGAAATTAAAGGCGAAAAAATCATGCTCGGGGTAACGGGCCCTGTAACCGGTCGAACCAACATCAAAACTACAGATCGCGAGCCGAGAGATTTTTCCAGCCTAGACAACAACACTTACGAACTGTCACCTACCGAATCGGATGTGGGCCTACCATTCACCAAACTTGATGCTTGGGCAAAGTTCCCGGACTTCCACAAGCGTTACTCCGACGCAGTGCAGAAGCAGATAGCCTTAGATCGCATGATGGTTGGGTTTCGTGGCACTCATAGCGCTGCACAGACTGACATTGAAGCGTTCCCCATGCTCGAAGATGTCAACAAAGGCTGGCTGCAACAGGCCCGTGAACAGGTGCCAGGCCAAGTGCTCAGCCAGGGCCTGGAGGCTGGCAAGATTCGCCTCGGTGAAGGCGGTGACTATGCCAACCTGGACGCGCTCGTGTATGGCGTAACGCGAACGATTGAAGACAACTTTCGCGATGGCGGCGACTTGATCGCGATCATCGGCTCTGACCTGCTGGCTCACGACAAAGCAGTGTTGTACGCCAAGCAGGCGGGCACACCCACGGAGAAAGAACGCATTGAAAGCGTGCAGGTCGTGAGCACCTACGGCGGAGTACCAAGCTTCAGCGTGCCGTTCTTCCCGGTTAACGCCGTGCTGGTCACCAGTTGGGACAACTTGTCGATCTACTTCCAAGATTCTAGCTGGCGAGTGCTCATGCTGGAAAACCCGAAGCGTAACCGTGTCGAAGATTACAACAGCCGGAACGAAGGTTATGTAGTAGAGCAATTTGAAAAACTCGCCATGGCTGAAAACGTAGAGCTGGCGTGATAAACCCAGCACCAAAGAGCAAGCAACACAACTTAACTAACAAAGGAACATTGAAATGCAACTTTCCACAATTGATCGAGACAACCTGAACCCTGCACTACAGGAACGTCTTGCTTGTTTCGAGATTAACCGAGACGCGTATATTACTCTGCAAAACCAGTACACAGAAGTTTTACAAGAAAACCAACGACTCACACAGAAAGCCGCCGAACTTGAAGGCCAGGCCAACCGCACCGACGCATCCTGGAATGCTCAAGGCAAGTCAGGCACCATCGACCAGGTTAAAATCAACGAAGAAATTGAACGTAGTGCTCAACTCAGGAAGGACGCCCAGGCATTACGCCTAACCGCCGAAGCACGAACCGGAATCGAAAATAACTTGGTTATCCAAGTAGCAGAAGCACGCTTGAAGCTGGTGGGCACCCCGGATTCGATCAACAAAGATCTTCAACAGATTCTTTTGGATAAGGCGTTAAAGCAGGAAGGCACATTCGATATTCTGTTGGAGTTGTTTGCCTTATCCAGCGCTGTATTCCTCAAAAGTCTTGATGAGCATGAGGTTGTGCTCTCTCGCTGCAACACCACGCAAGAACGACAAGCGAAAATCCACGAACTCACCTGGATTACTCTCGGCAAAAAACTTGAAAAGCTATTTGATGGAGCCGAGAAAGACACACTGGCACCAACATTGGCAACTATGCCTCCTGCCGTACAGAAAGAAGCAGTAGTAAATACTACCGCCGCCCTTCTGAAACTTAAGCGGACAAAGGTCGCGCCCTGAGATTCATCAGCCAGTCGGTCTAGGAGTCTCGCAAAGGCTCTGATCGTAGGGAGCCAAACGTGAGTAAGCTGGATCGTTTCATGCGGGAAAAGGACGTGCTCGATGCCACCTCCCTTTCCCGAACCACCCTCTGGCGAGTTATAAAAAGCGGACAGTTCCCAAGACCTGTCCGTATCTCACCAGGTCGCGTTGGATGGCGTGAGTCAGCAATCATTGCTTGGCAGGAAAATCCTGGCAAGTGGTGCTCCACAGATGCCCTGTGACTCATCCTTCCAGATAACTTCGCCCCAGCCGCAGCGCTAGGCTGCCTGGGGCGCTTCACATACGAGGTATACGCTATGAGTTCCCACGTGGACAACGTCTTGGTATTTGCAGACCTCCAACGTATTACCGGCTACCAGCGCCGCTATGATGTCGAGAAGACACTTGCCGAACAGGGCATCCGATTCTTCCGAGGTCGCTGTGGGCCATGGACAACGATTGATCTCATTAACTACGCTGGCGGCATCACAGCGACCAACAGCGAACGCTACAACGCCGATATTTTATGAGGCATCAAGGGAAACCATCCTATGCGAGTAACGCAGCCTCCCCCCGATCAGGGAAAAGCGTGCGGTCGGTCAGACCGTAACACGCCCCTCAAAAGTTCTCCGGTACCGCCTCCCGATGTGCGTTTGGAAGGGACGAATGGCCTTCTCGGTATCACCGATAATATGCACCATCGATTGAGCTGCCACCTTGGCATTGAGCTCCACCACGGTGTCTTCATCAACCCAATTCTTGCCCGATGTGAACCGTTCGGAATCGCAAATTATGTAGGCGATTCGCGGAGAGATCGGATAGTAAAAATCAGCATGTTCAGGTGCGACGAACTCTGTCTCTGAGACACACGGGTGCACGTTGACGACAGGATGGTCTGACGTAATGAAAGGCACATTGGTGTCGTTTACCAATAACGCATGCCTATCATTCTGGCGACTCGCGTACAGGTTGAATCCGATACTCATCCCAAACATGTAGCTTAGAAACCACCAGGCGTGCGCCATCGCGTCGGCCACTTCAATCTCTAGAGCGTTGCGTCGGGGTTGAGCCTGGATCACGCCATCTCGGAAAGGCTTCGTGCGGGAGATCTGGTGTCCAAAGAACATCATGAACTCAATCATGTGCTGGTCATCTTGCAGTACATCAAGTTGCTCATCAGCAAGCGCGGACAACACAGTGAGTGCCCCTTTTTCGTGGGATGCGTGAAGATTCTCCAGCAGGTTGCACTTCATGGCATGAAGATGCAGCTCGGCTTCTTGATTCTGCACACCAGACTCACGATAGATGGCCTCAGCGTGCTGCATCCTCAGGAAGTCATTGAGGTATGACACATGCTGCTGATGAAGACGGTCAGGGCTTTTTCTGGAGAAGCCTTTAATCACTTCCACATGCATGTTGGTAAGCGCAGTGGTCTTGTAGAAATAGTCGTCAGCAGCTATGGCTCGCACGCTGTCGTGGGCAATCTTGCCAGTCTTCGTGGTGTAGAAAACTTTATTCGTGCCGCTTCCCCAGCGGGTCAAATATTTCGCCCAAACGTAATGGTGACGCTTCTTGGCTTCGAGGTCTTTGCGCGACATGGGCGTCCGTTCCATAGGGTGTTGGCTCGCAAGCTCTCAGCCTACGAAGCTCCCGTCAAGCCATTCGTTGTACCTACCTGGGGATGACAGCTCGCCTGCTGACTGGCCAACTTAGCGTCGGTGTCAGGCCGCTCTCGGCTAGTCATTACTACCGCGTGTTCTCGTTAAGGAGATGCAAAGGGTTGACGCCACGAATGCAATTGACTGGTCAGTGAAAACGCAAATATGCAATCACGTCCATGCAATGACGCAAACGCCCCCGCAAGCACTTGCATGTCGAGAAGTGAAAATGAAATAACCAGCCAGACCAGGCTGGAAGCTTTGCACCATAAGGCCTGCACGCTTTCCGTTAGCTCCCACCTCATAAGCATGAACCCCAAGAAAACAAGCCGTTCACTTTGAGAAAACTCCGCCGCCCCCCTATTGCCATTGGGTTTGGTGACTTGAAACGCCGTCAAGAATGGGACGCTGTCTGTGCAATTGGTTGTCATTTTCTTTCAAAACTTTGCACAAAATGAAATTGACGATTGCCTGGGAGGCCCCGCGGCCCGCCTGGGCTGGAGGATGGTTTGCACTACAACTGTGTTTGCAAAAAAAACGCACATGGAGCGCGTCGGCGGGAGGGGGATAAGTGCTTTTTCGAACGTTTTTTTTTCGAGCCGATATTTTCCAAACCCATTCTCGCAACTGGGGTCGGTGAGGAGGGCCTAGGCGCGAGTCGCGACGAATAGCCCCCCTGAGTACGCTCGGATGAACGAGGAGCTTGTGGTTCCGGGAGAAGAGTCTCGTGTACGACGGACAGGGTGTGGCGAGTCTTGGGCTATCATCTTTCTTTTTCAGGAATTAAGAAGATGAAGGGGAAGATCAGCCTCGTTGATTTCATCAAGGAAGTGAAAAACGAGCTCCGCGCCGCTGTTGATAATGATGACCCATTTTTCGAAATGGGAGATGTTGAGCTGGAAGTCACTTTCGCGCTGGATATCTCCGGAAAGGCTGGGGTGAAGCTGGTGGTTGCGGAGTTAGGGGGCGAAACAAAGGCCACACAGACTCATAAAGTAAAGATAACTCTTCACCCTTTCGTCGAGTCGGAAGACTCACAATCAACGGGCGAAACAGTCAAGGGAATGACAAAACCGGTGCGTTACAATGGCAAAAAAATCCAGGTCAATACTGTAGTGACGCGCCCCCACACGGCTCCTCAAGCGAAGCTGACCCAGCGCCCACTCGCTTCTAAATCAGTACCAAAAAAACCAACGGCGTCAAAGCCATCACCTACGACGATCAAGTCTCGTCCCAAAGCGGGATGAAAAGCTCCACAAGCGTGTAAAAGAATTGCTTACGGCCGGCTTGGGCATCAGGGCAGTTGCGAGACACGCCAACTGCTCCACAACTACCGTCCTCAAAATCCGCGACAAACTTACAGAGCAAAGTGACCGGTCGAGGAGAGTATGAAATATCAACCCTATATGACTGTGTTTGCACACAGCACCAACATAAGAGTTCTGTTGGCGATGATGCACAACCTCAAAGCTCATGACGACTCTCCAAAGCATATGGTACCTCCAGCGGTATTTATGGCTTTCACCATCGAGGGGTTCCTAAACACGCTAGGTTCAGAGCGCATTCCCGGATGGGAAGAACTGGAACGAATGCCTTGGAAAACGAAAATCTCGCTATTGCATTCCTTCGTTGGAGCTTCGCCCGATTGGAGTCGGCCTCCCCTTCAGTTCGCAAAAAGCATATTTAAGATTCGCGACCATTTAGCGCACGGCAAGCCGGAAACAACCAGAGGACCACGGTTCGATGAGAGGCACGATGCAATCGAATACGCGCACGGGCATACGTTTGAGCCGAAATGGTATTCAGAGCTCTCCAAAGCTTGGGTAAACGAGGCTTATCGCAATCTAACTCATCTGCTCGGCTACCTATCCGAGCTTCACGGGTTCCATTACGAATATCATTTGATGAGCGCAATCGGTGGAATTGATGACATAGAGTGAAAATTGGGCCACCTTGCAACCTCGGGGTACGAGAGCGGTAAATTTCATGAACACATTAGAAAATTGCTCGCCGTAGGTTTTGGTATTCATGCAACAGCTCGTCACGCTAACTGTTATAGCATCGGTGGCCCACCCACGAATTCGCGACACGGTAGATTTGCTGCCTACCTCATACAGAAGTAGGCAACGTATGAAGGCAGCGAGCCGGTCAAAAAAGCGATTGGAGAAGCTTTGCGAAGCTGTCTTCGTTGAAGTTTTCTCTTTCCGGGCCTTTGATAGCCTGATATTCCTTTTTAACGAGCTGCCATTTTGCGTCACCCGTTTCAGCAGTTCTGGTCAAATACACCCGCTCCCATTCCTTGAAGCCCTCAAGATCGACTCTCCCGTGAGACCCAATGCAGAAACGTGCAATCGGAACCACATCAATCACCTTATTGGCGATTCTCAGGGTCAATTGTCGCGCTGCATACGTTCTCGAAATTTCGGTATTTGGCTCCTCCCGGACAGAGATATCTGATCGAGTAATCTCAATCATCCCTTCATGCCGGAGAGGCTCCACCCATTGCTCAATAGCACTGGCCAGAGCAAGGAGCTCCTCCTGCCAAAGCTGAATAACTCGATCAATAGTTTCGCCACTGCGCACATCGCTTTCTTGCTTCTGCCGCGCCAGCTCTACCAGCTTGCTCATTTCACTCATTTTTTTCATCACGCCGAAGTAGGGACACCTCACAGGTATGGTGGCTGAGTGACATCTTTTCAAGTGGGGCGGGTTAATTGAAGTTTGAGGCTCCAAACGCATAGCGATCGGCACAAAAAAGCCCCGTCCGAGCATTGCCCGGCGGGGCTTTTTTTAACCTGCTGCTGCCACCCTGCTGTCACGATGCAATCGAACTGTCAGGAGAATGGCTTGTGAGGCCCGGAATATATGGTGTCCCAGGGCAGGTTCGAACTGCCAACCTTCCCCTTAGGAGGGGGATGCTCTATCCAATTGAGCTACTGGGACAAATGACAGCCATCGGGCCAAAAGCGCAGCGACGGACGGCGTGCATGTTAACGGCCGAGGTCGGTTTTGTCATGTCGTCCGTTGGCTTTTTGAGTGTAGGCCGATCCTTGTACAGACGATTGCGGTTTCGCCCCGTAAACCCGGGCACTTGGCGTCATCGTGCAAATTGCACGCCCTCAAAATAGCCGCATTGCAAATTGCAATGCGTAGCGACCTCAAAATGCCTGTAACTCATTGTTTTTATTGAAATAAAAGGTTGGCACGGGACCTGCAATACTTATCCCATAGACCATTCGCCCCAGCCACTGCGGAGAACAAGAACATGAACAGCGCCCTACTGTTAAGCCTCAACGCCGTGGCCCTGGCTGCACTGGCCATGCTCCACTTTCAATCAACCCAACATGATGTCGCACAAATCAGCCAGCCGGTACCGCACCACCTGCAACAGCGCCCTCAGTTGGCGGTGATGAGCCCGACTGTGCAGTCTCCGATTCGGGTGACCCAAGACGCCCAGGCAGCCCCTGCATCTGAACATTGGGTTTTCTGAGGACACTTTCATGACGAAGACTGCCTGGTTACTCCTGTGCCTGACCCTGGCAAGCGGCCTGTTCGGCATTAGAACAGCTTCGGCAGATGGCCAAACCACAGCTCTCATCGCCACCGGCGTTTTCGCCGGCTTGCTGGTTCTGAAGCTGATCGTGGGGCGCCGCATCAAATTCGATCCTGTGCTGCGCTAAGCCCCCTCCTCGTATCCCTCCCCTACCTTATGTCGCCCTGCCCTAGTAAATCGGCAAATTGCCACTAGTCTTAAACACGAGGGCAAAAGGCCATATTGCTATAGGATGTGCGGCCTCAAACCCTTTCGCGGCTTGGACTTACGAGAAGTTCCCTCGCGGAATCACTCGTTGAAAAGTTTTCAAACCAGTCCGCAAAAATGCAAATGAGTGCTGGCATAAAGCCTTTAGGCAGTTCAATATTTGTCACAGAATTGACGCCAAGGAACTGTCAAATCTGAGGCATGATGCGGCCTCTTTGTAATTCGGGTTGAACTTTGGTCGTGAGCCTTGTCTTAACACTCATCTTGCGGCCAATTCCAAAAACCGCTCCCCTGAACTAACCGGTTAAATATATGCGCCCATTGAAACAGGCAATTTATTCCAGCCGTACGGCTGACAAGTTCGTCGTACGTCTGCCAGACGGAATGCGGGAACGCATTGCCGAAGTGGCTCGCAATCATCACCGCAGCATGAACTCTGAAATCATCGCGCGCATGGAACAGAGCCTCATGCAGGAAGGTGCGTTGGGCGAAGAGTTGAGCATGCGCCTGGATAGCCCAGAGCTGTCACTGCACGAACGCGAACTGCTGCAGCGTTTTCGTCAGCTCTCCCACCGCCAGCAGAATGCTCTCGTCTCGCTTATTGCGCACGACGTTGAGGCGGCCGCAGAAGCCAATTGATCTGCAAATGAAAGCCGAAGCCAGCCACGTGCTGGCTTTTTTTTGCCTGGAATTTGAGTAGAAAAAGCAATGCGGGAGCAGATTTGCTCCCGCGCGTAGGAATCAGAGCAGGAAGATCGTCGCCAGGCCCAGGAAGATAAAGAAGCCACCACTGTCGGTCATGGCGGTGATCATCACACTGGCGCCCATTGCCGGGTCACGCCCAAGACGCGCCAAGGTCATGGGGATCAGCACCCCCATCAGCGCCGCCAATAGCAGGTTGAGAGTCATGGCGGCCGTCATCACGACGCCTAGCGACCAACTGCCATACAGCAAGTACGCCACCACACCGATCACGCCACCCCACACCAAACCGTTGATCAAACCCACGACCAATTCTTTGCGCAGCAGGCGCGAGGAGTTAGCGGTACTCACCTGATCCAGCGCCATTGCGCGCACGATCATGGTGATGGTTTGATTACCGGAGTTACCACCGATACCCGCCACAATCGGCATCAGCGCCGCAAGGGCTACCAGTTTCTCGATAGAGCCCTCAAACAGCCCGATCACACGCGAAGCGATAAAGGCGGTGATCAGGTTGATCGCCAGCCAAGCCCAACGGTTATGCAGGGAACGCCAGACCGAGGCAAAAATATCCTCCTCTTCACGCAAACCTGCCATGTTGAGGACTTCGGTTTCACTCTCTTCACGAATCAGGTCGACCATTTCGTCAATGGTCAAACGGCCGATGAGCTTACCGTTCTTGTCGACCACCGGGGCCGAGATCAAGTCGTAACGCTCAAACGCCTGCGCAGCCTCATAGGCGTCTTCATCCGGGTGAAAACTCACGGTATCGCTGGCCATCAGATCCGCAACTTTCTTGTCCGGATCATTCACCAGCAGGCGCTTGATCGGCAGCACGCCCTTAAGAATGCCTTCGTAGTCGACCACGAACAATTTGTCGGTATGGCCGGGCAATTCTTTGAGGCGGCGCAGGTAACGCAATACCACTTCCAGGCTGACGTCTTCGCGGATGGTGACCATCTCGAAGTCCATCAACGCACCGACCTGATCCTCGTCGTAGGACAACGCCGAGCGCACGCGCTCACGTTGCTGGCTGTCGAGAGCTTCCATCAGCTCATGGACAACATCACGGGGCAGCTCGGGGGCAAGGTCAGCCAGCTCGTCGGCGTCCATCTCCTTGGCCGCAGCCAGAAGTTCGTGATCGTCCATGTCGGCGATCAGGGTTTCACGGACCGAGTCGGATACTTCGAGAAGAATATCGCCGTCGCGATCAGCCTTGACCAACTGCCAAAGGGTCAGTCGATCGTCCAGCGGCAAGGCTTCAAGGATATAGGCGACGTCGGCGGAGTGCAGGTCGTCGAGCTTGCGCTGCAACTCGACGAGGTTTTGCCGGTGAACCAGGTTTTCAACACGGTCGTGGTGCGGACCTTCCTGGCGGTGCGTGAGGTCTTCGACCACGCGCTGACGCTGCAGCAGCTCGATAACCTGAGCCAAACGATCCTGCAGGCTGTCTTGTGTTTTCTTTACTTCTACTTCGGTCATAGGCGAACTCCACTCCCAGCAGCGGGGCACGCCGGAAGGATCAATCAGTCAATTCATGATTGGAAAAACGGGGTACTGAGCAACTACTGGGTAAGTCCATGGAGGTATTCCACAAGCCCCGGCGGGGCTGACGGGCGCAATGATACACCTTACGTCCGTTTTAAACGTTAAAAAACTGGAAAGAACAAGCGCTTGCGAGCCAAATGTAAGCATTGGCTGCACCTAGAAGTGCGACGACGCAGACTGAAGAGAAAACACATGCAGCAGGGGAAAAGATGAAACCCTAGCCAAATCCCAGACGGCAAAAAGCCCGCACTAGGCGGGCTTTTTGTTTGTATGGTGCACTCGACAGGATTCGAACCTGTGACCGCTCGGTTCGTAGCCGAGTACTCTATCCAGCTGAGCTACGAGTGCAGATTGTGTTTTTATACCAGGTCACAACTGGTTGACGCCGAGTCACCTGCATCACTGCAACTGACTCTTAAATGGTGCACTCGACAGGATTCGAACCTGTGACCGCTCGGTTCGTAGCCGAGTACTCTATCCAGCTGAGCTACGAGTGCATTTGTTGCCGCGCATTATAGGCCGCTCAATCTCTATGTAAAGCTATTTTTTCGAGTAATTTCAACAACTTACCGAAAAAACCAGATTGCAACGTACTAAGCAAATAATGGCGGAGAACGGGGGATTCGAACCCCCGACACCCTTTTGAGGTGTACTCCCTTAGCAGGGGAGCGCCTTCGGCCACTCGGCCAGCTCTCCGCAACACGGGGCGTATATTAACCACGTTCATCCCCGTTTGCAAACATAAAAAACGATAAAAATTAAAGGCTTGGTTCTTCGTCCTTCTCTTTCTTGATCCGCAGGTAGATTTCCTCGCGGTGAACCGCTACCTCTTTCGGAGCGTTAACCCCGATACGTACTTGATTGCCTTTGACGCCGAGCACGGTCACGGTGATTTCGCCATCACCGATAATCAGGCTTTCTGCGCAACGACGAGTCAGAATCAGCATACCTTTCTCCTCACGCATTTCAGTTCAGGAACAACAGTCTGCAAAAAAAGGCCTTCGACCTAGAACCCAAAGGTCATAGCCCTACCCGCCTAAGTATTGTCGAACGCACCAAAAAGACATGCACTCGACAAAAAAATGAAAGGCGCGGTAAGCCGCGCCCTCCTGGCATTGCATCACTCGCCCGGTCGGGCCGGAGCGTCCAGCTCAAAAGCGGTATGCAGTGAGCGTACAGCCAGTTCCAGGTACTTCTCTTCGATGACCACCGAGACTTTGATTTCCGAAGTGGAGATCATCTGGATGTTGATGCTTTCCTTGGCCAAGGCACCGAACATACGGCTGGCAACACCCGCATGGGAACGCATGCCCACCCCCACGATCGACACCTTGGCAATCTTGATATCGCCGATCACTTCACGGGCGCCAATCTGGCTCGCGGTGTTCTCCAGGATCTTGTGAGCCGCATCGTACTCGTTGCGGTGCACGGTGAAGGTGAAATCGGTGGTGTTATCGTGCGAAACGTTCTGCACGATCATGTCGACTTCAACATTCGCGTCGCTGATAGGCCCGAGAATCTTGAAGGCCACGCCCGGAGTATCCGGCACACCACGGATCGTCAGCTTGGCTTCATCGCGGTTGAAAGCGATGCCGGAAATGATCGGCTGTTCCATGGATTCCTCTTCATCAATAGTAATGAGGGTGCCCGGCCCCTCTTTGAAGCTGTGCAATACGCGCAGCGGAACGTTGTACTTGCCGGCGAACTCCACCGCACGGATCTGCAATACCTTGGAACCGAGGCTGGCCATTTCCAGCATCTCTTCAAAGGTGATCTTGTCCAGGCGCTGGGCCACGGACACCACACGCGGGTCGGTGGTGTACACGCCGTCCACATCGGTATAGATCTGGCATTCATCAGCCTTCAGAGCTGCCGCCAGCGCTACGCCAGTGGTGTCCGACCCCCCACGCCCGAGCGTGGTGATGTTGCCGTGCTCGTCCACCCCCTGGAAGCCCGCTACAACTACCACGCGGCCTGCTTTCAGATCAGTACGAATTTTCTGATCATCAATCTGCAGGATGCGCGCTTTGGTATGTGCGCTGTCGGTCAGAATGCGCACCTGACTGCCAGTGTAGGACACTGCCGGCACACCACGTTTATTCAACGCCATGGCCAACAAAGCGATGGTCACCTGCTCGCCGGTGGACACAATCACATCCAGTTCACGCGGCAGCGGCTGCTGGTCACCACTGATTGCCTTGGCCAGATCGATCAGGCGATTGGTCTCGCCGCTCATGGCCGACAGCACCACCACCAGGTCGTCCCCGGCATCGCGGAATTTCTTAACCTTGTCGGCGACCTGCTCGATTCTTTCGACAGAGCCGACCGAGGTGCCTCCGAATTTCTGTACGATCAAAGCCATTTCTAAGCCGCCTCAGCCCGTAAAGGGGCGCCCAATAAACAAATCTTCAAGCAGCCGAGCGAGCCCATGACTATTCCATAGGCTCAACACCAGCGCCTTAAATGCCGGCTTCGACAAACGGCACGGTCAAGGCCAGGGCCGCGTCCAGGCTGCCGGCGTCTACACCACCGCCTTGCGCCATGTCCGGACGACCTCCGCCCTTCCCGCCCACTGCCGCAGCGGCTTGCTTCATCAAATCACCGGCCTTGAGTTGGCCAGTCAGGTCTTTGGTTACGCCGGCAACCAGAACGACCTTTTCCTCATGGACACCGCCGAGCAGGATCACTGCGCGGCCGAGCTTGTTCTTCAACTGATCGACCAAGGCCAACAGCGCCTTGCCGTCCTGACCGTCCAGGCGTACCGCGAGGACTTTCACGCCCTTGACGTCCAGTGCTTGAGCCGACAAATCGTCGCCTGCCGCGCTGGCGGCCTTGGCTTGCAACTGCTCCAGCTGTTTCTCCAGCGCACGGTTGCGCTCCAGTACGGCGGACAGTTTGTCGATCAGATTGTCGCGGCTGCCCTTGACCAGGCCGGCCGCTTCCTTGAGTTGTTCTTCAGCCGCATTGAGGTAGGCCAGGGCCGCCGCACCGGTGACCGCTTCAATGCGACGCACACCGGAGGCCACACCGCCTTCGCTGATGATTTTCAGCAGGCCAATGTCGCCGGTACGATTGGCGTGGATACCACCACACAGCTCCACCGAGAAGCTGCCGCCCATGCTCAGTACACGCACTTCGTCGCCGTACTTCTCGCCGAACAGCGCCATGGCGCCTTTCTTCTTGGCGGTTTCAATATCGGTTTCTTCGGTTTCCACCGGGGAGTTCTTGCGAATCTGAGCGTTGACGATGTCTTCCAGCGCTTTGATCTGCTCAGGCTTGATCGCTTCAAAGTGGCTGAAGTCAAAACGCAGGCGCTGGCTGTCGACCAACGAACCCTTCTGCTGCACGTGCTCACCCAATACCTGACGCAACGCGGCGTGCAGCAAGTGAGTGGCCGAATGGTTCAAAGCGGTTGCATGCCGTACGTCGGCATCGACCTGAGTGTCTACCGGCGCGCCGACGGTTAAGTTGCCCAATACCAACACGCCGTGGTGCAGGAACGCACCGCCGGTCTTGGTGGTGTCGCGCACCTCAAAGCGACCGGACGTCGAGCTCAAGAAGCCACAGTCACCCACCTGGCCACCCGATTCGGCGTAGAACGGCGTCTGGTCCAGAACCACTACCGCCTCTTCGCCTTCGTTCAATACGTCGACCGATTTGCCGTCTTTATAGATGGCAATAATTTTAGCCGAGCCAACGGTGGCCTGATAGCCAGTGAACTGTGTGGCCACATCCACCTTGACCAAGGTGTTGTAGTCCAGGCCAAAGGAGCTGGCGGAGCGGGCGCGCACACGCTGGGCTTCCATCTCACGTTCAAAACCTGCTTCATCGACGGTCAGCTCGCGCTCGCGGGCGATGTCGGCGGTCAAGTCCATCGGAAAACCGTAGGTGTCATACAGCTTGAACACCACGTCGCCCGGCACCACGGTGCCTTTGAGCTCGGCCAAGTCCTGCTCGAGGATCTTCAAGCCGTGTTCCAGGGTCTTGGAGAACTGCTCTTCTTCAGCCTTGAGCACGCGCTCGATGTTGGCCTGCTGCTGCTTGAGTTCCGGGAAGGCATCGCCCATCTCGGCCACCAGCGCAGCAACAATCTTGTAGAAGAAGCTACCCGTGGCGCCCAGCTTATTACCGTGACGGCAGGCGCGACGGATAATACGGCGCAACACATAGCCGCGACCTTCGTTCGACGGCAATACACCGTCAGCGATCAAAAAGCCGCACGAACGGATGTGGTCCGACACAACCTTGAGCGAAGACTGGTTGTCGTTGGCGCAACCAATGGCGGCGGCCGAAGCGCTGAGCAGGTTGGTGAACAGGTCGATCTCGTAGTTGGAATGAACGTGCTGCATCACCGCGCTGATCCGCTCCAGGCCCATGCCGGTGTCGACCGACGGTGCTGGCAATGGATGCAACACGCCGTCGGCGGTGCGGTTGAACTGCATGAACACGTTGTTCCAGATTTCGATGTAACGGTCGCCGTCTTCTTCCGGCGAACCGGGTGGGCCGCCCCAGATATCGGCGCCGTGATCGTAGAAAATCTCGGTGCACGGGCCGCACGGGCCGGTATCGCCCATGGTCCAGAAGTTATCGGACGCGTAAGGCGCACCCTTGTTGTCGCCGATGCGAATCATGCGTTCGACGGGCACGCCGATTTCTTTGGTCCAGATGTCATACGCTTCGTCATCCGTCGCATAAACAGTCACCCAGAGCTTTTCCTTGGGCAGCTTCAATACGCCGGTCAGGAAGGTCCAGGCGAAGGTAATCGCATCTTTCTTAAAATAGTCGCCGAAGCTGAAGTTACCCAGCATTTCGAAGAATGTGTGATGGCGAGCGGTGTAACCGACGTTTTCCAGGTCACTGTTCTTGCCGCCGGCGCGTACACACTTCTGGCTGCTGGTGGCGCGGGTGTAGGCGCGCTTTTCCTGGCCCAGGAAGCAGTCCTTGAACTGGTTCATCCCCGCGTTAGTGAACAGCAGGGTTGGGTCATTGCCTGGGATCAAGGAGCTGGAGGCGACACGGGTGTGACCTTGCTCTTCGAAGAAGCGAAGGAAGGCTTCACGGATTTCTGCGCTTTTCATTAGGTTCTTCCACGGAGGCTGCGGCCAAAGGCCAGTGCTAAACGTCATCAGACGGAGCGACGGCAAAGGGCCGCATTATATCGGCCCTTTGCCCGTGGTACAGCGTGTTTATGTGATAGAAACAGTCAATTAGACGGTCTGCACTGTCATTTTCGGGAAAACTCGACGAATGTCGCCAGCACTTGCTCGATCTGTGCCCGGCTGACGTCCAAGTGAGTGACCATGCGCAAGCGTGAGGCCGCACTCAACGTGATCCCGCGCTCGGCGGCAAACGCCTTCAAGGCCTGCGCCCGATCCCCCATGCCCACGTAGACCATGTTGGTCTGTACCGGCTCTACCGCGTAACCGGCTTTGCGCAGCTCATCGCCCAGCCACTGGGCGTTGGCGTGGTCATCGGCGAGGCGCTGTACCTGGTGATCCAAGGCATACAGCCCTGCTGCCGCCAGCGAACCGGCCTGGCGCATGCCGCCACCGACCATCTTGCGCAGGCGGCGCGCCTTGGCGATCAATGCCGTGGCGCCGCACAACACCGAGCCAATCGGCGCGCCCAGTCCTTTGGACAGGCACACCGATACGGAATCGAAATGCTGGGCAATTTCCCGTGCATCCACGCCTAGCTTGACCGCCGCGTTATAAATACGCGCGCCATCCAGATGCAACGCCAGGCCATGTTCACGCGTAAACGCACGCGCCTTCGCCAAGTACGCCAGCGGTAGCACTTTGCCCTGCATGGTGTTTTCCAACGCCAACAGGCGGGTGCGGGCGAAGTGGAAGTCATCGGGTTTGATCGCCGCCAACACGTGGTCCAAGTCAAGGGAACCGTCATCCTGCACTTCCAGCGGTTGCGGCTGGATCGAACCGAGCACGGCCGCGCCACCGCCTTCATATTTGTAAGTGTGAGCCTGCTGCCCGACGATGTATTCCTCTCCACGCTCGCAGTGGGCCATCAACGCCAGCAGATTGCTCATGGTGCCGGTGGGTACGAACAGTGCAGCGTCGAACCCCAGGCGCTCGGCCAACTCGGCCTCCAGGCGATTAACGCTTGGATCTTCGCCGTAGACATCGTCGCCGCTGACGGCACTGGCCATCGCGTCAAGCATGCCGGGGGTGGGTTGGGTCACGGTGTCGCTACGCAGGTCGATCACAGACATGAAACGTGCCTCTAACGGGTTAGGTAAGTGCCTTTATGGATGATTACTGCGGGCGACGCCACGCAATATCAAGGCCCACGTAGCGTCAATCGAATACCAACCAAACAAACCGATATAGGTTATCGATACGACGCTCGTGCAGTTTTTGAAAAACCATGTTAAAAACTCTGCGCCGCCAGGGTTCTGGCGGCAACGTTCTCAGGGCGGGGTGCAATTCCCCACCGGCGGTAATTGCACGCAATGTGCATAGCCCGCGAGCGCTTGGCGCCTCGAACTGCTCACGCAGGATGGCGACAAGGTCAGCAGACCCGGTGTGATCCCGGGGCCGACGGTCATAGTCCGGATGAAGAGAGAACGGGATTGGCACCTAAGGGCCGCGCGCTGGGTTCATGCTTGCATGACGCAGTGGTTCGTACCCTTAAATCCCATTCGATTCATAACGCCCTGTTTTTTTCTTAAACAGGAGTCAGAACATGCAACCCACCGCAATCGACAGCAAAAGCAAAAACCACCACGGCGAGCGTATCGCGTTTATCCAGGCCTGCTGGCACAAGGATATTGTCGACCAATCGCGTAAAGGCTTCCTCGCCGAAATCATTGCCCAGGGCTACCAGGAATCGGACATCGATTTCTTCGAAGTCGGCGGCGCTTTTGAAATGCCCCTGCACGCCAAGCTGCTGGCCAAGACCGGCCGTTACGCCGGTATCGTTGCTGCGGCATTGGTGGTGGACGGTGGCATCTACCGCCACGAATTCGTCGCCCAATCGGTGGTCAGCGGCCTGATGCAGGTGCAGCTGGAAACCGAAGTGCCGGTGTTCTCGGTATCCCTGACCCCGCATCACTTCCATGCCGGCAGCGAGCACCACACGTTCTTCTATGAGCACTTCGTGCACAAAGGCCAGGAAGCTGCGCGCACCTGCGCCGATACGCTGCACAAGGTGCGCGCTTTCAAGCGCAACGAGCAGCACAAACTCGCTGTCTGAGTCGCGCGCCATAACGCGAAGCCCCGGCCCGCAAAGGTACGGGGCTTTTTTTCGACACTATTTAATTACCGCCACCTCTCATGAGCTTTCCGGTTTAGTAAGCCTGGCGCGCCGTACTACCGCCATCACTTACTGAATAGGGAGAATGCTCATGACCGCAGTAGACCAACACACACTGGAAATACGCCAGATAGCCGCTCAAGGGTTCCATGTCATCAAGGGTGTGGACACGGGACCGGCCAACACTTCCCCTGGTGACCAGCCCGACGCAGAAGCGGGCACCCAAGTATTGCTTCACTCAAGCGACCAACTGACGATCGGACGCAGAGTGACCCCAGATGCGGATCAATTGATTTTCACCACTCAGAACAACGATGACGTGATTACTCTGCAAAAGTACGCGGCAAAATCGCTGGGAACTCACGTGCTAATCAATGGAAAGTCTCGCACGACTCTTCCATCCACAACCCTCCTGATTGAGATCAACGATGAAAAGTTCTGCATCATCCCTGCTTCTCAGGATCAGATTCTGGTAATTATCACGCGAGGTGGCTCCGATTTTGTGCAAATCGATGACGGCATCGAGTCGCCCATCGTCGTGGATACCGGTGAAGGGAACGACTACATTGTTAGCGCTGCATCCACCGCCAACTTTTCCACCGGGCCTGGCGATGACAGCGTGACCGTCTTCCAAGGGTCGAGCCATATCGAAACCGGCCCCGGTGACGATATGATCCTGGCGAAATTTTGCGCAGATATTACAGCCTACGGCGGCCCTGGGAACGATGAAATAGTGGCCGGCGGGACCTCTTTCATTGACGGGGGAGAGGGGAACGATTCTATCGTCGGCGGCAAAGGCCATAGCATTCTCATTGGTGGCCCCGGCGACGATAGCATCGAAGCAGGCACCTCAAGTAACGTCATCTTTGCCGGTGAAGGAAGCAATGACGTCACCCAGCTCAAACCCAATGACACGACTTATCACAACGCCACGACCGAACTGAGCATGAAGTTACCGGCTTCACCTGGAAAGTGAGATAAGGTGAACGCGTTTGCCGATGACCAAGTGGTTTCATGCAGCTCTTTCAGATCGACCCTGCAAACATCCAAGAGAGCGGCATAACGGTCAGAGGCAGCGCACATTTTATCGAGCGGGCCAAGGATGACCTGCGGCTATTGCTCACCTCGCCCATGGGTCAAAAACGCTTGTCGACACTGGTAAGCCGTAGCGCCGCACCGCTTGATTTCGATGCTGACCCTACGACATCGCCTAGCACCGCAAACCCTGAAGCCTTCAGTGAAAATGGTTTGCGCAAGGAGTTAGGACTATCCCCGCCCCCTTACTAAGCTAGGTGCTCCTCGCCGCACGGCACAATAAGGATCCCCGCCCGAAGACCATTCTTCACCTTCGGGTTCGGGAAGATGATGCGGGCGCCCTCCTCCTCGATCACCCAACGGGTCTTGGCCACGTCTTCGGCCAGCAGATACCCCTTCGCCAACGGCGAAAAGTTTTCCACATCCGCCGGTAAGTGCAGCAGGAACGCATCGCTGTGCTTGATGACTTCACGGGACACGGCAAACAGCTGCAAGCCATCCAGGCTCTCGGTCTCAGGCTCTGCGCCCTCGATGATCTGCTTGAGCCGGGCTTCCAGGCGGGACACATCCACCCCCTGGTTCTGCCCGAACGGCCGTGCCTTGCCCAACTCCAACGTGAAGGCTTCGGCCTCCAACTGCTCGTAGGTAAACGCGGTGAAGGTGATCGAGGTTTTATTCTGCAACAGCACGGCTTGCATGCCAGCGGCGCACAGGCGGGCCAGTTCGTGGCGTGAATGCTGACGGCCTTCCTTCCACGGGTACAGCGCGAACTGCTCGATCTTCGAACCCCGAATAGCAGTGTGCAGGTCGTAATGCAGACGCGAACGGCCAGGCAGGCTGAAGAAGCTGCGGGCCAGTTGCTCAAGCTCAGCGGCGCGCATGGCCTCTGGGCCGATATTTTGTTCATGGCGGCCGTTGAACAGCCGGTTGACGTCCAGTTCCAGGTAACGCTCACCGCGGCGCATGGCCTCGGGGTTGCCGAACAGGAACAGAATCCGAGTGCGGGGCTTGATCTCCCCACGGGCAATGCCGTGCAAAAGGCGGTCGAGCAGTTCGATGGGCGCGGTTTCGTTGCCATGGATGCCGGACGACAGCAGCAGGTCGCTGCCGTTGTCCTGGGCCTGCGGCGGGCGCACTTCAAGTGCGCCCTCGCTGAGCCAGCGCATCTGCACGCCATCGACAGTCAGTTGAATTTTTTGCGCCGGTTCGCGACCGGCGAGAGTCAGTTCAAGCAGTTTGCCGAGGGCGAGCATAAGCAGCTTCCTTAGTGGTTGCAGCCAGGGCCGTGGACGTGATCGTCGTCATCACCTTCAACGTCGGCCGGTTCCATTTCCAGTTGCAGGCTCATCAGGTTGGTGGCCAATGGGCGCATCAGCAGATTGGCATATTCGGCGTCGCCCTCTTCCACGTCCACGCCGATCAGCAGTTGGCCACGGCCGTCGTGCTGGATCCAGATTTCTTTGCCCTGCCACACCACGGCAACGCGGGTGCAGGAGGTTTCCAGCTGGGTGCCGTCGGTGTCTTCAAGGATCAGTTTCAGGGTGTCGGTGGTCATAAATAGTTCTCAGCCATAGGGTGTAAATGAGGTGGCGTTAATTGATCTGGAAAGGATAGACCGAGCCCAGTTTAAGGATTTGCGTCAGTTCATCCAATGCCGTCCGGCACTCAAGCAGCAATTGCGGGTCAGCCAGGTCGGTTTCACGCAGGCTGTCGCGGTAGTGCTTGTCGACCCATTGGGTCAGCGTTTCGTACAACGGCGCAGTCATGATAACGCCTGGGTTCACCGCCGCCAGCTCGGTTTCGTTCAAGGCCACGCGCAAGCGCAGGCACGCTGGGCCACCACCGTTCTGCATGCTTTGCTTAAGGTCGAAGACTTTCACTTCGCGGATCAACCCACCGGAGGCCGTCAAGCCTTGCAGGTAGTGCCAGACGCGCTCGTTGGCGCGGCACTCTTCCGGCACGATCAGCAGCATTGAGCCGTCAACGCGGGTCAGCAACTGGCTGTTGAACAGGTAGGAACGCACGGCGTCCTCAACACTGAGCTGGGCGCGTGGTACGCACACCGACTGGAAGTTGCCGCCCAACTTGCCCAACTTGCCTTGCAGCTCGCCCAGCATCTGCTCGGTATTAAGGAACGCGTCCTCGTGATAGAACAGCACCTCGCCGTTGCCCACGGCGATCACGTCGTTGTGGAACACGCCAGCATCGATCACCGACGGGTTCTGCTGGGCGTAGACCACGCCGTCATCCTTCAAGCCGTGCAAGCGCGCGACGGCTTGGGAGGCTTCAAGGGTCTGGCGCGCCGGGTATTTCTGCGGGGCTGGGTAACGGATGTCGAACGCACTGCGGCCGAACACGAAGAACTCGACGCCCGCCTCGCCATAGTCACGACAGAAACGCGTGTGGTTGGCCGCGCCTTCGTCGCCGAACTGCGCCACCGCTGGCAACGCGGCGTGGTGGGCAAAGTGCTTCTGGTCGGCAAACATCGCCCCCAGCACGCGGCTGGTGGTTGGGTGTTCGATGCTACGGTGGTATTTGCAGTTGAGGTTGGCCGCGGTGAAATGCACGCGGCCATCCGCCGTGTCGGCGCTCGGGCTGACGGTGGCGGCGTTGGCCACCCACATGCTCGACGCCGAGCAGTTGGCAACCAACAGCGGCATGGCGTGCTTGGCCGCTTGCTGAATGACCTGGGCGTCGGTGCCGCTGAAACCGAGGTTACGCAAGGCGGCGACATCAGGTCGTTCCTGCGGCGCCAGCACCCCTTGCACAAAGCCCATGTCCATCAGCGCTTTCATTTTCTGCAGGCCCTGCAACGCCGCTTCTTTCGGGTTCGAAGACTGCTGGCTGTTGCTCTGGGACGCGACGTTGCCGTACGACAAACCGCCGTAGTTATGGGTCGGCCCCACTAGACCGTCAAAATTGACTTCATAGGATTTCATCGGCGAGGCTCCACGAACATCTGTTTTTATAGGCATCTGGTGCAGATCTCTATCTGTAACCCGATCAAGTGTGGGAGCTGGCGTGCCTGCGATTGCAGACGACTCGGTCTTTCAGCTGGACCGAGGTGATGCCATCGCAGGCAAGCCAGCTCCCACATTTAGATCAGTGTCAGCTTCACTTCAGCGTTACACCTGGGGTCAGCGTGGCTGGAACCACCAGGCTCGGGGTCTCAAGCGAGGCCACCGGGTACGCGCAATAATCCGC
Source organism: Pseudomonas sp. 1152_12 (assembly GCF_052850675.1). NCBI lineage: Bacteria > Pseudomonadati > Pseudomonadota > Gammaproteobacteria > Pseudomonadales > Pseudomonadaceae > Pseudomonas > Pseudomonas sp. 1152_12. Next base: position 19,664 of record NZ_VXCW01000002.1, on the reverse strand, counting down.
CGCGTAATAAGCACTGGCGCGATGGTTGCCCGAGGCCCCTACCCCACCGAACGGCGCGGTACTGGCGGCGCCGGTCAGTTGTTTGTTCCAGTTGACGATGCCGGCGCGGCTTTCCAACCAGAACTGCTGGTAGCGCGCTTCGGAATCCGACAACAACCCTGCGGCCAAGCCGTACTGGGTGTTGTTGGCCTCGGTGATCGCTGCGGCAAAATCAGCGTAGCGGATCACCTGCAACAGTGGACCGAACAGCTCTTCATCTTCGCGCTCGGTCACACCGGTCACATCGATAATGCCTGGTGTCAGCAACGCGGCCTGATCCTGCGGCTGGGTCATTTCCAACAGCGCCACGGCGCCATTGGCCAACATCAATTCCTGAGCGTCCATCAAGGCCTTGGCCGCGCCAAGGGAAATCACCGAGCCCATGAACGGCGCCGGTTGTTGGTCGAACGCGCCGACCGCAATCGTCGCGCTTACCGCCACCAGACGCGCCAGCAACGCATCGCCCCAGGCGCCTTCCGGCACCAGCAAGCGCCGTGCACAGGTGCACCGCTGGCCAGCAGAAATGAACGCTGACTGGATGATGGTGTAGACCGCCGCATCCGCGTCGGCCACTTCATCCACCACCAGCGGGTTGTTGCCGCCCATTTCCAGGGCCAGGATCTTGTCCGGGCGCCCGGAGAACTGCTGGTGCAAGTGATTGCCGGTGCGGCTCGAGCCAGTGAAAAACAACCCGTCGATACCCGGGTTGGCTGCCAGCGCAATCCCGGTTTCCCGTGCGCCTTGCAGCAGGTTCAGCACACCCGCCGGCAAGCCGGCTTCAATCCAGCACTGCACGGTCAGCTCGGCGACTTTAGGGGTCAGCTCGCTCGGCTTGAACAGCACGGTATTGCCCGCCAGCAACGCTGGGACGATATGCCCGTTCGGCAAGTGGCCTGGGAAGTTGTAAGGGCCAAACACTGCCACCACACCGTGGGGTTTGTGGCGCAATACAGCCGTGGCGTCGCCCAGCGGGCCGCTCTTCTCGCCGGTACGTTCACGGTAGCTTTGCACCGAAATAGCGATCTTGTTGGCCATGCTGATGACTTCGGTGGCCGACTCCCACAGCGGCTTGCCGGTTTCTTCACCGATGCAGCGGGAGATGTCATCAGCGCGGCTTTTCAAGGTGGCGGCGAAGGTTTCCAGCACGCTGATGCGCTCCTCCAGCGGGCGCCGGGCCCAGCCGGGGAACGCCTGGCGTGCCGCCTGCACGGCGGACTCGACTTGCTCGGCGCTGGCGCCATTGCCAGCCCACAGCACCTGCTGGGTCACCGGGTTGCGCGATTCAAACAGTTCACCCTGGCCTGCCAGCCAGCTACCTGCGATATACAGCGAATTCATTATTTCGACTCCCGAGCAGCAGACAACGCAACAGCACGCACTTGATCACCCACCACCAGTTGCAGGCGTTTGGCGGTCTGCGGATCGACCACCAACGTGCCTGCCGCCAGCCGGGCCGGAGCAGCCGTGATGCGGCACTCCTCGCGCTTGCGGTTATGAATCAGGAACGGCGTGGCGTCGTCCCCCGGCGTGCCGATGGCGAGCACCAGCGACTGGCTGTCGCGCACCGCACGGATTTTGCTGGTTTCACATTCCACCGCCGGACCGGCGTCGAAAATATCGACATAGCCCTGGTAGCTGAACCCTTCGCTCTTGAGCATGCTCAGCGCCGGTTCGGTATCCGGATGGACTTTGCCGATCACATTGCGCGCGTCTTCAGACAGGAAGCAACTGTACAGCGGAAACTTGGGCATCAGCTCGGCGATAAACGCCTTGTTGCCTACACCAGTGAGGTAGTCGGCCTGGCTGAACTCCATCTTGAAGAAGTGCCGGCCCAGGCTTTCCCAGAACGGCGAGCGCCCGGCCTCGTTGGACACGCCGCGCATCTCGGCAATGATCTTGTTGCCGAACAGCTGCGGGAATTCAGCGATAAACAGCATGCGCGCCTTGGCCAGCATGCGACCGTTGAGGCCATTGCGGTAATCGGCATGCAGGAACAACGAGCACAATTCGGAATTGCCGGTCAGGTCGTTGGCCAAAAACAGCGTCGGAATCTCGCGGTAGATATTCAGTTCCTGGGAGGCGCTGACGGTCAGGCCGACCCGGAAGTTATACCAAGGCTCGCGCAGGCCGACGGCACCGGCGATGGCAGAAATGCCCACCACACGGCCTTCGTCGTTTTCCAGCACGAACAGATAGTCGGCATCCCCACGCCCGGCTTCGCCGCGAAAGGTTTTTTCCGCCCAACCAACCCGGTGGTTCAGACGCTCTTCGTTGGCCGGCAAAGTGGTGAGGCCGGTGCCGGTGCTGCGCGCCAGATCAATCAGGGCCGGTAAATCGCTGCTGCGTACGGGACGAACGATCATGCTATCTCCTCAGACGGGCCGCCTGCTCCAGGCCACCCGCAAAACTCTGCTTTAAACTGCGACCAGGCGCACGCTGGCACCTTCGCCAACACCCAGGGCTTCGGCGGTTTCCAGGTCCAGGATCACCGGTTTTCCGGGCGCGTAGTCCAGGTCCAGCATCACTGCGCGGTAATCCTGCAACTGCGCGTTGCTTACCAGGTACTGGCGGCCCGCACCCTTGACCATCTCGCCGACCTTCACCGGCACCACGCGGCTCTGGGCGATCGAGCGAATGCCCGAGACCCGCGCATGCAGCGTTGGGCCGCCGTCAAAGATGTCGATGTAATGGTCAGTCTCAAAGCCTTCACGCATCAGGATGTCGAAGGTGATCTGCGCACGCGGGTGCACCTGGCCCATGGCCTCCTGAGCTGCGTCCGGCAGCAGCGGCACGTAGATCGGGTAATGCGGCATCAGTTCGGCGAGGAACGTGCGGCTCTTGAGCCCGCACAGGCGCTCGGCGGCGGCGTAGTTGAGGTCGAAGAAGTTGCGGCCGATGGCGTCCCAGAATGGCGAGTCACCGTTCTCGTCGCTGTAGCCGACGATCTCGGTCACCACCGAGTCGGCAAAGCGCTCGGGGTGGCTGGCGACGAACAACAGGCGGCCACGGGAGTTGAGTTCCGACCACGGTGAACCGATCAGCTCAGGCACCACATAGAAGCTGGTGAGCAGGCTGTTGCCGGTGAGGTCGTGGCACTGGGAAAGCACGTGGATCTTGTTGTGGATCTTCAGCTCGCGGGAGGCGTGCACGAAGGTTTCGTTACGAAAGCTGTAGAACGGCTCCGAGTAACCGGCCGAGGCGACAATGGCCGAGCAGCCGGCGAGCTTGCCGGTCTCGGTGTCTTCGAGCACGAAGAAATAGCTTTCTTCACCGTTGAAACTCACCTCGGCCGCGAAAGACGCTTCGCTGGCGGCGATCTTGTCGCTCAGGCGTTCCACATCATCCGGCAAAGAGGTGACACCAATCGGGCTGTCCGCAGCCAGACGCTGTACCTCGCCCAGATCAGCCATTTGCGCGGGGCGCATCACCAGCATGGTGTCACTCCTTAACTCGAAAAATCATAGGAAAAAATACCGGACATATCTGGAACAACACATATCCCAATGTGGGAGGGGGCTTGCCCCCGATGGCGGTGGTTCAGTACCAGTTGCAGCAACTGACCGTCCGCTATCGGGAGCAAGCCCCCTCCCACATTTGACCCGGCCCAACCAACAAATGTGTATCCATCACGCTTGGGTAAGCGTCTTCACCGCACGTTCAAAACGATCCAGGCCTTCCTGGATATCCGACTCTTCCACCACCAGGCTCGGGGCGAAACGCACCACGTCGGGACCGGCTTGCAGGATCATCAGGTTTTCTTTCTCGGCCGCGTTGAACACGTCCTTGGCCTTGCCTTTGAACGCATCGCTGAGCACGCAACCGATCAGCAGGCCCATGCCGCGCACTTCGGTAAAGATGCCGTACTTCTCGCCGATCTGTTCCAGGCGCGCCTTGAACAGGTCGTGCTTGGCGTTCACGCCAGCCAACACTTCAGGGGTGTTGATCACGTCAATGACAGCTTCGGCCACCGCGCACGCCAGTGGGTTACCGCCGTAGGTGGTGCCGTGGGTGCCGACCACCAAGTGCTTGGCCAGGTCTTCACGGGTGAGCATGGCGGCAATCGGGAAACCGCCGCCCAGGCTCTTGGCGCTGGTGAGGATGTCCGGCACCACGCCGTAGTGTTGGTAGGCAAACAGATGGCCGCTGCGGCCCATGCCGGTTTGCACTTCGTCGAACACCAGCAGCGCGTTGTTGGCGTCGCACAGCTCGCGGGCACCTTGCAGATAAGCCAGTTCGGCCGGCAGCACGCCGCCTTCGCCCTGGATCGGTTCCAGCACCACGGCGCAAGTCTTGTCCGACACGGCGGCTTTCAGCGCCTCCAGGTCGTTATAAGGCACGTGGGTGATGCCGGTGATTTTCGGCCCGAAACCGTCGGAGTACTTCGACTGGCCACCGACGTTAACGGTGAACAGGGTGCGGCCGTGGAAGCTGTTCAGCGCGGCGATGATCTCGTACTTCTCAGTCCCAAAGCGGTCGAACGCCACACGGCGGGCCAGCTTGAACGCGGCCTCGTTGGCTTCGGCGCCGGAGTTGCAGAAGAACACGCGCTCGGCAAAGGTGGCGTCGATCAGCTTATGCGCCAGGCGCAGGGCCGGCTCATTGGTGAACACGTTGGAAACGTGCCACAGCTTGTTGGCCTGCTCGGTCAGTGCACCGACCAGCGCGGGGTGGGCGTGGCCCAGTACGTTAACCGCGATGCCGCCGGCAAAGTCGATCAGCTCGCGGCCAGCCTGGTCCCATACGCGCGAACCTGCGCCGCGCACGGGGATAAAGGCGGCAGGTGCATAGTTGGGAACCATGACCTGGTCGAAATCGGCACGTTGCACCGGGGCTTGCTCAACGGACATCGGAGTCTCCTGAAGAGGAACGCCTGCCTGGAACTGGCGGGCGATGCAGGGATTGTAAGGACAGTTTTCAGCGCCACCTTGTCGCCAAGCGACAACTTCTTATAGCGCCAACCCCGGTTTTACGCGGGTTTACGGCAATGCGACATATTGCATCGCAATGGCGCAGTGTAAACGGTGCGCCACTTGAGAGGCAGAGGCGCCGCCTGCTGATTTTCCTTCCCTCCATAACTATCTGTGGCCTTTGCGCCCCTCAAGCTTGCTGTGATGGCGATGACGCCACTCACTGAAGGATCAGCCACGTGCACACAGAGACATTAGCCCCTATCAACCTAGGCCTTACAGATGCCGCAAGTAGAGTGCCAGCCGGCGCCTACACTCACCTTCCGAAATGGCTTGCAAACGCCTCATGCGACAAGCGCCTAGCCTTGAAAAGCACCTCGCTTGAATTCGCCGCTTGGTATGGCGAGGCCGATCGCTTGCAACACTCGCCCCTCAAAAGTGCAGTGCAGACCAGTTGGGAGGCGCAAAACCAGGTCGATGCGGCCCTGGCAACACTCCAATCGCCGCAAGCATTTGCGGCCCCGTTACTGCAACAAGCGCTCAAAAAGCAGTTTGACGTTGAGTCCGATGTCAGCACCACCTATCTGCGCCTGTATAGCCTTAGGAACCTGCCCCTGCTCCCCATCGAGACGGGAGCCGACGCTTGGACCGTGTCATTGGTGGAGGCGGCACTGCACAACTTCGACGCGGATGAACGCAAAACAACGGCGTATACCGCAGAGTCGACCTTCATGATCCAATCGCCCGCCACAGGGCCGTTCGACACTCAGCCCCAGGAAAGCCAAACAACGGCATGTACCGCAAAGTCAACCGCCACTGTCCAACCACCCGCCACAATGAAGTTCGACACACTGCCCCAGTTGCGCGACCAAATCAGCATCGCGCAGTTCATCGGGCTGTGCCGCAAGCTCGATATCGGCAAGCAATACCAACGCTACCTGAAGCATTTTTTCGGTTTCAAAAACCCGGTTCTCAAGGCGCAGTTGCGTAACAAAGTCATCAAGAGCCTGAAAGCCGAGGCGCAAGCCAGCCTGCAGCTGGCCCTGTTGAAAAAGGATGTGACGCGCTCGGACGGTTATACACTTAGCCACTTTCTAAAGAGCTTAACCGGTGAGCTCGACGGCAAGACGCTACTCAGCCACGACCTGAGCCTGATGAACGCACCACTGACCGGTATCGTGCTGTTCGCCCCCGACCTGGAGCTACACCGCAGCGCGGTGCCGATGGTGGCCTACATTCCTGGCGACCCGCAGTCCCCCCTCAAGCATTACGCCAACGGCATAGCGTTCATGCAGGACCTGGCCAACAAGCTACGCAGCACCGACTATCAGGCGTTTTTCAGCCGTTTCGTCAGCCATGAACATCGAGGCTACTTTTTCGCCGACCTCAACAACCGCTTGTCAGAGGTGGTGTGGCACGAGCAGGTTGCCGGCGACCCACGCCCCACCTGGCGCGATGAACCGGTGAGCAACCCCAACCTGCAATTTTACGCGACAAAAATCACCGGCGACCTCTACGAGCATCTGTATGAGAACAAGCTCAACAAACTGCTCAATGATGGGCGGGTGACAGCCGTACCCACCGCCGACGCCGATAGCAAGGCACGCTGGCGACGCTGGGATATTGCGCAAAAAATCGGTGAAACCATTCTTGAAATCGCCGCGTTCATCGCCGCCCCCTTCATTCCACCGTTGGGGTTGGCGATGCTCGGCTACACCGCCTATCAACTGCTCGATGACGTTTTCGAAGGCATCATCGACTGGGCCGAAGGGCTCAAAAAGCAGGCATTCGGGCACCTGATGTCCATCCTTGAACAAGCCGTGCAACTGGGCATGTTTGTGGTTGGCGTACCGCTTGTAGAAAACCTGCTGCGACAGGCGCTACCGAAAGAGCTATGGGACTTTATTGACTCGCTCTTGCCGGTCACCGCCACTGGCAAACCCCGCCTGTGGAAGCCAAATCTGGCGCCCTACGCCCATGACATTCAACTCGGCGCCGGGTCACGCCCCAACCCGCAGGGATTGCATGCCCATGAAGACAAACAGATCCTGCTACTCGATGGGCAGCATTTTTGCGTCGAACAACAGTCGGGGAACACCTACCTTGCGCATCCCACCCGTGCGCACGCCTACCGTCCGCAGATAGTCGGAAATGGCAAGGGCACCTGGCTGACGCCAATGGATCGCCCGCTGACGTGGGATCGCACCACCCTGCTGCGCCGCCTCGGCCCGCCGGCCGACAGCATCAGTCAGGCGGGCCTTGAACACGCCCAGCGCATCAGCGCGACGGACGATGGCGCCCTGCGTAAAATGTACATGGACCACCAGCCGCCGCCGCCCCTACTGGTCGACACACTCAAGCGCATCAAGATCGATGAGCAGTTACAAGACTTCATCGACCAGATGAACAGTGATGATCCCCTGGTTTATCAAAAAGCCGACCCCCAGACCCAACTGTGGCTGCTGAGCCAGACCGGGCTATGGCCCAAGTCCAAGACCTTGCGGTTTCTCAACGCAAAGGGGGAAACCGTCTGGGAGCATGGTGGCCAGGAAAACGCGGCCGTGGCGCAAATACACGAAGCCCAGATGAATAATGGTGACCTGCTGAAAACCCTGCTGGAAACCTTGGATGAATCAGAGCGCAAAACCTTGCTCGAAGAAGAACTCGGCGGCCCCCTCCCGCCCATGCAGGTGCGCACCGCCAGACTGCGCAAACGCTTGGCACGCCAAGCCCAAGACAAACGTGCCGCAATGTTTGACTCGCGCTATCGAAAAATTGAAATAACCGAGAGTGCGCGCCTGCAGAAAATCATCGACACCACCCCTGGCCTGCCAACCAGCGTTGCCGAAGAAGTATTACGCAGCGCCACCGGTCAAGAGCTGCTGGACATTGATCAAGGTAGCGTGCCCACACCGGTGATTGACCGCGCACGCTGGGCCGCTTATGAAGTGCGAATCAGCCGGGCCCATGAAGGGCTGTACATGGACGCCTTGGAAAGCAGTGACACCCATCGGCTCGCCCTGCATTCGCTGGAAAACCTGCCGGGATGGTCGCCGCAGGTGCGCCTGGTCGTCACCGACTTCAGCCGTACCGGCAAGGTCCGAGATGCTATCGGCAACCCCCAAGCACCGACCCTACGCACTATCGTGCGGACTGCCGAGGGCGATTACATCCCCGAAGACGACAAGGGCGCCCTGCTTGCAGAAACCGACTTCTACACGGCCATCCTCCAGGCACTGCCTGATGCGCAGCGCGACGCACTGGGCATTCATATCGGCCAAGGCCCGCTGCTGAGGCAAACCTTGCGTCAACACACACTGACACGTGAAGCGCTTGGCACTTTGCTGGCCGAGCATCCTGTGCGCAAACCCTTTTACGACCCGAACCTGATGCGCTTGCCCGGTGGCATGGAGGGCTACGGCGCCGCCCCGGCCCTACCAGGCAACAGCCTGGAGGCCGATTTACTACATGACCTCTATCCCCGCCTGAACCCGGCACAAGTGAGCGATATACTGAACTTCATGCGCACTCAGTCCGGCACGCCCCTGCGCACGCTTCAGTCCCTAAAGAACGAGTTTTTACAGTTCGAAAACGACCTATCGACCTGGCGCCTCAACCCCCCGCGCACCCTTCTTGGCACCCAAATACCACTCCCTCCCGCGAGCCTTGCCGACGAGCAACTCAACCGCTGGATGTGGACACACCAACTGATCCGCGCCTGGCGTCATGAAACCCCAATGGACCCTGGCTTCAGCGAAGGCCGCCTATTGCAGCTCGACCCCATCTACGGCGAGCTCCCGACACTGAGCACGCGCTTCATTCACATCTCCAACCTGAAACTGACGGGCTACCGCACCACCCGAGGCACAGCCGACTTTCTGACTCACTTCCCCAACCTGCGTACGTTGGAAATCAGCGATATTGCCCTCAACACAATCCCCGCCGAGGTGATAGGACTCACCCATCTCAACAGCCTGACGATGCGCAATTGCAACCTGAACCTGACCGCTCGAAACCGTGCAAGCCTTGCCACCTTGACCGAGCTTCGAAACCTGGACCTCTCTAATAACACTCAACTGTCGCTCTCCCCCGACCTGAGACGCATGGCCAACATGCAGACACTGAACTTGAGCCGAACCCAGATTTCTCTCTTCCCCGAAGGCTTGGTCAATCGCCGCCCGTTGACGAGTGCCAACCTCAGCCACAACTACTTGAGCAGGCTACCCGCCGACCTCTTCAACCTGCCCGGAGAAGCCGCCAGAGTCTTTGATTTGTCAGGTAACCCACTCTCACGCGCCACGCTGGAGCAAATCAAAAGCTATTGCCAGAGAACCGGCGAACACTTTGGCGCAGACGCTCATCCCGCTGAGCGTCAACTGGTTCAGGCGCTCTACCCCACCTACACCCTCAATAAGGCCAATAACTTTATTTTCAGGCTACCCGGTGGCCTGGATGACTCAATGGCAATACTCGTACGTTTAAAAACAGACTACGAGAGCCTGCAAGCAGACTTGGGAGAATGGGCAGTAAACGCACCCGAACAGCACCCATTGACGGGCGCGCCGATGGACCTGGAGGCACAAGCGCACCAACAAGACCTTCGTGACCAAATGAAGGCAAAGCTGGAGGAAGGCTGGCGACGGGAAACCAGCCTGGATTTGGCACAGGTGCCACTGCAAAACTTCCACGCAATGAAATTAACAGTGCCGCTGCTCGGCGATCTGCCGGTACTGAGGGTTGATTTCGAGCCTATTTCGAGGCTGGAACTGATAGGCGCGGACACCACATCGATCCCCGAGGGATTTCTCGAGCACTTTCCCAACCTGGAAAGCCTGTTTATCCACCGGTATACGTTGCAAGACATTCCCGCCGGCGTATTCAAGCTACCGAAGCTCAAAGCGCTCAACCTGACGCAAAGCACTCTCCGGTTGACGCAAAAAAGCGCCGCTGCATTGAGCGACCTGTACACGCTTGAATCACTGGACCTGAGTCACAATACTGAGCTGGGAATTTCCCCGGACGTCAGCAAAATGTCCAGGTTAGAGACCTTGATGATCGAAAACGCCGGACTTACCGAACTCCCCAGGGGAGTGTTCAACCTGCCACGGCTCGATGTACTGAACTTGAGCAACAACCGACTGACCGAGCTTCCTGACGACCTGTTTGAATTAGACGCTGACATGGCTGACGGCTTCAATTTCAGCGGCAACCACTTCTCGCCGGAGACGATAGCCAAGCTGCGCCATTATTACCGCCGTACGGCCGTGGACTTTGGTGTACCCGAAGCTCGACAGCCCCTGCCAACATTCGACGACACTGCGTCCGAAGAAGAGGGGGAAGAGTGAACAGGCTCAGCCGCGCTCGGAAGGCACCGAGGACAGTTCAAACGGGCTGCTGCTGCGCCGCTGGTTACGGTCTTCACGCGGGGTCGCGCCAAAGAAGTTGCGGTAGGCGCTGGAGAAGTGCGGCCCCGAGGAGAACCCACACGACAAACCGATCTGGATGATCGACTTGCTGGTTTGCATGAGCATCTGGCGGGCCTTGTTCAGGCGTAGCTCAAGGTAATACTGGCTGGGGACGCGATTGAGGTATTGCTTGAATATTCGTTCAAGCTGTCGTCGCGACACGCACACGTGCTGGGCGATTTCGTCGGTGGTCAACGGCTCTTCAATGTTGGCTTCCATCAACAAAACTGCCTGGGTCAGCTTGGGATGGCTGGAACCCAGGCGGTTTTGCAGCGGAATACGCTGGCGCTCGCCGCCTTCGCGGATGCGCTCCACCACCAGTTCTTCGGAGACTGCACCAGCCAGTTCAGCGCCGTGATCGCGCGCCAATACCGCCAGCAGCAGGTCGAGTACCGACATGCCACCGCAAGCAGTCAGGCGATCACGGTCCCAGTCAAACAGATGGCTGGTGGCGATAACCTTGGGGAAACGCTCGGCAAAATCATCCTGCCAGCGCCAGTGCACGGCGGCGCGATAGCCATCGAGCAGGCCCAATTGAGCCAGTGGGTACACACCGGCCGACAAACCGCCGATCACACACCCTGCGCGCACCAACTGCTTGAGCGCGGTGCTCAATTGGGAGGCGATCACCGTGGGCGGCTCATCCGCGAGCAGAAACAGTTTCTGGAAACCCTCGAGCTTGCCGGCCCATGGCTCGCCCGGCAATTGCCAGGCACCGTCGGTGGCAGGCTCCGCGAGCAGAAACGACAACTCGTAGACCACGTCCGGATGCACCCGCTGAGCAACGCGCAAGGCCTCCTCAGCCAGCGCAAGCGTCAGGGCTTTTGTGCTGGGCCAAATCAGGAAACCAATTTTATGGGCGGTCATGGAATGCTATCCGAAGCGAAGAACGGTAATGAAGACAAAGGCCAATGCTAGCCCGGAAACCAACACAAATCTCAAAACATATGGAGATCCAATGTGGGAGCGGGCTTGCTCGCGAATGCGGTGGGCCAGCTACACATCTGCTGACTGATCCACCGCTTTCGCGAGCAAGCCCGCTCCCACAGGGGATTGAGCCGATCTCAAGACTGGCAAGCATGCACTAACTCGGTGCACAAAAGCAGTCTTGATTATTTCAAGCTGCCCGAAAGGAACTGCTGCAAACGCTCGGACTGCGGGTTCACCAGCACTTCGCGCGGGTTGCCACGTTCTTCGACGATGCCTTTGTGCAAGAACACCAGCTGGTTGGACACTTCACGAGCAAAGCCCATTTCGTGGGTGACCACCACCATGGTGCGGCCTTCCTGGGCCAGGTCCTGCATCACTTTGAGCACTTCGCCGACCAGTTCAGGGTCGAGCGCCGAGGTCGGTTCGTCGAACAGCATGACCTCAGGCTCCATCGCCAGGGCGCGGGCAATCGCCACGCGCTGCTGCTCGCCACCGGACATATGACCGGGGAATGCATCCTTACGATGGCCCACGCCGACTTTGGCCAGGTAATGTTCAGCCTTCTCACGCGCCTCTTTCTTGGACATACCCAGCACGTGCACCGGCGCTTCCATCACGTTTTCCAGCGCGGTCATGTGTGACCACAGGTTGAAATGCTGGAACACCATCGACAGGCGCGAACGCATGCGTTGCAACTGCTTGGGGTCGGCGGCCTTCATGGCGCCGTCCTTGTTGGCCACCAGTTTCAGCTCTTCGTTATTGAGCAGAATTTTGCCGGCGTGGGGTTGCTCGAGCAGGTTGATGCAGCGCAAAAAAGTACTTTTGCCCGAACCACTGGAACCGATGATGCTGATCACATCACCGGCCGCGGCGGCCAGGGACACACCTTTGAGCACTTCATGACTGCCATAGCGTTTATGCAGGTCTTGGACTTCAAGTTTGTACATGCGGTCGGTTCTCACAAAAACAGGTGGTCAGTCGTTGAGCAAGCGCCCGTGACGCAGCGCTTCGCGCCCCGCCACCTTGGCCAGCCAGAAACCCGCTTGGGCATAACGTAGCCGTTCAACGGCAAACAACACCCCCGAGGTGCCCGCGCGAATGATACTGACGCGGTCTTCCAGAGGATCAATCACTTCAAAAATCGGCTCGCCGGCCTCCACCCAGTCACCGGCTCTACGCAGGTAACTGATCACACCGGCATGGGGCGCAAACAATAATTCAGTGCCTTCGAAGGGCAAGCCTTCGCAGGGTTCGTACTGCGGCGCGGGCCATTCGCCTTTGATCAACCCTTGCTCGGCCAGGAACGCAAGGATGCCTTCAGCGTGGAAGATCGCTTCATCACGGCCGGTGTCGGCCTGCCCCCCCAGTTCCAGGGTCGTCGCCAGGCACGCCAGCGGAATCTGCGCCTCAGGGAACGCCCGGGACAGACGCAGCCACGGCAGCGAACAGGCCTCGTCAAACGAGCTGCCACCGGAGTCTTCCGCCAGCAGGCCGACTTTTACATTCAAATGCGCCGACAGCGAGCGCCACTGCGGCCAGTGCTGCGGCAACGCATACATATGCAGCGCGGCTTCGGCGTCGCAATGCAGGTCGAGGACGATATCCGCGCTGCACGCATGGCTCAGCAGTATGCGTTGCATGCCTTGCAACTGGCTGCTTGGCTCGGGCAACGCGGCGAGTGCATCGGTCATTGCCTGGCGAATCATGCGCACATTGGCATGCGGATCATCACCCAGCGTGTCTAGGAGCAGCGCTGCTACCGGCGCGCTCAACTCGACGAAGTCGCGGTTGAAGTTTTTGCCGCTGCCAACTTCGAAACGGCCTTGGTGACTGCCTTGCAGCAACTGGCCAAGGCCCATCGGGTTAGCGACCGGCACCAACTCGATCACGCCATTGAGCGCACCTTGCTGTTCCAACTCGGTGAGACGCTTTTTCAGCTCCCAGGCCGCGCGCATGCCGGGTAATTCATCAGCGTGCAGACTGGCCTGGATGTAGGCCTTGCGCTCGCCGCTGCCGAAACGAAATACGCTCAGTTGGCGCTCGCAGCCCAGGTGCCCCCAGGGCAAACGGTGATCGATACGTTCCATATCAGTGCTTCCGTGGCGCCAAGTAGCTCAGCCAGCGGCGCTCGGCCAACTTGAACAGGCGTACCAGGATAAAGGTCAGGCACAGGTAGAACACGCCGGCGGTGATATAGGCTTCGAACGGCAGGTAAAACTGGGCGTTCACCGTGCGCGCAGCACCGGTGATGTCGATCAGGGTGACGATGGACGCCAGACTGGTGGTCTGCAACATCATGATCACTTCATTGCTGTATTGCGGCAGCGCACGGCGCAGGGCGGACGGCAACAGGATGCGGCGGTACAGCTTGTAACGCGACATGCCCATGGCCTTCGCTGCTTCGATCTCACCGTTTGGCGTGGCCTTGAGACTACCGGCAATGATCTCGGCGGTGTAGGCGCTGGTGTTGATCGCAAAGGCCAGGCACGCGCAGAACGTGGCGCTGGACAGCAGTGGCCAGAGGAAGCTTTCGCGCACGGCTTCGAATTGGGCCAGGCCGTAGTAGATCAAAAACAGCTGCACCAGCATCGGCGTGCCGCGAATCACATAGGTGTAGAGCCAGGCCACGCCATTGACGACCGGCTGCTTGGACACCCGCATCAAGCCCAGGGGCAAGGCGGCGAGCAGGCCGAAAAACAGCGAGATGGCGAGCAATTTCAAGGTGGTTGCCAACCCGCCGAGGTACAGCGGCATAGCGTCCCAGATGACGTTATAGTCGAAGATCATAGATCAGCCGCCCTTACGCCTACCGAGTAGCGCTTCTCAAGATAGCGCAGGGCCAGCAACGACACGCTGGTGATCACCAGGTACATCGCCGCCACTGCGAGGAAAAAGGTAAAAGGCTCGCGGGTGGCATCTGCCGCCTGCTTGGCCTTGAACATCATGTCTTGCAGGCCCACCACCGAAATCAGCGCGGTGGCCTTGGTCAGTACCAGCCAGTTGTTGGTAAACCCAGGGATCGCCAGCCGAATCATCTGCGGCACCATCACCCGGAAAAACACCTGAAAACTGCTCATGCCATACGCAAGGCCGGCCTCGGCCTGGCCCTTGGGAATGGCCATGAAGGCGCCACGGAAGGTTTCCGAGAGGTAAGCGCCAAAGATGAAACCCAGGGTGCCGATACCGGCGGCCAAGGGGTTCAAATCGATATAGTCGTCATAGCCGAGCAGCGGCGCGACGCGGTTCAGCAAGTCCTGACCGCCGTAGAAAATCAGCAGAATCAGCACCAGATCGGGGATCCCGCGGATCACCGTGGAGTACAAGTCACCCAGCCAGGCCAACCAGCGCACCGGCGACAGGCGTAACGCGACCCCGATCAGACCCAGAACAATGGCCAAGGCCATGGACGACAAGGCGAGCTGAAGCGTCAACCATGCGCCATCGAGGATGACGGCCCCGTAGCCTTTCAACATGATTCAGGTCCTCGAAAAGGGGGGATGAAAAAATGGCGCAAACCGCAGGAATTCTGTTGCTTGCGCCATTCTGGACAGACAGCTAGGACGAGTTACTTAGGGTCAGCGCCGTAAATATCGAAGTCGAAGTATTTGTCTTGGATCTTCTTGTATTCGCCATTGGCACGGATCGCGGCAATAGCAGCGTTGATCTTGTCCAGGTTGGCCTTGTCGCCTTTGCGTACAGCGATGCCGATGCCGTCGCCGAAATATTTGGCGTCGGTGAACTGTGGGCCCACGAACGCGTAGCCTTTACCGGCCGGGGTTTTCAGGAAGCCGTCTTGCAGCAGGGTGGCGTCAGCCACGGTGCCATCGAGGCGACCGGCTTCCACGTCCAGGTAGATTTCGTTCTGCGAGCTGTAAGGCACAACCGTGGCGCCTTTAGGAGCCAGGACTTCCTTGGCGAAACGGTCGTGGATCGAACCGCGCTGCACGCCGATCTTCTTGCCTTTCAATTCATCCAGGCTGTCGCTGACCGTGGTGCCTTCCTTCATCACCAGCTGCGCTGGGCTCAGGTAGTAGCGGGTGGTGAAGTCCACGGATTTCTTGCGATCTTCGGTGATCGACATGGACGACAGGATCGCGTCGATCTTGCGCACTTTAAGCGCTGGGATCAGGCCATCAAACTCTTGCTCGACCCAGGTGCACTTGACCTTCATCTCTGCACACAGGGCGTTGCCGATGTCATAGTCAAAACCGACGATGCTGCCATCCGGCGCCTTCGAGGCAAACGGAGGGTAAGCCGCTTCGATGCCGATCTTCAGGGGCTTCTCATCAGCGAAAGCCTGCATGGACAGCACGGACAGCGCCAGGGCGCCCAACAGCACAAGTTTCTTCATCTTGGGACTCCATCGGTATAGGGCAAAAAGCAGTATGAGCCGTGGCCCACGATGCGACTTCAGTGAAACCGAATAGCGGTGCTGCGTCCTACTCCGAATTAATACTGGAGACGACGAGCGAGTGATCGGCATTCTAACGATAGGCCGGAAGTCGATATTTCCTCAATGCGACAACAATTTACAGAAGCACCGAGAAAGCGGTTTCAGCACATTGACAGCCTTTGCTTTTTATGCAAGGACAAAAGACATTAAACCTATTGATGTTGCAAATTGCGGGCCTATTATTCGCAAACCCTTCTAGCACGGCAAGTCTGGCGTTTAATCTTATGCCCGAGGGTGTCTAAAACGGGGCTTTTAGGGGCTCGAACGTAGCACTTTGCCTCAGGCTTGGGTGTGGGGTTACACATTTAGCTTTCTCGGTAACATTCAGAAACCTCCTACGAGAGAAGTCGATATTTATTGGCTTCGTGTTTGCGCGACCCCGTCAGACACCACCGTCACCCGCCCTGAAATACATTCAAAATGTGGGAGCGGGCTTGCTCGCGAATGCGGTGGATCAGTGAGCAGATATGTAGCTGACCCACCGCATTCGCGAGCAAGCCCGCTCCCACAGGGGATTTTCATCGGTTTCGAGCCCCACAAAAAAGCCCCACCCAGCTCACGCCGAATGGGGCTCTGTCCCACCTACCTCGCCTTACGCGACGTTCATGGTCTTGTGCGTTTCAATCAAGTGCGCCACCACCCCAGGATCGGCCAGCGTGGAGATATCCCCCAACCCGTCATACTCAGCCGTGGCAATCTTGCGCAGAATACGGCGCATGATTTTCCCCGAGCGCGTCTTCGGCAAGCCCGGTGCCCACTGGATCACATCCGGCGAAGCAATCGGCCCGATCTCTTTGCGCACCCAGTTTTTCAGCTCCAGGCGCAGCGCTTCATTTGGCTCCTCGCCATTCTTGAGCGTGACATACACATAGATGCCCTGGCCCTTGATGTCATGCGGCACACCCACCACCGCCGCTTCGGCGACTTTAGGGTGAGCAACCATGGCGCTTTCAATCTCGGCGGTGCCCATGCGGTGGCCGGACACGTTCAGCACGTCATCCACTCGGCCGGTGATCCACCAGTAGCCATCTTCATCGCGACGCGCGCCGTCACCGGTGAAGTACATGCCACGGAAGGTCTTGAAGTAGGTATCGACGAAACGGTCATGGTCGCCGTACAGCGTACGCGCCTGGCCTGGCCATGAATCAAGGATCACCAGGTTGCCCTCGGCAGCGCCCTCGATGATGTTGCCCAGGTTATCCACCAGCGCCGGCACCACGCCGAAGAAGGGGCGCGCAGCCGAACCCGGCTTGAGCGCGTGAGCGCCCGGCAATGGACTCATCAGGGTGGCGCCGGTTTCGGTCTGCCACCAGGTGTCGACGATCGGGCAACGGGATTGGCCGACGTTCTTGTAGTACCAGTCCCACGCTTCCGGGTTAATCGGCTCACCCACCGAACCGAGCAAGCGCAAGCTGCTGCCATCCACGCCCTCGCACGCAGCGGTGCCCGAAGCCATCATCGCGCGGATCGCAGTGGGCGCGGTGTAGAGGATATTGACCTTGTGTTTGTCGACGATCTTGCCGACACGGGTAATGTCCGGGTAGTTCGGTACACCTTCGAACAGCAGCGTGGTCGCGCCATTCGCCAGCGGGCCGTAGACAATATAGGTGTGACCGGTAACCCAGCCAACGTCGGCGGTGCACCAGTAGACTTCGCCCGGGCGGTAGTCGAACACGCGCTCGTGGGTCAGGGCTGCGTAGAGCAGGTAGCCGCCGGTGGTGTGTTGCACACCTTTAGGCTTGCCGGTGGAACCGGAGGTGTAGAGGATGAACAGCGCCTCTTCGGCGCCCATCTCTTTGGGCGCACACACGGTGCCCGCCACTTTCATCAGGTCTTCGTACCAGATGTCCCGGTGCTGGTTCCACTTGATGCTGCCATTGGTGCGCTTGCACACAATGACCTTCTGGATGCTGCTGGTTTCCGGGTTGGTCAGCGCGTCATCGACGTTGGCCTTCAGCGGAATTTTCTTACCCGCGCGGATACCTTCGTCAGCGGTGATAACCACCTTCGACTTACAGTCAATAATGCGACCGGCCAGAGCCTCAGGCGAGAAACCGCCGAACACCACGGAGTGAATCGCACCGATGCGGGTGCAGGCCAACATGGCGACCACGGCTTCGGGGATCATCGGCATATAGATAGTCACCACGTCGCCGCGGTGCACATCCTGGCCGCGCAGGGCATTGGCGAACTTGCAGACTTCTTCATGCAGCTCGCGGTAGGTGATGGTGCGGCTTTCGGAAGGGTCGTCGCCTTCCCAGATGATCGCCGCCTGATCGCCACGCTCGGCGAGGTGACGGTCCAGGCAGTTGTAGGAAACGTTCAGGGTGCCATCGGCGAACCATTTGATGTCGACATGGTGGTCGTCGAAAGAGGTCTGCTTGACCGCGGTGAAAGGCTTGACCCAGTCAAGGCGCTTGGCTTGCTCACGCCAGAAACCATCGGGGTTGACCACCGACTGCTGGTACATGGCCTTGTAGGTCGCCTCGTCGGTCAGCGTGTTGGCTGCTACTTCGGGGCGAACGGGGTACAGGGAAGCCGCACTCATCTTTCTTACCTCGGTGACATAGTTGTTGTTGTATGGCCCCTGTTGTAGCCGGGGCAGCCCCATAGAACCATTCGACGATGGTAGTAACAAGCCCCTACACATTGCCCTGCTATGCCCGTATGCGGCTCTGGCCCGCGCCCTGCGTGGCTTTCACGTCCGATGAAAAAACCTTTACCACGGGATTATTACAAAAACCGCCAATAGTGTTTATCAAAAGCACGGGTATATGAATATAACTCGCGAGCCTAGAATCAACTCCGCCAACCAAGGCAACGTGATTAACAACGTAACAGCCCCCACGAAGGCAACGTTAATCCGAACTTCCCAACTCTTAAGTTACACACGCGGCCTCATAAGGGCCCCGTGACCCCTTTCGCCCTGAAGAAGGTAAGTAAAGAAATGAAAGCTCTCGTAGTTATGGCCCTCAGCAGCGTGTGCGCCACCGTCGCCCTGGCCGACGAAGCCCCGACCGAGCTGGCCGGCCAGAACGCCCCGATTGTTGAAGATTACACTTACAGCACACACTTGGATGTCGCCAAAGTACTCTCCATGAGCAACATCCCCAATGTCTGCCAAGTCGTGCCGGTCACAATGGAATATGAAGACTCACAAGGCCAACGCCATATTCTTAATTACCAAGTGATGGGCAATGGTTGCTCTAACGGATAATAACTTCTTATCAGGACGTTAAATCCTGATCTTACTCGCCGCAAGAAATCGTTCTTGCGGCAAAGAGCCAGCTGACACACCTGGGGCCAAATGTGGGAGCGGGCTTGCTCGCGAAATCGATACCCGCCACACCAACACCTCAAAACCTTGCACCCTTCCCAGCATTTTTACTCCCCAGAAGCCCAGTTCCCCCGCCCTACAAAAAACATCCCGCCGCCCGTCAAAAAAATCCCAGCCTGGCAAAGCCTTGCAAACACACGCCTTGGCCGAAAACCACACCATTTTGGCCCTCCATCGTGACCATCCGCCGCAACACAAAGCCGATTTTTTCCCTATAATGCGCGGGTAAATCGGGCCTGCAATATCCCTTTACACTGGGATGAAGAGCCAGACCTGAGGCCTTCGCGCAAGCACGCGCCTGTCGCTGCGCACCTCAAGCCTCAAGCAGAACCCGTGACCCTAATTCCGTTTATTTGCCTGCGCGAGCTGTTGCAACAAACGATTCCTTAAGATCCACCGCGGCCTCTGGGCCGTGTGAACACCCAACCATCCGGTTTCACACGGGCACCTTTGAGCCCTCACGCAGGAGACGACACGTCATGCTGAGCTGGGACGAATTCGACAAAGAAGAAGAAGGCGAAGTAGCCGCTAAA
>NZ_VXCW01000019.1:0-61485 GCF_052850675.1 Pseudomonas sp. 1152_12 | reverse complement strand
GCCTCTCAGCCGGTTTTTTTATTTCAACGGGTTTAGAACGAAGCGTCATTCAAACCGTCGAGGTAACGCTCGGCATCCAGGGCCGCCATGCAACCGGCGCCGGCCGAGGTGATGGCTTGGCGGTACACGTGGTCAGCCACGTCACCGGCGGCAAAGATACCTTCGATGTTGGTGGCGGTGGCGTTGCCTTCACGGCCGCCCTGCACCACCAGGTAACCGTCCTTGGCTTCCAACACACCTGCGAACAGCGAGGTGTTCGGGGTGTGGCCGATGGCGATGAACACGCCGTCGACTTTCAGCTCGTCGAAGCTGCCGTCGTTGTTTTTCAGACGGGCACCGGTCACGCCCATGTTGTCGCCCAGGACTTCATCCAGGGTGGCGTTGAGCTTGAGGATGATCTTGCCTTCAGCGACACGGGCGTGCAGCTTGTCGATCAGGATCTTCTCGGCGCGGAAGGTTTCGCGACGGTGAACCAAGGTCACGGTGCTGGCGATGTTGGCCAGGTACAGTGCCTCTTCCACCGCCGTGTTACCGCCACCGACCACGGCAACCGGCTTGTTGCGGTAGAAGAAACCGTCGCAGGTCGCGCAAGCGGAAACGCCTTTGCCCATGAACGCTTCTTCCGACGGCAGACCCAGGTAACGGGCGCTGGCGCCGGTGGCAATGATCAGCGCGTCACAGGTGTAAACGCCATTGTCGCCGGTCAGGCTGTAAGGCTTTTTCGAGAAGTCGACTTGGTTGATGTGGTCGAAAACGATCTCGGTTTCAAACCGCTCGGCGTGTTCTTTCATACGCTCCATCAACACTGGGCCGGTCAGGCCATGGACATCGCCCGGCCAATTGTCGACTTCAGTGGTGGTGGTCAACTGACCGCCCGCCTGCATGCCGGTGATCAGCAGCGGCTTGAGGTTGGCCCGGGCAGCGTAAACGGCAGCGCTGTAACCGGCAGGGCCGGAACCGAGAATAATCACTCGCGAATGACGGGTATCAGACATGACTCACTCCTATCGACCACCCGGAAAACAAGGCGGCTGGAATAAAAAAGGACCGCGAAGCACTTGGGGAAGGCTTGAACTCGCAGGTCCTGAAAAATAATGGGTGCAGCGTATCGAGGGGGGCAAGATTAAGGAAATACGGAATAACAATCCAGCTCATAGGCGGTCTCTATGCAGTCAGCTCGGTTAATCGACACCTTTGTTACCGCTGATGTCGCCACATCGACCGCGCTTTCGCGTTGAATGCAAAGCCGGTAAGGTCGGCCCGTTCGTCTTCTTGCTCGGAGTTCTCCATGCCCGCCCCCGCTCTTTCCGGCCCGCAATACCTACGCGAAGGTCTCAAACTGGTGCTGAGCCCAGGCCTGCGTCTATTTGTGCTGCTGCCATTGGCGATCAACCTGGTGCTGTTCGTCGGTTTGATCTACTTCGCCGGCCATCAGTTCAGCCTGTGGGTCGACACCTTGATGCCGACGCTGCCTGGCTGGCTGAGCTTCCTCAGCTACATTTTGTGGCCGCTGTTTGTGGTGCTGGTGGTGCTGATGGTGTTTTTCACCTTCACCATGCTGGCCAATATTATCGCCGCACCGTTCAACGGCTTTCTCGCGGAGAAAGTTGAAGTGGTTGTGCGCGGCACCGACGACTTCCCGCCGTTCAGTTGGGGCGAACTAGTGGCGATGGTGCCGCGCACCTTGGCCCGGGAAATGCGCAAACTGGGTTACTTCCTGCCTCGCGCAATTGGTCTGTTTATCCTGTCGTTCATCCCCGTGGTCAACCTGATCGCCGCGCCGCTATGGCTGTTGTTTGGCGTTTGGATGATGGCGATCCAGTACATCGACTACCCGGCAGATAACCACAAGCTGGGGTGGAACGAGATGCTCGCCTGGCTGCGTCAGAAGCGCTGGCAGAGCATGAGTTTTGGCGGCATCGTCTATCTGGTGCTGCTGGTGCCGGTGGTCAACCTGCTGATGATGCCGGCAGCGGTGGCCGGGGCCACGCTGTTCTGGGTACGTGAACAGGGCGCCGACGCGATGGCCGCGCCCCAGGTGACCCAGTCATAAATCCATCATACTAATGACACAATGACGACATGGCCCACGGCGACACTGTGGGTCATGACGACAGCTTCGCTTCACATCACCTTAATTACCGAAACCTTCCCGCCGGAAATCAACGGGGTGGCCAATACCCTTGGGCGCCTGTGTGAAGGTTTGCGCGCGCGTGGCCATCAAGTCGAGCTGGTGCGCCCACGCCAGGGCTGCGATCAGAGCCGCCCCAGCGACGACACATTACTGCTGTGCCGTGGCTGGCCGCTGCCGGGTTACCCGGGCCTGCAATGGGGCCAGTCGTCGATGCACAAGTTGCTGCGACGCTGGACTCGCCAGCGCCCCGACGTGCTCTACATCGCCACCGAAGGGCCTTTGGGGCTGTCGGCGTTACGTGCGGCACGGCGCCTGGGGATCAGCGTCGTCAGTGGCTTTCACACTAATTTTCAGCAGTATTCCCAGCAATACGGCTTGAGCCTGCTTAGCCGCATGGTCACGCACTACCTGCGCTGGTTTCATAACCGTTCGACTTTGACCCTGGTACCCAGTGCCAGCCAACGCCTGGAGCTTGAGCGTCGGAATTTCGAGCGCCTGGGGATGCTCTCACGCGGCGTCGACAGCCAGTTGTTCCACCCGGCCAAGCGCGATCACGTACTGCGCGAAAGTTGGGCATTAAACAGTGAGCAAATCGCCGTACTGCATGTAGGCCGATTGGCACAGGAAAAGAACCTGGGCCTGCTTAAACGCTGCTTCGAAACCTTGCAAGACACCTACCCACTGCGCCAGATGAAACTGATCATCGTCGGCGATGGCCCGCAACGGGGAATGCTGGAAAAGGAACTGCCCGAGGCGATTTTCTGCGGCACTCTGCGCGGCGAAGAACTGGCCCGGCATTACGCGTCCGGTGACGTATTTCTGTTTCCCAGCCTGACCGAAACCTTCGGCAATGTGGTACTGGAAGCCATGGCTTCAGGTTTGGGGGTGGTGGCCTACGACCAAGCGGCCGCAACCCAGCATATTCGCCATGGTTACAACGGCGTACTGGCAATGCCGGGTGATGAGGATGCGTTTTGCGATGCCGCCAATTGGCTTCTGGAGGATGCGGAGAGTTTGCGCCGTATGCGTTTGAACGCCCGCCAGCATGCGAGCCGCCAGGGCTGGCCGGCGATTATCGAGCAGTTCGAAAGGCAATTGCGCGGCGTATGCAAGGACGAGCACCCGGTGCCCGCCCTGTCGCCCCTTACACCAACGTCGTCAACGCCTCACGACTGAACGGCAAGATGTCGCCTTCACGACCTTCGCGCACCTTCACCGCCCAATCTGGGTCCACCAGCAGGGCACGGCCCACAGCGACCAAGTCGAACTCGTCGTTGTTCAGGCGTTCCAGCAGTTTTTCCAGGCTTGCTGGTTGCGCGACCTTGTCGGTATTGACCATGAATTGCAGGAACTCCCCGTCCAGGCCGACGCTGCCGACAGTGATAGTCGGTTTGCCGGTGAGCTGACGTGTCCAGCCGGCCAGGTTGAGGTCGGAACCCTCGAATTCAGGCTCCCAGAAACGTCGGGTGGAGCAGTGGAATATGTCCACACCGGCGTCAGACAGTGGCTGGAGAAACTCACCCAGCGCCTCAGGGGTTTGCACCAGACGTGCGGTGTAGTCCTGCTGCTTCCACTGCGAGAAACGCAAGATGATCGGGAAGTCCGGGCCTACGGCGGCGCGGGTGGCTTGAATCAGTTCGATAGCAAAGCGTGAACGCTTGGCCAAGCTGCCGCCGTATTCGTCGGTGCGCTGATTGGTGCCTTCCCAGAAGAACTGGTCGATCAGGTAACCGTGGGCGCCGTGGATCTCTACGCCGTCCATACCGATGCTTTGAGCGTCCTTCGCGGCTTGGGCGAAGGCGTTGATCACGTCCTTGATGTCTTGGGTGGTCATGCCGTGCACCACCACAGTGCCATCCTTGAGTTTTTCCATCGGGCCGTAGGCTGGCACGCTGGCGTCAGGCTCAGTGCCGATACGGCGTACGCTGCCCACGTGCCACAGTTGCGGGACGATCTTGCCACCTTCGGCGTGCACCGCGTCGACCACTTTCTTCCAGCCGGCCAGCGCGGCCTCACCGTAAAAATGCGGGACGTTCGGGTAGCCGTTGGACGCCTGATGGCCGACCACGGTGCCTTCGGTGATGATCAGGCCAACGCCGGCGGCCGCGCGGCGGCGGTAGTACTCGATGACGTTGGAATTGGGCACGCCACCGGGGGAGAACGAACGGGTCATTGGCGCCATCACCACACGGGTCGAAAGCTGCAGCGCACCGAGTTGGAAGGGTTTGAACAAGGCTTGGACAGGCATGGGAGCACTCCACGGGAAAGGAATTTATGATGTGGATAATATGAGGAGTGCGATGTGCCGGGTAGCACTATTGATCGGGGTGATTAAGGGGTAGTAGTGATGAGGGGCTTGAGACGGCTGCGCAGTCCAGCGCAAGCAAGCTCCCTCGCCGCATGGGCCCGATTCAACTCAAGGCTTTTTCGATGGCCTGCACGATTGTCGGGTCATCCGGAGCGGTACGCGGCGAAAAGCGCGCCAGTACGCGCCCATCTTTGCCGAGCAGGAATTTCTCGAAATTCCAGGTGATGTCCCCAGGAAACTCGGCACCCTCGCCAGCCAGCAGGCGATAGAGCTGATGACGTTCCGGACCATTGACGTCGAGCTTGCTGCCCAACGGGAACGTCACACCATAGTTGAGGCTGCAAAATGCCCGGATCTCTTCCTCGGTGCCCGGCTCCTGGCCTGCAAACTGGTTGCACGGCAAGCCAAGTACGGTAAACCCATGGCTTTTATACTGCTGATAGAGGTTTTCCAACGCCGCGTATTGGGGGGTCAAGCCGCATTTGGAGGCCACATTGACCACCAGCACAACTTGCCCCTTGAAGGGCGCCAGCGGTAGCTCTTGACCGTCCAAAGCTTTGAGTTTCAGGTCGTGGAAAGCACTCATGACGAACTCCAGATATCCCATGTTCTTTTACGTTGCGGCCGTTCGAGATTACAGACCGCAAGCTTGCAATCATAGCCGCCGATTACAAAACTCGCCTGCGAACTACTGAGCGGTCGGCCAAGGCAAAATCGGAATCGCCGTAACGGCGTTTTGCGGGCTGCCTTCGATTAAACGGTCGCTGTAGACCAGGTAAACCAGGGTATTGCGCTTTTTGTCGAGGAAGCGCACTACCTGCATGGTCTTGAACACCAGCGAAGTTCGCTCCTTAAACACTTCGTCGCCGTCCTTGAGTTCGCCCTTGAAGTGAATCGGGCCGACCTGACGGCAAGCAATCGAAGCTTCGGCACGGTCTTCGGCCAGGCCCAAGCCACCTTTCACGCCGCCCGTCTTGGCGCGCGACAAGTAGCAGGTCACGCCGTCGACCTTGGGGTCATCAAACGCTTCGACCACGATCCGGTCGTTGGGGCCGACAAACTTGAACACCGTTGACACCTGACCAATCTCTTCAGCCGAGGCCAGCAGCGGCATGGCCAGCAGCAGGCCAAGTAATCCCTTCATTACGCGCATCGTGTATTCCTTCGCTTAGACCAGGATGAGGTTATCGCGGTGAACCAATTCTGGTTCGGCCATGTAACCCAATAGTCCGACAATCGCGTCAGACGATTGTCCAATGATTTTCTGCGCTTCAAGGGCGCTGTAGTTAGCCAGACCACGGGCGATCTCACGACCGTCCGGCGTAACGCACACCACCATCTCGCCGCGGCGGAAGCTGCCTTGCACCAATTTGACGCCTACCGGCAGCAAGCTCTTGTTGCCTTGAGACAGCGCCGACACGGCGCCATCGTCCAGCACCAGCGTGCCACGGGTTTGCAGGTGCCCGGCCAACCACTGTTTGCGCGCCGCCAGCATGCCACGTTCCGGCGACAACAGCGTACCGATGCGCTCGCCGGCCTTGAGGCGATCCAGCACGCGTTCCAGGCGCCCACCGACGATGATGGTGTGTGCGCCGGAACGCGCAGCCAGGCGTGCCGCACGCAGCTTGGTCTGCATGCCGCCACGGCCCAGGGCACCGCCAACGCTGCCGGCCACGGCGTCCAGCGCCGGGTCATCGGCGCGCGCCTCGTAGATCAGCTGGGCATTGGGGTTGTTACGCGGGTCGGCGTCGAACATGCCGTCGCGGTCGGTGAGTATCACCAGCAGGTCAGCTTCGACCAGGTTGGCCACCAGTGCAGCCAAGGTGTCGTTGTCGCCGAAGCGGATTTCGTCGGTGACCACGGTGTCGTTCTCGTTGATCACCGGGATCACCTTAAGCTCCACCAGGGCGCGTAAGGTGCTGCGGGCGTTGAGGTAGCGCTTGCGGTCGGAGAGGTCGTCGTGGGTCAGCAGGATCTGCGCCGTGTGGCGGCCGTGCTCGGCAAAGCTCGACTCCCAGGCTTGCACCAGGCCCATCTGGCCGATGGCGGCGGCGGCTTGCAGCTCGTGCATCGCGCTGGGTCGCGCGGTCCAGCCGAGACGGCTCATCCCGGCGGCAACGGCCCCGGACGACACCAGCACCAACTCAACACCGGCCTCATGCAAGGCCACCATCTGCTCGACCCAGACGCTCATGGCTGCGCGATCCAGACCTTTGCCATCCGCCGTCAGCAGCGCACTTCCGATCTTTACGACCCAGCGCTGCGCACCTGTCACTTTGCTCCGCATTATCTTCAACCTTAGAGTGAGGGCTGCGCGACCCAGCGCGGCCCATAACGTTATTCGTGACTACATTACTGACTACGTAAAACCCAGATACCAAAACGCCGCTCGAGAGAGCGGCGCTTAAGTTTACTGCAACGAATCAGTCGCGCACGTAAATGATTTCCGGACCGTCTTCATCATCCACGTCTTCTTCGTCCCAATCATCGTCGCCGATGTCATGGACCGACTTCACGCCGCTGCGGCGCAGGGCACGCTGGTCGTCCAGGGCTTGCAACTGGGCACGGGCTTCGTCTTCGATCTGCTGGTCGAGCTCGGCCAGTTCGGCCTTGAATACCGGGTCGGCCGCCAGGCGGTCGGCGCGGTCTTCCAGGTAGCGCATGATGTCGCGGGTCAGGCGCTCGGTGCCTTCTTTAGCGATGGCCGAGATCACATAGACCGGACCTTCCCACTCCAAGCGGTCGACGATTTCCTTGACGCGCTCTTCGTGCTCTTCTTCCAGAATCTGGTCGCACTTGTTCAGCACCAACCAACGATCACGCTCGGCCAGGGCCGGGCTGAACTTGGTCAGCTCACTGACGATCACTTCGGCGGCGTCTGGGGCGCTGGTGTCATCCAGCGGCGCCATGTCGACGAGGTGCAGCAGCAAACGGGTACGCGACAAATGCTTGAGGAAGCGAATCCCCAAGCCCGCGCCGTCGGAAGCACCTTCGATCAGGCCAGGAATGTCGGCGACCACGAAGCTTTTCCAGCGGTCGACGCTGACCACGCCCAAGTTTGGCACTAGGGTGGTGAACGGGTAGTCGGCGACTTTCGGCTTGGCGGCCGAGACCGAGCGAATGAACGTACTCTTACCGGCGTTCGGCAGGCCCAACAGGCCTACGTCTGCGAGTACTTTCATTTCCAGCTTGAGGTCACGCTGCTCGCCCGGCTTGCCCGGCGTGGTCTGGCGTGGCGCGCGGTTGGTGCTGGACTTGAATCGGGTGTTACCCAGACCATGCCAGCCGCCCTGCACAACCATCAGCTTTTGGCCGGCCTTGGTCAGGTCACCAATAACTTCCTGGGTGGCGGAGTCAATGATCGTAGTGCCGACCGGTACGCGCAGCACCAAGTCTTCGCCTTTTTTACCGGTGCAGTCGGTGCTGCCGCCGTTGGAGCCACGTTCGGCATCGAAGTGCCGGGTGTAACGGTAGTCGACGAGGGTGTTGAGGTTTTCGTCGGCCATCATGTAGATGGAACCGCCATCACCGCCGTCGCCGCCGTTAGGGCCACCGTTTTCGATGAACTTTTCGCGACGGAAACTCATGCAACCGTTACCGCCGTCGCCTGCTTTTACTCGGATGGAAACTTCATCAACGAACTTCATAACAAAACGCCTCTCGTCGCATGGACGAGCTTAAGAAACCAAGACATAAGACTCTTGCAAAAATGAGCGCAGCGACCTCAAACAACAACCGCCTATCCAGCGCCTGAGCCCATCACAAACAGCTTTGCAAGAGACTCACTCCACAAACGAAAAAGCCCCGTCGCGAGACAGGGCTTTTCCAGCGATCGCGCAATTAAGCGGCGACAACGCTCACGTAACGGCGGTTGAACGCGCCTTTTACTTCAAACTTGATCACGCCTTCGATTTTAGCGAAGAGGGTGTGATCTTTACCCATGCCAACACCGTAACCGGCGTGGAATTGGGTGCCGCGCTGACGCACGATGATGTTGCCCGGAATAATTTTCTGGCCGCCATACATCTTAACGCCAAGGCGTTTGGCTTCTGAGTCGCGACCGTTACGGGTACTACCACCAGCTTTTTTGTGTGCCATGAGTCAATTCTCCTAGTGAGGAATTAGGCTGAAATTAAGCCTGAATACCGGTGATTTTGATCTCGGTGTACCACTGGCGGTGGCCCATACGCTTCATGTGGTGCTTACGACGACGGAACTTGATGATGCGGACTTTATCGTGACGACCTTGGGAGATCACTTCAGCCACAACGGTAGCGCCAGCAACAACTGGAGCGCCGATGTTCACGTCATCGCCATTGGCGACCAACAGAACGCGATCAAAGGTAACGGATTCGCCGGTAGCGATTTCCAGTTTTTCGATCTTCAGGTATTCACCTGGGGCGACCTTGTATTGCTTGCCACCAGTAACAATTACTGCGTACGACATGGTATTTCTCCGATAATCCTGCTCACCCAGCGCTTTATAAGAAGAGGTATTGGCTGGCATGGCTGCATGGGATGGACGTCCCGAATGCAATTGCGTAAGGCAGGTGCTGCCCAGGAAGTTCAGGGTGCGCGATTGTACGCAAGGTAAATGGGTGTTGCAAGAGGCCGTCTATCGCGCCTTGACAGTGTCGGGCCTGGGTCCTAGCATGCCGCGCAACCCTTCTGGAGCGACTGTCGCTGATGCAACCCCAAGCTTTCTACCGCGCGGTCGCGGACGATTTTAGCGCCGTCGACGGCATCATCAAGCAGCAGCTGACGTCTAAAGTGCCGCTGGTCTCCAAAATTGGCGACTACATTACGTCGGCGGGCGGCAAACGCCTGCGTCCTTTATTAGTGTTGCTGTGTGGCAAGGCCCTGGGCCGCGAAGGCGATGACCTGCGCCTGCTGGCCGCCACCATCGAATTCCTGCACACCGCCACCCTGCTGCATGACGACGTGGTCGACATGTCCGGCATGCGTCGTGGCCGCGAGACGGCCAATGCAATGTGGGGCAACGCCCCAAGCGTGCTGGTCGGCGATTTCCTCTACTCGCGCTCGTTCGAAATGATGGTCGAGCTGGGCTCGATGCCAGTGATGAAGATTCTTTCACAGGCCACACGCATCATCGCCGAAGGCGAAGTGTTGCAGCTGTCGAAGGTTCGGGACGCCAGCACTACCGAAGAAACCTACATGGAAGTGATTCGCGGCAAAACCGCGATGCTCTTCGAGGCCTCCACTCACAGTGCCGCCGCCCTCTGCGGCGCCACTGCCGAACAAGCCGAAGCCCTGCGCACCTTTGGTGACCATCTGGGCGTGGCGTTCCAACTGGTAGACGACCTGCTCGACTATAAAGGCGACGCCGAGACCCTGGGCAAGAACGTCGGTGACGATCTGGCCGAAGGCAAGCCGACTCTGCCGCTGATCTACACCATGCGCGAAGGTACACCGGAACAAGCTGCCCTGGTGCGCAAGGCAATCCAGAAAGGCGGCATCGAAGACCTGGAAGCCATCCGTGCCGCCGTGGACGCTTCGGGCTCTCTGGAGTACACCGCACAACTGGCGCGTGACTACGTAGCTCGCGCCATCAAGTGCCTGGAAGTCCTGCCTGCCAGCGAATACCGGGACGCCCTGGTCGAGCTGAGTGAGTTTGCGGTAGCCCGCACGCACTGAGCAATATCTGCGAGCGCAGGCTTGTGTGGGAGCGGGCTTGCTCGCGAATGCGGAGTGTCAGTCACCGAAAGTGTTACTGACCCGACGCCTTCGCGAGCAAGCCTGCTCCCACATTTAGACCCCATTAGCAACTCGCTGCCCCGCTACAACTACAAAACCCTATATAATGTGCGACTTTAGCCATTCCTGACTTTCAAGGAGCTTTAGTGAGCACGTTGCCACCCTGCCCGAAATGCAATTCCGAATACACCTACGAAGACGGCGCCCAGCTGATCTGCCCGGAATGCGCCCATGAGTGGTCCGCCAGTGGCGAGGCCGAAGCGGCCAGCGATGAAACCGTGAAGAAAGACTCTGTAGGCAACGTCCTGCAAGACGGCGACACCATCACGGTGATCAAGGACCTCAAGGTCAAAGGCACGTCCCTGGTGGTCAAAGTCGGTACCAAGGTCAAGAACATCCGCTTGTGCGACGGCGACCACGATATCGATTGCAAGATCGACGGTATCGGCCCGATGAAACTCAAGTCTGAGTTTGTACGCAAAGTCTGAATCTGCTGCATCCATCCCGCGCCCGCCGCGGGATGGCGTTTTGCCTCCCCGTTGATCGAACGCACTATCCCCACAGAAAAATCTGCAAATCGCCAATAGGCACTTGCTATTCTGCTAATAAGAATTATTCTCATTGAAACTCTCAAGGAGAATGACCATGACTTATTTGATAGATGCCTGGCTGGACCGACCACACCCTTACCTGCGAATCCTGCATCGGGAAACCGGTGAAGTCTGTGCGGTGCTGGAAGAAGAAGCGCTCAATGAGCTGCAGGATCAAGGCGACCTGGACGTGAACGGCCTGAGTTCCAGTGAACCTGGGGTGCTGAAGGAAGTGGTGCGCAACCTGTTTCTGTTCTGCTATGCCCGGGCGTTGCGCCCGGCCACGGACCTCAATGGCAAGTTCCATCCATGAGATACCCTGCACAACTTGAGTGCACCTGCTTCATGCGAGAGCCGGGCTTGCCCGCGATCCAAACGACTCGGCCCTACCGGCTACCGAGTTGATGCCATCGCAGGCAAGCCAGCTCCGACCTGAAACCGGCGCCAACATTACCGAGTATTACAGAACGTCGAGCAGCTCAACGTCGAACACCAGAACGCTGTGCGGCGGGATGCTGCCAACGCCTTGAGCGCCGTAAGCCAGTTCGCTCGGCACGTACAGACGCCATTTGCTGCCGGCATTCATCAGTTGCAGGGCTTCGGTCCAGCCAGCGATCACGCCGCCAACCGGGAATTCTGCAGGCTGGCCACGCTCGTAGGAGCTGTCGAACACGGTGCCGTCGATCAGAGTGCCGTGGTAGTGAGTACGCACTTGGTCTTCACGGGTCGGCTTGGCGCCATCACCGGCGGTCAGCACTTCAAATTGCAGACCGGAAGCCAGGGTGGTGATGCCATCACGCTTGGCGTTTTCAGCCAGGAACGCCAGGCCAGCGCCAGCAGCCGCTTCAGCCTTGGCAGCCGCTTCAGCTTGCATGATTTCGCGGATAACTTTGAAGCTGGCAGCCATTTGCTCTTGGTCAACGCGGCTTGGCTTACCTGCGAAAGCGTCGGTCAGGCCAGCCAGGATGGCGTCGATGCTAACGCCCGGTGGCGGGTTGTCGCGCAGTTGGTCGCCCAACTGACGGCCGATACCGTAGCTGACGCGGGTTTCGTCGGTGGACAGATTAACTTCGGACATGAAGAGGCTCCGCTGTAGGGCAGCACGATTTCCCGTGCCATCCAAAACTAAAAGGGCCCGCAGACTAGCACACAAGACCGGCCGCTGATCAGCCCCCTTTCCGGCTACCAAAGGGCCAGGTCGTATGTCAGGTAGAGTCGGTAGTTGTCTCGGTCGCTGGCATAGGTCGAACGATAGGTCGCCTTGCGCAACTCCACGCCCAGGCCTTTGAAGGTACTGTCCTGGATGACGTAGCGCAGGTTGGTGTCAGATTCCCACTCCCGCGCTTCACGCCCCTTGTAATCACCGTTCTGTCCTTTGTAATAGCGGGTCATAAAACTTAAGCCTGGCAGCACTGCGGCGAAATCGTAGTCGTAGCGCAGCATCCAGGTTTGCTCACCGGCCTGGATGAACTTGCCCACGCCGGCGTTACTGAAGGAATACACCGTTGAGACACTGGCATAAGGCAACGCGGTGTCCCCGCTGACCTTCTGATAACCGACGCCGAACGCCTGCGCGCCCAGACGGTAGGTGAACAGCCCACTGACCATGTCACTGTCGACCTTGCCGTTGCGCGCCTCTCCCGCCTCATTGCTGATGAAATAACGCAAGTCACTGGTCAGCGTACCGCTGCCCACAGGCTGTTTATGCACAAGGCCGACAAATTGCTGGCGATAGAACTCTCGCATTTCGCCGTAATACCAAGTGCCACTCAGGCGTGGTGTGAAGGCATAAGTGGCACCCGCGAAATCGAAGGCGCTGCCTTCCTTGCCGCTGTAGCCCTGGGGATAAATGGCCACGCTGTCGGTGGAGTTTCGCTGCTTGAATTTATCCAGGTGCCCGGTGTGCAGGTACAGGTTGCGAATACCGGTGTATTCCAACTGAGCGCCCTGGAACGTCTGCGGCAGCAGGCGCCCGTCGTTTTGCACCAGCACCGGAATCTTCGGCAACAACGTGCCGGCTTTCACCACGGTATCGCCCCAACGCATCTTCAGGGTGACGCCTAAACTGGAGAACTCGCTGGCCGCGTGACCGTCATCGTGCACCGGCAATAAACCGGTGCCGGCATGGGTGGGGCTGGAGTCAAGGCGCAGGCCTGTCAGCCCCAACGCGTCCAGGCCAAACCCCACCGTGCCCTCGGTATAACCCGACTGCAGGTTGAGCAAAAAGCCCTGCGCCCACTCCTTGCGATCCTCGCCACCATCACGGTAATCGTCGTTGAAGTAAAAGTTACGCAAGGTCAATCGACCCTGGGAGTCTTCCCAGAAACCCTGAGCCAGAAGCACCGGTGACAGGCTCGCCAACACGCCCACCGACGCGATTTTCCCCCGCGTGAAAAACTCGCGCATAACTGTTTCCTCAATGCCTGTTGTGGTTTTTTATGGGCAGTTGCACCGCGCCATGCACTGGACGGCACGTCGCGTTGGAGCGGACACTAGCGGCTCATCGAAAGCCCCACAACGTTATGCGAGATGCGCATCAGGCTATGCGCAAAGCACCGCTCGCCCCTCGCAACCGACAGGAAAACCACGGTGAATCTCAAGCAGCTCGAAGCCTTCAAGGCGATCATGTCCACCGGCTCGACCATCGGCGCGGCAACGCGCATGGGCCTATCGCAATCGGCCGTCAGCCGCCTGTTGAGCCAACTGGAAGAGGCCTTGGGCTTCACCTTGTTTCTGCGCAAAAAGGGCCGCCTGATGGCCACCGCAGAAGCAGAAGAGTTGTTGATGGAAGTCGCCAGCCTGGTAGACGGCATGCAACGCATCCAACGCTTGGCTGACGAGATGCGCGTGGGCCGCTCGCGCAAGAGCCTGCTCAAGGTCGGAGTGCCCACCAGCATGACCCAGGAGCTG
Organism: Pseudomonas sp. 1152_12; assembly: GCF_052850675.1. NCBI lineage: Bacteria > Pseudomonadati > Pseudomonadota > Gammaproteobacteria > Pseudomonadales > Pseudomonadaceae > Pseudomonas > Pseudomonas sp. 1152_12. The sequence continues at coordinate 47,828 of NZ_VXCW01000019.1, read as the reverse complement.
TTGCCTCGCATCGTCGCGGAGTTTCTCAAAAGCCATGAGGACATCGTCGTCGAGTTGCTTACCGGCTCGTATGACATGATCGAGCGTGCCGTGTTGGATCGCTCAGCCGACTTGGGTTTTGTGCGATTGCCGACGGAAATTCCCGACTTCGACATTGAGCCCGTGCTCCAAACCGAGGGCGTTTGCGTGATGCCCGCCAACCACCCACTGACCCGCCACGCCTGTATCGAGGTGCAGCATCTGCGCAATCTGCCGCTGGTCATGCTGGGACGACAAAGGGCCTTGCGGGCGGAGTTGAACCAAGTGTTTCGCGCCGCCAACCTCACGCCGCAGGTACGTGTCGAAGTGCACTCGGTGGGGGCGGCGTGCAGCTTTGTCGCCGAAGGCCTCGGGGTGTCGATCGTCAACGGTTTGCTGGCCAGCCACTTCCTGCATTTACCGATCGTTACCCGGCCTTTTCGACCAACGCTGCCCTATTCTTTCGGCCTGGCCTATCGCGCTAACGAGCCACGCCCACCGGTGGTGACGGCGTTTGCCGAGCATCTCAAACAGCGCCTGAACGCACAAAACGCATAGCCCAATCCAGCCTGCGCATAACGTTGTCGCCATAAAAACTTTGCCCTAGTGTCCGCTCCACACGCGTCACTCCCCCATAACAAAAACGGCGAACGCCGGGGCAGCCAGCATGAGCGAATCACAGATCATCCCCACCCAAGCGGTGGTGGAAAAACCCACGCAACGCAAACAGATCAACCCGGCCATTATCCTCCTGAGCATCGTCTTGCTTGCCGTGGCCTTCACCTACGCGGTGAACGCAGGCAAGTTTGAGCGCCAGAATGGGCTGGTGGTACCGGGCTCTTATCAGGTGCTGGAAAAACACGACAGCCTGAGCCAACTGTTTGCGCTGGAGCCGCGCAAGGCTGGCGATACGACGGCCCGCCCGGTGTCGCTGGTCGAAGGGTTCATGGCCATCCCTCAAGGCATCGAGAAACGCGCGGCGTTGATTTTCATGGTGTTGTTCATCGGTGGCATGTTCGGCGTGTTGAACAAGGCCGGCGTCATCGATGCCGGGCTGGAGCGCCTGCTGGGTTTGACCCGAGGCAATATCTACGTGCTGGTGCCGAGCCTGATGCTGGTGTTTTCCGCTGGCAGTACGTTCATGGGCTTGGCCAAGGAGTTCATTCTGATCGTGCCGCTGATGGTCGCCATGGCCAACCGGCTGGGGCTGTCGAACCTGATTGGGCTGGCCATCGTCGCGATTTCGGTGAAGATCGGCTATCTGGCGTCGATCTCTAATCCGGTGGCGTTGTCCGTCGCCCAGCCGATGGTCGGGTTGCCGATATTCAGTGGTTTGAGCATGCGCGTATTGGCCTACTGCACCTTCCTGCTGGTGGGCATTGCGTTCGTGTTGTGGAGTATTCGCCAGCACGGTTTCGATGCGACGGCGCAAATAACGTTCGAGCGTAGACCCTTGCCCACGCGCCACCTGATCAATCTGATCGTGCTGCTGGTGGGCATCGGTTTCCTGGTCTACGCCTCTAACCGCTGGGCATGGAAATACCATGAGCTGTCGGCGTTCTACTTGCTCCTGACCGTGACGTTCAGTGTGATCGCCGGGCTGGGTGCCAGCGTCGCCGCCAGTGCGTTCGTCGATGGCATGAAGAAAGTATTGATTGCCGGGGTGCTGATCGGCCTGGCCACCGCGGTGGAGATCATCCTCAGCACTGGCCAGGTACTGGACACCATCGTCAACAGCCTGGCCAACCTGGTGGGCGACCACGGTCCGATTGTGTCGGCCTACGGCATGTTCTTCGCGCAACTGGGTTTGGATGTGTTGATCCCGTCTACGTCGGGCCAGGCTGCGGTGACCATGCCAATCTTCGGCCCGCTGGGCCAACTGTCTGGCGTTAGCCCGCAGACCACTGTGCTCGCCTTTCTGATGGGTAATGGCCTGACCAACATGATCACCCCGACCTCCAGCGGCCTGCTGGTGTTACTGGCCACCGCTAACGTCGGCTGGGGCCAATGGGCCCGCTATATCCTGCCGCTGTTCCTGATCTACGCCGTGCTGGCGATGGTGTTGTTGGCCATCGCGGTCACGAGCGGTTACTGAGTCGATGAGTGTTTTCCCCATGCAAACCCTGCACAACCAAATGGTTGCGATGCGTGATGGCATCCACCTGGCTACCGATATCTATTTGCCGACCGGCAGCGACGGCCCCTTTCCAGTCGTCATCGAACGCACGCCGTACGACAAGAGCAAACCCTCACGCTCGGAAAAACAGCTGGACGGCCAGCACATCTCCCGCGAACAGATGGCAGCGCGTTTGACTGAACGAGGCTTTGTCGCCATCTTCCAGGACTGCCGAGGGCGCTATGCCTCCGAAGGGCTGTTCACCAAATACACCGCTGAGGGCGAAGACGGTTTTGACACCTTGGCCTGGATCGTCCGGCAGCCCTGGTGCAACGGCAAAATTGGCAGCATGGGCCTGTCTTACGCCGCTCATACCCAACTGGCGATGGCTTGCCTGCACCCACCTGGTTTGAGCAGCATGGTGCTCGACAGCGGCGGCTTCGCCAACGCTTACCAGTGCGGCATTCGCCAGGGCGGCGCATTCGAGCTCAAACAGGCTACGTGGGCCTTTCGCCAGGCCAAGGAAAGCCCGGCTGCCCTGGCCGACCCATACATTCGTCAAGCGCTGGAGCAAGAGGATATTCACCAGTGGTTTACCCGTATGCCCTGGCAACCCGGCCAGTCGCCCTTGCGCCATGTACCGGAATACGAGGCCTACATACTGGACCAATGGGCCCAGGGCGACTTCAGTGACTATTGGCGCAAGTCGGGTATCTACGCCGAAGGCCATTATTCGCAGTTGCCCGATATTCCCGTGTTGTTCATGTCCAGCTGGTACGACGCCTATGTCAGCTCCACCCTGGCCAACTACAACGCCTTTGAACACAACGGCACCGCGAACCTTCAGTTGGTAATGGGCCCGTGGCTGCATGGCGACCGCAATATCAGCCACAGCGGAGATGTGGAGTTCGGGCCGCAGGCGGTGTTCGATGGCCAGGTTGATCGAGACTGGCTGAGTTGCCGCCTGGCGTGGTTCGAGCAATCCCTCAAACCGTCGCCTCAGCCCGCAGAGACCCGTGTGGATGTTTTTCTGATGGGCGGCGGCAACGGCAAACGCGACCCCAACGGCCGCCTGCAACACGGCGGACGCTGGCTGCAATCGACGCAATGGCCATTGCCGGGCAGCCAGACGCTGACCCTGTACTTGAATGCGCAAACACAACTGACCCCGAGCGCTCCATCCGACCTCGACGCTCACATGAGCTACATCGCCGACCCCGCTCACCCGGTTCCGACCATTGGTGGCGCGCTGACCTCCGGCGCCCCGGTATTTGTGGGCGGTGCTTTCGACCAACGTGAACGCCCTGACTTCTTCGGCACCCGAGGCGACAACAGCCCACTAAATGAACGCGAAGATGTACTGAGTTTCCAGACCGAACCACTCGACGAAGACCTGATCGTTGCAGGCAGCGTACAGATTGAGTTGTGGATCGACAGCAACGCGCCTGACACCGATTTCACCGCCAAGCTGGTGGACGTGTATCCACCGAGCATCGATTATCCCGACGGCTTCGCGATGAACATTACCGATGGCCTCCGACGCTGCCGCTATCGCGAATCCTGGGAACAGCCGACGCTGCTCACGCCCGGCGAGCGGGTCAAGGTGCTGATCGAGCCCTTTGCCACCTGCAACCTGTTCAAACGCGGCCATCGACTGCGCCTGGACATTGCCAGCAGTAATTTCCCGCGTTTTGACGTCAACCCCAACAGCGGCGAACCCTCAGGCCAAGCCAGTCATCCACGGGTCGCACGCAATACCGTGCACATGAGCCAGAGGGCTGCGTCGTGCCTCAGGCTGACCGTGGTGCCCGCCGCCCTACTGTGAGCCCCGAGGGTCGCCATTGCTGCCAGGCAATGGCGACCCTTCGTCGCAGCGGTAAGAAAAGTACTTCAGATTCATCTCTCGTCGCCGATACAGCCCTACACACTTTGGCTGGCTCAAACAACAACACCGTCCAGCAGACATACATCATTCTTGCGGAGCATTCGATGAATAGCTGGTTCGGCAACATCAGCGTCAACCTCAAACTCGGCCTGGGCTTCGGCCTGGTGCTGGTCCTCACCTCGATCCTGGCACTGACCGGCTGGACCAGCCTGGGCGGGCTGATCGACCGTAGCAACTGGATGAGCGACATCACCCAGCTCAACGCCTCCCTGACAAAACTGCGTATCGTGCGCCTGCAGTACATGCTGGCAAACGGCGATGAGGCCGTGGCACAGAACGTACAGACTAGCCTGGACGCCTTCGCCGCCCAGCAACAGAAGCTGTTGGACAGCTTCAAGAGCCCGGAAAACCGCAAGCTGCTCACCGACCAGAAAGCCGTCATCACCGCTTACCAACAGTCGCTGAACAAAATGCGCGAGGCCTACCGTAACGGCAATGCCGCGCGCCAGGTCATGGGCGACAAGGCTGATATTGCCAATGCCCAGATCGAAGCACTGGACACCACCGCGCAGCAGATGCCCGACAGCCCGGAGCGCTACACGCAATACCAGGCTATAACCAACGCCAAGGAAGAGTTCCAGCTGGCCCGTTATGAAGTGCGCGGTTACACCAACACGGTCAACGCAGAGACCGAAGCCCGCGCCGCTGCGCAAATCGAGAAAGCCATCGGTGGCTTGAAAGGTCTCAACGCTGCGTTTGGCAGCAGTCAACAAAGCGCATTGACCTCACTGGAAACTGCACTGGGCGCCTATCGCAGCGCCGTGCAGAGCTACAAGGCAGCCAACGCCAATATCGTCAGCGCCCGTGCCGAAATGACCACGCAAGGCGCCGATATCGTCACCATCAGCGACAAGCTGTATGACATTCAGTTGGATCGCCGCGACGCCGAAAGCGCCCAGGCCCGCAGCCTGCAGTTGATCAGCACTTTTCTGGCCCTGCTGGTCGGCGTCATCGCGGCCTGGGTGATTACCCGCCAGATCACGCGCCCGATCCAGGAAACCCTGGCCGTGGTGGAGCGCATTGCCTCCGGCGACCTGAGCCACAACATCCAAGTGACCCGTCGTGACGAACTGGGCGTGTTGCAACAAGGCATCCAGCGCATGGGCACCACCCTGCGTGAATTGATCAGTGGTATTCGCGACGGCGTGACCCAGATCGCCAGCGCTGCCGAAGAGCTGTCGGCCGTCACCGAGCAGACCAGTGCCGGCGTCAACAGCCAGAAGATCGAGACCGATCAAGTCGCCACCGCTATGCACGAAATGACTGCCACGGTGCAGGAAGTTGCGCGCAACGCCGAGCAGGCGTCCCTGGCCGCTGCCGATGCTGACGGCCAAGCCCGCGCAGGTGACAAAGTGGTGGCCGAAGCCATCGCCCAGATCGAACGCCTGGCCGCTGAAGTGGCACGTTCCACCGACGCCATGACGCACCTGCAACAAGAGAGCAACAAGATCGGCAGCGTGATGGATGTGATCAAGGCCGTGGCCGAGCAGACCAACCTGCTGGCGCTCAACGCCGCGATTGAAGCGGCGCGTGCCGGTGAAGCCGGTCGTGGGTTTGCCGTGGTCGCCGACGAAGTCCGTGGCCTGGCCCAACGCACCCAAAAATCCACCGAAGAAATCGAAGGCCTGGTGGCGGGTTTGCAGAACGGCACCCAACAAGTGGCTACTGTGATGAACAACAGCCGCAGCCTCACCGACAGCAGCGTCGAGCTGACCCGTAAGGCCGGTGTGTCGCTGGAAAACATCACCCGTACGGTGTCGAACATCCAGTCGATGAACCAGCAGATTGCAGCGGCGGCCGAGCAGCAAAGCGCCGTGGCTGAAGAGATCAGCCGCAGCATTGTGAACGTGCGTGATGTGTCGGAGCAGACCGCAACGGCGAGTGACGAGACAGCGAAGTCGAGTGTGGAACTGGCGCGTTTGGGCAGCCAGTTGCAGCAGATGGTCAGTCATTTCCGGGTTTAAAAAACCAAAAAGCCGCCTCGATTTAAGCCGAGGCGGCTCCACTTCTCAGACCTTACAGGTCATCAAAGCTGTCCCGCAGGAGTGTCCACACGTGATAAACACGCAGGGCATTCACTACGAGGTTCCACGTACGTCGTGCAAACTTAGACATACTCGGCCCTCCTTGAGTTGGGCCTTACCTCCAGCGCACTTACCGGAACACGTGAGCCTTCAGACGCAGATCGATACGTCCTTTGAGGTGGCCGGGCTAATGGTCCTTCCGCATCAATCCGGCACGGATTACTAGCCCGTGGCGGTCGGTCCAGAATTCGCGCGCATACCCGGCTCACCTAAAAAGCGACAAACGCAGAACGGGGAAGATCCTAACCAACATTCCCGTCTAAGGTGTGTCGAACAGTGGTCAAATATCCAGTATCGCCTGATAGATTCATTGAAAGAGTTTGCAGTCAAATCAAGCAAGAGAAAGGATGCCTAAAGTAAGCATGCCGGCCATCATTCCGTCTTGCGTGATGACATGACCAGCGGTAGTATCCAACTGCAGGTCGATGCGTCTTTTGAGATAGCAACCCCAGCCGCAAACTGGGTTTGCAATAAAAAACCGCCCTACTAAGGCGGTTTTTTATTGCCTGCAATTTACCCATCAGCCCTCGCCTTCCTCAACAAACACCAGCCGATTCCCAAACGGATCACTGATGCTCATCTCCCGCGAGCCCCACGGCGTTTCCTCAACCCCAGGCTTGGCATAACGGTAATCTTTGGCCAGCAACTGCTGCTGATACGCGTCCACCTCTTGCGCCTGAATCCGCACCGCCGACCCCGGCGAAGCATCGCCATGATGCTCGGATAAATGCAGCACACATTCGCCCAACGACACCTGCAAATACAACGGAAAATTCGCCTCGAAGCGGTGCTGCCAGTCGACCTTGAACCCGAGGAACTCGACGTAGAATTCCAACGCTTTGGCCTCGTCGAAAATCCGCAAAATGGGGGTGACTTTTCCTAAGTGCATGGCGACAGCTCCGTGTATGAAAGCGCCCACTATAGAGACGAAAACCCACCACGCAAATCCCCATTGCGCGCCAGGAATCGCCCCGGCCGCTGACCATTGGCCTGACCATCGCTGTAGCTCAACACCCCGTTGATCCACACGCCATCAATGCCCTCAGCGGCGCGCTGTGGCGCTTTGAAATCCGCCACATCGCGCACGTGCAACGGGTCGAACAACACCAGGTCAGCCCAATACCCTTCACGAATTTCGCCACGCTCGGCCAAGCCAAAACGCGCCGCCGACAACCCCGTCATTTTGTGCACCGCCGTGTGCAGCGGGAACAATCCCACATCCCGGCTGAAATGCCCCAGCACTCGCGGAAACGCGCCCCACAACCGTGGATGGGGGAACGGGTCTTCAGGCAAACCATCAGAGCCGACCATCGACAGCGGATGCGCGAGGATGCGGCGTACATCCGCCTCATCCATCCCGTAGTACACCGCCCCTGCCGGTTGCAGGCGACGTGCTGCGTCCAGCAGCGAAACCTCCCACTCGGCGGCGATATCCTGCAAGTCGCGCCCGCCGACCTCCGGGTGTGGCGTCGACCAGGTGATGGTGATGCGAAACGCATCCGTGACCTGCTTCAAATCCAGCGTCGACGAGCTGGCCGCATAGGGATAGCAATCACAGCCCACCGGATGGGTTTTCGCCGCCAGCTCCAGCGACGCCAATAGCTGCGGACTCCGCCCCCAGTTCCCCGCGCCCGCACATTTCAGGTGAGAAATAATCACCGGCACCTGGGCATGTCGGCCAATCAGAAACGCCTCGTCCATCGCCTCCAGCACCGGTTCGAATTCACTGCGCAAATGGGTGGTGTACACCGCACCGAAGGCCGTCAGTTCTTCACTCAGTTGCAGCACTTCATCGGTCTCGGCATTGAATGCGCTGGCGTAGGCCAGACCTGTGGATAAACCCAGCGCACCGGCCTCCAGGCTTTGCTGCAATTGCATGCGCATGGCGGCAATTTCATCGGGCGTGGCGGTGCGGTGCAGGTCGTCCATATGGTTGCTGCGCAGGGCCGTATGGCCGATCAGCGCGGCGACGTTGACCGCCGGATGCGCGCTTTCCACAGCCGCACGGTAATCGGCAAACCGCGGATAAACGAACGCTTCACGCGAACCCAACAGGTTCATCGGGTCCGGCGGGTCGCTGCGCAAATTGACCGGCGAGGCGCTGATGCCACAGTTGCCGACAATCACCGTGGTCACACCCTGGCTGAGCTTGGGCAACATCTGCGGGTGACGGATCACTACCGTGTCATCGTGGGTGTGCACGTCGATAAAGCCCGGCGCCAACACCCGGCCATTGGCCGCGATTGCGTGCTCGGCCTGCGCGGTCGACAGGTCGCCAATCGTTGCGATCCGCCCTGCCCGCACACCGACATCCGCGACATAACCCGGGGAGTTGCTGCCATCAATGATCAGCGCCTGGCGAATCAGCGTGTCGTACTTCATATCAATCTCCAAGCGGCAGGCTATCGGGGCCGCCGCGATAGTCGTCCAGGGCCAGCTTGATCCGGCGCAGGCGCTCCTGGTTGTCGTCCGGCATGGCCAGCGCCAGCTCGGTAGCGAGCAGGTCGATGGCCAACAGCATGCCGTAGCGTGCCGCCGTGGGCTTGTAGATAAAACTGGTTTCGGCCGGTTGCAGTGGCAGCAACACGTCTGCCAACTGGGCCAGCGCAGAGTCGGCCAAAGTGATGGCGACGATGGGGGTGTCGTAGTTGCGCGCCAGCCTCACCACATCCAACAACTCGGGCGTGAGGCCGGAGAGCGAGCAAACGATCAGGGCATGCTCAGGGCCCAGCGTCGCGGCCGTCACACGCATCATCACCGGATCGCGGCACGCGGCAATCGGGTAACCCAGGCGCACCAGTCGCACCTGCAACTCCTCACTGCACAGGCTCGACGGGCCGCCCATGCCGAACGCGTGAATCATCCGCGCTTTGCCTAACAGGCTGACGGCGTGGACAAAACTTGCCTGGTTAAAACCTGACAGATGCTGACGCAAGGTCAATTCGATATCGCTGAGAATCTGCCGATGAAACGCCGACTGCTCCGGCAACCCCGCCGGGTCCAGAAAGCGGCTGCCGACGCCGCTGGCTTGGGCCAATTGCAGGCGCAAGTCACGCAAGTCGCGGCAACCCACGCTGCGCGCAAACCGCGACAAGGTCGCTGTGCTGACCTCGGCCCGTTGCGACAACTCTTCCAGACTGGCCGACGCGGCAAAGCCCACGTCATCAAGCATCAGCTTGGCGATACGCCCTTCGCCAGCGCTGAAGGAATCCTGGCGGGCGCGGATCTGGTAGAGAATGTCCATGGGGTCTCCGGGTTACAAGATGCAGGACAGACCATAAGTGAGACCGAAGGCGACCACCGAAATCAGGGTTTCCAGCACGGTCCACGTCTTGAAGGTCTGGATCACCGTCATATTGAAGTATTCCTTGATCAGCCAGAAGCCACCGTCGTTGACGTGGGAAAAGATCACCGAGCCCGCACCGGTGGCCAACACCAGCAACTCCGGGTGGGGATAACCCAGGCCCAGCGCGACGGGCGCGACCACACCAGACGCCGTCGTCATGGCCACAGTGGCCGAACCCGTGGCGATGCGCATCAGTGCGGCGAACAACCAGCCCATCACCAGCGGCGACAGATGGAAGGCATGGGCCAAACCAAGAATTTCATGGGTTACGCCGGCGTCCACCAGGATGCGATTCAAGCCGCCGCCCGCGCCCACCAGCAAGGTGATGCTGGCGGTCGGCGCCAGACATTCATTGGTAAACTTGAGGATCGCTTCGCGGTTAAAGCCCTGGGCCAGGCCCAAGGTCCAGAAGCTCACCAAGGTGGCCACCAACAGCGCGATCACCGAGTTGCCAATAAACAGCAGGAATTGGTTAAAACCGGTGCCAGGAGTGGAAATCACATTGGCCCAGCCGCCGATCATCATCAGTACTACCGGCAGCAGGATCGTGCCCATGGTCAGCGAAAAACTCGGCAAACGGGTGCGCGGTTCGCGCTCGATAAACTGGCGTTCCAGCGGGTTCTGCGCCGGAAGGTGAATGCGTGGCACGATGAATTTGGCGTAAAGCGGACCGGCGATAATCGCCGTAGGGATACCAATCAAGATCGCATACAGCACGGTTTGCCCCACCGACGCGTTATACGCCAGCACCGCCATCATCGCCGCCGGGTGCGGCGGTACCAACGCATGCACCACCGACAAACCGGCGACCATAGGCAAGCCGACCATCAGGATCGACACCCCAACGCGCCGCGCCACGGTAAAGGCGATCGGCACCAGCAACACAAAACCGACCTCGAAAAACAGCGGCAGCCCCACCAGGAAGGCGATACACACCATCGCCCAATGCGCATTGCGTTCACCAAAGCGATTGATCAGGGTGCGCGCCACCTGCTCGGCGCCGCCCGACTCGGCCATCATCTTACCGAGCATGGTGCCCAGCGCCACCACCAAGGCGATATGCCCCAGGGTTTTACCGACACCCGCCTCGTACGAGCCCATGATGGTGTCCGCCGGCATGCCGGCCATCAGCGCCAGGCCGATAGACACCAGAGTGATGACAATAAACGGGTTAAGTCGGTAACGTGCGATCAGCACGATCAATGCAATGATGGCGATGGCAGCGTATGCCAACAGCCCGAAGCCCAGTGGTGCGGCCATGCGGTACTCCTTGAAAAGGGTCACGTCGAATTGGTTGTGAAACTCATAAATCATTAACCGATATAGTTTTCAATTTTTATGAAAGTAATTTTCGCCCACGGATAAGTGCTGTCGCTTGCGGGTATGCCCAGCGCCAACGCGTGAAAATCCGGAGGGTGTTTTTACATGAAGTTTTTTATGTATCGAAACTCAACTGCCAGGGCCGAGTCTCAGATGGCAGCCCCACCGTCGATAAGGAATTCCAACGATGAATCGCAAGACCCTGATTGTTCCTTTCGCCACCAGCGCGCTATTGCTCGCCTTGTCCGGCAGCGCCTCGGCGGCCGAGAACGCCGCGCTGAAAAAATGCATGGACAGCGCCAACACGACCGTCGACATGGTCAATTGCAACGCCAAGGAAACCAAGGTTCAGGACGAACGCCTGAACAAAGCTTACAAAACCGCCCTGGCCGCTCAAGAAGGCGACCGCAAGCAGAAACTGCAGGACGTGCAACGCCTGTGGCTTAAATACCGCGACGCTAACTGCGCCTTCGCAGGCTCAGCCACTGGCGGCACCATCGACCAAGTCAACGGCTCCGGCTGCCTGTTGGACATGACCCAGAGCCGTGCCCAGGAACTCGAAGACCTGGTCGGGCCGTAATCAATTACTCATGATGCACGCGGGCGCGCTTGAGCAACTTCTTGCAGCGCTCCGATAAATGCAGCACCCGCAGGTGCTTACCGGCCTTGGTATAGCGCTCACGCAAGGTCATCAGCGCGGCAATCGCTGAGTAGTCGACAAAGATCAGGTGACGGCAATCCAGCGTCACCTGAGCCGGGTCATCGGCCGGGTCGAACTGGTTCAAGAACGGTGTAGTCGAGGCAAAGAACAGCGTGCCATGCAGGCGATAAAGCTTGCTGCCATCGGCTTCCAGATGCTCATCGGCATAGAGCTCACGCGCCTGTTGCCAAGCGAAGTTCAGCGCCGCAATCACAATGCCGCACAGCACCGCCGTGGCCAAGTCGGTAAACACGGTGATCACCGTCACCGCCAGAATCACCAGCACGTCATTGACCGGTACTTTGTTGATCACCCGCAGGGACGCCCAAGCGAAGGTCTGCTGCGACACCACGAACATCACGCCCACCAATGCCGCCAGCGGAATTCGCTCGATCAGCGGTGACAGAAACAGAATGAACAACAGGATCATCACCCCGGCAAACACACCCGAGAAGCGCCCGCGCCCGCCAGAACTCAGGTTGATCACGGTTTGCCCGATCATCGCGCAACCGCCCATACCGCCGAACAGGCCCGAGACCATATTCGCCGCGCCCAGCGCCACGCTTTCGCGGTCGGGGTAGCCACGGGTTTCGGTGATCTCGTCAGTGAGGTTCAAGGTCAACAGGGTTTCCAACAAGCCGACCATGGCCATCAGGAACGCATAGGGCGCGATGATGCCGAGGGTTTCCAGGGTCCAGGGGATTTGCGGCAGCGCGAAGGTCGGCAAGCCACCGGCAATGTGGGCCATGTCGCCCAGCGTCCGGGTCGGCAGGCCGAGCAGGTACACCGCCAGGCCAACGCCGAGGATCGCCACCAAGGCGGGCGGCACGGCGCGGGTCAGGCGGGGCAGCAGGTAGACAATGGCCATGGTCACCACCACCAGCCCGGTCATCACATACAGCGGCGTGCCGCTGAGCCAAGTCTCACCACGTTTGAAATGCTCCAGTTGCGCCAGCGCAATGATAATCGCCAGGCCGTTGACGAAGCCGAGCATCACCGGGTGCGGCACCATGCGTACCAGCTTGCCCAGGCGCAGCAGGCCGAACGCAACCATGATCAGCCCGCCCAGCAGCACCGTCGCCAGTAAATACTCCACGCCGTGCTGCACCACCAACGCGACGATCACTACCGCCATCGAGCCGGCCGCCCCCGAGACCATGCCGGGCCGGCCGCCGAACAATGCGGTGAGGGTGCAAATGATAAAGGCACCGTAGAGCCCCATCAGCGGGTTGAGGTGGGCAACCAGGGCAAAGGCGATGCACTCGGGCAGCAGTGCAAAAGACGTGGTGAGGCCGGCCAGAGCATCGGCGCGCAGACGGGTTAGGTTCATGAGGTACCAGGGCGTTGCGGGGGATAAGGCGGGTAATGGTACGGAATTGAGCGATGAGGGGCCAGTGTTGGGTGAACCAGACAGACCGAGCGGCCCCTTTCGCGAGCAAGCCCGCTTCGGCGCCCAGCCCAGCAACTCACGGGCATGCTTGCCACGCACGCGGCTGTTAGAGCCCAGGCCACAGTTGACCATTTCAGGGCCCTACTCGGCTTCAGCCTCGGCCAATCGCGATGTCGGTGGTCATGTCGACAAGTGCCGCTTCGCCGCTTTCCACAAAGTAGAAAGCGCCTGGTACCGGCTTCTCAAGCCCCAGCAGGTACAGCGCCACCACTCTTCGATGTGCCCAATTCAATCGTGCGCACAGATCATAAATCAGCAGGCATACCGCGCCAGCTTGGTCTGAATGAAGTCCAGGAAACACTGGATGCGCAACGCCAACTGCGAATTGCGGTAGAACACCGCGTGGATCGGCTGGCGATAGCCACTGTTGAACGCCTCCAGCACCGGTACCAGGCGCCCGGCGTTAATATCTTCAACCGTCATGAAGTTCGACAGGCAGCAAATGCCCTGTCCTTCCAGCGCCAACTGGCGCAGGGTTTCGCCGCTGGAGGCGGCGATGCTTGGCTGGATCAGCCAGCGGTCGCCTTCCACATGCCGCAACGGCCAGTGGTTGAGGGTTTCAGTCTGAGTGAAGCCCAGCAACGTATGGTCCGCTAACTCGGCGACCGTGGACGGCATGCCGTATTGCTTGAGGTAGTCGGGGCTGGCGAGGATATGCAGTGGCGTACAGCCGAGCGACCGCGCGTGCAGCGTGGAGTCGGCCAGCGCACCGATGCGAATGGCAATGTCGGTGCTCTGCTCCAGCAGGTCGATGATCAGGTCATCGCTGTTCAGCTCCAGCTGGATGTCCGGGTAGAGGCTGCGAAACTCGGCGATGTACGGCACGATCCCATGCAGCATGAACGGCACAGCGGCGTTGATGCGCAGGCGCCCGGCCGGTTTTTTCTGGCGCAACGACAGCCGCTCTTCCAGGTCATCCATCTGCGCCAGGATCACCTTGGCCTGCTCAAAGAAGTACTTGCCCTCTTCGGTCAGGTCCATGCGCCGCGTGGTGCGGTTAATCAGCGTGGTGTCGAGCTTGGCTTCCAGTCGCGACAACGTGCGGCTGACCGCCGAGGGCGTCTGCCCGACCTGCTCAGCCGCGGCGGAAATCGAGCCGCACTCAATCACGCTGACGAAGATCTGTAGCTCATCGGATCGGGCTTTCACAGGCTGTCCTTGTTGATCGGTGGGTAGCAGCTTACACCGAGAGGTTAAACACCTGCGCCAGATGCTGCTCGTAGCGTGCCACGTCAGCCTCGATGGCCGGGCGCTTCATCACGTCCACGCACAGAAACGTCGGCAGGCCGGTCATGCCGAGGAACTCATTGGCCTTGTGGAACGGGAAATAGACCGCGTCGACGCCCTTGGCTTCGAAGAAATGGGTCGGGTCGTCAAAGGCTTGCTGCGGGGCGTTCCAGGTCAGCGACAACATGTACTGCTTGCCCTGAATCAGGCCGCCGCTGCCGTACTTTTGCGACGAATCGGAGCGCGTACGGCCATCGCTGGCGTAGAGGCTGCCGTGGCCTTCGGTGAAGACTTCGTCGATGTACTTCTTGACGATCCACGGCGCGCCCATCCACCAGCCGGGCATCTGGTAGATGATCACATCGGCCCAGAGAAATTTGGCCACTTCTTCGGCCACGTCGTAGCCTTCGTCGATATGGGTGACTTTGACATCAATGCCGCCACGGTCCAGCACCGCCAGGGCGGCGTCATGCAAGGTGGCGTTGTAACGGCCGTCGGAGTGGGCGAATTTCTTGCCGCCGTTAAGCAGGAGTACTTTTTTCATCGAAGGGGTCCAGAGGGTTGAAAATGTGTGCCGGCAGGCTATCGACATTCAACCCCGGGAATAAGCAGCAGTGCGGCAAAATACATTTGATCAAAATGCACGAATAACGCCGGACTCTTGACTTAACCGCTGATCAGCAGATGACCGCCCAACAGCGCCATGCCGATGAAAAACACGCGCTTGAACAGCACCGCACTGATGCGCTGACGCAACACTTGACCCAGCCACATACCCAACAACGCGGGCAGCAGCGCCAACAGCGATGCATTAATTTCGCCGCCGCCCAAGGTCCCGCGCCAGGCCAAGCCCGCAGCCAACGCCAGCGTAGACACGCTGAACGACAGCCCCAAGGCCTGCACCAACTGATCCCGGTTCAAGCCTAAGGCTTGCAGGTACGGCACGGCGGGAATCACGAACACACCGGTGGTCGAGGTGATAAGGCCGGTGATCAGCCCACACAACGGCCCCAACCAACGCTCGGTGTGAGGCTTCACCTTGAAGCTGGGCAGGAACAGCCCGCTCAAGGCATACACCAATAGCGCCGCGCCCAGCGCGCGCACCACCCAATGCCCACCGTCCATGCCCATCCACAGCGTGCCGAGCCCGGTGCCAAGGAAAATCAGCAGCAACATCGTCCATAGGCGCTTGAGCAAGGCGCTCAAGTGGCCGCCGATTGCCAGTTGCCAGAGGTTGGTGACCGTTGAAGGAATGATCAACAATGCCGCAGCCTGCGCCGGGAGCATAGCCAGGCCGAGCATACCCATGGCCACGGTGGGCAGGCCCAGGCCGATGACGCCTTTGACGGTGCCGGCCAGCAGGAAGGTGCCGAGTACCAGCAGGGTCAGGGCGGGGCCGAGGTTTTGGTAGAACGAGAGGAAAGTAGTCATGGAGGGATTTTGCGACTTCACAGCGAAGATGAAAATTCGCCATATACTGAGTCAGCCTCTTGTTTTGTGTGAGGCTGAGCGCCTCTACGCGAGCAAGTCCAGCCACTGAAGAGCTTCGGCCATGCACTTTGACCTGATCGACCTGCGCCTCTACCTGCACATCCTCGACACCGGCAACATTACCGCTGGCGCGACGCGCAGCCATTTATCCCTGGCCGCCGCCAGCGCCCGCATCCGTGCGATGGAAGCTTCATTGGGCATCGAATTTCTCGAACGCGGCCGCCGTGGCGTCACACCGACGCCAGCAGGCAAAGCCCTGGCCCGCCACGCGCGCCTGTTGCTGCAACAGGCCGAGCATCTGCAACAGGACCTGGCCGAATACGCCAATGGCGTCAAAGGCCAGGTGCGTCTGCTGTGCAACACCACGGCCCTGAGCGAATACCTGCCGGAATTGCTGGCGGAGTTTTTGCGCGAACATCCCAACCTCGATATCGACCTGCAAGAACTGCCGAGCCTGCGCATCACCCAAGCATTGCGCCAAGGCACGGCGGACCTCGGGATTATTTCCAACGCGGTGGACACACACAGCCTGCAAACCCTACCGTTTCGCGACGACCCACTGGTGTTGATCATGCCCTCGGCCCATCCGCTGGCGACGGGCACTGCAAGTTTCATCGACAGCCTGCAATACGACTACGTAGGCCTCACCGCCAACAGCGCGCTGGCGGTATATCTGGAAGAACAGGCGTTGCACGCAGGTTTTCGCTTGCAAACGCGCATCCGCGCCGATGGTTTTGACGGGTTGATTCGCATGGTCGCTGGCGGCGCGGGCCTGGGCATCGTGCCCCAAGCCGCACTGGAGCGCTGGCCGCTGGAGCGCCGCTTCAAGGCCCAACCTCTGCGAGAAGACTGGGCCTGTCGCACGCTACTGTTATGCGCGCGTTCATTTGAGCAATTGCCCGGCTACGCCAAAGCCTTGTTCGACGCCCTGGCCCTGCCCTTGCGGAAAAACCCGTAATACACCACCGACAGAATCAGCAGGAATGGCACGCCGAACACCAGGGTCATCTTGAACGCCTCAGTGAAGTACGTGGTGATCATCACCGCGCCCATCAGCACCAGCCCCAACAGCGTGCTATAGGGAAACAGGCGCAGCTGGAACGACAGCTTCGGCCCGCCGTGGCGCTTGCGATAGCGGCGGAAAAACAGGTGAGTGAGGAAGATCATGAACCAGGTGAAGATCGCGCCAAACATCGAGATCGCCATCATCAAGGTGAACGAGCTTTGCGGGTACACCACGTTCAGCAAGGTCGCCAAGGCAATGCCAGAGCTGGACAGCAGCAGCGCATTCAGTGGAATTCCGCTCTTGCTCAAGGCGCCCATGGACTTGGGCGCAAAACCTGCGCGAGACAAGCTGAACATCATGCGTGTGGTGATGTAGAGCTGGCTGTTCATCGCCGACAACGCCGCAATCAGAATCACGAAGTTCATCACCCCGGTGGCGCCGGGAATGCCGATGGTCTGCATTACTGTGACAAACGGGCTCTGGGTCTGGCCGGCTTGGTTCCACGGCACGATGGCCAGCATCAGCGCCAGGGTCAACAGGTAGAACACGACCAGCCGCACGATGGTGGCACGGAAGGCTTTCTTCACTGCCTGCTCCGGGTCAGCGGCTTCACCGGCCGCTACGGCGATCATCTCCACGCTGAGGTAGCTGAAGATCGATACGATCACCGCGATCCACATACCGCTCAAGCCATGCGGAAAAAAACCATCGTGGGCGGTGTAATTCTGCATGCCGTATTCCGGGTTGCCCGAGCCGAACACCACATACACCGCAAGGATGATGAAGCCGACAATGGCGCTGATCTTGATCGTCGAGAACCAATATTCGAAGTTGCCGAAGGTCTTCACGCTGATCGCATTGAGCAGAATCAGCACACTGGAAAACGACACGATCCACACCCATTCCGGCACGTTGGCGAACCAGTACTTCATGTACATCGCCACCGCCGTGACCTCGGCGCCCACCGCCAGCACAATCGCCGCCCAGTAGGCATAACGCACCAGGAAGCCAGCCAACGGGCTGATGTAGAACTCGGCGTAGGCGCCGAATGAGCCCGAGGTGGAATGCGCCACCGTCATCTCCGCCAGGCAGCCCATCAACAGCAAGGTGATCAGCGCGCCGATGGCGTAGCTGACCAGCACGCTGGGCCCGGCATAGCCGATGGCATAAGCGCTGCCCATGAACAGCCCAGTGCCGATGGCGCCACCGATGGCGATCATGCTCATCTGGCCGCAAGTGAGCTGGCGCCGCAGGCCCAGTTCGCGGTGGGTGATCTCTGCAAAGCCGTTGTCTGGCGTGGTCATGTGGTGTGCCCCTTTATTATTGTGATTGCACGGTTTGGATATAGATCCACTGTGGGAGCGGGCTTGCAGTGTTCTTAAGTGACGCTGTTGCGCACTTTGAATTGTGGCTGGTCCCACGTGGCGTTATCGAGGAGTTCGCCAAGGATCTCTACTGCGTCAAACACCTCGGTGAAACTGGTGTACAGCGGCGTAAACCCAAAGCGCATGATGCGCGGCTCGCGGTAATCACCAATGACGCCACGGGCGATCAGCGCCTGAATAACCGCGTAGCCCTCGGGGTGTTCGAAGCTCACATGGCTGCCACGCTTGGCGTGCTCACGTGGCGTGATCAGCACCAGACCGTGAGCCGCACAGCGGGCCTCCACCAGCGTAATAAACAGGTCAGTCAGCGCCAGGGATTTAGCCCGCAGGCTGGTCATGTCGGTCTGGGCAAAAATCTCCAGGCCGCATTCGACCATGGCCAACGAAGTGATCGGCTGCGTGCCGCACAGGTAACGCGCGATGCCGCTGCTCGGGGCGTATTGAGCCTCCATCGCAAACTGCCGTGTGTGCCCGAACCAGCCCGACAACGGCTGGCGCACCAGGTCCACCAACGCTGGATTGACCCACACAAACGCCTGGGAGCCCGGCCCGCCATTGAGGTATTTGTAGGTGCAGCCAATCGCGTAATCGGCCCCGGCTTTGTGCAGGTCGATAGGCACCGCGCCCGCCGAATGCGCGAGGTCCCAGATGCTCAGCGCGCCGCATTCATGGCTCAATGTGGTGAGCGCCTGCATGTCATACATGTAGCCGGTCTTGTAGTTGACGTGGGTGAGCATCACCACCGCCACGTCCTGATCGATGGCCTGCGGCAGTTCATCGGGGCTGTTTACCAGCCGCAACGAATAACCCTGTTGCAGCAACTCGGCCAAGCCTTCAGCGATGTACAGGTCGGTGGGAAAGTTGCTCGCCTCGCTAACGATCACCTTGCGCCCAGGCTGGCGTTGACGCTGCACGCTCAACGCGGCGCTGAGCACCTTGAATAGGTTGACCGAGGTGGTATCGGTGATCACCACTTCGCCGTCACGCGCGCCGATCAAGGGGGCCAGACGGTTACCCAAACGCTGGGACAGATCCGCCCAGCCGGCGCTGTTCCAACTGCGAATCAAGCCATTGCCCCACTCGTCGGCGATTACCTGCTGTGCCCGCGCCAACGCCGCCACGGGGCGTGCGCCGAGGGAGTTGCCGTCGAGGTAGATCACGCCCTCGGGCAAGGCGAACTGATGACGCAGCGGCGCCATCGAGTCCTGGGCATCGAGGGCTTGGCAGTGGCTTCGGGTGGTCATGGGCTGTCCTGGTTTTTATAAGTGAAGATGAACCAAATAATGAACGAAGCTTTAGAGAATTTTCGTGCAAAGTGGTGGGTAACAGGCTAATTAAGCTGTAGGAAATTCGAATTTAACTCCAAAACACGCGGATTTATTCTAAGCATGATTCTCGACGCCACCGACCTGCGCCTCCTGCATTTTCTGCAACAAGATGGCCGCATCAGCAACCAGGAACTGGCAGAAAAAGTCGCCCTGTCGCCCTCCGCCTGCCTACGCCGTTTGCGCCTGCTGGAGAGCGAGGGCATCATCAGCGGTTACCGCGCGGTATTGAATGCCGAGCAATTGGGGATCGAGCTGGAGGCGATCGTGCACCTGTCCTTGCGCCAGGACGTGGAGGACTGGCATGAGACGTTTATTAAGAAGGTGCAAGGCTGGCCGGAGGTGGCCAGTGCGTATGTGATTACCGGGGCGAGCAATTATGTGTTGCGGGTGCAGGCTAGGAATTTGAAGCACTTTTCGGACTTTATCGTGAACCACCTGAACCGCACGGCGGGGGTGATGGATATACGCTCGGAGATTGTGCTGCAGAAGATCAAGGATCGCGATGAGGTGCTGGACTTAGTCGTGCGCAAATAACCAGAACACCACAGAACCCATGTGGGAGCGGGCTTGCTCGCGAAGGCGGTGTGCCAGTCAATACATGTGCTGGCTGATCCATCGCATTCGCGAGCAAGCCCGCTCCCACATTTTTTAACCGCGTTAAAATCAGTCTTCCAGGGCGCGCACGCGCTGCATGCGTTTCTGCTCCTGGGGCGCACCAGACGCTTGCAACTCAAAGTCAAAATCAATCTGCGCAAACCGCCCTTCCACGCCAAACTCCCGCGCCAGTTGCTGATCGTCACTGAAGCGAATCTCAGCAATCAACTCATCGCGCGTCGCATAGGCAAAATCATCATGCAGGTACGGGTCATCCGACAGGTTGATCTGCGTGGTCAAATGCCGGTGCCCTGGCGCCGAAATAAAGAAGTGAATATGCGCCGGCCGCTGCCCATGACGACCCAGTTGGTCGAGCAGCTGTTGCGTCGGCCCGGTCGGCGGGCAGCCGTAGCCGGATGGCACGATGCTGCGAAAACGGTAGTTGCCCTGAGCATCGGTCTCAATGCGCCGGCGCAGGTTGAATTCCGACTGCGTCGGGTCAAACCACGAATACGTACCGCCAGTATTCGCCTGCCATACATCGACAATCGCGCCCGCCAACGGCTT
Source organism: Pseudomonas sp. 1152_12 (assembly GCF_052850675.1). Taxonomy (NCBI): domain Bacteria; kingdom Pseudomonadati; phylum Pseudomonadota; class Gammaproteobacteria; order Pseudomonadales; family Pseudomonadaceae; genus Pseudomonas; species Pseudomonas sp. 1152_12. The sequence continues at coordinate 27,251 of NZ_VXCW01000019.1, read as the reverse complement.
GCCGTCGGTATCGCGCACTTGCCCGCGCATAAACAGCGGCACCGCGGCGTCCTTACCATCGTCCAGCCGCGCTTCGTACTTGCTCAGCGGCGCTCCGGCCACATACAGCGGGCCTTCGATGGTACGCGGGGTGCCACCGGACTTGCCCGCCTCTTCATCGGCGGCGTCCATCAGCAAATCCAGGTAATGCTCCAGGCCCAGCCCGGCGGCGAGCAAACCCGCCTCCTGATGCTTGCCTAACTCGTTGAGGTAGTTGACCGCCTTCCAGAACTCTTGCGGGGTCACTTCCAAGTCTTCGATGATGTTCACCGTGTCGCGCAGGATCCGGTAAATGAGCGCCTTGGTGCGCGGGTTGCCGGCATCGTTAAGGTTGCCGCTGGCTTGCTCGAGAAACTGTTGGGCGTGGGCAGTCTGGGACAGTCGGATGGACATGGTGCAATCCTCATCTTGTAATTATTGGGTGCAAAGCAGGCTCAGCGGTCGTCCTCATGGATCGACGAAGGGTGTCGGCACAGGGCATTTATTTCGATGGCCATATAGGGGAAAAGCGGCAGTTGCATCAGCAGCTCGTGCAGTGCCTGCACGCTGTCGACATCGAACACGCTGTAGTTGGCGTAGTGCCCGGCGATGCGCCACAAGTGACGCCATTTGCCCTCCTGTTGCAGGCGCTGCGCCAGGGCTTTCTCTTCGGCTTTCAGGGCCGCCGCGCGTTCGGGGTTCATGTCGATGGGCAGGTTCACGGTCATTTTTACGTGGAACAACATGGCAGGCGCCTCTTAGTGTTTGTCACGACGGAAGAACGCCAAACGCTCTTCATCAATAGTCAGGCCAAGGCCCGGTAAGCGCGAGACATGCAGCTCAAAATCGCGGTACGCCAGCGGTTCGGTGAGGATGTCTTCGGTCAGCAGCAGCGGGCCGAACAGTTCGGTGTCCCAGGCCAGCTTGTTCAAGGTCAGGAAGGCGTGGGCCGAGGCCAGTGTGCCGATGCCGCCTTCGAGCATGGTGCCGCCGTACAGGCCGATACCGGCCGCTTCGGCGATTGCGGCGGTACGCAATACGGCCCGCGGGCCACCATTTTTGGCAATCTTGAGCGCGAACACCGAGGCCGCGCCTTCGCGGGCCAGGTTGAAGGCGTCTTCCACGCATTCGATGGACTCGTCGGCCATGATCGGCGCCGGGCTCGACAGGTTGAGCCGGGCCATGCCGCTGCGGTTATTGCGTGAGATCGGTTGTTCAATCAAGTCGATGCCGTTATCACCGAGCACTTTGCACGCGCGCAGGGCCACGGCTTCGTCCCACGCCTGGTTGACGTCAACGCGCACGCTGGCGCGCTCGCCCAGAGCCTTTTTGATCGCGATCACATGGGCCAGATCGCGGCCGACTTCACCGGCGCCAATCTTCAATTTGAAGATACGGTGACGGCGCAGGTCGAGCATCTTTTCAGCTTCAGCAATGTCTTGTTCGGTGTTGCCGCTGGCCAGGGTCCACGCCACCGGCAAGGCATCGCGAACACGCCCGCCGAGCAGTTCGCTGACCGGCAGGTTGAGGCGTTTGCCGAGGGCATCGAGCAAGGCGCTTTCGATACCGGACTTGGCAAAGGTGTTGCCACGAATGCTGCGCGCCAAGCGCAACATGGCCGCGTTGATGTTGCTCGCGTCCTGGCCAATCAACAGTGGCGCAAAGTGTCGGTCGATGTTGATTTTGATGCTGTCGGGGCTTTCATTGCCGTAGCTCAGGCCGCCGATAGTGGTGGACTCACCGATACCTTCGATACCGTCGGCGCAACGCACGCGGATAATCACCTGGGTCTGGTTTTGCATCGTGTGCATCGCCAGCTTGTGCGGGCGGAGTGTAGGGAGATCGACGATGATGGTCTCGATCGACTCGATGGCGCAAATCGGCATGGCTATACCCGTTGGGTTCTTTATAGGCTTGAGCCGATTCTGTGCCGTATTTTTCCTGGCTTCCAATATAGAATGGGTCTCGCACGATACCTTCAGGGTATGAAAGGAGCCGTCATGGAACTGCGTCATCTGCGCTATTTCCAGGTGCTGGGTGAGACCCTCAATTTCACCCGCGCCGCCGAACGCCTGCACATCGCCCAGCCGCCGTTGAGCCGGCAGATCCAGCAATTGGAAGATGAATTGGGCGTAATTCTGCTGGAGCGTGGCCGACCGTTGCGGCTGACCGAGGCCGGGCGGTTTTTCTATGAGCACGCCAATGTGCTGCTTGAGCAACTGGGCAAGGTCTGCGACGCCACGCGGCGCATCGGCCTGGGCGAGAAGACCTGGCTGGGCATCGGTTTTGCGCCGTCGACCCTGTACGGCGTGCTGCCGGAGTTGATTCGACGGCTGCGCAGCCACGAGACGCTGGAGCTGGAGTTGGGGCTGTCCGAGATGACCACCTTGCAGCAGGTCGAAGCGCTCAAGGCCGGGCGCATTGACGTGGGCTTCGGGCGGATTCGCATCGATGATCCGGCCATCGTCCAACGCGTACTGGTCGAGGATCGACTGGTCGCCGTGCTGCCCGCCGGGCACCCGCTGCTGGGTGCTCCCGCTACCCTCGCCCAGTTGGCCGCCGAACCCTTTGTGCTCTACCCCGGCAACCCGCGCCCCAGCTATGCCGACCATGTGATCGCGCTGTTCGACGCCCACAGTTTGAGCCTCAAGGTGGCGCAATGGACCAACGAGTTGCAAACCGCCATCGGCCTGGTCGGCGCGGGCATAGGCGTGACGCTGGTACCGGCCTCGGTGCAAGTGCTGCACCGCGCGGATATCGGCTACACGCCGATTGTGGAAGCCACCGCGACCTCGCCGATCATTCTCAGCCGGCGGGTGAATGATCAGTCGCCGGGGCTGAGTCATTGCCTGCAATTGGTTGAAGAGCTGATCTGAGATCGCCCACACACCCCACAGGTTGATCTTCATCAGGCTCAGATATTGCGCAGGCGCTTGCGCTGCAAGGTCTGGCTGGGCGACTCGTCAAACAGCTTGCGGTATTGCGCCGAGAACCGGCCCAAGTGCGTAAACCCCCACCCCAAGGCGATTTCGGAAATGGTATGCGTAGAGCCGTGTTCGAGGATGTCCTGGCGCACCGCGCCCAACCGGTGTTTCTTCAAGTACGCCATGGGCGACAAGGCAAAGTATTTGCGAAACGCATCAAACAGTTTGAACCGCGACACGCCCGCAGCCGCTTCAAGGTCTTCCAGATGCACCGCTTCACGGGCGTTGTCATGGATGTACTGCCGCGCCCGAATCAAGTAGTGCGGCAGCTTCACGCCCAGCACGTCGCGCAATTCTTCTGAGTAATTATTCGGCTGGGCGAGGATCAGCCCCTTGATCAGCGAGCTTTCCAGGTCGCGGGTGAACGCCGCCTGCTCATACAACTCACTGCTGCACTCAAGCTCCGCGATGAAGTAACGCGCCATGCGCCACCACGACGCCGAGGCGCCGTCCACGGCGTCCATCACCGACTCAAAACGCAGCGGCGCTTCAATCGGCCGTTGCAGCAAGCCTTCCAGGGATTCGCTCATCGCCGCCCGTGTAATCACCACCTGCAACTTGCGGCAATCGCCGGAAATTGCCAGCACTTGATGTTCATTGGGCGAGATGATCACGCCTTGGTCGCGGTTGGAGCTCAGGCGCACACCGTCTTTGCTCAGTTCCTGCTCGCCCACCAACGGCAGGCTGAGGCTGTAGCTGCTGAAGTGCTCGGCGTCTTCGATATCGATGGTCACGTCAGTGCCGTATTCGATCACGCCCAGCGTGGTAGCGCGGGACTTGAACACATTGGCGCTGTGGTGAAAACGCAGGCGCTCGGGCGTGGCCGTCGCCAGGCGGTGTGGCCCGCAGATGCCGGACATCCAGCTGCAGGCGCCCTCCAGGTCGAAGCGTTGAATATGAATATCGCGTGTATGGCTACTCATCAAGGTGCACCCACGGCGGTTAGGCTTTTGCGCGCTCTGACGGCGCGTCGTACAGATCGACAGCAAGTTCCAAGCCACGTCAGCTTTGCTGCAACGGGGTGGATAGCAACGGTCGACTATGTGGATAAGCAGCAGGCTTTTGCGACTTTCCCTTGGTATGACAGTAGCGCATCGCGTCACCACGGCGCACCGAGCTGGGTATTTGCTGCTCAATTTTCCGGCGCAGGTTCCCCCACTAAGCGGATAGCCCAGGCCCTGCCCCGCTGCCTCTAATGAACCACCGATTAGCCCCTATCAAAAAGGTGCCTCCCATGAGTGGTGCAAGAAGCGTCGAGCAGTGGAAAACGTTTATCGAAGGCTGCCTGGATTTTCGCCCGGCCGATGAAGTGTTCCGCATCGCGCGGGACATGTTCACCGAGCCGCAATTGTTCGACCTGGAGATGGAGCTGATCTTCGAAAAGAACTGGATTTACGCCTGCCACGAAAGCGAGCTGGCCCATAACCACGACTTCGTGACGATGCGCGCCGGGCGCCAGCCGATGATCATCACCCGCGACGGCGAGGGCCAACTGAATGCGCTGGTCAACGCCTGCCAGCATCGCGGCACCACCCTCACGCGGGTCGGCAAGGGCAACCAATCGACCTTCACCTGCCCGTTCCATGCCTGGTGCTACAAGAGCGATGGCCGGCTGGTGAAGGTCAAGGCGCCGGGCGAATACCCGGAAGGTTTCGATAAGGCCACTCGCGGCCTGAAAAAGGCGCGCATCGAAAGCTACAAGGGCTTTGTGTTTATCAGCCTGGACGTGAATGGCACCGACAGCCTGCAAGACTTCCTCGGCGACGCCACAGTGTTCTTCGACATGATGGTCGCGCAGTCCGCCACCGGTGAGCTGGAAGTGCTGCCGGGCAAATCCGCCTACACCTATGACGGCAACTGGAAGCTGCAGAACGAAAACGGCCTGGACGGTTATCACGTCAGCACCGTGCACTACAACTACGTGGCCACGGTGCAGCATCGCCAGCAGGTGAACAGCGAAAACGGCACCGGCTCAGGCGCCACACTGGACTACAGCAAGCTCGGCGCAGGCGATGCGAACACCGATGACGGCTGGTTCGCCTTCAACAACGGCCACAGCCTGTTGTTCAGCGACATGCCCAACCCGAGCGTGCGTTCCGGCTATGCCACCATCATGCCGCGCCTCGTGTCCGAACACGGCCAGCAGAAGGCCGAATGGATGATGCATCGCCTGCGCAATCTGAATATCTACCCAAGCCTGTTCTTTCTCGACCAGATCAGCTCGCAGTTACGGATTATTCGCCCGGTGGCGTGGAACAAGACCGAGATCATCAGCCAGTGCCTGGGAGTGAAAAACGAGTCCGACGCCGACCGCGAAAACCGTATCCGCCAGTTTGAGGATTTCTTCAACGTCTCCGGCATGGGCACACCCGATGACCTGGTGGAATTTCGCGAGGCCCAACGCGGCTTCCAGGGCCGCCTGGAGCGCTGGAGTGATATCTCACGCGGCAGCCACCGCTGGGAGACCGGCCCAACACCGAACAGCGAAGCCATCGGCATCCAGCCCGCGATGACCGGCACCGAATTCACCCACGAAGGCCTCTACGTCAACCAGCACCGTAATTGGCAGCAGTTCTTGCTCAAGGGCCTGGACCAACAAGCGCTGACACTGCGGGAGGTGAAGTGATGAACGCGCAATTGCAGTACCAGATCGAACAGTTTTTCTACCGCAAATCCGAGCTGTGCGATGCCCAGGATTGGGATGCCTATGTGCAATTGTTCGACCCGCAGAGTGAATTACACCTGCCGCAATGGGACTCGGAACACGTCTACACCCGCGACCCCAAGCGCGAGATGTCGTTGATTTATTACGCCAACCGTTCAGGGTTGGAAGACCGCGTGTTCCGTTTGCGCACCGGCAAGGCCGCATCGGCCACGCCGATGCCGCGTACGTTGCACCTGATCAATAACGTGCGCGTTGCCGAGCAACCCGGCGGGTTACTGGAAGTAAAGCTGAACTGGCACACACTGTTCTATCGGCTGGCCACTTCGGAGCAGTTTTATGGGCACGCCACCTACAGCCTCAAACCCCATGGCGACAGCTGGTTGATCACGCGCAAGCACGCCCTGCTGCTCAACGACACCATCAACTCGGTGCTGGATTTTTATCACCTGTAGCGAGCACCGCCCTGTGGCGAACGGGCTTGTTGTGGCGAGCGGGTCAGCTACAAAAAATCAGATATGCGGAGTTATGCGGATGAATCACAAAGTGGCCTTCAGTTTTGCCGACGGCAAGACCCTGTTTTTCCCGGTGGGTGTTAACGAAATCCTGTTGGACGCGGCCCTGCGCAACGGCATCAAGATCCCGCTGGATTGCCGCGAAGGCGTGTGCGGCACCTGCCAGGGCCGTTGCGAGTCGGGCGATTACACCCAGGACTACGTCGACGAAGAAGCCCTCTCCAGCCTCGACCTGCAACAACGCAAAATGCTCAGTTGCCAGACGCGGGTCAAATCCGACGCGACGTTTTACTTCGATTTTGATTCGAGCCTGTGTAACGCACCTGGCCCGGTGCAGGTGCGTGGCACGGTGAGCGACGTACAGCAGGTGTCGGCCAGCACGGCCATCCTGCAGGTGCAGTTGGAGGATTCGCTGGATTTTCTGCCGGGCCAATACGCCCGCCTGTCGGTGCCCGGCACCGACAGTTGGCGCTCGTACTCCTTCGCCAATCGGCCGGGCAGTCAATTGCAGTTTCTGGTACGCCTGCTGCCCGATGGCGTCATGAGCAACTACCTGCGCGAACACTGTCAGGTCGGTGACGAAGTGCTGATGGAGGCGCCATTGGGTGCGTTTTATCTGCGGCATGTCACTCAGCCGCTGGTGCTGGTGGCAGGCGGCACCGGGTTGTCGGCGTTGCTGGGCATGCTTGATGAGCTGGCGGCCAACAGTTGCAAGCAGCCGGTGCACTTGTACTACGGCGTGCGCGGAGCCGAAGATTTATGCGAGGCGGCGCGGATCAGGCAATACGCCGCAACAATCCCCGGCTTTCGCTATACCGAAGTGCTCAGCAACCCATCGCCGGAATGGCCCGGCAAGCGCGGCTACCTCACCGAACATTTCGACCTGGCCGAATTGCGGGACAGATCGGCGGATATGTACGTGTGCGGCCCCCCACCGATGGTCGAATCCATCCAGCAATGGCTGGCGGATCAGGCACTTGATGGTGTTCAGCTGTATTACGAAAAGTTTACGCAGAGTAATATCTGACCCCTCAGCAGTTCTGAGGGGCGGGTGCGGCGTGCAATCAACCCTGAGAAAAACAAGTAGAAGGGAATGTTAATGGCGGATGACATGGTTAACCCGGTAGGCCTCAAGCGTGGCCTGAAGAACCGGCATATTCAGCTGATTGCCTTGGGAGGGGCGATTGGCACGGGGTTGTTCCTCGGCTCGGCCGGGGTGCTCAAGTCGGCGGGGCCGTCGATGATCCTGGGTTACGCGATTGCGGGTTTTATCGCGTTCCTGATCATGCGCCAGCTCGGCGAGATGATCGTCGAAGAGCCCGTGGCTGGCTCCTTCAGCCACTTCGCGCACAAATACTGGGGCGGTTACGCGGGCTTCCTGGCCGGCTGGAACTACTGGGTGCTCTACGTGCTGGTGGGCATGGCCGAACTGACGGCCGTGGGCAAGTACATCCAGTTCTGGTGGCCGGAAATCCCGACCTGGGTCAGCGCGCTGGTGTTCTTTGTCGCGGTGAACCTGATCAACACCCTGAACGTGAAGTTCTTCGGTGAAGCCGAGTTCTGGTTCGCGATCATCAAGGTGGTGGCGATTGTCGGCATGATCGTGCTCGGCTGCTACCTGCTGTTCAGCGGCACCGGCGGCCCGCAAGCCTCCGTCAGCAACCTGTGGAGCCACGGCGGGTTCTTCCCGAATGGCGGCATGGGGCTGTTGATGTCGATGGCCTTCATCATGTTCTCGTTTGGTGGCCTGGAGCTGGTGGGCATTACCGCCGCCGAGGCCAGCGAGCCGCGCAAAGTGATCCCCAAAGCCATCAACCAGGTGGTCTACCGGATCCTGATTTTCTACGTCGGCGCCCTGACCGTGCTGCTGTCGCTGTACCCGTGGGACCAACTGCTGCAAACCCTCGGCGCATCGGGCGATGCCTACAGCGGCAGCCCGTTTGTGCAGATCTTCTCGCTGATCGGTAACGACACCGCCGCGCACATCCTCAACTTCGTGGTGCTGACTGCAGCGTTGTCGGTGTACAACAGCGGCGTGTACTGCAACAGCCGTATGCTGTTTGGCCTGGCCGAACAAGGCGATGCGCCTAAAGCGCTGATGAAACTCAACAAGCAAGGCGTACCGCTGCGCGCCCTGGCGATTTCAGCGCTGGTGACCATGCTGTGCGTGGTGGTCAACTACGTCGCGCCCAAGAGCGCCCTTGAGTTGCTGTTCGCGCTGGTGGTTGCCTCGCTGATGATCAACTGGGCGCTGATCAGCATCACCCATATCAAGTTCCGCAAGGCCATGGGCGAGCAAGGCGTGGTGCCGTCGTTCAAGACCTTCTGGTTCCCGTTCAGCAACTACCTGTGCCTGGCGTTCATGGTGATGATCATCAGTGTGATGCTGGCGATTCCGGGGATAAATAAGTCGGTGTATGCGATGCCGGTGTGGGTGGGGATTATCTATATTGCCTACCGGATGCGGATCAAAAAGGGTAGCGCTGTAGTGAATGCACAGTGATCCCTGTGGGAAGAGGCTTGCTCCCGATAGCGGTATGTCAGAGACCGGATGTATTGGCTGACAGACTGCCATCGGGAGCAAGCCCCCTCCCACATTCTTGATGGCATTCCAAATGTAGAAAGCCCCGGGATTCCGGGGCTTTTTGTTTAGAGCGTGGAACGGACTCGCCACAGTTCGGGGAATAGCACCGTATCGAGCATCTTGCGCAGGTAACCCACGCCCTCGGTACCGCCGGTGCCCGGCTGGAAGCCGATAATCCGCTCCACTGTGGTGACATGTCGAAAACGCCACTGGCGGAACGAATCCTCCAGGTCGATAAACTTCTCGGCCAACTGATACAAATCCCAATACCGGCTCGGGTCGCGATACACCTCACGCCACGCCGCCTCCACCGACTCATCATGAACCGTGGCCGCCGTTGGGTCGCGTTCGCCGCGTTTGGGGTCGATCGCCAAGCCAGCCTTGGCCATCAGATTGATCGCCTCGTCATACAGCGACGGTGTGGCAATCGCCACTTTCAACTCGTTCAATAACTCTGGCCGATGTGCGTGAGGACGCAACAGCGCCGCGCTTTTATTGCCGAGGATAAATTCGATCTCACGGTACTGGAACGACTGGAACCCCGACGACTGCCCCAGAAACGGGCGAATCGCCTTGTACTCCGACGGCGTCATGGTCGCCAGCACCGCCCAGGCGTGCACCAGTTGATCGAAGATCCGCGACACCCGCGCCAGCATTTTGAACGCTGGTGGCAACTCACCCTGGCGCACGTGTTCGCGAGCGGCCTTGAGCTCGTGCAGCATCAGTTTCATCCACAGCTCGGACGTCTGGTGCTGGATGATAAAGAGCATTTCGTTGTGGTCCGGCGACAACGGGTGCTGAGCGCTGAGGACTTTGCCCAAGTCCAAGTAATCGCCGTAGCTCATCGACTCGGAAAAATTCAGCTCGGCGTTATGCCACTCTTCCGGCGGTTGGTAGTCAGCAGAGAAGGGACATTGGCTCATCGCGTAAGCTCCTTGAGCGGGCGGAGAATGGCGCGAACCGGGCTCGCGTCCAGGTTGGCAAAGCGCAGCGGCAGCGCGATCAGTTCATAGTCACCCTCCGGTACGTCATCGAGCACAATGCCTTCGAGAATCGCCATGCCATGGCGAGCCACGGCGTTGTGGGAATCCATGGTCTTGGACTGTTGCGGGTCCAGCGAGGGCGTATCGATACCGATCAGGCGCACACCCAGGCTGGCGAGCAGCTCAATGGTTTGCGGCGCGATGGCGGTGAAGTTCGAGTCCCATGCCGTCAGCGGCGCTTGTGGATAAGTGCGCAGCAGCACGCGCTCCGGCAGGTTATCCACACGCCCTTGCAGTTGATGCGGCTGCACCAGCGCGCCACTGCCCAGGCAATGCAACACCCGGCACGGGCCCATGTACACATCAAGCGACACTTCGCCAATCGGCGCACCGTCCGCGCTGTAGTGCAGCGGTGCATCCACATGGGCGCCGGTGTGCGGCGAGAAGGTCACGCGACCCACATTCACGGGGCACTCGGGGCCGAACTGCCACACGCGCTCTTCCTGGAACGGCGTATCGCCCGGCCAGGTCGGGGTGGCCGCGCTCAAGGGCGGGCTGATATCCCACCACGTTTTTATTGGGTTCATTTCAAGGCTCTCACTCGTTCTAAGGTGAATGATACGAGGGCCAGCCGTGCATTTTCTTGCTAATTCCTGCGCCAGACGGGAATTCTTTCGTACTTACTGCGAGGAAATGGCGGATTGACGCCCGAAAATTTCGTCTGACGAAAGCAGCTCAAACACTGAAGATCCAATGTGGGAGCGGGCTTGCTCGCGAATGCAGAGTGTCAGTCACTGAATACTTAGGCTGACCCAACGCCTTCGCGAGCAAGCCCGCTCCCACATGGACTGCATGGGTGTCAGAGGAATCGCATCCGCCTGCGCTTCTGGGCATCCCGATGTCGAGTTCAGACCACTGACGCAACGCCCAAGGCCTTAGGGTTCACCTTTGCATTCACTGCCTCGGAGGCATCATGTCCAAGCCCATCACCGTACTTCGCGACACCCACCCACTGCCGGTGCTGGATGCCTGCAAATGGGAAAAACTCGAAGGCGACCCGCACACCGTCAACCTCAATGCCTACACCAGCGAAGACGGCAGCAAGATCATGGGCACCTGGATCTGCACACCAGGCAAGTGGTATGTGGAATACGTGAAGTGGGAATACTGCCATTTCCAGGAAGGCTACTGCGTGATCACCCCCGAAGGCATGGCGCCGATTCACTTGCGGGCTGGGGATATCTTTGTGGTGGAGCCGGGGATGAAGGGGACGTGGGAAGTGGTTGAGACGGTGCGTAAGTATTTTGTGTTTGCGTGACCCGCAAAAACCCGGGAGCCCGCCAGCGGCAGGCTCCCGGAAAATGCCCTATTCGGGCTTACGATAGCTGTTGATGATCGCCGAGAAGTCTTTGCCGCCTTCCCCGCGCTGGCTCATCGATTGGTACAACTGCTGGGCCACGGCACCGAGAATCACCGGTTGCTTGGCTTGGCGCGCGGCTTCGGTGGCCAGGCTCAAATCCTTGAGCATCAAATCGGCACCAAAACCACCGGTATAACCTCTGGACGACGGCGCGGTTTCAATCACGCCCGGCCATGGGTTGTAGGTGTCGGAACTCCAGCAGCGACCGGTGGAGCTGTTGATGATCCCGGCCAGCACCTGGGTGTCGATGCCCAATGCATCGCCCAAGGCCATGGCTTCGCTGACGCCGACCATGCTGATGCCGAGCAACAGGTTGTTGCAGATCTTGGCGATCTGGCCGGTGCCGACGTCGCCGCAATGCACAATGTTACGGCCCATCTGCGCCAGCACCGGTTGCAGAGTGGCGAACAGTTCTGGCGTGGCGCCGACCATGAAAGTCAGGGTGCCCGCGCTGGCGCCGCCGGTGCCGCCGGAGACGGGGGCGTCGGCAACGGCTACACCTTGCTTCGCCGCCGCAGCCGCTACATCACGGATGGTTTGCGGGTCGATGGTGCTGCAATCCACTGCCGGTACGCCCTTGCCGATCCCGGCGAGCACGCCGTCTTCATTCAGCCACACACTGCGCACGTGGGCAGCGGCGGGCAGCATGGTAATCACCAATTCAGCGCCGTTAGCCGCATCACGCGGGGAATCGCTGACAGTGCCGCCGAGTTCGGCCAGCTCTTTGAGAACCGTCTGGTTCAGGTCGAACAGGTTCAGCGCGTGGCCGGCCTTGATCAGGTTGCGGGCCATGGGCGCGCCCATGTTGCCCAAGCCGATAAATGCAATCTTCATGGTCGTCTCCCGAAATCAGCGCAGGTTGATGGTGGTGTTGACGCCATCGTTGACCGTGTCGTCGTCGAACCAGCGGCTCGTGACAGTTTTGGTCTGGGTGTAGAACTGCACCACTTGCTTGCCGTACGGGCCCAGGTCGCCGAGCTTGGAGCCACGCGAGCCGGTGAAGCTGAAGAACGGCACCGGCACCGGGATCGGGATGTTGATGCCGACCTGGCCTACATCGATTTCGCTCTGGAACTTACGTGCCGCCGCACCGCTTTGGGTGAACAGGCCGGTGCCGTTGCCGAACGGGTTGGCGTTGACCAGCGCGATGGCCTCATCGAGGGTCGCAACCTCCAGCACCACCAGCACCGGGCCGAAGATTTCCTGGGTGTAAATCTGCATGTCCGTGGTCACGCCCGAGAACAGGGTCGGGCCAACAAAGTTGCCTTGCTCGAAGCCCGGCACCTTGATGTCGCGCCCGTCCAGCTCCAGCTTGGCGCCTTCTTTCACGCCGCTTTCGATCAGTTCCAGGATGCGCGCCTTGGCACGTTTGGAAATCACCGGGCCGACATCCGTACCGGCTTCACTGCCGGCATTCACTTTGAGCTTTTGCGCCAACGCCTTGAGGTCCGGCAGCCATTGCTTGGCCGCGCCCACCAGCACCACCACCGAGGTGGCCATGCAGCGCTGGCCCGCTGCGCCGAAACCGGCGCCGACCAGGGCATTGAGGGTGTGTTCGCGGTTGGCGTCCGGCAGCACCACGGCGTGGTTCTTGGCGCCCATCATCGATTGCACGCGCTTGCCGTGTTTACCGGCCAGGTCGTAGACGTGAGTGCCCACAGCCGTCGAGCCGACGAACGACACGGCCTTGATGTCTTTATGGGTGCACAGCGCATCCACCACGTCCTTGCCGCCGTGCACCACATTGAGCACACCCGCCGGTACACCGGCTTCCAGCGCCAGCTCCACCAGCAACATGGTCGACAGCGGGTCTTGCTCGGACGGTTTGAGCACGAAGGTGTTACCGCAGGCAATCGCCATCGGGAACATCCACAGCGGAATCATCGCCGGAAAGTTGAACGGGGTAATGCCGGCGCACACGCCGATGGGTTGGCGCAGGGTGTAGGTGTCGACGCCACCGGCGACGTTTTCAGCGAATTCGCCCATCTGCAAGGTGCCGATAGAGCAGGCGTGTTCCACCACTTCCAGACCACGGAAAATATCGCCCTCGGCATCGGCAATGGTCTTACCCTGCTCGGCGCTGAGGACCACGGCGATGCGTTTGGAATGTTCACGGATCAGGGCTTGCAGCTTGAGCATGATGCGCATGCGTGCGCCAATCGGCGTCAGTTTCCAGGTCTGGAAGGCGCTGTGGGCGGCGTCGATGGCGGCGTTGACTTCATCGGCGGTGGCGAAAGGAACTTTGGCCAGCACTTGCTGGGTGGCCGGGTTAACGATGTCTTGCCAGTGGGTGGTCTTGGACTCGACCCATTCACCATTGATCAGCAACTTGACCTGTTGCACGGAAATATCGGCAGAAGCGTTCATGTGGTCTCCAATCTTGTAGTTATGCAGAGACAAGGCGCGTGAGTCGCCTTGGAAATGAGGCGTTCGGACTGTTTTTCGAGTATAGATGTGCAAATCTCTAATAAGAACGCACATAAAAGCCGGTCCAATATGCAAAAAAACATCACATCACTGGGCTCCCTGAACTGGGATGACCTGAAGTTTTTCCTCGAAGTGGCCCGCACCCGCAAGGCCAGCGTGGCCGCCAAGCGCCTGGCGGTGGACTACACCACCGTGTCGCGGCGCATCAGTTCTTTGGAAGTGTCGCTCGGCACCTTGCTGTTCGAAAAATCCCGGACCAACGGCTTTGTCCTTACCGCCGAGGGCCAGCGTTTGCTGGGTTACGCGGAGTCCATCGAAAGCACCTTGCACATGGCTTGCGAGCAGGTGTCCGGCTCCGGCGTGGCACTGTCCGGCCATGTGCGCATGGGTTGCACCGAAGGTTTCGGCAGTTTTTTTGTTACCCCGCAGCTCAGCCACTTCGTCGACACGTACCCCGCGATCTCGGTCGACATCCTGCCCCTGCCCCACTTCATCAGCCTGTCCAAGCGCGAAGCCGACATCGTTATCGCCCTGGAACGCCCGGAACACGGGCCGTACGTGTGCTGCAAACTGTGCGACTACAAACTGCAGCTCTACGCGACCCAGGACTACCTCGACCAACACCCGCCCATCCAGCGCCCGGCAGACTTAGCTGAGCATCCGTTTATCAGTTACGTGGATGACCTGGCGTTCAGTTCCGAGCTGTTGTACCTGGCGAATGTGGTGCCCGGCGCCAGCGCGAGTTTGCGCAGCACCAGCGTGATTGCACAGTACGTCGCCGCGCAGCAGGGCCGGTCGATGGCGATATTGCCGTGCTTTCTGGCGGCGCAGGACCCGCGGTTGTTGCCGGTGCTGGGGGAGGAGATTGCGATTACGCGGCAGTTCTGGATGTATTGCCGGGAGGATTTGAGGAAGCTGAAGCGGATTACGTTGTTGTGGGACTACATCAGGGAGGTGACGGAGCAGAATCAGGGGTTGCTGATGGGGGAGACGCGGGAGATCAAGTTTGCGGATTAAAGGGCCATCAACGACGATTCGCTTTAAATCGCAGGACGTTTCCTAGAGACTCTCCACCCTATTGCGCCTTACTGTTTGGGTCACTAGCCTCCCTGGGTCGCTGCACATCAGCGATCGGGTTTAGCGATCCGGGTTTCAGGCGTGTCACTGCCCCCAACAGTATTAGCTGGCTCTCGTCAGCTTTTAGCGTTTTATGGCGGCTGTGTGCGGGAGACTTTCGAGTCTACCCGGGATGCGCTCTGGCCCGGATCGCTAACCTGCACACAGCTGCCACCCTCTTCATGTTTAGCGATGTGATGTGGCGGCTCTACTTCAGCAGAGAGCAATCGTCATGAGCAAAATCGTCCCCGATCCACCGCTTTCCTCCATCACCACCCTCGGCGTCGTCACCTTCGGCGATTACGGCGAAAACCAAAAACCCCTGTTCCGCGTCAATTCCGGCATGCCGATTGAGCAAGCCCTGGAACACGCCTCCCCCCTGCTTTTTTACTCCAAGAAACTCGCCATGGAAGCCGCCATGGATGTGCGCGGCGAGCAATACGCGTGGGCTGCGCATTACCTGTGTGAGATGGGCAAGGCCGTGGTGGATGACTTGACACAGGCGATGACGCCGGGCAGTTAAGCGAACACTGTAGCGAGCACGCTGCAAAAATAAATGTGGGGCTTGCTCGCGAATGCGGTGGGTCAGCCAATAAATATGTGGCTGAACGACCGCCATCGCGAGCAAGCCCGCTCCCACATTTTTGAACTGTGGCGGACGCAGAACTTTGGTCATGCACATTTGACAGCATTGCAGCATTGGAACGGGTTAAGCGGTTAGTCCGCGATCACCACAATCGACACTCGCCGATTCTCGGTGCGCCCCGCTACCGTGGTGTTCGGCGCCACCGGTTCGCTGCTGCCCAGGCCGCGCAGTTGGATGTTTTCTTCTTTCATGCCCACACCGGTCAGCACTTTGCCCACGCTTTTGGCGCGGCGTAGGGACAGTTGTTGGTTGTAGCTCTCTTTGCCCGAGGCGTCAGTGTGGCCGTCTACGCGTACGCGGTCGATGCCGGCGCCGACCAGGGCTTTGCCGATGCGTTCGACGATGTCGGTGCTGGCTTTGTTGAGGCTTTCCACGTCGCTGCCGAACAGTACTTTGCCCGACAGCCCGAACGCCCAGCCTTCGTCGGTGAGTTCAAAGCCTTGTTGTTTGAGGACCGCGACTTGGGCCGGGCTCAGGCCTTTGGGTGGGGGCGTCTGGCAGCCGCCGAGGGCAAGGAATGCCACCAGTAAGGTAATAAACATAAAACGCGCGGTCGAGAACAAGGGATCAACTCCTGTGGTTAACATTTGCGGCGGTGGGCGCAGGTTCCGCCGTTTGCTGGCCGCCCTGGGATAAGCGTTTGGCCTGGTACATCGCCGCATCGGCGGCATTGAGCAGGGTGCCGGGGGTGGCACCATGCTCGGGATAAACGGCAATGCCGATACTGAGGGAGGTCAACACCTGGGTGTTGCCGGGCAGTGGGATCGGTTTGTCCATGCTGGCAATGATCTTGTCGGCGATGCGCTGCGCATCTTCGAGTTTGTGCAGCGGTGCCAGCAGCACTGCAAATTCATCGCCGCCCAGGCGTGCCACCAAGTCGTCTTCACGCAGTTGCGCGCGCACGCGCTCGGCGACGGCGACCAAAACGGCATCACCGGCGGCGTGACCGAAGTTGTCGTTGATGTCTTTGAAGCGGTCGCTGTCAAGGAACAACACCGCCACCCGCTCGTTGACCCTGGCAGCACTGCGCAGAGCGCGAATCAGCCGGCCTTCGAAGAACGCGCGGTTGGGCAGGCCGGTCAGGCTGTCGTGGCTGGCCTGGTGGGCGAGGGTTTCGTTTTCACTTTGCAGGTGGCTTTGCCAGGCTTCCATCTCGCCGAGCAAGGCATTGAAGTCGCTGCCCAGGCTGTCGAGTTCGGCGATTTGCGCCGGGGGCACACGGCGGTCAAAATCGCGTTCGCTGCGGGCAGCGTGAGCCACAGAAGCAAGGCTTTGCAGGGGTTGAGTAATGCCGAGTAGCAAGCGACGCGCCAGGTACAACGCCACCCAGGCACTGAGCGCGGTGCAGATCAGGATCCCGGCTAGACCGCTGAGCAGAAAGCGCAGCAGGCTGCCGCCATGACCGACGAGGTGAATGCTGCCGACAGTTCGCCCTTGGTGCAGGATCGGCTGGCGGATGGGTTGTTCGAGCAAGGTATGCGCCAGCGCCAATTCCACTTGCGACAACATCCCGGTCTCCGGCCGTACCCATTGCGCCAGCAGCTTGCCGTTGGCATCGAAAACTTCGGCCTGGGCCACCTCTTCGGTTGAGGCGATCAGGCTGAGCATTTCGGTGGCGGCGGCGCTGTCGTTGAACACCACCGCCGCTTCCACGGTGTAATTGATGGAGCGCGCGATCAGGTTCAGGTTGTGATCGGCATACACGCGCAGCGCCAGCACACCGAGCAAGGTCAGCGACACACTGGCCAGGGTCACGGCGACCAATGCCAGGATCAAGTGCCCGCGACCGATGACCGAACGCAAGGTCGGCCGCGCTTTTGGTTTGCTCATGGCGTCGGCGCTCGACGACGGGACAGTTGCAACACGCTGGGGTGAATGCGCACGCCACTGCGGGCGACGGAGTCCAGGTTGACCTCAAACGACACCTGCTCATCGCCCACGCGCAGGCAGAACAAGCTGCCCACGGTGCATCGGTCGCCGCCTTCGCTGATGCTGAGCACCGGGTGGCCGATCAGCGACGCGAACAGCCGAGTGCGCTCATCGTCGGAGAGCTTGCCGATGTACACGGCGTCGCAGGCATTGACGATATCCGGGTGGTCCGCCAGCAGGCGATGTACCACCACCGGGCGACCGGTGGCCTGGGTGGTCCCTTTGATCAGGTCATCGGTGTATTGGGTCGGGCCGACGATGCATAGCCGCAGTTGCGCAGGCTCCACCGGCCAGCGCGCGTAACTGAGGATGCCGAGGACCACTTGAGTGACGGATTGGGCGCGGTGATCGGCCAGGCTGGGCGTCTGCGCAAATACCCGCGGCGCGAGCAGGCACAGAGCCGCCACCAGTAACATGTGTCTCCAGCTCAAACTACGCTCTGCGGGCGAGACAGCCACGTTCATGCAGCAATTCTCTCAGGTGTTTTTTCAAGGTGATGCCGCAACGATAGCACAGCAACGGAAAACCCCGCGAAGAGCTGCTTTCGCGAGATTCGCTATTTTTTCAGAAAAATCAGACAACTGAATCAGAAATATTTCATGACCGATCAGTCAGTTTTTTTCAGCCGGCACGTCCAATTCCAACATCAACCCACTCAAGCGCTTGACCTTGCGCCTTACGGCTTCCTCAAACACGCCACCACGCGGTTCGATCAAGCTGAACCAGCGCTTGGCGCGGGTGATGCCGGTGTAGATCAGCTCTTTGGTCAGCACCGGGTTCAGTGCGTCCGGCAGGATCAGCGCGGTGTGGGTAAATTCCGAGCCCTGGGATTTGTGCACGGTCATGGCGTACACGGTTTCCACATCGTTCAGACGGCTGGGCAGTACAAAACGCACGCCGCCCTGGCCGTCGTTGCGTGGGAAAGCTACGCGTAGCACTTGGGGTCCGCCGTCGCTTTCGGGCAGCTTGAGGGCGATGCCGATGTCGCCGTTCATCAGGCCAAGGCCGTAATCGTTGCGCGTCATTAGCACCGGGCGGCCTTCATACCACTGGTCGTCGCCTTCGATCAGCCGCACTTTGCGCAAAGCGGCAGTGATGCGCAGGTTCAGCCCTTCCACGCCCCAGGGACCTTTGCGCACGGCGCAGAGCAGCTGAAACGCGTCGAAGGCTTGCAGCAGTTGTTGCGCCCAGAGGGTCCAGGCCACATTGTCACGCGGTGTATCGAGGGCCGGGCGAGCGCTGTGCAGCAGGTTCAGGTAATAGCGATAACCCTGGGCTTCGTCGCCCTGCCCGTCCAATACCAGGCGCTCAAGGGCGTGGTCGTGTTCGCCCTTGAGGCTGAGGCAGAACAGGTCGTCGTGGCGGCGGGCGGCGAGCAGTTTGCGCGCCTCTTCGGCGTTTTGCTGGTTGACCCAGCGCGCCAGTTGGCCGATGCCGCTGCCTTCGCCGAAACGCCGCGAGTAGCGCAGCATGACCACTTGCTGGGCCAGCGGGTGGCTGGCGTCGAGGTCTTCGTGCAGGCCACTGGCGCTGAGGTCTTCGCCGCTCACCGCTTGCAGCCATTGGGAAGTTTCGGGGCTGTACCAGCCGGCTTCCGCGTCGCGGCACAAGTCGCCGAGTACGGCACCGGCTTCCACCGAGGCGAGTTGGTCTTTGTCACCGAGCAGCACCAGACGTGCGTGAGGCGCCAGAGCGTCGAGCAGGTTGGCCATCATTTCCAGGTCGATCATTGAGGCTTCGTCCACCACCAGCACATCCAGGGGCAATGGGTTGCCGACGTGGTGGCGGAAGTGCCGCGTGCCAGGACGACTGCCTAGCAGGCGGTGAACGGTGGTGACCAGGGTCGGGATTTTTTCCCGTACGCTGTCCGGCACATTCAGCGACAGCACTTGCTGGCTGATGGATTCAGTGAGGCGTGCGGCGGCTTTGCCGGTGGGCGCAGCCAGGCGGATACGCAACGGGCTGCCGGCGCCCACCGCGGGTGCTTGCAACAGCGCGAGCAGGCGCACCACCGTGGTGGTCTTGCCGGTGCCGGGGCCGCCGGTGACGATGCTGAAGGCACCGCGAGTGGCCAAGGCGCAGGCGAGTTTTTGCCAGTCGATCACGCCGTCGGGTGGCGGTTGGTCGAACAGGCTATTGAGGCGTTGCGCCAAATCGGTGCCGACGGCTTCCTGAGTGGCCAGGCGCAAGCGCAACGCCGTGTCGATGCGCCGTTCGTAGGCCCAATAGCGGCGCAAGTACAGGCGTTTACCGGACAGCACCAATGGACGGCTTTGCGCGGCGTCGCTGCCATCGACGGCCAGTGCGACCAATTGGCTGGAGGCCAGCGCATGGCACCAATGGGCGCCGTCGAGGCCGTCGAGCAATTGCGACGGCAGCAACATGGCGCCGGTTTGCAGGTCGCCTTCGGGTGGCAGCGACAGGGCGAAATCCGGGGCCTTGAGGGTTTCGAACAGGTCGAGGCACACGTGACCATGGCCCAATTGGTGGCTGGTTAACGCCGCAGCGAGCAACACCAGCGGGTCGGCCTGCGGATCAAGTTCGTGGAGGAAACCGACAAAGGCCTTGTCCAGCGCGCGTAGCCAACCCCGGTCAACCCAACGTTCCAGCAGTTGCACCAGGTCGGCGGCGTGGTTGAGCGGCATCAGCGCCTCAAGCGGTAACGGCGACAGGCTCATAACAACACTCCTTGTTCCCAGGCGGGCTCAACCTTGGGCGGGATGGGTTTGCCCTGGAACAACAGGTCCAAGCCTTCGATCAGTTCACGTGGAGGCCGGGTGAAATACGCGCCTCGGCTCACCGATTGAGTGCCACGCAGGAAAACGTAGAGCGCACCGCCGACGTGGCGGTCGTAGTCGTAATCGGGCAGACGCGCTTTCAACTGGCGGTGCAAGGCCAGTAGGTAAAGCACGTATTGCAGGTCGTAACGATGCTCGAGAATCGACTGTTCCATGGCGTCAAAGGTGTAAGCCGAATCTTCGGGGCCGAGCCAGTTGGATTTGTAATCGGCCACGTAATACCGGCCGCCGTGCTCGAAGGTCAGGTCGATAAAACCTTTGAACATGCCGTTGAGCAGCACCGGTTCGGCGGCCACGCGGGACACGCCGTTGTGGGTGTACTGGCACACCAGCTTGTCGAGGGCGAGTACATCGACTTTGTGGCTGGCGAACCAGAACTCCATTTCGATCTGGTACTGCTGCAGACCGCTCAAGGTGACGTGGCCGTTATCCATTGGCAGTGGTGTTTGCAGCAGGTGGCCGAGCCACCCGCTCAGGGTAACGATCCAGCCTTCCCAATTGCGCCGGTTACAGCGGGCGCCCACGGCCTTTTCGATGGCCTCGGGTGTCACGATAAAACCCTCTTCGCCCGCCCATTCCAACAGGCCGTGAAGGAAAGTACCGGGGTTAGGCCCACGTGGGAAACGGTGAATATCGCCGCCAGTCGCCGCCACTTCACGCGGTGCATCGGGGTCGAGGCGCTCGTCGTCGAAGAGCTTCTGGGCTTGCGGGCTTTCCGGCGCTTCGAGCGGCGCGGCGCTCATGCTGTCGCCAATGCGCAATGCACTGTAGGAGGCGATCCACCAATTTTCGGCGGCCTTGCGCGTGGGCAGCAACGGCGCGAGCAAGGTGGCATCGTTGCGCGGCGGGTGGAACAAGATCTCTTGCGCGTCGGGCACCTGGCTGTAATGGATGGCGGCGCAGCCTTCCTGCAGGTTCTGCAACCAGCGCGCGAGTGCGGCGGACTCGCTCAGCGATGCACCGTCGCCCAGCAAGTAGCCCAGCGCCGACAGATGCAGGACGGAGCTGCTGTTATTGCCGCGTTTGAGGTCGGCAATGCCCAGCCAGCACGCGTGCTTGGCGCGAGTGAGGGCGACGTAGAACAAACGCAGGTCTTCGGCCAGCCGCTCGTCGTCAGCCTGGGCGATCAGCTCAGCGGTGGGCCGCAGGCTGACCTGGGATTTACCCTGTTCGTCGTGGTAATGCAGCGGCAGGCGGCTGCCATCCACCGGTTTGGCCGAGCAGATGAACGGCAGGAAAACCAGGTCGTATTCCAGGCCTTTGGACTTGTGGATAGTCACCACCTTGACCAATTGCTCATCACTCTCCAGGCGCAGGATCTGCTCCTCACCGGCCTGACCTGACAGCGCCAAGTGCTCAGCCAGATGGCGGATCAACGCCTGTTCGCCGTCCAGCTCCGAGGCAGCCTGTTGCAGCAGCTCGCTGAGGTGCAACAGGTTAGTCAGCACACGTTCGCCGTCGCTGCGGGCGATCAGGGTTTGCGGTAGTTTGAAATCATGCAACAGACGCCGCAGCATCGGCAGCACACCTTGGGTACGCCAGATTACGCGGTAGCCACGGAACTGCATCACGCGGGTTTCCCACGCCAGTTCGTCCTGGTTCAGACGCTCCAGTTCCGCCAGTGACAGGTTTAAGGTGACGCAGGCCAAGGCGGCACGCAGCGGCCGCTCGACGTCGGGCTCGGCGCAGGCTTTGAGCCAGGCCAGCAAGTCGTGGGCTTCCTGGGCGGCGAAGACTGAGTCTTTGTCCGACAAGTACACGCTGCGCACGCCACGGGTGGCCAACTCAGCGCGCACGGCTTGGGCTTCTTTACCGTCGCGCACCAAGATGGCGATGTCTGACGGCAGTACGCCTTTGAAGTTACCGTCCGCTTGTAGGAAACCGCTGGTACCCAGTTGTCCACCATTGAGTAACTCAACGATTTGCGTGGCGCAGGCAGCCGCCAGTTGCCGCCGATACAGCGCGTTGGATAGCGGCTGATCGGTGGGCACGTGCCAGAGGTTCATCGCTGGCAACGTCTGGCCATCGACCTGTAGTTGCTCTCTGCGACCTTGGGATAGAACCGAGTGGAACGGCACCGGGTTGTCGCCATTCGACTCGCGGAACAGGAACGCGCCACGGCCGGTTTCTGCGCGTTGGAACACGTGGTTCACCGCTTCGACCATCGCATGGCTGGAGCGGAAGTTGGTGCCCAAGGTGTGGTGGCGGCCGGTGGTGGACTGGCGAGCGCGCAGATAGGTGTAGATGTCGGCACCGCGGAAGGCGTAGATCGCCTGCTTGGGGTCGCCGATCAGGAATAGGCCGCTGTCGAGGTGGTTTTCTTCGATACGGTAGATGCTGTCGAAGATGCTGTATTGCACCGGGTCGGTGTCTTGGAATTCGTCGATCAGGGCCACCGGGAACTGCTCGCGGATCACACTGGCCAGGCGCTCGCCGCCATCTGTTTGCAGGGCGGCGTTGAGGCGGATCAGCATGTCGTCGAAGCCCATTTCGGCGCGGCGGCGTTTTTCTTCTTCGAAGCGTTTACCTACCCAAGCAGCGGCGTGTTGCAACACGGCGGCGTCGGGGGTGGGCAACGCGTCGAGGCTGGCTTTGAGACTGGCCATGGCGTCGATGCCGGGGTGGCGTGGAGGCGCGCCCTTCCAGGCTTCGGCCATGCCGTCGGGCGTCAGGCGGGTGAAGCCCGTGCTGATGTCCAGTTGTTCGAGGGTTTCGTCAGCGGCCCAGGCGCTGATCTTTTCGAACCAGGGCTCGAAGTAACGCGCTTGCATCTTGCGGCCGTCGACGGCTTTGGCGGCTACAGCTTGCAGGCAAATGTCGCGCAGTTCGGCGGCCCATTGTTGCCACGGTGCCTTGAGGGTTCTCAGAGCTTCGCGGCGCTCTTGCAGACAGGCGTTGATCAGCTCGGCCGGTTCGCGCGTCTCGTCGGTAGGCCGTTCGCTGCCGAACAGCGCTCGCACCCGCGGCATCAGCGCGGCGGGCCCCCCCCAGTTTTTGCGGACCCAGCTAAGCGCGTCGTCGTGCATCGGGTAGCAGAACAGCCGCCAGTAATCGCGCAGCACTTCGCCGAGCAGGTCGCTGTGGTCGGTTTCCAGGGTTTGGGTGAACAGGCTGCCGCTGTCGAACGCGTGTTCGCGCAGCATGCGCTGACACCAACTGTGAATGGTCGAAACG
This sequence comes from Pseudomonas sp. 1152_12, assembly GCF_052850675.1. NCBI lineage: Bacteria > Pseudomonadati > Pseudomonadota > Gammaproteobacteria > Pseudomonadales > Pseudomonadaceae > Pseudomonas > Pseudomonas sp. 1152_12. The sequence goes on along the minus strand of NZ_VXCW01000019.1, from coordinate 3,995 downwards.
GCAGCTTCGTCCATCCATTGGGCGGCGATGTCCAGGCGATTGGCGCAAGCAGGCCATTGCTCGGGGATGTATTCGTCGCGCAGGTCGGCGATCAGGGCGTCCGGTTGCTCGATTTCTTCGCGGAAGAAGCGTGCGGCCTCGGCCAGGCGAATGCGGATGCGTTCGCGCAGCTCTTTGGTGGCGGCGTCGGTGAAAGTCACCACCAGAATTTGCGGCGGCAACAGTTCGCGGCCGAAGCCGGACTCATCACCACCGTGGCCGAGTACAAGGCGCAGGTACAAGGCGGAAATGGTGAAGGTCTTGCCAGTGCCGGCACTGGCTTCAATCAACTGGCTGCCTTTGAGCGGGAAGGCCAGAGCCAAAGGTTTACTGATCATGCGCTGGCCTCCTCACTGCTGAGCGATCGCCACGGGGCGTTAATCAACGGGCGATACAGGGTTTCGGCCCAGCCTTCGAATTCTTCGCTGGCGATGAGCGTGGCGTAGTCGGGGAACTGGCGGGTGAGCGCCGGGGTTTCGCGGCGTTCGCCGTCGGTGGTCAGGCCGTCACCTTCGTAGGCTTTACTGGCGGCGGCCTGGGCCTTGGCGGGGTCGGTTTGGCCGAGCCAGGCGAAGGCGGTTTTAACGGCCACTGGAAGCGGTTTCCGCATGCCGGTATGCCAGGCCAGCAGCAGGTTGCCAAGGATTTCCTCGGCGCTGGATCTATCCAATGGAGCCAGCAGCAAGGTGTCGTCACTGGCGACCAAACCGGTGCTCAGCGGCAGACCGCAGGCGCAGGCCACCACGTGATTGACCCAGGGGTGAATCAGGCGGTGCCACTTACGCGTCTTGATCGAACCGATGCTGTTGGGGAGGGTAGTGACGCTGAGCAAGCCGCCGTCACTGCGTCGATGCAAGCCACTGATCCAACCTTCGAGCTGGATGCCTTGGTGCTCAAAACTGATCGGTTCCGCGGTTGTATGTGGTGTAGGCCAGAGCGCCAATAAGTGCTGGTAGCGTTGCAGCAGATCGGGCAACGGCTCAATCAGTTCGTTACGCAGGCACTCGCCGAAACCGACCATGGGCAGCAAGCCACTACCTTGCAGGCGCAGGGCTTGGGCATTGAGGGCCTGGTCTACGTGATCGGGCTGGCTCAGTGCGGCGTTCAGCAAACTATCGCTGAGGCTGTAGCGTTGCAGCGCGTCGAGCACGAAGGGTTCTTCATCGGCCAGCGGTACTTCGGCGGCTTCGAAGAACACTTTCAGACGTTGGCTGAAGAAATGTTTGACCGGGTGGCGCAGGAAGTCCTGCAGCTGGCCAAGGCTCAGCGGCTCTTCCTGGTGGTGCTCCGCCAGTTCGCATTCTTTTATGAGTGCATCAGGTGCTTCGTGCAGCAATTGCCACTCGCGGGCGTAGCTGAACAGTGCGTCGCCTTCGTGGAAATAGCGAGCGCTGAAGGGTTGGAGCGGATGTTCCTGGGTCATTGCCTCCAGCAATGGTTCTTCTGTTTGTGCGTTATGCCAGCCGCTGGCGAGATGGTCGCGCATCTGGCCGATCAGTACCGAGGCTGGGCGGTCGCTGTTGTCGCGGATGCTGCGGCCTACCCAACTGATGTAGAGCTGGTCACGAGCGGACAGCAGGGCTTCGAGCAGCAAGTAGCGGTCGTCTTCGCGGCGTGAACGGTCGCCGGGGCGGTAGTCGCTGCCCATCAGGTCGAAGTCCAGCGGCGGTTGCGCGCGCGGGTAGTCGCCGTCGTTCATGCCGAGCAGGCAGACGAGCTTGAACGGAATGGCGCGCATAGGCATCAGTGTGCAGAAATTGACAGCTCCGGCGAGAAAGCGCTGGGACAGCCGGCCTTGGTCGAGGCCCGCCAGCCAGGCTTCACGGACTACGGTGAGGGGTAACTCAACTTGTAGGCCGACGGACTCACAGGTTTCCAGCCAGTCTTCTCTGAGCTGTTCGAGTTGGCCCAGCAGGTAGTCGTCGTGTTCGCTGCTGGGCAGGAAAAACAGTTGCATCAGGCGTTGCAGGCGCTCGCCCCATGCTTGAGGGGCTGCCGGTTGAGAAAGGGCCTGATGCGCATCGTTGAGTGCGTCGAGCAAGGCGACCAACGGGCCGATTAGGGCCGCATCAAGGCCGCCGATTTCGTCATAGGGTTCAATGTCGTGGCAGGCAACACCGGTGCCGACGGCGTAACCCAGCAGCATGCGGCGCAGGCCAAACCGCCAGCTGTTTTGTTCCAGCTCATGGGGGAGGCCGAGGCCGGCGCGTTGTTCGGCATTGAGGCCCCAACGGATGCCAGCGCCTTCGATCCAGCGGTGCAACGTAGGCAGATCGCGTTCCTTGATGGCGAAACGTTCGCGCAGGGCGGGGACGTCGAGCAAGTCGAGGATTTCGCTGACGGGGAAGCGGCTGTCGGGGAGTTTGAGCAGGTGTTCGACGGCGATCAGCAGAGGGTCGCGGCCGCGCTGCCCTTGGTCGGTGAGCGTGAAGGGGATGAAGCGTGGATCACTTCTTTCCAGTTGGCCGAACACGGCGCGAATATGCGGCGCGTAGCTATCGACATCGGGGACCATAACGATGATGTCGCGCGGGCGCAGCGTGGGATCGGCGCTGAAGCGTTGGAGTAATTGGTCGTGGAGAATTTCCACTTCGCGTTGGGCGCTGTGGGCGATGTGGAAGCGAATGGAGCTGTCGTTATTGAGGTCGACGCCCGGCCACAGCTCGCGTGTTTCGTTGAGCGGGCGTAGTTCGAGGATGTCGTCCTGCAACTGGTTGAGCAGCGTGGTGGGCTCGCTTTCGCTGAACAGGTCGATGCGGCCATCACGGAAGGCGGCGCGATAGCTGTTGGGGTCGTCATAACTGTCCAGCAGGCTGATGTAGTCACGGCCCTGTTTGCCCCAGGCGGCGAGCAGCGGGTGCGCGTGCTGGTGCAGGCTTTGTGGGTCGATAATGACCGGCATACCAGCCTTGCGCGCTTGGCGTTTGTATTCGTTACGCAGCAGGTCTTTGTCGGCGACGATGTCGGACCAGTGATGGCGGCAAGGGTTGTGCACGCAGAGCAAGACCTGGCTGAACCTTGCCAAACCGGCGAGGGCTTCCAGGGCTTGCGCGGGCAGTGACGAAATGCCGAAAACGATCACTCGGGATGGCAGGCCTGGCGGGGCTTTCTCCAGGTTATTGATACGCTCGATGAAGCGCTGGTGAACACCGGCGCGGCTTTCGGCCATGCCCTCTTCACCCACGTCCAACAGTAGTGCACGCCATAGTTCTGCCTGCCAGCAGTTCGCTGGATTTAGCGGTTTGGTTTCGCCTCGACCGTTGCGCAGTTGGTGGCGGCCGGCGGCCCAATCTTCCAGCCAGTCGGCGCGGTAGACTTGATATTGGTCGAACAGGTCGGCCAAACGTTCGGCGAGTTGATAGCGTTTGCGCAGGTCGGTGTCGTGGGTGAGGAAGCGCTGCAGGGGCTCGAAGTGCGGTTGATCGATGAGCTCGGGGAGTAGGCGCATCAGTCGCCAGGTCAGTGGGGCTTTATCGAGCAGGGACTTGGGCGGGATCTCATCTTTACCGAGGACCATGCGATAGAGCTGCCACATGAAGCTGCCGGGAAGCTGCACATCAATGGCCGCAGCGATGCCGCAGCCGCCCGTGTCGTCCTCTTCCGGGTCTTCGGCCAGGGCCAGCTTTAGCCATTGGGCGATGCCGTTGCTTTGCACCAGAACGATTTCGTTTTCCAGGGGAGCGAGCGGATAACGGCGCATCCAGCTGACTACCAGGCTACGCAGTTCATCCAGACGGTTGCCATGAACGACCATGAATCCAGCACTGAGGGACGTCGCATCCGGCATAACGGCTTCCTTAGGAAAAGCAAAATCGAGGCATGGACTTTAACATTGAAGGCGACCACAGGCTGCAAACGAGGCGAGCCGCATTAAGCGATGATCCACAGGAATATTTTTCGACCGCCCAAAACAAAACCCCTGTTTGCGTTAGCAAACAGGGGTTCTGGAATTTAAT
>NZ_VXCW01000018.1:0-77232 GCF_052850675.1 Pseudomonas sp. 1152_12 | reverse complement strand
ATACGGATGGGGGAGAGCAATGGGGTTGTCGCCTTCGCCATCAGCGCGCACATTATCAGCCAGAGCGCGGGGCAACGGATCAAGCTAAGTTACTGGGTGACGGTGGGGGGAACGACCGTGCAGTCAGAGGTTCAGGTACTGACGTTTCAGGCGACTATACCAATAAATCCAGGTGTGTTCGCCACTGTCGCGGTGGGGCTACACGCACACGCTCTCACGATCACCAATGACGGGTTACTGGCTTATGTAGGTAATTCACTTGACCATACAGTTTCAGTTATCGATATCAACTCCCGCAAGGTTGTGGATACCATTTATGGAACACCGTCGGCGTTCCAGATGTTATTGAACGCAGATAACTCACGACTGTATGTGAGCAGTTTCAGGGCTGGAACAATTGCAGTCATCGACACCGCAACGCTCAGGTTAATTATGACGATGACGCCTGCGGGCGGCGAAAGGACTGCATGGATGGCACTCAATGCGGATGAGTCGCGCCTGTTTGTGGCGTGTACCTTCGGTGGGTTCGTAGCGGTCCATGATACGAAAACGGGTGCGGTTCTGAACCGTATCACCACGCCACCGATGCCGGAGGGTGTAGCGCTCAACCCAGACAAAACACAGGTATTCATCTCCACCAGTAAGGAGACCATGGTCACAAACGCGAACGGGCTCGGCGGGGGCTTGGCGAAAGTTTCAGGCTACACCCAGTTTACCCAATCCGAAGGCATAGCCTTCAACCCCAGCAATAAACCGTATCCTCGTGTCTACGTGACCGGCAATGCTTCACTCGCGATTATTGATACCCAAACGAATGCTGTTACCAAGAGACTGTCCGGCTTCACTTACTCTTGGGGCGCGACGATGAAGCCGAAGGCTTCAGAATGCTATGTTGGCGCAGTGGGCCCAGGCGGGACGCCAGGTAATCGTGATTCGCTTTACATCATCAATACTGAAACGGAACAAGTTATTCGTCGCTACGCCGGCTTCGACAACATTGCAGGTATCGCCTTCACACCTGATGGTGAAATCGCTCTGATAGTCAATCATGGAACGGGGAAAGTATCGTTCTATAAGACTTGAGGTGTTTTTGTCGCCTCATAACCACACTCGGAATGTGTGATGGGACAGCCTAACCCTAGGCTATCCCTTTTTTATGCGGACTCAGGCTAAGCCTGCAGCGGCTACTGGTCAGAACTGACGGTGAGCAGTGGCTGTTGCATTGCGTGGGCCTTTCCCTGTTCCAATGCGTGATAAAAAACCACAGCGTGACACTCAGGGATTAGGCTGGTCGGCCGTTACAGTGATGGCAATGTGATACAGGTCACATTGAGTGTGCTTAACTGTGAGCAGTGAAGGCGCTGTGCCATCTTTTTGAGCGGGTCGGAGCTTTACCCTTGTCGCGCGCGTCTGCTGTACGTTTCAGTCATTTCCTACCGTCACTGCTGTTATTAATGGCGGGACTTTCGGCTGCGTATCTGAAGGACCTCAATGTGTTCTTCACCTCGCTGTTCAACGTACTGCCGACCTTGGTGTTGTTGCTCGGTGGTTCGTATTGCGCGGTGTATCGGCGCCAGCGTGAGCTGTTCCTGATGATCACGGTGTACGTCGTTTACTTCCTGTTGGACACCCAGACCGATTACTACCGTGACAACGGACGTGTTCGAGAAGATGCGGCGGTGGTCTTCCATCTGTGTTGCCTGTTATTGCCGTTGCTGTTTAGCATTTATGCGCTGTGGCAGGAGAAAACCCACCTGTTCCGCGACTTTGTGGCCCGCTGCGCCGTGCTTTTCGCGGTAGGCAGCTTGGCGCTGGCGTTTGAGCAGAGTTTCCCGCAGGCGTTGTTGACTTGGCTGGCGGAGATCCGCTGGCCAGCCTTGCATGGCCGATGGATGAGCCTGATCCAGCTCTCGTACCCGATGTTCCTGATTGGGTTTGTCACCCTGGCGGCGCAGTACTGGCACCAGCCGCGGCCTCTGCATGCCGCGCAATTGGTTGGGCTGCTGGGGCTGTTCTGGATGTTGCCGCAAACCTTCATCCTGCCGTTCACCCTGAACATCATGTGCAGCCAGGTGATGCTGATGATCGCGGCTGGCGTGGCGCATGAGGCGTATCAAATGGCCTTTCGCGATGAGCTCACCGGTTTGCCGGGCCGCCGCGCCCTTAACGAGCGGATGCAGCGCCTTGGGCGTAACTATGTGCTGGCGATGAGTGATGTCGACCACTTCAAACGCTTTAACGACACCCACGGGCATGACGTCGGCGACCAGGTATTGCGTCTGGTGGCCAGTAAGCTGTCCAAGGTCAACGGCGGCGGGCGCGCTTACCGCTACGGCGGTGAAGAGTTCGCCGTGGTCTTTGCAGGCAAGACGCTGGATGAATGCATGCCGCACCTGGAGGAGATTCGCGAGATCATCGCCAACTACGACATCAAGCTGCGCAACCCGGACCGCCCAAATGACGATCAACAGGGTCGTCAACGACGTGCGGGCAGCGGCGCGTCGAGTGTGTCGGTGACCGTCAGCATCGGTGTGGCCGAGCGCCAGGCCGAACAACGCACACCGGAAGAAGTGCTCAAGTCCGCCGACCAGGCGCTGTACGCGGCCAAGGGCGCCGGGCGTAACTGTGTGGTGGCGGCCGGGCAAACCCGGCGTGGCGCCGTGCGCATGGAGCGTGCTGCCGGTTAAGTGATGGCGGTGTATTCAGCGGTTCTACAGTGATTGTTTGCGGGCGTGGCCGGCAGTAGCTTGAAACCATCTGCTGCCGGAGACATCGCCATGCCTGAGTACAAAGCTCCCCTGCGCGACATGCGCTTTCTGATCGACAACGTGTTTGATTTTCACGGCCACTACGCGGCCCTGGGTGCGACGGACGCCAGCCCGGACATGGTCAGTGCGATCCTCGAAGAAGGCGCCAAGTTCTGCGAGAACGTGCTCGCCCCGCTCAACCGCAGCGGCGATGAAGAAGGCTGCCATTTCGACAACGGCGTAGTGACCACGCCCAAGGGTTTCAAGGAAGCCTTCGCCCAGTACGTCGACGGCGGCTGGCACGGCGTGGCGGCGGACCCGGCCTACGGTGGCCAGGGCTTGCCGCAGTCGCTGGGCCTGGTGCTGAGCGAGATGATCGGCTCCAGCAACACCTCCTGGGGTATGTACCCAGGGCTGACCCACGGCGCGATGTCGGCGATCCATGCCCATGGCACCGAAGAGCAGAAGGCAACATTCCTCAGCAAACTCACCGCTGGCGAGTGGACCGGCACCATGTGCCTGACTGAAGCCCACTGCGGTACCGACCTGGGGCTGATCAAGACCCGCGCTGTGCCTCAGGCGGATGGCAGTTATGCAATCACCGGCAGCAAGATCTTCATCTCCGCCGGCGAGCACGATATGAGTGCCAATATCATCCACTTGGTGCTGGCCAAGCTGCCGGACGCACCGGCGGGCACCAAAGGTATCTCCTTGTTTATCGTGCCCAAGTTCCATGCCGATTCGGCTGAGCGCAATGCGGTGCACTGCGGTTCCATCGAGCACAAGATGGGCATTAAGGCGTCGGCCACGTGCGTGCTGAATTTCGACGGTGCCACAGGCTTCCTGATTGGCGAGGCGAATAAAGGCCTCAACTGCATGTTCACCATGATGAACCACGCGCGTTTGGGTACGGGCATGCAAGGCCTGTGCAATGGTGAGGCGAGTTTCCAGGGCGCAATCAAATACGCCAACGACCGCCTGCAAATGCGCTCGCTGACCGGCGCCAAGGCCCCGAACAAAGCCGCCGACCCCATCATCGTGCACCCCGACGTGCGCCGTATGTTGCTGACCATGAAAGCCTTCAACGAGGGCAATCGCGCGCTGACCTATTTCACCGCGCAATTGCTCGACACCGCGCAACTGAGCAGCGATGCCAGCCAGCGCCAGGAAGCTGAAGACCTGTTGGCGTTCCTCACCCCCATCTGCAAAGCCTTTATGACCGATACCGGGCTGGAAGTGACCAACCACGGTATGCAGGTGTTCGGCGGCCACGGCTACATTCGCGAATGGGGCATGGAGCAATTGGCCCGCGATGCCCGGATTGCGCCGATCTATGAAGGCACCAACGGTATCCAGGCCCTCGACCTGCTGGGGCGCAAGGTGTTGGGCAGCCAAGGCAAACTGTTGCGCGGTTTCACCAAGATTGTGCATACGTTCTGCGCAGCCAACGCCGAGCATCCGCAGCTTAAGGCCTACGTGGGACAGCTCAACCAACTGAATCAGCAGTGGGGCGAGTTGACCGTGAAAGTCGGCATGGCCGCGATGAAAAACCCGGATGAAGTGGGCGCAGCCGCTGTGGATTACTTGATGTACAGCGGTTACATCATCCTCGCCTACCTGTGGTTGCGTATGGTGATCGCGGCTCAGGCACAAGACGATGCTGAGTTTGCCAAAGCCAAACTGGCCACCTGCGAGTTTTACTTCAAGCGCTTGCTGCCGCGTACGGCGACCCATCGGGCAGCAGTGGAGGCGGGCAGCGAATGCCTGATGACCTTACCTGCTCAGATGTTCGCACTGTAGGGGCTGATTCTCCCGCACAAGCTCCATGCGTGACTTGAAAATACCTGATGGTCATGAATTGACCCTATGTGTCTGAAAAATTCTTCGGGTACACTCGGAGCTTGTAAAACCGATCCTATCGAATCACTTTTCACGTTCTCACGAGGTTTGCCATGGCTGATTACAAAGCGCCGCTGCGTGATATGCGCTTCGTCCTCAACGAAGTTTTTGAGGTCGCCACGACTTGGGCCCAATTGCCGGCATTGGCAGACACCGTGGATGCCGAAACCGTCGAGGCGATCCTTGAGGAAGCTGGCAAAGTCACCGCCAAATCCATCGCGCCCCTCAGCCGTAACGGCGATGAGCAAGGCTGCCGCTGGGCGGACACTGTGGTCAGCACGCCGGAGGGTTTCCCTCAGGCCTACAAAACCTACGCTGAGGGCGGTTGGGTGGGCGTAGGCGGTGATCCGATTTTCGGCGGCATGGGCATGCCTAAGGCGGTCTCGGCCCAGGTTGAGGAGATGATCAACTCCTCGAGCCTGGCGTTCGGCTTGTACCCGATGCTGACGTCTGGCGCTTGTGTGTCGATCAACACCCACGCCAGCGAGGAACTCAAAGCGACCTACCTGCCGAAGATGTATTCCGGCGAGTGGGCCGGCTCCATGTGCCTGACCGAGGCGCACGCCGGTACTGACCTGGGGATTATCCGCACCAAGGCCGAGCCTCAGGCGGACGGCTCTTATAAGGTCAGCGGCACCAAGATTTTTATCACCGGTGGCGAACACGATCTCACCGAAAACATCATCCACCTGGTGCTGGCCAAGTTGCCGGATGCGCCAGCCGGGCCGAAGGGCATCTCGTTGTTCCTGGTGCCGAAGTTCATGGTCAATGCCGACGGTAGCTTGGGCGCGCGTAACCCGGTGAGCTGTGGCTCTATCGAACACAAGATGGGCATTCAAGCCTCCGCGACCTGCGTGATGAACTTCGACGAGGCCGTGGGTTACCTGGTGGGCGAGCCGAACCGTGGCTTGGCGGCAATGTTCACCATGATGAACTACGAGCGTCTGGGTGTCGGCATCCAGGGTTTGGCGTCGGGTGAGCGTTCCTACCAGAACGCGATTGAATACGCGCGCGACCGTCTGCAAAGTCGTTCGCCGACTGGCGCCCAGGCCAAGGACAAAGTGGCCGACCCGATTATCGTGCACCCGGACGTGCGCCGCATGTTGCTGACCATGAAGGCTTCCAACGAAGGTGGTCGCGCATTCTCCACTTACGTGGCGACGCAGTTGGACATCGCCAAGTTCAGCGAAGACGCTGCGACGCGTGAGCGTGCCGACAGCCTGGTAGCGCTGTTGACGCCAGTTGCCAAGGCCTTCCTCAGCGACCTGGGCCTGGAAACCACCGTGCTTGGCCAGCAAGTATTTGGCGGCCACGGCTATATTCGCGAGTGGGGCCAGGAACAGCTTGTTCGGGATGTGCGCATCACCCAGATCTATGAAGGCACCAACGGCATCCAGGCGTTGGACTTGATGGGGCGCAAGATCGTCGGCAGCGGCGGCGCGTTCTACACGTTGTTCGCCGACGAGATCCGCCAATTCATCGCTACGGCGGGCGCCGAACTGGGTGAATTCACCCGTCCGCTCAGCGCGGCGGTGGACGCCCTGGATGAGTTGACCGCGTGGGTGCTGGACCGCGCCAAGGCTAACCCGAATGAAATCGGCGCGGCCTCGGTGGAGTACCTGCACGCTTTTGGCTACATGGCTTATGCCTATATGTGGGCACGTATGGCCAAGGCAGCGTGGGGCAAAGAGGCTGAGGAAGACTTCTATGCCAGCAAACTGGGCACCGCGCGTTTCTACTTTGCCCGCTTGTTGCCGCGTATTCATTCGCTGAGTGCGTCGGTAAAAGCCGGTAGCGAATCGCTGTTTTTGCTGGATGAAGCACTGTTCTAAGGGCTTTCAGGGCGTGTAAGCATTCTCTTACATGACGTGCTGCTATTCGTCCTCTATCGCCAAATTGGATCCACGGATAATCTACTTCACATGGACGTCGCGCAGGAAGCGCAAAGCAACAACACGGACACGTAGGATTCTGCCAGGACGGCGGAGTGAAATGGATGTCAGGGAAACAGTCTGCAAAGCCCCGCTTCGGCGGGGTTTTCTTTTGCCTGCGAAAAAGTCAGGCAGGCGCCTGCGGGGCATTCATCACGTCCTCCAGCAGTGTGCGTAACAACGCCATGGTCGCTTGCTGGCGCTGTACGTCGCGGCACACCAAACCCACTTTCAGCGGCACTCGCGGTTCGCTCAACGGCTTCCACAGCAGCGCCTTGCTGTTGTGCTCGTCCTGGGAACGCCCCGGCAGCACTGTTGCCAGCTTGGTGTGTGGCAAGCTGTCGAGAATGCCCACCATCGTATTGAGCTCCGCCTGCACCTGCGGGCGGCGTCCCAAGTTGGACAACTGGCCCTGCCAGATCTGCCGCACCTGGAACTCCTCTCCCAGTAGCAACATCGGCAATTCGGCGGCCTGTTTCAACGAGACCTTCTTGAACTCGCGTAGCGGATGGTCTTCGGGGATGACCACCTTCAACTCATCTTCATACAACAGCACGCCGTGCAGCCCTGGCTGGCGTGGCGGCAGGTAACTGATGCCGATGTCCAGCGAACCGTTGAGCAGCCGACGTTCGATCTCCAGACCCGTCAATTCGTAGATCTGCACCACCAAATGTGGTTGGGCCTTGCGCACGCGCTCAAGCATTTGCGGGACGAGGCTAGTGTGCACGGTTTGCAGCACGCCGATAGCCAAGGTGCGCATCGCCTGGCCCTTGAAGTTGCGCAAGGCTTCGACGGCTTGCTGCATGCCGTCGATCAGCGGCAACGCGTGGTTGTACAAGGTATGTGCGGCCAGTGTTGGCAGCAGGCGCTTGCTGCTGCGCTCGAACAGACTCACATCCAGGTTCTGCTCTAACTGGCGAACCTGTTGCGACAAGGCCGGTTGCGAGATCGACAGGCGCTCTGCAGCACGGCCCACGTGGCCTTCCTCATACACCGCGACGAAATAACGCAGTTGCTTGAAATCCATAAGGATTACTTATCAAAAAAGCTGGAAAATCGAAATGGCCGTTGGCCCCTTTGACGCCTAGTCTAGCGCCTATTCGCAGGGTTTACAGGGCCGGATCTGGCAATGAACAGCGTATTTTTTGATAGCGTTTACATAGGTAAGGCAAAACACCCCAAGGTGGGTTTTCCAGGCTACATCGACGATGGTCAGGTTGCTATCGGGGGTGAGCTGTGAATCTTTTTCGTCGCCCTGCACCCAGCCTCGATGATTTGATCCTGGACACGCCCCATGCCGTGTCCGGTGAATCCCTGATGCCCACCACGGCAAGGCCGACGCAGGTTTTCGTGCGTGGCCAGGGTTCCTGGCTTTGGGACAGTGACGAGCGCGCCTACCTGGACTTCAACCAGGGGAGTGCCGCCAACAGCCTCGGTCATAGCCCCCACGTGTTGATTAAGGCCCTGTCCGATCAGATGCAGATGCTGATCAACCCCGGGAATGGCCTGCACAACCGCACACAACTCAACCTTGTCGATCGCCTGTGCCACCGCACCGGCAGCGATCAGGCTTACCTGCTCAACAGCGGCGCGGAAGCCTGCGAAGCCGCGATCAAACTGGCGCGTAAATGGGGTCAGTTGCATCGCGGTGGCGCTCATCGCATTATCACCGCCAGCAACGGTTGCCATGGTCGTGGTTTCGCGGCGATGGCGGCTTCGGCAGGCGCTATTGCAAACCGTTTTGAGCCGCGGTTGCCGGGCTTCAGTCACGTGCCTTTCAACGACCTGCCGGCCCTGCACGCTTCGGTCGATGCGCAAACCGTCGCGATTATGCTGGAGCCAATCCAGAGCGAAGCCGGGGTCATTCCCGCAACGGAACACTATCTCAAAGGCGTCGAGCGCCTCTGCCGCGAGCTGGGCATTCTGCTGATCCTTGATGAAGTGCAAACCGGCATCGGCCGTTGCGGCGCGTTGCTCGCTGAACAACAGTACGGCGTACGCGCCGACATTATCACCCTCGGCAAAGGCCTGGGTGGCGGCATACCGTTGGCCGCACTGCTGGCGCGGGGCAACGCCTGTTGCTTTGAGGTGGGCGAGCTGGATGGCACCCATCATGGCAATGCGTTGATGGCCTCAGCCGGAGTGGCGGTACTCGATGCGGTGCTGGAGCACGGCTTCCTGGAGCAGGTGCGCGACGCCGGGCTTTACCTTGCCGAAGGGCTCGCGCGCTTGGCTTATCGCTACGACCACGGCCAATTGCTCGGCCAGGGCCTGATGTGGGGCCTGACGCTGTCGGATGATTGCGCAGATGCCGTGGTAAAGGCAGCGCTGCACGAAGGCCTGATCCTTAATGCCCCGCAACCCAATTGCCTGCGCTTCACGCCTGCCTTGACGGTGAGTAAAAGCAACATCGACGAAATGCTCCTGCGCCTGGCCCGCGCTTTTTCCCGCGTGCGCACAGCGCGACTGCAATGCCGCAGGGGCATCGCCGTTTAACCGCACATTCCAGAACCGTCTCGCGGCATACGCGTCGCCTCCAGCCTGATTCTTTTGGCTGGGGGCGTTTTTTTGTCTGTGGCATTTTGGGATTGGAAAAGACGGGGGGCTTGGGCGCGGTTCTTTAATCTGTGCCACTGAGTGGCATGTTTTTGAACGGTAGAAATCCAGGCAATTTGTTGTGAGCAAAAAATATGAAAGTGAAACGCTTGAATCCATTCACCAATCCGCGCAGGCGCTTCATGTAGTTGGCGCCATCAGTAAAACCACTCTTCGTGAGTTCGATGAGGCATGTCATCACAATGATCTCAGCGCCAATCCCAGCCGACCAAATCAAGCCGCTACGCGAAAACAGCTACGTAAGCCAACCTGTATTTGCCCGGTACCGGAACACCAGCGCCTTCACGGTGAAGAAGTGGGAGTCGGGCGAAAAACAACCCAGCGTCATGGCCCTCAAGTTGCTGAGTGGTGTGCAGAAGCACGGGTTGGAGATTCTGGCCGGAGGATGGCCCAGTGCCAGATACCACTGAACCCTCACGAACGGCCAAGGTCGATTATCTACACGGCTCACACGAGCCGACTTTCTGGAGCTGAACCCATGGATATCATTCGCATCATCATCGCCATCCTGCTGCCGCCACTGGGTGTGTTCCTGCAAGTGGGTTTCGCCGGCGCGTTCTGGCTGAACATCCTGCTGACCTTGTGTGGTTACTTCCCGGGCATCATTCACGCGGTGTACATCATCGCCAAGCGCTGAAGCCCTCAGCCTTTTGCGATGAGCCGTGAGTTACGCTCGTTGCGAAAGGCGAGTTGCTCGATGGTCTGAGTGGCGTGCTCTGCTTCATCCCGCGCTTGCAGGATGATGCCGTGCTGCTCGGACTTGCTGCACACCGGGTCGGCATTGCTCGCGTCACCCGTGAGCATGAACGCCTGGCAGCGGCAGCCGCCGAAGTCCTTTTCCTTCTCGTCGCATGAACGGCACGGCTCGGGCATCCAGTCGTAGCCGCGAAAGCGGTTGAAGCCAAACGAGTCGTACCAGATGTGCTGCATGCTGTGATCGCGCACGTTGGGAAATTGCACCGGCATCTGTCGCGCACCGTGGCAGGGCAGCGCGGTGCCGTCCGGCGTGACGGTCAGAAAGATGCTGCCCCAGCCGTTCATACAGGCTTTCGGGCGCTCTTCGTAGTAGTCCGGGGTGACGAAGATCAGCTTGCATGGGTGGCCTTCGGCTTCCAGCTTGGCGCGGTACTCGTTGGTGATGCGTTCGGCGCGAACCAATTGCTCTTTTGTCGGCAACAACCCCACACGATTGAGCTGCGCCCAGCCGTAGAACTGGCAGGTGGCGAGCTCTACAAAGTCTGCCTCCAAAGCGATACACAGCTCAATGATGCGGTCGATCTTGTCGATGTTGTGCCGATGGGTGACGAAGTTCAGCACCATTGGGTAGCCATGTGCTTTCACCGCGCGGGCCATTTCCAGCTTTTGCGCGAAGGCCTTTTTTGAGCCAGCCAGCAGGTTGTTTACCTGTTCGTCGCTGGCCTGAAAACTGATCTGGATGTGGTCCAGCCCGGCCTTCTTGAAGTCGCTGATCTTCTGCTCAGTCAGGCCGATGCCGGACGTGATCAGGTTGGTGTAGAAGCCCAGCTTGCGTGCCTCGGCGATCAGTTCGGCGAGGTCTTGGCGCACCAGCGGTTCACCGCCGGAAAAGCCCAATTGCGCGGCACCCATTTCCCGCGCTTCGCGAAATACCTTAATCCACTGCTCGGTGCTCAGCTCCTTGCCCTGCTCGGCAAAATCCAGCGGGTTGGAGCAATACGGGCACTGCAACGGGCAGCGATACGTCAGCTCGGCGAGCAGCCACAGTGGCAAGCCAATGGGCGGCTTTTCAGGCAAGGGTGATCCAATGCTCAGCACGGGCGACCTCCATGAAATCCTCGATGTCTTTACCGAGTTCAGGTACGCCGGGGAACTGTTTATCCAGCGCGGCGATGATCGCCGCCACGTCACGCTCGCCGTCGATCAAACCACCGATCAACGCGGCGCTGTCGTTGAGCTTGATCATGCCTTCGGGGTAGAGCAACACGTGGCCTTTTTGCGCCGGCTCGTACTGGTAGCGATAGCCCTGGCGCCAGGTCGGTATTTTGCTGCGGTCAAAACTCATAGGGTGATCCCTTTGTGCCACACCCGCTGCTCGGTCACGCTGTGATAGGGCGGGCGGTTCAGTTCATAGGCCATGCTCATGGCATCCAGCATGCTCCAGAGGATGTCCAGTTTGAACTGGAGAATTTCCAACATGCGCTCCTGGCCCACGCGGGTGGTGTAGTGCTGCAGTGTGATCGCCAGCCCGTGTTCCACATCGCGCCGGGCCTGGCCCAGGCGGGTACGGAAATATTCATAGCCGGCCGGGTCGATCCACGGGTAGTGCTGCGGCCAGCTGTCGAGGCGCGACTGGTGGATCTGCGGCGCGAACAGCTCGGTCAGCGAGCTGCTGGCGGCTTCCTGCCAGCTGGCGCGGCGGGCAAAGTTGACGTAGGCATCCACCGCAAAACGCACACCTGGCAACACCAGTTCCTGAGAGCGCAGTTGGTCCGGGTCGAGGCCGACGGCCTGGCCCAGACGCAACCAAGCTTCAATGCCGCCGTCTTCACCGGGGGCGCCATCGTGGTCAAGCAGGCGCTGGATCCACTCGCGACGGATTTCGCGGTCCGGGCAGTTAGCCAGGATCGCGGCGTCCTTCAGCGGGATGTTCACCTGATAGTAGAACCGGTTGGCGACCCAGCCCTGGATCTGCTCGCGGGTGGCGCGGCCTTCATACATCGCCACGTGGTACGGGTGATGGATATGATAGAAGGCGCCCTTGGCACGCAAGGCGTGTTCGAAATCGGCTGGCGTCAACGGTGTGTCAGTCATGTGGTCTGCTCCTACAATTCAATGCTCATGCCGTCGTAAGCCACTTCGACATTACGCCGCACCAGCTCAGCGCGCTCGGCGGAGTCTTCATCGAGGATAGGGTTGGTGTTGTTGATGTGAATCAGCACTTTGCGCTGCTCCGGCAACTGTTCCAGCACTTCCAGCATGCCGCCGGGGCCATTTTGCGCCAGGTGGCCCATCTCGCGACCGGTGCGGGTGCCGACGCCACGGCGCTGCATTTCATCGTCATCCCACATCGTGCCGTCCACCAGCAGGCAGTCGCTGCTGGCCATGATCTCCAGCAGTGGCGCGTCGACTTTGCCCAGGCCCGGGGCGTAGAACAACTTGCCGCCGGTGCGCAGGTCTTCGACGATCAGGCCGATGTTGTCGCCTGGGTGCGGGTCGAAACGGTGCGGTGAGTAGGGCGGCGCGGCGCTGCGCAGTGGCAGCGGGGTGAAACGCAGGTTGGGGCAGGCGGGGATAGTGAAGCTGGCGTCCAGCTTGATGCGGTTCCAGGCCAGGCCGCCATTCCAATGCGTGAGCATGGTGAACAGCGGGAAGCCAGTGCTCAAATCTTCGTGGACCATGTCGGTGCACCACACCTGGTGCGGGCAGCCTTCGCGCAGGCTCAACAGGCCAGTGGTGTGGTCGATCTGGCTGTCCATCAGAATGATCGCGCTGATGCCAGTGTCGCGCAGTGCGCGGCCGGGCTGCATCGGTGCAAAGCCTTGCAGCTGCGCGCGGATATCCGGCGACGCATTGCACAGCACCCAGTTCACGCCATCGTCGGAGATCGCGATGGACGACTGTGTGCGCGCCTTGGCCCGCAGGCTGCCGTCGCGAAAGCCTGCGCAGTTCACGCAGTTGCAGTTCCACTGCGGGAAGCCACCGCCGGCGGCGGAACCTAGAATCTGGACAAACATGATCGCTCCATCAGCAAAGCTCAAAACAAAAACGCCCCGGGCGGACCGAGGCGTTGTATTACTCAGCCAATCAACGGCTGGCGAAGTACATGGTGACTTCGAAACCAATACGCAGATCAGTGTAAGCAGGCTTGGACCAGGACATATTCATACTCCTACGAAGGGATGGGACGTTCAC
The DNA here is from genome assembly GCF_052850675.1 of Pseudomonas sp. 1152_12. Taxonomy (NCBI): domain Bacteria; kingdom Pseudomonadati; phylum Pseudomonadota; class Gammaproteobacteria; order Pseudomonadales; family Pseudomonadaceae; genus Pseudomonas; species Pseudomonas sp. 1152_12. The sequence continues at coordinate 64,148 of NZ_VXCW01000018.1, read as the reverse complement.
TATTCATACATATAGTCCACCTCCAACCGGAGATGTTCAGAGGTGTGCGTGTGAATGTTACGCAATTCTTTTCAAGTTAGCGCTGTCTTGGTGGCAAAAGCCTTTTGCAGGGCTGGCAATGATCAGTCTGCAGTTTGCCAGAAACCCATACAGCGCGGGCCGTTGGCCACACAGCGCCAGCCGCCTGCGGCGTCTTTGAGTTGCCCCGCGGAGTGCTGCAAATCCTCGCGCGTGCGGGTTTGTATCAGCGCTTGAAGCTGTTCCAGGTAACCCGACGAATGGCCAGACAGATGCGCGTGCCAGAGCAGGTCGGCGGCTTCGGCGATGGGTAATGCCTGGGCGGTCAACTGTTCTGCCAGGGGCTGGTTGCCCAGGTCGGCACTGTTGTCGATCAACGCCGGGAGCTGCGCCAGGAAGGTCTGTAGGTGTTCGATGATCCCAGCCAGGGAAGCACTTGGAGATTGCACGCCAAACAGCAGGCCGGTTTGCCCGTTGATCTGTCGGATACCGCTGAATACGGCGTAGCCGATTTGCAGTTCGACGCGCAGCCGCTGGTAGAACGGCCCATGGAGCAGATGCGCGAGCAGGCGCCATGCCGCTTCATCGTCCAGAGATGACGTCGGCGTTGGGCAAAACAATAGCAACGCGGCCTCGCTGGATTCGGTCTTCACCTCGTGCCAGAGCCGCTGCCCGTCGAGGTTTTGCGGCGCGTATTCGATGCTTACCGGCTGCCCAGGCAATCGCGTCGCGGCTGTCTTGATTGCCGCCTCACACCTCGCGGATAACCCTGCTCCCAGGCCTTGCCAGTGTGCGGCGGTCCATGATGTGGGTGTCTCACTCGGCCCAGCGCCTGTACCAACACAGTAAGCGGGTAACGCCTTGAGCAGCGCTCGGATGGCAATCATCGGCGTTTGGGTGAATGGCGACGGCGGCTCACCGAATTGGCTCAGGTTAAGCGCCAGCGCTTCGACCACGGCTGGCATCGGTTCGTGAAGGCCGACCATTTTCACCAGCCAGTCATTGGCGAGTGTCTCGAAAGACAGTTCGATTCCGGCCTGGCGGGCATTTTCACGCAATGGCTGCAAGGTGTTTTCCAGGCCGGCGGGCACGGCGCAATCGAAACGCCAATGCAGATAAAGCGCGCCCTCATCGGTGTCATCCGCCAAGGCTTGGCTGAAGGTCAGTGCCGATGCGTCTCGACGTCCCCGCGAGCGATCCTGGGCAAAGGTGCGCAAACCACGGTGAGCGCTGGTTTGGCCGCGTATCAACCCCGCGCGTTCCTCCTTGACCGGTGGGCGCAGGAATGGATTGTTGGGCGGCAACTGCCAGGTGCGCTCGCAGAGTGGCAGGCGCAGGGAGGCGAGCAGGCTCTTGAGGGCTGCGACGCCCTGTTCCGACAGATCTTCGCTGTTGTTGCGAGCCAGTGCCAGGGCGCCCTGGATCTGTTGCTGGCGCGCGTTCAGCAAGGCGAACTCTTCTCGTAACGGCGTCCAATCGCTCTGTGCGAAAAAGCTCAACCAGTCGTGCAACAACGCTTCGATTTGCGTAGCTGATTCGCTTTGGACATCGAGAGTAAAGTCGATGTCCAGCAGCGCTTGCCCGGCGAACTCATACAGCACGCAGGCGTGCAGTGCGCTCGCCAGCTTTCGTGTTTTCAGTTCCGCCAGCAAGCCGCCGGGCGCCGAGGCGTTGAGCCAGGTGCAGAGAAAACCCAGCACTTCACGCGGCACGTCACAGGCAATGACATGGTGCAGGTGGTTATTGGCGATGTTTTGATAGGCATGTGCTGCGCCTTGCATCAGTGCGGGCGGTGCGACCTGCGAGTGGTAAGGTCCCGAGGTCAATGCTTGGCTGAAGCGCTGCGCCAAGTCTTCCAATGCTTCCAGCGACAGGGGCCCGGCCAGGCTCAAGGTCATTTGCCCGCTCTGATAGAAATGCGTGTGGAATTCCTGCAGCGCTTGCTGAAACGCCTCACGCTCCACTGGCAGACTGTCCCTATTACCGACATGAAAGCCGCGCAGCGGATGATCGGCCGCCAGGCCTTCGAGCAGCGCGACCTGCTGTTGCGCCGTGACATCCTCGGACCAGGCGACAAACTCCGCGTGCAGCACTTCGCGCTCACGCAACTGATCTTCAATCGCCAGGCGCGGATGGGTGAGCATGTCCGCCAACCGTTCTAGCCCATCTGCAAACGTCGCCACCGGCAGCTCAAAGAAGAAATCCGTAGTGCGCTCGCGGGTGCTGGCGTTGATCTCCCCGCCATGGCGTTGTACGTAGGCCATCAGCCCTTCGCTTGCCGGAAAACGCTCCGTCCCGAGAAACAATAGATGTTCAAGAAAATGCGCCAGCCCCGGCCACGCCAATGGCACATCATGGCTGCCCGCAGCCACGCGTAAAACGGCAGCGCAACGCTTCAGGCGCGGCGCATGGTGCAGGGAAACCCGCAGGCCGTTGGTCAGGGTCAGGTGAAGGTGATGAGGGTGGGCCGGCGCAGGCATGGGCACTTCCGAAACGTAGGATGTGGCCATGTTAACAAACCGCTGACGAACCGGCTGGGTCAGGGCTTGTGCAGTGCGCCGTACAACTCCGGGCGACGGTCTTGCAGGTAGTGATTGGCGGCACGTGCATCAAGGATCGACTGGCGATCCAGCGCTGCGACGATCAAGGCCTCATCCAGCCCGGCCTGGGCGACGCGCTGGCCATTGGGCGCAGCAATGCTGCTTTGCCCGCAATAGTGAATATCGCCTTCCTGCCCGCAGTAGTTGGCGTAGGCCACATAACACTGGTTTTCAAAGGCGCGCGCTCGTACGGTCACGTCGGCGACGAAGTCGAACGGCACCATATTGGCGGTCGGCACCAGGATCAGCTCGGCACCGGCCAGCGCCAGGCGACGGGTATTTTCCGGAAATTCCAAGTCGTAGCAGATCAGGAACCCGAGCTTCCAGCCGTTCAATTCCACCAACGGGAAATCATCTTCCCCAGCACTGAACATCGAGTGGTCCAGATCGCCAAATAGGTGGGTCTTGCGGTAGTTGCACAGGCGCTGGCCGTGGGCATCAATTAACTGCACGGCGTTGTAGATCTGTCCATCCTCGGCTCGCTCCGGGTAGCCGTACACAATCGCCAGCCCGGCGCTTTTGGCAAGGGTGGCAATCGCCTGCGCGGACGGTCCATCCTGAGATTCGGCAAGGGCGCCGACTGCTTCGGCGCCGATGTTGTAGCCGCTGAGAAACATCTCCGGCAGGACCAGCACATCGGCATCCGATGCCTCATGCGCCAACTGGTGCAGGCGCTTGAGGTTACCGGCCACATCCAGCGGTAGCGGCGGGCATTGGTAAAGGGCGATGCGCATGCTCAACTCCTTAATCGGCCAGGGCGATCGGGCCGATCTCGTCAAAGACATCACCCGGGCCAGGGTTCTCCGGGTGGGTGCTGCCGCCGAAGTGGGTCATGATGCCCCACACCGCGTTCAGCGAAGTTTGCACCGCGCCTTCGACCCAGGCGGGCGTCCAGGAAACGTCGTCCCCGGCGATAAAAATCCCACGCTGTTCGGCGGGCATGTCCTTCTGCATGAAGTGCGCATACATCCGCTGGTTGTAGCGATAGTGGCCGGGCAGCGCGCCTTTGAAAGCGCCGAGGAAATGCGGGTCAGCTTCCCAGGACACGGTGATCGGGTCGCCGATGATGCGCGCCTTGATGTCGACTTTCGGGTAGATCTTTTTCAGCGCATCTAGGGCCAGTTTCACCCGCTTGTCGATGGGCTGCGGGAGCATTTTCAATGCATCACTCATCCACGAGTACGACAGGCAAATCACGCCGGGCTTGTCGTCGCCGTTGTCGAACAAATAGGTGCCACGGGTCAGGCGATCGGTGAGGGTCATGCTCATCAGGTCGCGGCCGGTTTCCGGGTCTTTGTCTTTCCAGAACGGGCGGTCGACCATCACGAAAGTCTTGGACGATTGCATGTAGCGCGTACGGTCCAGGGCCATCCACATTTTTTGCGAGAACAGGGTTTCGTCGCATTCGATCTGGGTGGTCAGCAGCCAGCTTTGGCAGGTGGTCAGCACGGCGGCGTATTCACGTGTGTCGCCGTAGTTGTCGGTCACGGCAAAGCGGCCATCTGCGGCGTGGGCAATGCGGCTCACACCGGCCCGTGGCGCACCGCGATGCAACGAGCTGAGGCTGGTGCCGGCAGGCCAGTGTGCACAACGCTCCGGCACATGGCGCCAGATGCCCATGGGCACTTGTGCCACGCCGCCGACGACCAGGTGCTGGTGGTCGTCGCAGTTGGTCATCACCACTCGGAAAATTTCCAGCATCGAGTTGGGAAAGTCCGAGTCCCAGCCACCGGTGCCGAAACCCACTTGGCCGAACACTTCGCGGTGCGCGAAAGACAGTTTGGCAAAGGCCTTGGAGGTAGCGACGAAGTCATAGAACGTGCGGTCGTCCCACAACGGCACCAGTTTGTTCCACAGCTCTTTGAGGCGCGGCACGTCGCGGTCACGGATGGCTTGCTGGATATCGCCGAACTGTGAGCCCGCTTCCAGCGCATCCGCCCATGCATCGGCAACTTCCTGGAACAGCACCGGCAAGTCCGAGAGTTTTTGCGCGTAGTGGGTCTGGCCTTCGAGGTCGACCACCGTACTTCCGGAGGCCGGCGTCAGCGGGTTGGGGAAGGGTTTGGTCTCCAGGCCCAGCTTGTCCACATAGTGGTAGAAAGCAGTCGACGACACCGGAAAACGCATGCCCCCCAACTCGGCGATGATGCCTTCGGCACCTTCAAACGCCTGGGAGCGCAAGCGGCCGCCCATCTTCGAGGCTTCGTACACCACCGGCTTGAGGCCCAGCTTCATCAATTCGTAAGCGGCTACCAGGCCCGCGATCCCAGCACCCACAATCGCCACTTCGGCGCCATGGTTGGCCGCCGGAATGCTGCCCAAGCCTGCCGGGTGCTCGATCCAGTCATCAAAGGCAAACGGAAAGTCCGGGCCAAAGATGGTGATGGGCTTTTTACCGTCGGCGGGGTGGCGATGGGGCTTGCTGGCGGTGCTGGACGGAATGCTCATGGCGGACCTTACTGACGGCTCGACGGGTTGTAGCCCGTTGAGTATAGGAAAAGATGGCGGTCAGTTTAGGGCGCATAGCGTTCGTTATTAAGACGCAATGTGTCGTCGGATTGAACTGTTTTTAGTCAAAGTGACGAGCTGGTTGGTCATATCGGCTGGCCGCGGTCCAGTTTGTTACTGAGGATGATCGACGTGGTGGTTTTTTCCACACCGTCGACGCTGCCGATCTGGTCCAGCAACTGATCAAGCTGCTCCGGCGAATCGGTGCGTAGCCAGGCCACGTAATCGAACTCGCCACTCACCGCACACAACTGCTGCACCTGCGCCATGGCACTCAGCCTGCGCAACACGTCCTTGCCTGAGCGCGCTTGCACGGTGATCCCGACATAAGCCTGCAAACCACCATCGACCACACGCTGCCCGAGGCGCACCCCATAACCGGTAATCACCTGGGTTTTTTCCAGTCGCGCCAGGCGCGACGTCACCGTGGTGCGCGCAATACCCAACTGCCGGGCAAGCATGGCCACGCTTTCGCGGGCGTTGATCTGCAAGGCGGCGATCAGTTGGCGATCGATTTCATCGAGGACGGGCAAGGGGGGCAGCTCCGGTGCTGGCGGCAATGGAGTGGCATGTTACAGGCTTTGCGATCTGCGTGATTAAGGCGCCTTGCACACTTTCGTAGCGTCGGGATCATTCGGGACGAACGCGCCAGGCGTGAGCACCACGTAGCCACGACGCCACGGTTAGTTGTCATCAGATTCCAGCGATGCCCGGGGTCTGCGTTTTTTTCCATACGCCAGACACGCAAAAGCCGCGCAGTGCGCGGCTTTCTTGTTTGGTGGGCCCAGTAGGACTCGAACCTACGACCAAGGGATTATGAGTCCCCTGCTCTAACCAACTGAGCTATAGGCCCTCAGTAGGTCGCGGATTATAACGATGGTTTCCCCACTGTGCCATCCGAAAAGTCTGAAACCCTCATATGAAGAAAAGCCTCGGCAAAAAGCTCGGGCGGCAGGGGCAGGCTGACGATGTAGCCTTGCATCTGTTCACAGCCTTCGGCGGCGAGGAATGCCTGTTGTGCGAGGTTTTCCACGCCCTCGGCGATGATGGTGAATTGCATGCTGTGGCCCAGGGCGATGATGGCACGCACGATGGCGGCGTCGTGGGGGTCGTCGGGCAGGCCGCGCACGAAGGACTGGTCGATCTTGAGGAAATCCAGCGGCAGGCGCTTGAGGTAACTGAGGGATGAATAACCGGTGCCGAAATCATCAATCGCCAGTTGCACGCCCAGGTGTTTGAGTTGGTGCAGCACTTCCAGTGCTTCTTCGGCCTGGCTCATGATGAAGTTCTCGGTGATTTCCAGTTGCAGGCAGCCGGGCTCCAGGCGGTAGTCGCGCAGGAGCTGTTCGATGCGTGCGAGCAGGCCGGGGTGGCGCAGTTGCGCGCCGGCAAGGTTGACCGACAGTGGGCCGAAGTTATCGAAAGTTTCTCTCCATTGGCACATCTGATGGCACGCCTGTTCCAGTACCCAGTCGCCGATTTGCAGGATCATGCCGTTCTCTTCGGCCAGGGCGATGAAGTGTTCAGGCGGTACATCGCCAAAGGTCGGATGGTGCCAGCGAATTAAGGCTTCGGCGCCGATCAGTTCCTGAGTGTCCAGGCTCAACTTCGGTTGGTAGTACAAAAAAAACTCTTCACGCTCGATGGCGCGGCGCAGTTCGTGTTCCAGGGCCACGCGCTCTTTGGCTTGGGCGGTGAGGTCGCGGGTATAGCTTTCGACGCGGTTGCGGCCCTTGGCCTTGGAGCGGTACATCGCGGCATCGGCGTTTTTGACCAGGGTGGCGACGTCGCTGCCGTCCCGCGGGTACAGGCTGGTGCCGATACTGGCGCTGATAAAGAACTCGTGCTCGCCAGCCTGGAACGGTGGGGTAAAACAGGCGAGAAGTTTATTGGCGAGGTGTTCGGCATCGTTGGCGTGTTGCAGGCCGGGCAGCAAGATGATGAATTCGTCGCCACCCAGGCGGGCCACGGTGTCGACGTCGCGTAGTTGCTCCTTGAGGCGCACGGCGATGTCCTTGAGTAGCAGGTCGCCGACGGGGTGGCCGAGGCTGTCGTTGATGTGTTTGAAGCGGTCGAGGTCCAGGAACAGCACCGCACCTTGGTTGCCACTTTCCTGCTGGCCATTAAGTGCCGCTTGCAAGCGGCTTTCAAACAGCGTGCGGTTGGGTAGGCCGGTCAGTGGATCATGATGTGCCTGGTAGTCGAGGCGCGCCTGGGCATGTTTGAGGCTGGAGATGTCGGCAAACACGGCGACAAAGTGGGTGATCAGTTGCTCGCGGTTGCGCACGGCACTGATGGTCAGCCAGCTGGGGTATAACTCGCCGTTCTTGCGACGGTTGCAGATCTCGCCCTGCCAGTGGCCCTGGGCTGTCAACTGGTGCCACATGGCCGCATAGAACGCGCTGTCATGCTGGCCGGAGGCGAGCAGGCGCGGCGTACTGCCGAGCGCTTCGGCTTCGCTGTAGCCGGTGATTTCGCTGAAGGCGCGGTTGACGGCGCTGATGTTTTGCCGGGTGTCGGTGATCAATACGCCTTCGGCCGTGCTTTCGAACACCGTCGCGGCCTGTTGCAGCTTTTCCTGCATGAATTGGCGTTCGGTGATGTCTCGGGCAATGGTCAGCATGCAATCTTCATCGCCGATGGGCAGTAGGCGGCTGGACACTTCGCAGAGGCGAATTTGGCCGTCGTTGCGGCGTATGTGGCAGACGAAATCGCGGACAAACCCGTCGCGTTGCATCAGTTCCAGCATGTGCTTACGTTCGTTGAGGTCGACCCAGATGCCCAGGTCCAAGGTGGATTGGTCGAGCGACGTTGCGCTGGCGAACCCGGTAAGACGGCTGAAGCCGTCATTCACTTCAATCAGCAGCCCATCGCGCTGGCGGCTGAGCAGCAAGCCATCGGGTGAGGCGTGGAAGGCCTTGGCGAATTTCTCTTCGGAGGTTTGCAGCTGTTGCTGGGTTTCCTTGAGCTGGGTGATGTCACGCACCACCACCACCAAGGCCTCGGTGGTGTCGAGTTGGAACGGCTCTGCTGAGATCAATCCGGTAAAGGTTTGGCCGTTGCTGCGCCGAAAAGGCATCTCCAGGTTGCGGATGCTGGTGGTCTGCACCCGTTGCAGCAGGTCGGGGCCGGCGCCTTGAATGCCCCAGATATTCAATTCGGTGGCGGTTTTACCCACGACGTCTGCGGCGCTCAGGCCGATCTGGTCCTCAAACGCTTTGTTAACCTCCAGCAGGCAGCCATCGGACAGGCGCGCAATCACCAGGATGTCCGGGCATTGCTGGAACACCGAGGCAAATTTCTGCTCCGACAGCTGCAAGGCTTCTTCGGTGCGCTTGGCTTCGCTGATATCTATCATCAGGCCGCGCAGTACTGGCTCATGCCCGTGCTCGATGAGGCTGACAATGTCGCGTACCCATAAGCAGCGGCCGTCGGCGGTGATCACCCGATAGTCGACGCTGTAATCACGGTTGGCGCGGGTTTCCTGGTAGCAGTAGGCCTCGGCGCGGGTCAGGTCGCAGGGGTGGATGATGTTGCGCCAGAAGCCTGGAATCAACCAATGCGCGCGCGGGTAGCCGAGCAAGTCTTCGGCATGGGGCGACACGTAGCTGTAGGTGAAATCGGTGATGCTGGCTTCCCAGGCGATGGCGGACAGGCTCTCCACCAGGCCTCGATAGTGGTATTCGCTGCTGCGCAGTTCTTGTTCAAGCGCGACTCGCCGGGAGATTTCCGAGCTGAGCCGGCGATTGATCCTAATCACGATGGCCAGCACCGTGCTTAGCAGCAGCACCGCTGGCAAACCGTACATCAGCAAGTCAGCCCAAAAGGTGCGGTGATCGGTGAGGCTGCCCACCCAGTGTTGCTGGACCGCGTCGGTTTCGTCTGAACTGAGGTCGGCGAGCACCTTGTCCAGGATTCCGACCAGCATTTTCTCATCGCGCGGTACGCCCATCGCCAGCTGATAGCGGTAGGGTGTTTCGCCGCTGACGTATAAGCCATCGAGCTTGAGTTCGCGCAGGCTCCAGACGCTGGAGGCAAGATCACTGATCACGGCATCCACTTCATCGGTTGCCAGCGCCTGTAGTGTCGAGCTGACATTAGGCATGGCCACCAGGTTGAGGTCCGGATGGTGGGTGCGCAGCAATTCGTGAGGCGCGTAGTTTTCTACCACGGCGATCTTCAGGCCGTACAGGTCTTTGAGATTGCGTGGTTTCGCGCCGCCTTCATGCGCGAGGATAACGATAGGGAAGTCGAGATAGGGGCGTGTGAAGGCCAGGAAACCCTGGCGCTCCGGGGTGGACATAATGCCAGGCAGCAGGTCGAGTTGGTTGTTTTTGGCCTGTTCGAGCACGGCGGTCCAGTTGACGGGCTCGATCAGTTTGATCCTCACGCCCAGGCGGTCCTGGATCAGGCGCACGTAGTCGGCGGCCAGGCCTTGATAGCGGCCATTCTCGTCACGGTATTCGAAGGGTGGCCAAGAGGCATCAACCCCCAGGCGCAGCTCCTGATGGTCCGCCAGCCAGCCACGCTCTTCATCGGTGAGAGTCAACGCGCCAGCCGTCGCGGTCCAGGTGAGCAGCGACAGCAGTATCACGGTCGGCAGTCTGGGCATAACGGTCTCGTTATGGCACGGGGAATGTTTCGAGTGTAGACGGGCATTGCGGGGGGAGGGGCGCGCGTGGGCGTTAATCTATAGAAAGTAATCTGTAGAAAGCAAAACCCCCGGCCTGGGCCGGGGGTTCTGGTATCACTCGTCGAGGAAGGAGCGCAGATGCTCGCTTCTCGTCGGGTGGCGCAACTTGCGCAGCGCCTTGGCTTCGATCTGGCGGATCCGCTCACGGGTCACGTCAAACTGCTTACCGACTTCCTCAAGGGTGTGGTCGGTATTCATGTCGATGCCGAAACGCATGCGCAGTACCTTGGCTTCACGGGCAGTGAGGCCGGACAGTACGTCACGCGTCGCTTCTTTAAGGCTCTCAACAGTGGCGACATCGATTGGCGACTGCATGGTCGAGTCTTCGATGAAGTCACCCAGATGGGAGTCTTCGTCATCACCAATCGGCGTTTCCATGGAGATCGGCTCTTTAGCGATCTTCAATACCTTACGGATTTTATCCTCAGGCATTTCCATGCGTTCGCCCAACTCTTCCGGGGTCGGTTCGCGACCCATTTCCTGCAACATCTGCCGGGAAATACGGTTGAGTTTGTTGATCGTCTCGATCATGTGCACCGGAATACGGATGGTGCGGGCCTGGTCGGCGATCGAGCGAGTGATCGCCTGACGGATCCACCAGGTGGCATACGTCGAGAACTTGTAACCGCGACGGTATTCGAACTTGTCCACAGCCTTCATCAAGCCGATGTTGCCTTCCTGGATCAGATCGAGGAATTGCAGGCCGCGGTTGGTGTACTTCTTGGCGATGGAGATCACCAGACGCAAGTTCGCTTCAACCATCTCTTTCTTCGCGCGGCGGGCCTTGGCCTCACCGATCGACATGCGACGGTTGATGTCCTTGATCTCGGCAATCGTCAGACCGGTTTCAGTCTGCAATGCGGTCAGCTTCTGCTGGCAACGAATGATGTCCGGCTGCAGACGACCAATGGCTTCAGCGTATTTCGCCTTGCCTTTGGCCAGTGCATCGGTCCAGCTTTCGTCAACTTCGTTGCCCGGGAACTGGCGCAGGAAGTCAGTACGCGGCATGCGCGCATCACGTACACAGAGCTGCATGATTGCGCGCTCTTGGGCACGCAGACGCTCAAGGGCACTGCGAACACGCTCAACCAGGCCTTCGAATTGCTTCGGCACCAGTTTGATTGGCATGAACAGCTCAGCCAGGGCTACCAGCTCGGCGATTGCCAGCTTGTTGCCACGACCGTGCTTTTTCAGAGCCTTGCGGGTGATTTCCATTTGATCGGAAACCGCACCGAAGCGCTGGGCAGCGACGATTGGATCGGGGCCGCTTTCAACTTCATCTTCGTCGTCGGTGCTGGCTTCAGCATCGTCGTCGTCAGTCTCGTCGTCGGCTTTAACAGCCTTCGGATCAACTGGCGGCGGTACTTCGGCGGCAGGCGGCGCAATGCCATCGTCCGGGTCGATGTAACCGCTCAGGACGTCGGACAGGCGACCGCCTTCGGTGGTGACGCGGGTGTACTCGGACAGAATATGGTCAACCGTGCCTGGGAAGTGCGCAATTGCGCCCATCACTTCACGGATGCCTTCTTCGATACGCTTGGCGATTTCAATTTCGCCTTCGCGTGTCAGCAACTCGACCGTACCCATTTCACGCATATACATGCGCACAGGGTCCGTCGTGCGACCGATGTCGGTCTCCACTGCTGCCAACGCTGCTGCTGCCTCTTCGGCCGCAGCCTCGTCAGTATCGGCGTCGGCCAGCATAAGGGAATCCTTATCTGGCGCAGTTTCGAATACGTTGATCCCCATGTCGTTAATCATGCGGATGATGTCTTCCACCTGCTCTGGATCTGAAATATCCTCAGGCAGATGGTCGTTGACCTCCGCGTAAGTCAGGTAACCCTGCTCACGACCTAGTGTGATCAACTCTTTGATACGAGACTGCTGTTGCGCTTTTCCGGACATAACACCCTATCCACTGAAGGTCTTGGCGGGCAAAAAACAAGCCGAGGATTATACCCGAGCTATGACCTCACACGCCAGCTGAGGTCGGGTTTGATGCGGAAACATTCTGTTTTAAGAGGTCGCGCATCTGTTTTGCTATCTGAATCTGCTCTTCAGCCGACAATCCCGGCTGCCTTGCTCTCTTTATGAGCTCATCGAGGGTCTGCGTGTGCTGACCCGCGGATAACCTAGTAATGGTGTCTAAAAACTGTTGTTCAAGGTTATCGCCGTCAATTAGCCACTCCTTTTCTGCGAGTGCTTTCAAGAGGCGTCCTTGTTCGGTGCCGTGCCAACGAGCCATCAATTGAATTGAGTTTAGCTTAGGATTTTTCTGTACCGCCTCGATCAAGGCGATCAGGACCTGGGCATAAGTGTTGCTTTCGTTGGCAAAGTGATCGGCGCTTTCAACTTTTTTGGCCAGTTGCGGGTGGTGGATTAGCGTGCGTAACGCAATAAGCGTCGGCGCTTCCACCGCCACTGGCGTGCGTGGCGCATAGGGCTCATCGCGATCACCGCGCTTGCCGTTCTTGTTCCAGGGTTTCTTGTCCCATTTCTTGCCGCCGGCCCCGGGCTTCTTCGCTGTCCACTCTGGCTGGGGCGTGTAGGCCTCCTGCGGTTGGTGGAAGTCGGAGTAGTCCGGCATGGCGTCGTAATCCATACCCGGATCGTACGCGGGCGGTGCACCTTGCGGCGCGCTGTGCACCAGTTGGCTGACGGCTTCGCCACTCAAGCCAGTGATTTCCAGCAGGCGCATGCGCATCAGTGATTTCAGGTTGGCGCCCGGTACTTTGTCGATCAGCGGTGCTGCGAGGGTGGCCATGTGGGCCTTGCCCTCGAGGGAGCGCGGATCGGCTTCTTCGGTCAATTGCTGGAAGAAATAATCCGCCAGCGGTTGCGCGTGTTGGTTGATGCGCGCGCGGAACGCGTCGGTGCCTTCGGAGCGCACCAGAGTGTCCGGGTCTTCGCCTTCAGGTAGGAACAGAAAGCGTGCACGGCGCCCATCCTGCAGGCTCGACAGCGTGGCTTCGAGCGCGCGCCAGGCGGCGTTGCGGCCGGCCTGGTCGCCGTCGAAGCAGAACAATACGCTGGGCACCACGCGGAACAGGCGCTTCATGTGTTCTTCGCTGGTGGCAGTGCCCAGGGTGGCTACTGCGTTACGCAGGCCTTGCTGTGCAAGGGCAATCACGTCCATGTAGCCTTCAACCACGATGATTTCATCGAGATTGCGGTTGTTTTTGCGCGCTTCGAACAGGCCGTAAAGTTCCTGGCCTTTGTGGAACACCGGAGTTTCCGGAGAGTTCAGGTACTTGGGTTTGTCGTCTCCGAGTACTCGACCACCAAAAGCGATGATCCGACCCCGGCTGTCGCGGATCGGAAACATCACGCGGTCGCGGAAACGGTCATAGCGCTTGCCGGTCTCGGCATTTTCCACCAGAAGGCCGGCGTCGATCATGGCTTTCTGCTGCAGGGTGTCGCTGCTTAGATGCTTGTACAGGTTGTCCCAGCCTGGCGGAGCGAAACCCAGGCCGAAGTCTCGGGCGATCTCACCCGTGAGGCCGCGGCCCTTTAGGTAGTCAACGGCGGCCTTGCGCTGCGGATGGCTTTTAAGTGCCTGACGATAGAAGTCGGCAGCGGCCGTCAGCAGCGGGTACAACGGTGAGTCGGTGGGTTGCCGCGGTTTGTGCGCACGTCCACTTTCTTCCCGGGGGACTTCCATGCCAGCGGCTTTGGCCAGGTCCTCGATAGCCTGGGGGAAGTCCAGGTTGTCGTGGTCCATGAGGAAGCCGAGGGCATTGCCGCCCGCGCCGCAGCCGAAGCAGTAGTAGAACTGCTTGTCGGGGCTGACGCTGAACGAGGGAGTTTTCTCTTTGTGGAACGGGCAGCAGGCGGTGTAGTTTTTGCCGGCCTTCTTTAATTGCACGCGCGAGCTGACAACATCGACGATGTCGGTGCGGTTCAGAAGGTCGTCAATAAAGCTCTGGGGAATTAGCCCGGCCATGGCGTTCTCGTCATCACTGCGTGTCAATGAGGCCCGCGAAGTGTTCAGGCGCGCAAATTTGCGGCTCGATCAACTGTCGTCTGCTTGGGCTGTCAGGGAGTGTATCTGCCGAACATTCACTGACGTTAATTTCTATCAGTGTTCGGCGTGGAAATGTTGCCCGGGCGTCCGGTGTTGGCCAATGGCAGGCCTCGGAAGTGCGTCGTTGGGCACAGCCGACACAGTTGATCGTCTGCTTAAAAGAATGAGTGTGCTCGTCAGTAGCCTTGTTAGGCTCGTCAGAAGAGACGTGCACCGCTGGCAAAAGAGCCAGTCCTGACGTGTGAAGCAGTGTTTCGGTCGCATGTGCGGCGTCAACGGTGAAGCATCAAGCGATATCCGCAAATGCCAATAGCCCGGCTGAGGGCCGGGCTTGGCAGAAGCTTGCTACGTAAGTCTGCGTATTAGTACAGACGAACGGCGCGGCGCTGCTCGCGCTGAACTTTCTTAGCGTGACGCTTAACAGCGGCTGCTGCTTTGCGCTTACGCTCAGAAGTTGGCTTCTCATAAAATTCGCGGCTACGAACTTCAGCCAGAACACCGGCTTTTTCGCAGGAGCGCTTGAAACGACGCAGAGCTACGTCGAAGGGTTCGTTCTCTTTTACTTTGACGGCTGGCATCCAGAGCTACCTTCTTTCATTACCGGGAATCAACGTTCTCGTCGCAAAAAATTCGCGGCTGAGGTCGTCGGTTTTTAAGGGTTGCGGATGTTAACCCCTCATTGCCCGGAATGCAAAGCCTCTGATCGAAAACCGCTAGTCGGGAGGGGGAGTGGCGACTATTATGCGCGCCTTCGAATTCAGCCTCTACAAGGCGCAAACCCATGCTAGTACTGGGACTTGAAACCTCCTGCGACGAAACCGGTGTCGCACTTTACGACAGTGAACGCGGGCTTTTGGCCGATGCACTGTTCAGTCAGATCGACCTGCACCGTGCCTATGGCGGCGTGGTGCCGGAGCTTGCCAGCCGCGATCACGTCAAGCGCATGCTGCCGTTGATTCGCCAGGTGTTGGACGAGGCTGGCTGCGTGCCAACCGAGATCGACGCGATTGCGTACACCGCCGGTCCCGGATTGGTCGGAGCCCTGCTGGTTGGGGCCTCTTGTGCTCAGGCGCTGGCGTTTGCCTGGGGTATTCCGGCTCTTGGCGTGCACCATATGGAAGGCCATTTACTGGCGCCCATGCTGGAAAAAACACCGCCACAGTTCCCGTTCGTCGCTTTGTTGGTTTCGGGTGGGCATACGCAGCTGGTTCAGGTCGATGGAATCGGCCAATACACGCTGTTGGGCGAGTCTCTGGACGATGCCGCAGGCGAAGCATTCGACAAGACCGCGAAGATGATGGGGCTCAATTATCCGGGCGGTCCGGAAATCGCTCGTCTCGCCGAAACAGGCGTGCCGGGGCGCTACACCTTCCCGCGTCCGATGTGTGATCGCCCAGGTTTGATGTTCAGCTTCAGCGGCTTGAAAACCTCCGCACTGAACACCTGGCAGCAGAGCGTCAGCGCCGGGGACGACAGTGAGCAAGCCCGTTGCGACATCGCTCTGGCGTTCCAGCAGGCCGTGGTGGAGACTTTGACCATCAAGTGCAAGCGCGCCCTGAAACAGGCAGGCATGAAGCGCCTGGTGATCGCTGGCGGCGTCAGCGCTAACAAAGCCTTGCGCACCTCGCTGGAAAAAATGCTCGGTGGCATGCAGGGTGATGTGTTTTATGCGCGCCCTGAGTTTTGCACCGACAACGGCGCAATGATCGCGTATGCCGGTTGCCAGCGCCTGCAGGCGGGTCAGCATGAAAGCCTGGCGATCAGCGTGCAGGCACGTTGGCCGATGGAGCAGTTATCGCCGTTGTGAGGGCCGACGTGAGCCGGGCTCATCGGACGCATTTAAAAATGCCGTTCGCGCCCGGCAAACAGGTCGCGTAAATTGCCACGGTGGCGCCACACGATCAGCAGTGTCAGCACGCTCATCGGCAATAGCGCTGCAGGCTCCTGCCATGCCAGCAATGGCAGGGTGAGGGGGGTGGCGATCAGTGCGGCCAGGGAGCTGGTGCGGCTCAGGTAGAAGGTCAGCAGCCAGGCCAGCACGGCCAGCAATGCTGCCGGAGGGTAAATTCCCAGCAACATGCCGGCTGCCGTGGCGACGCCCTTGCCCCCGCGAAAGCGGAAGTACAACGGGAACAGATGGCCCAGGACGGCGCATACGCCCACCCAGGCCTGCTGTTGCAGGGAAAGGCTGGCTAGATTGGCGATGAGTACGGGCAACAGGCCCTTGCAGATGTCACCCAGCAGCGTCAGGACGGCGAGTTTCTTGCCAGCCAGGCGCAACATGTTGGTTGCGCCGGCATTGCCTGAGCCACTCATTCGCGGGTCGGGGTTTCCCGTCAGGCGGCTGAGCAAAATGGCGAAGGACAGCGAGCCGAGCAGGTAGGCGAGAATCGCCAGTGACCAAAACATGCTAACTATTCCGGGCGAGGACGCCCTGATTCTAACGGGGCATCGCGCCCTTGTCGTGCTGCGGAGAAGAGCTTGGACAGAGTGTTTATCGAAGGCCTGGAAGTCGACACCGTGATCGGGGCCTACGACTGGGAGCGCGGCATCAAGCAATGCCTGCGCCTGGACCTGAGTTTCGCCTGGGACAATCGCCCGGCCGCGGCCGGTGATGACCTGACCCTGGCGCTCGATTACGCCAGCGTGTCCGCGCGTATTCAAGGCTTTGCCGAGCAGTCCCAATACCAGTTGGTGGAAACCTTTGCCGAACGCCTGGCGGAAGTGTTGATGAGCGAATTTCAGATTCCCTGGCTGCACCTCAAGTTGACCAAGCCCGGCGCCGTGCCGGCCGCCAAAGGCGTGGGCGTGGAGATCGAGCGCGGATGTCGCTAACTCAGGTTTACCTTGGCCTTGGCAGCAATATCGAGCGCGAGCGCCATCTACGCGCTGGCCTGGATGCACTGGCGAGTTTCTTGACCGATGTGCGCTGCTCGCCCGTGTTCGAAAGCCAGCCGGTGGGCATCAAGAGCGGGCCGTTCTTCAATCTGGTGGTGTCGGCCTATACCGACCTGCCGCTGATGGAGTTGGATCGCCGGCTGAAGTTCATCGAGGCTGACAATGGCCGTTATGCGCCCGATCGCAAAGGGTTGCCACTGGACATCGACGTGTTGCTGTATGGCGAGTTGGTGGGGAATTTCGATGGTTTGATCCTGCCGCGGGCAGAGATCCTGAAAAATGCCTTTGTGCTGTGGCCGTTGTCCTTGATGGCACCCGACCGTGTGCATCCTGAGGTGGGCAAGGCATTGGCCGCGCTGTGGCGCGACGCGCAGATCGATCAAGTGCTGGCGCCCGTCGGCTTCGAATGGCGGGGCCAGCAACTGACACCGACGGGTCTTCTGTAGCCGCCGCTAATTCTGTGGCGAAGGCTGGCGTTCAGACATTGTGCTGTTCCTTGTAAGCTTTCAACGCCTTCAGCCTTTCGCGCTTGAGCGCCTCGCCAAGTTCCGGGCCTTTGAAGCCTTTCTCCAGCAAGGGCGCCACCGCTACTTCGCGCGCGACCTTGGCTGCGCCGCGCAAATAATCCGCCTGTGGATAACTTCGCTGCTCAAATCCTTTTCGCCCGCGTGAGTCCATTTCACACGCCACCACAAACTCTTCAAAGCGCTGCGGTCGTCGATATACGTCAAAACTCTGCAGCAACTCCAGCAGTATTGACGCTTTCAACTCCAGCGCCCGATGGCCATGAGTGTGATATTGGCAGACCAACAGCGCCAGTTCCTGGCAGTCTTTCGGCACCTTAAAGCGTTCGTTGACCGCCTTGATCAGCTTCAGGCCGGTATGTTCGTGAGCAATATGTTGTGGCAACTTATCCACAGGCGTCAGGCCTTTGCCCACGTCGTGCAGCAGGCAGGCCCAGCGCACAGTGAGTGGCTGTTTATGCAGGGCGGCCTGCTCCAGTACGCTCAACGTGTGAAGGCCGGTGTCGATTTCAGGGTGGTGAAGTTCCGGCTGCGGCACGCCGAAGAGTGTGTTCACTTCCGGCATTAAAGTGTTTAGCGCGTTACAGTCACGCAGTACCCGGATAAACACCTGAGGCGAATCCTCCATCAATGCGCGGGAAATTTCTTTCCAGCTACGCTCCGGTGTCAGGGCTTCCAGCTCGCCGGATTGGCTGAGCTGACGCATCAGCTCCAACGTTTCGGGCGCGACCGTGAAACCCAAGTGCGCATAACGCGCCGCAAAGCGTGCAACGCGCAGCACGCGCAATGGATCTTCGGCAAACGCCGGGGAAACGTGTCGAAGAATACGCGCTTCCAGATCGCGCTGGCCCTGGTAGGGATCGGTGAGGTTGCCGTCATCGTCTTGAGCCATGGCGTTTATGGTCAGGTCGCGACGAATCAGGTCTTCTTCCAGCGTAACTTCGGGGCTGGCATGAAACACAAAGCCGCCGTACCCCCGGCCACTCTTGCGCTCGGTGCGGGCCAGGGCGTATTCGTCGCCGTTTTTCGGGTCCAGGAATACCGGGAAGTCAGCGCCCACCGGCTTGTAACCCTTGGCGAGCATTTCTTCAGTGCTCGCACCGACGACAACGCGGTCTATGTCGGCGACCTTGATGCCGAGTAGGCGATCACGCACCGCGCCGCCGACTGTGTAGATTTTCATGAAAAAGCCTCCATTAGCAGGACAGGATAACGCCTGTGCCTGACCAATGGAGGCTTTGCTGTTTCAGAGATGAACGACGGCCAAGTCCAAGCGGCCGTAGTCGTTGTCGTTGTGATCGCTGCGCGGTGGGACGTGGTGAGTCTTCATCACCTGGTCGCCCTGCAGGGTTTCGAGGTGAATGTCGAACCCCCACAGTCGATGCAGGTGCTTGAGGACCTCCTCAGTGGATTCGCCCAAGGGTTTGCGGTCGTGCTGTTGGTGACGCAGGGTCAGCGAGCGATCACCGCGCACATCGATGCTGTAGATCTGCACATTAGGCTCACGGTTGCCTAAATTGTATTGCGCCGCCAGGGTCTCGCGGATAGTGCGGTAGCCGGGCTCATCGTGAATCGCCGGCACCACCAGATCATCCTTGAGGTCGTCATCCATGATGCTGAACAGCTTGAGGTCGCGGATTACTTGGGGGGACAAGTACTGCAGGATGAAACTCTCGTCCTTGAAGCTGCTCATGGCGAACTTGATGGTCGACAACCAATCGCTGCCGGCGATTTCCGGAAACCAGCGGCGGTCCTCATCGGTGGGGTGTTCGCACATGCGGCGGATGTCGCGGTACATCGCAAAGCCCAGCGCGTAGGGGTTGATGCCGCTGTAGTACGGGCTGTCGAAGCCGGGTTGAAACACCACACTGGTGTGGGAAGTGAGGAACTCCATCATGAAGCCGTCGGTGACCAAACCCTCGTCGTACAGGTCATTCATCAACGTGTAGTGCCAGAACGTCGCCCAGCCCTCGTTCATCACCTGGGTCTGGCGCTGTGGATAAAAGTACTGGGCGATCTTGCGCACAATACGTACGATTTCCCGCTGCCACGGCTCCAGCAGTGGCGCGTGTTTTTCCAGGAAATATAGGATGTTTTCCTGAGGTTCGGCGGGGAAGCGTGCATTGTCCTTATCGCTGTTCTTGCCAGCGCGCTTTGGAATGGTGCGCCACAGGTCGTTGATCTGTTTCTGCAGGTGCTCCTCTCGCTCCTTCTGACGCAGGCGTTCTTCCTCGGCAGAAATCGGATACGGGCGCTTGTAGCGGTCGACTCCGTAGTTCATCAGTGCATGGCAGGAGTCGAGCAGATCTTCTACCGCGTCGATGCCGTGGCGTTCCTCGCATTGCATGATGTACTGCTTGGCGAACACCAGGTAATCGATGATCGAGCTGGCATCGGTCCATGTGCGGAACAGGTAATTGCCCTTGAAGAAGCTGTTATGCCCGTAGCAGGCATGAGCGACTACCAACGCCTGCATGCAGATGGTGTTTTCTTCCATCAGGTAGGCGATGCACGGGTCGGAGTTAATGACGATCTCGTAGGCCAGCCCCATCTGGCCACGCGTGTAGGACTTCTCAGTGCTGAGAAAGTGTTTGCCGTAGGACCAATGGTGATAGCCCAAGGGCATGCCCACTGAGGCATAGGCATCCATCATCTGTTCGGCAGTGATCACTTCGATCTGGTTGGGGTAGGTGTCCAGGGCATAACCCGCCGCGATACGGCTGATTTCCCGGTCATAGGCTTGGATCAGTTCAAAGGTCCACTCGGAGCCGGTGGAAATGGGTTGGCGCTTATGCTCTTTTTTGGCGGTCATGTCACTAACCTGCGCTGGAAGAGTTCACGGAAGACCGGGTAGATATCGCCGGCCGAGACCAGTTGCTGCTGGGCGAATGTATCGGCAAAGGCTTCACCGATGCGTTCGTATTCAAACCACAGGGCCTGGTGCTCACGGGGGGTAATCTCGACGTACGTGTAGTACTGCACGAACGGCATGATTTGGTTGATCAGGATGTCGCGGCAAATCGGCGAGTCGTCGTTCCAGTTGTCGCCGTCGGAAGCCTGGGCGGCGTAGATATTCCACTCGTTGGCCGGGTAGCGCTCGGCCATGATCTCCTGCATCAGTTTCAAGGCGCTGGACACGATGGTGCCGCCGGTTTCTCGAGAGTAAAAGAACTCCTCTTCGTCGACTTCTCGTGCGCTGGTGTGATGGCGGATGAAAACCACGTCGATCTTGTCGTAGTTCCGTTTCAGGAACAGGTACAACAGGATGAAGAAGCGCTTGGCGATGTCTTTGGTCGCCTGGGTCATCGAGCCGGACACATCCATCAGGCAGAACATCACGGCCTTGGAGCTTGGGTTGGGTTGTTTGACCAGCAGGTTGTATTTCAAGTCGAAGGTGTCGAGGAATGGCACGCGGTGAATTCGCGCGCTGAGTTTCTCGATTTCCGCCTCGATTTCCTGGATATCGCCGAAGTTGTCTGGCTCTTCGCGTTTTAAGCGCGCCAGCTCTTCTTTTGCCTGCTTAAGCTTGGCGCGGCTGCTGCCCGACAGGGCGATACGTCTGGCATGGGCCGAGCGTAGCGTACGGATGATGTTGATCCGCGACGGGTTGCCCTCGTTGCTGATCCCGGCGCGCACGGTCTTGAAGGTGTCGGTGCCGGTCAGGTTGCGCTTGACCAGGTTGGGCAGTTCCAAGTCCTCGAACATGAACTCGAGGAATTCTTCCTGGGTGATCTGGAACACGAACTCATCCATGCCTTCGCCGGAATTGCCCGCCTTGCCAGGGCCTTTACCGCCGCCACCGCCTTGTGGGCGCTGGATATGTTCGCCGGTGGTGAATTCCTTGTTGCCCGGGTGCACGACGGTCTGCTTGCCGCCGCGTCCGTGGTGCAACACCGGTTCGTCAATGTCGCGCCCGGGAATACTTATTTGCTCGCCATGCTCCATGTCGGTAATTGAGCGGCGGCTGACGGCCTCTTCAACGGCCTTTTTGATGTGGTCACGGTAGCGCCGCAGGAAACGCTGGCGGTTTACCGTGCTCTTGTTCTTGCCATTGAGGCGTCGGTCGATCACATAGCTCATGGGGAGCCCTCCGGGCAGCTTCACGTTACAAGCTTCAAGCCGCGAGCTGGAAGCTTAGAGACAAGCGGTCAGCTGCCAGGCCAAAGGCCCGGCAGCACGCGCCTGTCGCTGCCTTACTGTGATTTACGAACCCGCAGGTACCACTCGGAGAGCAGCCGTACCTGTTTGTCGGTGTAGCCTCGCTCGACCATTCGAGTAACGAAGTCGTTGTGTTTTTGCTGGTCCTCCTTGCTGGCCTTGGCGTTGAAGCTGATGACCGGCAGCAGATCCTCGGTGTTGGAGAACATTTTCTTCTCGATGACCACCCGCAGCTTCTCGTAGCTGAGCCAGGTAGGGTTCTTGCCGTTGTTGTTGGCGCGGGCACGCAGCACGAAGTTGACGATTTCGTTGCGGAAATCCTTCGGATTGCTGATGCCGGCCGGTTTTTCGATCTTTTCCAGCTCCTCGTTGAGGGCCACACGGTTGAGGATTTCTCCGGTTTCCGGGTCGCGGTATTCCTGGTCCTGAATCCAGAAGTCGGCGTACAGCACGTAGCGGTCGAAGATGTTCTGGCCGTACTCGCTGTAAGACTCCAGGTACGCGGTCTGGATTTCCTTGCCGATGAACTCGATGTAGCGCGGCGCCAGGTATTCCTTGAGGAAGCGCAGGTAGCGCTCGCGTGTCTCGGCCTGGAATTGCTCTTGTTCGATTTGCTGCTCCAGCACATAGAGCAAGTGCACCGGGTTGGCGGCGATTTCGTGCGGGTCGAAGTTGAAAACCTTGGAAAGGATCTTGAATGCAAAGCGTGTCGACAGGCCGTTCATGCCTTCATCCACGCCTGCTGTGTCGCGGTATTCCTGAATCGACTTGGCCTTGGGATCGGTGTCCTTGAGGTTTTCGCCGTCGTACACGCGCATCTTCGAGTAGATATTCGAGTTCTCCGGCTCCTTGAGGCGCGACAGCACGGTGAACTGGGCGAGCATCTTCAAGGTGTCAGGCGCGCAGTGGGCCTTGGCCAGCGAGCTGTTGAACAGCAGCTTGTCGTAGATCTTGATCTCGTCGCTGACCCGCAGGCAGTACGGCACCTTAACGATGTAAATCCGGTCGATAAAGGCTTCGTTGTTCTTGTTGTTGCGGAAGGTGTGCCATTCCGATTCGTTGGAGTGGGCCAGCAGGATCCCGGTGAACGGAATCGCGCCCAAGCCTTCGGTGCTGTTGTAGTTACCTTCCTGGGTAGCAGTGAGCAGTGGGTGCAGCACCTTGATCGGCGCTTTGAACATCTCCACGAATTCCATCAGGCCCTGGTTGGCCCGGCAAAGCGCGCCCGAGTAGCTGTAGGCGTCGGCGTCGTTCTGTGGGAATTCTTCGAGTTTACGAATATCAACCTTGCCTACCAATGCCGAGATGTCCTGGTTGTTCTCGTCACCCGGTTCGGTTTTTGCCACACCGATCTGGTTGAGAATCGACGGGTAGAGTTTCACCACACGGAACTGGCTGATATCCCCGCCAAACTCGGCCAGGCGTTTGGTGGCCCACGGCGACATGATGGTATTGAGGTAGCGCCGTGGGATGCCAAAGTCCTCTTCGAGGATCGCGCCATCTTCCGTGGCGTTGAACAGGCCCAATGGCGACTCGAAGACCGGTGAACCCTTGATCGCGTAGAAGGGCACCTTCTCGATCAGTTGTTTGAGTTTTTCGGCCAAGGACGACTTGCCGCCACCAACGGGGCCGAGCAGGTAGAGGATTTGTTTCTTCTCTTCCAGGCCTTGGGCGGCATGGCGGAAGTAGGAAACGATCTGGTCGATGCATTCCTCCATGCCGTGGAAGTCTTCAAAGGCCGGGTAGCGGCGGATCACCTTGTTGGAAAATATTCGCGACAGGCGCGAATTGTTGGCGGTTTCCACCAGCTCCGGTTCACCAATTGCCAATAGCAGACGTTCGGCGGCAGACGCGTAGGTGCTGCGGTCTTGTTTGCACAGCTCAAGATACTCTTGCAGCGTGAGTTCTTCTTGCTGTGTGGACGCGAAGCGTTGTTGGAAGTGGCTAAATATACTCATGACGTCGTCACCTCGCTCGATACGTGGAGCCGACGCCGGGTCAATCAGTCGATGCTGGCAGTCATTGGTGATCAACCAATGACCGTTTTCCCCCCAAACATCCTGAAACGCTACCGATGACCCGTACGCCGGTGTACCGGCTCTCCCCTGATTCGGATGGCCTGCGCTTAAGGATAGTTCGGAATCGGGGAGGTCAAGGCGGGATACGTAATTAGTTTGGCTGCGCCGTTCGTCAGAAACGACGCGAGCCCAAGCGTCACGTGGGGTAGCGGGGTGTGAAAAAAATTATTGCGAATCGCTGGAGGCAATTTCTGCAGGATAGGTCGCACGCCACAGCTCGAAGCCGCCGTCCAGGCTATACACGTCTGAGAAGCCCTGGCTGATCAGATAGGCTGCTGCACTCTGGCTGGAGTTGCCGTGGTAGCAGGCGACGATCACCGGCGCGTCGAGGTCGGCGGCGCGGATGAAGTCCGCGATGTTGACGTTATCTAAGTGCTTGGCGCCGGTGATGTGGGCCGCTGCGTAAGTTGGCTGGTCGCGGATGTCGACCACTACTGCACCTTTCTCACGCAGGGCTTGGGCTTGTTCGGGAGGGATACGTTTGAATTCGCTCATGGCGGGCTCCTATGGCTTGGCGGCCGGCAGTGTCATGGAAAGAGGGGGCTGGCACTGGCAGCTCAGGCGCTCGCCGGTGTCGATATTCATCAGGGTCATACTAGCGCCCCACACGCAGCCAGTATCGAGGGCGAACACGCCGGGCTCGTCGCACTTGCCTTCAAGGGCTGCCCAGTGGCCAAAGATGATCTTCGTGTCACGGGTCTTGCGTTCCTTATGAGCGAACCACGGCTTATAGCCGGGCTGCGCGGTGTCGGCGCCTTCTTTGCTCTTGAGGTCGAGCTTGCCTTCGACGGTGCAGAAGCGCATGCGGGTGAAGTAGTTGGTGATCACGCGTAGGCGGGTCACACCGCTAAGGTCGTTGTCCCACTTGACTGGCTCGTTGCCGTACATGCCTTCGAGGTAGGCGATGTATAGGTTGTCATCGGCCAGCGCACTCTCGACTTCGGCGGCGCACTTGAGGGCTTTTTTCAGCGTCCACTGTGGCGGGATGCCCGCATGGACCAGCGCCATGTTGCGGCCTTCGTCGTAATGCATCAGTTTCTGCCTACGCAGCCACTCCAGCAGCTCAACGCGATCCGGCGCTTCAAGGATCTCACGCAGGGTGTCGCCCTTTTTCAGGCGCTCGATGTTATTGCTGGCGGCCAACAGGTGCAGGTCGTGGTTGCCCAGTACGCACACCAGCGAATCACGCAGGCTATATAAGTAGCGCAAGGTTTCCAGAGACTCGGGGCCGCGATTGACCAAGTCACCCACCAGCCACAGGCGGTCGCTGGCCGGGTTGAAGGTCATTCGTTCCAGCAAGCGCTTGAGGGGCTGCAGGCAGCCTTGCAGATCGCCGACCGCGTAAGTCGCCATCAGTGTAGGGCTCCAGGCACCGCGAGGCGGAACGGCGCGATAATGGCATCGAACAACTTACCGTCGGTGGCCTTCATCTGATACGAGCCCTGCATGGTGCCGACTTTGGAGGTCATCACCGTGCCGCTGCTGTAGGTATGGCTGGCGCCAACGTCGATCAACGGCTGCTGGCCAACCACACCGGCGCCGCGCACTTCTTCGACCTGGCCGTCACCGTCGGTGATCACCCAGTGCCGCGACAGCAGCTTGGCCGGCAGTTCGCCGTTGTTCTTCACCGTAATGGTGTAGGCAAAGGCGAAACGGTTGTGTTCGGGTTGCGATTGGTCCGCGAGGAAGCGGGTGACGACGCTGACGTCGATCAGGTAGCGAGGATCGGACATGCAAGAGGCCTTAAAAGCAAAAGCGGAGGACAGCAGATGCGGATCAGTCTAGGCCATGAGCAGGGCACTAGGCCAGACATGCCGTCTGGCCCGTGCATGGCAGGCTTCAGTCCGCGGCTGGCGCAGGCTGGATGGCAAGCTGGTCAGCCAGGCGTACGAATGCGGCCAGGTCCAGTTGCTCGGGGCGCAGGCTGCCATCGACACCCGCGGCTTCGATTTCAGCGTTGCTCAACAACGCCTTCAGCGTGTTGCGCAGGGTTTTTCGACGCTGGTTGAACGCTTCGCGCACCACGCGCTCGAGCAACTTGTGATCCTTGGCCGGGTGCGGCAATACCGCGTGAGGCACCAGGCGCACGATGGCCGAGTCGACCTTCGGTGGCGGGTTGAACGCACCCGGGCCGACGTTGAACAGGTGTTCCACGCGGCAATGGTACTGGACCATGATCGATAGGCGGCCCCAATCACCACCACCAGGCCCTGCCGCCAAGCGCTCAACCACTTCTTTTTGCAGCATGAAGTGCATGTCGCGGATGATCCCTGCGTTGTTCAGCAGGTGGAAAATCAGCGGCGTGGAGATGTTGTACGGCAGGTTGCCCACAACCCGCAGGCTGTTGGGTGCGGCATTGAGGCTATTGAAGTCGAACTTCAGCGCATCGCCCTGGTGCAGATTGAAGTTGGATTTACCGGCGAACTGCTGATTCAGGATCGGGATCAGGTCCTTGTCCAGTTCAACCACATCCAGTTGACCGCCACTGGCCAGCAGGCCTTGGGTCAGTGCGCCCTGGCCCGGGCCGATTTCCAGCAAGCGGTCTTCCGGCTTGGCATGGATGGAGCGCAGGATGCGGTCGATTACGCCGGCGTCGTGCAGGAAGTTTTGCCCGAAGCGCTTTCGCGCCCGGTGTTGGTAATGCTCAGTCATATACGGGTCTCGGCCATCTGATAGGCGGTTTCCAGGGCCACGTGCAGGCTGCCGGTATCGATCTTGCCGCTGCTCGCCAGGTCCAGGGCGGTGCCATGGTCGACGGAGGTGCGGATGATCGGCAGGCCCAGTGTCACATTGACTGCAGCGCCGAAGCCTATGTATTTCAGCACGGGCAGCCCCTGGTCATGGTACATCGCCAGCACTGCGTCGCAGTGCTCCAGATACTTGGGGGTAAACAGAGTGTCCGCAGGCAGTGGGCCACGCAGGTCCATGCCTTCTTGGCGCAGACGCTCTAATGTCGGTTCAATAATGTCTATTTCTTCATGGCCCAAATGGCCGCCTTCGCCGGCGTGCGGGTTAAGCCCACAGACCAGGATGCGCGGTTGGGCGATGCCGAATTTCTGTTGCAGGTCGGCGTGCAGGATGCGCGTGACGCGCTCCACGCGCTCGGCGGTGATGGCATCGGCGATATCGCGCAAGGGCAGGTGCGTGGTCACCAAGGCAACCCGCAGACCGCGCGTAGCCAGCATCATCACAACTTGGGCGGTATTGGTCAGTTCGGCGAGGAATTCTGTGTGCCCGGAAAAGGCGATGCCGGATTCGTTGATCACGCCCTTATGCACTGGGCCGGTGATCATGCCGGCGAAGTCGCCGTCGATGCAGCCCTGGCCCGCACGGGTCAAGGTTTCCAACACAAACGCGGCATTAGCCTTGTTCAGTTGCCCGGCCACCACGTTGGCTGCAAGCGGTGTATCCCACACATACAGGCTGCCCGCGGGTGCCGGCAGGTCAGGCCAGTTGCCCGGCACCACGTCCAGCAGGTTGACAGCCACACCGAGCTGCGCGGCCCGCTCAAGGAGCAGGTCGCGGCTGGTAATGGCAATCAGGGGGTGTGGCTGAGGTTGCGAGGCGAGCAGCAGGCACAGGTCTGGACCAATGCCGGCCGGCTCGCCGGGTGTTACCGCGAAACGCTGGGGTTTCACTGTTTTGCCTGGTCGGTGCCTGTTTGCTCGGCGCCTGGCAGCTTGTTTTCTACGTAGGCTTCGTCACGGATCTGACGCAACCAGGTTTGCAGCTCTTCGTCGTACTTGCGGTTACGCAATACGGTCAGTGCTTGCTGCTCACGGGCCTGGGTGGTGTTGTCGGTGGCGCGACGGCCAAGGACTTCCAGCACATGCCAGCCGTATTGGGTCTTGAACGGCTTGGACAGCACGCCTTGTGGGGTAGCGGCCATCACTTGCTGGAACTCAGGCACCAAGGCTTTAGGGTCGATCCAGTTCAGGTCGCCACCGTTGAGAGCTGAACCCGGGTCTTCGGAGAAGCTCTTGGCCAGGGTTGCGAAGTCTTCACCGCCTTCAATGCGGTCATAGATCTTCTGGGCCAGTTCCTTGGTTTGCGCCTCGGTACGGATTTCGCTTGGTTTGACCAAGATGTGACGAACATGCACTTCGTCTTTCAGCGAGGTCTCGCCGCCACGTTTTGCCAGCAACTTGAGGATGATGAAGCCGCCCGGCGTGCGTGCAGGCTGAGTGATTTCACCCGGCTGCATGGCGCTCAGTTCACGGTCAAACGGTGGTGGCAATTGAGCAGCTTTACGCCAGCCCATGTCGCCGCCGTCCAGGGCGTTGTCGCTGCCGGAAACGGCTATCGCCGTCTGGGCAAAGTCAGCACCGGCCTTCAGGCGGTCATAAATAGCCTGGGTTTTTGCGGCGGCGGCATTGAGCTGCTCAGCGTTGGCGCTGTCCGGTGTCGGGATCAGGATATTGGCCAGGTGCAGCTCTTCGGAGAGCTGCATCTTGCCAAGGTCTGACGCCAGGAAGTTCTTCACCTCCTGCTCGGAAACCTGGACCCGTTCGGCCACACGGCGCTGACGCACACGGCTGATGATCATTTCGCGGCGGATCTGGTCACGGGCGTCCTCATAGGACAGGCCGTCGTGAGCCAAGGCAGCCCGGAACTGGTCAATGCTCATGTTGTTGCGTTGAGCGATGGTGCCAACGGCCTGGTTAAGCTCTTCGTCCGAAATACGGATGCCGGAACGATCGCCGATCTGCAGTTGCAGGTTTTCAACGATCAGGCGTTCCAGCACCTGTGGGTCCAGTACGCTGGTAGGTGGCACGCCGCCGCCACGCTTGGCGATGGTTTGCTGAACTTCCTTGACCCTTTGGTCCAGTTGGCTCTGCATGATCACGTCGTTATCGACGATGGCCACTACCTTGTCCAGCTGTTGAACCGCCGCGTGTGCCGATGCGGTCCCCAGGAACAGCGCGCCCAGCACTAGCGGGCGCAAGCAATCAGAAAGCTTGATCTTCACGTTCACGATAACCTTGAATGCCTTTGTCGAGGAAGCTCTCTACCTTGGCGCCAGTCAGGCCGCCGAGTCCTTTAAGGACGATTTGGAAGAAGAGCCCGTGGTCACCCTTTTCGTTGAGCGGGGCGATCTGGCTGTATTCGTCGTTGGAAACCCAGTAACGGTTGATAACGCGCAGTTTCCAGCAGCAGTTGTCGTACTCGAAACCACCGAAGGCTTCCAGGGTACGGTTGCGGGCATAGTCATACTGCCAGCGGGTGATCAGGTTCCACTGCGGAATGATCGGCCACATCATCGAGAAGTCGTGTTGCTGGATTTTGTAGTAATCCTTCACGAAGTTTGCATCGCCAGGTTGACCATAATCACCACCGAACTGCCATTTGCCGGTCAGCTGGTTGTAGACAACCTGGTCGTTACGATAGCGGTAGCCGACGTTGATGATCTTGTTCGGGTTGTCTTCCGGCTGGTAGTGGAGCATTGCGCTGCCGGAGCGAGGGCTGTGTTCCTCGGTGTCCCAGTTGTAATCGGCAGTGGCGCGCCAGTCGCGGTTGAAGCGGAACTCGTATTCCAGGGCAACTGGCGATACGTCAGACTGTGCATCGGCACGGTCAGCGGCGAGAATGCCCGGCAGTTGAACCTGGCGATCCTTGAAGTACACCGCTTGGCCTATGGACGCGCGCTGACGCTCGAAGCCATTCTCTTCGATCCAGCGGCTGGTCAAGCCCAGGGAAAGCTTGTTCTCGTCGCCGATCCGGTCGGAGCCGCTGAAGCGGTTATCACGGAACAACGAGGCATAGCTGAACGAGTATTCGCTGGTGTCGAATACCGGGATATCACTCTGGTCCTTGTTCGGGACATAGAGGTAGAAGGCCCGCGGTTCCAGGGTTTGGCGATAGTCTTTGCCGAACCAGTTGGTATCGCGGTCGAAGTACAGGCCGCTGTCTACGCTGGCGATTGGGATTGCGCGGTCTTGGGAGCTTTTGAATACGCCGCCGGCGTATGGAGATGCACCCGGCTTGGTAGCAGCCAACTGAGCATCAACAATATCTTGCTTGCCCTTGGTATCAAGGTCCAGATCGTACTTGGTGTAGACATACTTGAGCTTCGGCGTGATAAAACCGTAAGTCCAGTTCATCGGGTATTCGACGGCTGGCGCAACGTTCAGGCGAGTACCGTTTGCACGGGTCAGGCCTGTTACGTAGTCATCCAGACGTTTTTCACCTATAGCAACACCCCTCGCATCGAACGGGCCACCTTCCTTGTCGAAAATGGTGCCGCTCCTGAGGTCCCGGTCAAACCGAACAGCCTCAGTCTCATACGTAAAGTTCACACCGCCCGGATGGTAAGGCAGCATACCGTTGAAGGTGATCTGCGGCAGCCGGTCATACGGGGTGATCTGGGAAATCGTCGCCAGTTGATAAGCCTGAACGTTCAGACGCGCCTGGTAGCTGTCACCGCGGTAGGTGAGGGAACCCTGCTGGTTTACGAAGTCCCGAGCCTGGATACCTTCCTGATAGGCCTTCAAGTCCTGGAAGTAGAACGGGTCGCTGATCTTGGTGTAGTCGACCTGGGTCGACAGGCGCGAATCGAGCCCGCCCTTATGCTGCCAGTTGAGCATGTAGCGAGTTTTTTCGTAGTCGGTCTGTTTTTTCCGCTCGTCGCTGTCGTCGTTCAGGTACGCGCCGCCGAACTGACCTTCGCTGGATTTGGTGAGGTAGCGGAATTCGCCTTCCATCAACAAACCGCGCTTGGTCATGTACTGCGGGTACAACGTGGCATCGTAGTTTGGCGCCAGGTTGAAGTAGTACGGCGTTACCAGCGTGAAGCCGGTTTCGCTGCCGGTGCTGAAGCTCGGCGGCAGGAAGCCGGATTGACGACGATCGTCGATCGGGAAATAGATGTACGGGGTGTACAGGATCGGAATGTTCTTGATCCGCAACGTCGCGTTGGTCGCCGTACCGAAGCCGGTGGCCGGGTTCAACGTGATGTTGTTGCCTTTGAGCTGCCAGGCGTTGCTGTCCGGCTCGCAGGTGGTGTATGTACCGTCCTTGAGACGGATAATCGCGTTCTCGGCACGTTTGGCGTACAGCGCGTTACCGCGAATGCGCGATTTGTGCAGCACGTATTCGGCATTGTCGATCTGGGCAGCGCCCGTATCGAGCTGAACCTCGGCATGGTCACCGACGATCAGGGCGCCCTTGTCGCGCAGTCGAACGTTGCCGTTCAGCTCGCCACGGTTCTCGGCTTGATACAGGCTGGCTTCTTGCGACTCCATCTGCATGCTGCCCTGGCGCATGACGACGTCGCCAGCCAGGGTTGCGATTTGTTGTTCCTGCTCGTAACGAGAGACCTTGGCACCGATAAAAGTCGGCGCATCGCTCTTGTCCGTCTTGTCGTTCATGCCAGGACGCATCGGCTCGATGTACGCGCCAGCGCAATAAGGACCTGTTTCAGCCAACTGGGCTGCGGTCAGCTTCTCGCGAGGCACCCAGTCCAAGTGGCTGTAGTCGGCGCTGCGCGAACGCAGGCCCCGGCCCTTGGCTTGGGTGACCAGCGCGGTCTTCGGTTCGGCCTCGGCGCTGCCGCCAGCCTCGGCTTGCGCCGTGCTGTTGGCCGAGCTGACGGCTGCGCCGTCATGCACCGGGCGTGGTGGCAATGGGGCGGCGGCGGTTTTTGGCGCGCAATCCCAGGCACCCGAAGCAGAGACTGAGCAGTCATACTGTTCCGCGGCGACCACGAATGAGGTGGCGAAAGGTTGCATGGCCAGCAGACTGCCGGTTACCAGCAACGGAAATTTTCTACGAAACGCGGGGGATTTCAATGCCATCTTATTAGTCCGGGCTTCCTGCGTGCCATCTGCCCGCGGTTTGGGCCGCACGCCTCTCGATGGTCTGAAAAAGATGCGTGATAATAAAGCATGACCCGCTTGACGGCTAGCGCCGTCGGAGACCCTTGTAATGCCCGAGCAAGATCTACGTTTACAACAGCTGAAAGTCTGGCTGGATGAGCAGTTGCCGATCCTTTTCAACGCTCAGGACTGGGGTGCCGTACCACCGGCCACATTGACCGCAGCCAGCAGCGACGCGAGTTTCAGGCGTTATTTTCGGTGGGAGGGCGGCGGTCGAACCTTCGTCGTAATGGACGCGCCACCCCCCCAGGAAAACTGCAAACCTTTCGTCGATATCGCTGATTTACTCGCGAAATCAGGAATAAATGTGCCAAAAATTTATGCAGAAGATTTGCCGCGCGGCTTTCTTTTGCTTAATGACCTGGGCAGAAAAACCTATCTGGACGTGATTGACGAGCAAAACGCCGACCAATTGTTCGCCGATGCCATCGATGCGCTACTGGCTTTTCAGCAATTGCCGATGGACGCGCCGCTGCCCAGCTATGACGTCGCGTTGCTGCGCCGTGAGCTGGAACTGTTTCCGGAATGGTACGTTCGCCGGCATTTGGGTATCGAGTTTGATGCACAGCAGCAGGCTATGTGGCAGCGCGTCAGCGATCACTTGATCGACAGCGCCCTGGCCCAGCCTAAAGTGCTGGTGCATCGCGACTATATGCCGCGCAACCTGATGATCAGCGAGCCGAACCCTGGGGTGCTGGATTTCCAGGACGCGGTCTACGGCCCGGTCACCTACGACATCACCTGCCTGTTCAAGGACGCGTTCCTCAGCTGGCCGAAAGCGCGCGTACGCGAGTGGCAACGTGGCTATTGGGAACGTGCCGGGCAACTGGGCATTCCCGTGCAGGCCGATTTCGAAGAGTTCCAGCGTGCCAGCGACCTGATGGGCGTGCAGCGTCACCTCAAGGTCATCGGCATTTTCGCGCGCATCTGCCATCGCGACGGCAAGCCACGCTACCTGGCTGACGTACCGCGCTTCTTTGCTTATATAGAAGCAGTGCTGGCAGACCGCCCTGAGTTGGCTGAGCTGGGCGAACTGTTTGCCAGCCTGGGCGAACCCGTCGAGGCGGGCGTATGAAGGCCATGATCCTGGCGGCGGGCAAGGGCGAGCGGATGCGTCCGCTCACGCTGCACACGCCCAAGCCGCTGGTACAGGCGGGCGGCAAGCGGCTGATCGAGTATCACCTTGAAGCGCTGGCCAAGGCCGGTTTCAGCGAAATCGTGATCAACCATGCCTGGCTCGGCCAGCAGATCGAAAGCTACTTGGGCGACGGTGCGCAGTTTGGCCTGCGTATCCAGTATTCGGCCGAAGGCGAACCGTTGGAAACCGGCGGCGGGATCTTCCAGGCCTTGCCTTTGCTGGGCGACGAACCGTTCCTGGTGGTCAATGGCGATATCTGGACCGACTACGACTTCACCCAGCTGCGCGGGCCGCTTCAAGGCCTGGCCCATCTGGTGATGGTCGATAACCCGGCGCATCACCCTTCAGGCGGCGATTTCTACCTGGACCAAGGGTTGCTTCATGATGCAGCGCCCGGTGCCGATAACCTGACCTTCAGTGGCATTTCAGTGCTCGACCCGCAATTGTTCGCGGGTTGCAGTGCCGGTGCCTTCAAGCTGGCGCCGCTGTTGCGGGCGGCGATGGCCAAAGGTCTGGTAACGGGGGAACACATGGCGGGACGCTGGATTGATGTCGGCACGCTGGAGCGCCTGGCGCAGGTCGAAACCTTGCTGACTGCGGAGCAATAAGATGTTGTGGCCAGGGACACTGATTGGTGCCGGGGCTGGCTTTGCCATTGCCAGTATTCCGGGGGCCTTGTTAGGCGCATTGCTGGGGCAGGCGCTGGATCGCCGCCTTCAGTTGCAAAGCTGGGCGCAATTGCGCGAGCGCCTGGGCGGGCGCCCGGCGTTGCGCAATGACGAACTGCTGTTCGTGCTGTTGGGGCGCCTGGCCAAGAGTAATGGCCGGGTAGTGGATGGGCATATCCAGCAGGCGCGCCAGGAAATGCGCGCGTTGGACATGACCGAGTCGGCCCAGCGTCGGGCGATTACGGCGTTCAACCGCGGTAAGTCCGGCTCTGACCGGGTACGCAACTATTTGCGCGTGCTCAAGGCTCAGCCCCATGCTGCCGAAGGTGTGTTGCGTGCGTGTTGGCGCATGGCCTGGGCGGACGGCAAGGCGGATAACGCCGAACGCGATTTGATCGGCCTGTGGGGCAAGTGGCTCGGCTGGACGCCGCAACAGCTGCAGGCGCTGGCGGCCGATTACGTGCAGGAGCGCAAGCCGTTGGCCAATCGTAGCGGCGGCTATCAGGACGCGATGCGCATTCTGGGAGTGACCTCCACCACTGAGCCGACTGCGATCAAACGCGCCTATCGCCGCCTGCTCAGCCGCCACCACCCGGATAAAGTTGCCGGTACCGGCGCCAGCCCTGCGCAAGTGCGCGAAGCGACCGAGCGAACCCGTGAGTTGCATAACGCCTACACGTTGATTCGCGAGCGGCGGGATTTCAGATAGCCACCACCCTTTGGAAGTGAGCACCCAATTCAATGTGGGAGCGGGCTTACTCGCGAATGCGGTGGATCAGCCGATGAATCTGCCGACGGACACACCCTATTCGCGAGCAAGCCCGCTCCCCACATTAGGTCTACGGCGCTTTTGAGATAGGCGGTCAGCCCTCTTTCGGCTCCGGGCTCAACCACCCGCGAACCCGCCGATACAACTGCTCTTGCTCAGTCGAACTGTTGCCGGGCAAGGCCTTGAGTGACACCTGTTTATAGCCGTCATTTTTCCCACGCTTGGCCGCCTGGATGCGCGCCAGTGCATTTTTGCGCTCCAGGGCGGCGTCTTTATAGAAGACATCCGCCGTTGGCACTTTCAGCGCGGGGGCCAGTTGTTGCAGGTCCGGCTGTCGACCGGCAGGCGTCTTGCCAGCCACCATGACCAACTTCTGCACCTGAGACGGTTGTTTCTCGCCCAGGTAGCGCGCGGCCCACCAGGCGCCGGTGCCATGGCCGAGCAGCACCACGCTGCGGGCGCTTTGTGTTTGGGCAAAGGCGACCGCAGCGTCGATGCGGTCGAAGATGCGCTTGGCGTCGGTTTTGTCCTGCTCATCGGCGCCCGGCACCACCGCCGGGTCGGTGCCTTCGGCTTCGGCGCTGGCGGCCTGTTCGATAGGTTTGGCGGCGGTGCTGCCGTCCTTGCTGCTGGTGTCGACGGCAGCCTTGGGCGATTCCATGACGCGCGGTGGCATGGTGTCGAGGTTCACGTCCGGCAGCGACAGGCTGAGCGTGCCCCACTTGGCGTCGGGTAATTTATGCCGCAACGGTGCGATTACTTGCGGCCAGTCAGCACTTTCGCCGGCGCCCGGTACGATAATTACCACGCCTTCGGGCTCGGCGCTGTTGGCTGGTTTCCATAAGGCCAGGAATGTGTCGCTGCCAGCCTGCAGTTGTTGCTGTTCCTGTTGCGGAAGTTGTCGCTCGAGGGCGCTGGCGTCCTCCTGGCTGCGCTCGGGCAGGGGTTGGCGTTCAACCGGTTTTTCGGCGACGGGCGCAGGGGTGTCGGCAGCCTGAACAGAAAAGGCGCTGGTAAATAGCAGCGATAGGCACAATGCTGGCAGTGCCGAACGGTGGGTAAAGGGCATCGTTAATTCCCGGCCAGAAGTGATTCCAGCAGCCTAATGGGTTGGTCAGTGTTTGTCAGTGATGTGAGGCGTGGATCATGGGTTATCGCTGTCTGCTGGTTATCGGCTGTCTGTGCATTGCCTTGATGGCGAATGCCGCGCCTGCGCCTGCTTCACCGCAGGCGCAGCTCAATGCACAGCAGCGTGAGTGGCTGGCCCAGCACCCGGAGCTGCGCGTGGGCCTGGTTTTGCAGGCACCGTACGCGCAATACGATCGGCGCCTGCAGCGCTTATCCGGGGCCAACGTCGAATTGATGCATTGGCTGGCCAAGGCGCTGAATATCGAGCTGACCTGGCGCAACTTCCCCAGCCAGGAGCAGTTGGAAGCCGCTGTGCGCGACGGCGAGGTGGATATTGCCCCGGGCCTGCAACAAACCCCGGCCGGCTTGCGGCTGTGGTTATTCAGCGACCCTTATATGCGCGTGCCCCAGCATATCGTCGGCATCCGCGAAGGCGGTGGCGCGGTGGAGCTGGAGAAGCTCGACGAACTGTCCCGCGTTGCCGTGCGTATGCCCAGCGCCGTGGCCGATTACCTGCGCAGCAATTATCCCAACCTCAACTTGCAAGGCGTGCCCATGGAGCGCCAGGCCCTGCAGTTATTGGTGAGCCAACAGGCGCGTTATGCCGTGGTGGATGAGGCGCAATTGAGCCGGTTGTCCGGCGAGGCAGAGTTTGCCGGGCTGGCGGTGGTCGGCGATATCGGCCTGCCGCAATTGCTGCGTGTGGCCACCCGCCGTGAGTGGCCGGAACTGGCGAGCATCATGCAAAGTGCCTTGCGCGCGATACCCGCCCGCGACCTTGATCAATTGCACAACCGCTGGCTGCAACCCAAATACCCACGGTTCACCGAATCGCCGGGCCTGTGGCAAAACCTCAGCTTGCTCTTGGCGATGTTCTTGCTCGCCAGCCTTGCCGTGGTGGTCTGGCAGCGCCGTCATCAGCGCGTGCTGGAACATAACTTGCTGGCCGCTCGGGAAGAAAGCGCCGCGCGTGCGGCCGGTGCCGAAGCGTTGCGGCTGACGCAGTTCTCCATCGATCAAAGCACGGTCGGCATTCTTTGGGTCAATTGGGACAGCCATGTGCGTTACGCCAACCGCGCCGCCGAGACCATGCTGGGCTACGCCGCAGGCGCGCTGATCGAGCGACCGCTGATCGATGTTGACCCGACCTTGAACATGGACCGTTGGCTCAACCTGTGGAAGCGTGCGCGTGCCAGCGAAGAAGGCCCGCAAACCTTCGCCGCCGATTGTGTGCGCGCTGACGGCAGCATCTTGCCAGCGGATGTGTCGTTGAGTTTTCTACGTTTTGCCGAGGGCGAATACCTGGTGGTTTATCTCAACGACGTCACCGAACGTCGTCGTTACGTGGCCGCTTTGCAGCAAAGCGAAACACAGCTGCGCGAGCTCTCTGCCCACCTGGAAACCGTGCGCGAAGAGGAAAAGGCACGTATCGCCCGTGAAGTGCATGACGAGCTGGGCCAGATGCTCACAGTGCTCAAGCTGGAAACCTCAATGTGTGAGCTGGCCTATGCGCAACTGGACCCGGGCCTGACCGAGCGCCTGAACAGTATGAAGCGCCTGATCGCCCAGCTGTTTCAGCTTGTCCGGGATGTGGCGACCGCGCTACGCCCGCCGATTCTCGACGCCGGGATTGCCTCGGCCATCGAATGGCAAGCGCGCCGCTTCGAGGCCCGCACGCAAATCCCTTGCCTGGTCCAAGTCCCGGATAACCTGCCGGCCCTGAGCGATGCCAAGGCTATTGGCCTGTTCCGCATCCTGCAGGAGGCGCTGACCAATGTGATGCGCCATGCCCAGGCGCATACTGTCGAGCTGACCTTGACCGTAGAGGGCGCCGACCTGCGGCTGACCATCAGCGATGACGGCGTCGGCTTCGTCGAGGCCCAGGGCCGACCGGTGTCCTTTGGCGTCGTCGGCATGCGCGAGCGTGTGCTGATGATGGGCGGGCAATTGAGCCTGCACAGCGAACTGGGCGAGGGCACCACTTTAAGTGTCACGGTGCCGTTGGATGCATAACTAGAGGAGCAAGCCCCTGTGATTCGCGTATTGGTAGCCGAAGACCACACCATCGTCCGTGAAGGCATCAAGCAACTGATCGGCCTGGCCAAAGACTTGCTGGTGGTCGGCGAGGCCAGCAATGGCGAGCAACTGCTGGAAATATTGCGCCATGTGCCCTGCGAGGTGGTGTTGCTGGATATCTCGATGCCGGGCGTGAATGGTCTGGAAGCCATCGCGCGCATCCGTGCACTGAACCATCCGCCGGCGATCCTGGTGCTGTCCATGCACGATGAAGCGCAAATGGCTGCCCGCGCGCTGAAAGTCGGGGCGGCGGGGTATGCCACCAAGGACAGTGACCCGGCGCTGTTGCTGACGGCGATTCGCAAGGTGGCGGCGGGCGGGCGTTACATCGACCCGGACCTGGCTGACCGCATGGTCTTTGAAGTGGGCCTCACTGATACACAGCCGCTGCATTCGTTATTGTCAGAGCGCGAGTTTTCGGTATTCGAGCGCCTGGCCCAAGGCGCCAACGTCAATGACATCGCCCAGCAGCTGGCGCTGAGCAGCAAGACCATCAGCACCCACAAGGCGCGGCTGATGCAAAAGCTCAATATCACTTCATTGGCTGAATTGGTGAGGTACGCGATGGAGCACAAGCTGTTGTGACCGCATGAGCATTCCCCCGCATTGCGTGGGAATGCCTCGTGTGTCGTTCTGCGTCACGCTTTGTTGGCGGCATGCCTGTTTACGACACCCTTTGAACCCCGTCGTAGCCATCCCAGGCGCATGTCGCCTTGACACTGTCCCATCCCCGCCATCCGTGTAGGGCAATCCCTACCCCTAACCTTCCATCCTGCTGATGCGATTCTCTCCTGGCCCCCGATTTCCGGGGCCTCGCGCCTGGACTACGCTTTGTGTCACAGCAGTCCAAAACACAAAGGTGCGGGTATGAGCGAGGTGGATTCAAATGATGTGCTGGTCAGCTTTCGTGGCGTGCAGAAGAGCTACGACGGCGAGAACCTGATCGTCAAAGACCTCAACCTGGAGATTCGCAAGGGCGAGTTCCTCACCCTGCTCGGGCCGTCCGGTTCGGGCAAGACCACCAGCCTGATGATGCTCGCCGGTTTCGAGACGCCGACCGCCGGGGAAATCCTGCTGGCCGGGCGCGCCATTAACCACGTGCCGCCGCACAAGCGCGACATCGGCATGGTGTTCCAGAATTACGCGCTGTTCCCGCACATGACGGTGGCAGAGAACCTGGCATTCCCCTTGTCGGTGCGCGGCTTGAGCAAGACTGATATCAGCGAGCGGGTCAAACGCGTGCTGAGCATGGTCCAGCTCGATGCCTTCGCCCAGCGTTACCCGGCGCAACTCTCTGGCGGCCAGCAACAGCGCGTGGCCCTGGCCCGGGCGTTGGTGTTCGAACCGCAACTGGTGCTGATGGACGAGCCCCTCGGCGCGCTCGACAAGCAACTGCGCGAACACATGCAGATGGAGATCAAGCACCTGCACCAGCGCCTCGGCGTGACCGTGGTGTACGTGACCCACGATCAAGGCGAAGCCTTGACCATGTCCGACCGCGTGGCGGTGTTCCATCAGGGCGAGATCCAGCAAATCGCCGCGCCCCGCACCTTGTATGAAGAGCCAAAAAACACCTTTGTCGCCAACTTCATCGGCGAGAACAACCGCCTCAATGGCCGCCTGCACAGCCACACTGGCGAGCGCTGCGTGGTGGAGCTGGGGCGCGGTGAAAAGGTCGAGGCGCTGGCGGTGAATGTTGGCCAGCTCGGTGGCCCGGTGACGTTGTCGGTTCGCCCGGAGCGCGTCAGCCTCAATGGCTCCAGCGAATCCTGCGTCAACCGCTTCTCCGGGCGCGTGGCCGAATTTATCTACCTGGGCGACCACGTGCGCGTGCGCCTGGAAGTCTGCGGCAAGGCCGATTTTTTTGTGAAACAACCGATTGCCGAGCTGGACCCGGCCCTGGCGGTCGGCGACGTGGTACCGATTGGCTGGCAAGTCGAGCACGTTCGCGCACTCGACCCACTTCTAGAGGCGAATTAATCGCCCCATGGCTTCACCAACCCTGCACGTGGAGAGAACAACAATGTTGAGATCCCTTAGATATTCCGCCCTGGCCATCGGCTTGATGGGTGCGACACAGGCCATGGCAGGCCCGGACCTGACGGTCGTGTCCTTCGGTGGCGCGAACAAGGCGGCCCAGGTCAAAGCCTTTTATGCTCCGTGGGAAAACGCGGGCAACGGCAAGATCATCGCCGGCGAATACAACGGTGAAATGGCCAAGGTCAAAGCCATGGTCGACACCAAGAGCGTGTCTTGGGATTTGGTGGAAGTGGAGTCGCCGGAACTGTCCCGTGGTTGTGACGAAGACATGTTCGAGCCGCTCGACCCGAAACTGTTCGGCAATAGCGCCGATTACGTGAAAGGCGCGATCCAGCCATGCGGCGTGGGCTTCTTTGTGTGGTCGACCGTGCTGGCGTACAACGCCGACAAGTTGACCACTGCACCGACCAGTTGGGCGGATTTCTGGGACACCAAGAAATTCCCGGGCAAGCGTGGCTTGCGCAAGGGCGCCAAGTACACCCTGGAATTCGCCTTGATGGCGGACGGCGTGGCGCCGAAGGACGTGTACAAAGTGCTGGCCGGCAAAGACGGCCAGGACCGTGCGTTCAAGAAGCTGGATGAACTCAAGCCGTCGATCCAATGGTGGGAAGCCGGTGCACAACCGCCGCAGTACCTCGCCTCGGGTGACGTAGTGATGAGCTCGGCCTACAACGGCCGCATTGCTGCCGTGCAGAAAGAAAGCAATCTAAAAGTGGTGTGGAACGGCGGCATTTATGACTTTGATGCATGGGCCATTCCTAAAGGCCTGGCCAAGGACCGCGCTGAAGCGGCGAAGAAATTCATCGCTTTCTCGGTGCAGCCACAGCAGCAGAAGACCTACTCGGAAAACATCGCCTACGGCCC
The DNA here is from genome assembly GCF_052850675.1 of Pseudomonas sp. 1152_12. Taxonomy (NCBI): domain Bacteria; kingdom Pseudomonadati; phylum Pseudomonadota; class Gammaproteobacteria; order Pseudomonadales; family Pseudomonadaceae; genus Pseudomonas; species Pseudomonas sp. 1152_12. Next base: position 24,090 of record NZ_VXCW01000018.1, on the reverse strand, counting down.
GGCCAACACCCAAGCCGTACCGTTGCTGGCCAAGGATGTGCTCAAGGACATGCCGACCACGCCGGAGAACATCGCTAACCAGGTGCAGATCGACGTGAGCTTCTGGGCGGATAACGGCGAGCAGCTCGAGCAGCGTTTCAATTCCTGGGCGGCCAAGTAACACCGCATAACCCCCTGTGAGCGCCGGCTCCCATAAAAAGCCCGGCCCACAGGGGATTCTTAGAAGATTTCCGGAGTCCGCCATGGCCATCGCCGTTTCCTCCAACGAGGTCAACAGCCCCACCCTCAAGCAGCGCCTGGCGCGTGCCGAGCGGCTCAACCGCTGGAAGGCCCAGGCCTTGATTGCGCCGCTCGTGCTGTTTTTGCTGCTGGTGTTCCTGGTGCCGATTGTTGCGCTGCTTTACAAAAGCGTCGGCAACCCGGAAGTGGTGGGCGGTTTGCCGCGTACCGTGGTGGCGGTCAAGACGTGGGACGGACGCGGCCTGCCGGGTGAGCCGGTGTACCAGGCGCTCAGCGAAGACCTGGGCGAGGCACGCAAAAACCAGACCCTGGGTGACCTGTCCAAGCGCTTGAACATGGAACTGGCCGGCTACCGTAGCCTGCTGACTAAAACCGCGCGGGCGCTGCCGTTTACCGAAGCGCCTGCCTCTTATAAAGAAGCGTTGGAAAGCCTCGACGAACGCTGGGGCGACCCGGCGTACTGGCAGGCGATCCGGCGCAATACCAGCAGCCTCACGCCGTATTATTTACTGGCCGCCGTCGATCACCGCATCGATGATCTTGGCGAAGTGGCCCCGGCCACACCCGATCAGGCGATCTACCTGGACATCTTCGCCCGCACGTTCTGGATGGGCTTGGTGATTACCTTCATCTGCCTGCTGCTGGCCTATCCACTTGCGTACCTGCTGGCCAACCTGCCAGCACGCAAAAGCAACCTGCTGATGATTCTGGTGTTGCTGCCGTTCTGGACCTCGATTCTGGTGCGAGTGGCGGCATGGATCGTGTTGCTGCAATCCGGCGGGCTGATCAACAGCGCGTTGATGGGCATGGGCCTGATCGATAAACCCATGGAGCTGGTGTTCAACCGCACCGGGGTTTACATCTCGATGGTGCACATTCTGTTGCCGTTCATGATTTTGCCGATCTACAGCGTGATGAAAGGTATCTCGCCCACGTACATGCGCGCAGCGATTTCCCTGGGCTGCCATCCGTTCGCCAGCTTCTGGCGAGTGTACCTCCCGCAGACCTATGCCGGTGTCGGCGCCGGTTGCCTGCTGGTGTTCATCCTGGCGATTGGTTACTACATCACCCCGGCGTTGCTCGGCAGCCCGAACGACCAGATGGTCAGCTACTTCGTGGCGTTCTACACCAACACCAGCATCAATTGGGGCATGGCCACAGCGCTGGGCGGCCTGTTGTTGCTGGCGACGGTGGTTTTGTACCTGATCTACAACCGGCTGGTGGGCGCCAGTCGCCTGCGCCTGAGCTAAGGAGACCTTGCGATGCTGAGCCCTTATATGTCACTGGTGGAACGGGTGTGGTTCTACAGCTTGCGGATCCTGTGCGGCTTGATCCTGCTGTTCCTGATATTGCCGGTGTTGGTGATTATTCCGCTGTCGTTCAACAGCGGCAGTTTCCTGGTGTACCCGCTGCAAGGTTTTTCGCTGCATTGGTACCAAGACTTTTTCGCCTCGGCCGAGTGGATGCGTGCGTTGAAGAACAGCATTATCGTGGCACCGGCAGCTACGGTGTTGGCCATGGTGTTCGGCACCCTGGCAGCGATTGGGCTGACGCGTGGCAACTTCCCTGGCAAGGCGCTGGTCATGGCCTTGGTCATTTCGCCGATGGTGGTGCCGGTGGTGATTATCGGTGTGGCCAGTTATTTGTTCTTCGCGCCGCTGGGTCTGGGCAACAGCTTCTTTTCGCTGATCGTGGTGCATGCGGTGCTGGGAGTGCCATTTGTGATCATCACCGTGTCGGCGACGTTGCAGGGGTTCAACCATAACTTGGTACGAGCGGCGGCCAGCCTCGGCGCCTCGCCGCTGACCGCGTTTCGCCGGGTGACCTTGCCGCTGATCGCGCCTGGGGTGATTTCCGGCGCGCTGTTTGCCTTTTCCACCTCGTTTGATGAAGTGGTGGTGACGCTGTTTCTCGCCGGGCCCGAGCAAGTGACCTTGCCGCGCCAGATGTTCAGCGGCATCCGCGAAAACCTCAGTCCGACCATCGCGGCGGCGGCCACGTTGCTGATTGCCTTCTCGGTGCTGCTGTTGCTGACCCTTGAATGGCTGCGAGGCCGCAGCGAGAAACTGCGCACCGCCCAGATCTAAAGCCAAGTTAAGATCAAAATGTGGGAGGGCGCTTGGTTTCGTGTCCATTCAGATAACGACCATTCAGCGGCTCAATGGCAGACAACCCATTTGCCTCAGCTACTCTTGTGCCAGCCCATCATTAATAAGAGGTCGCGCACATGAGTACCTCCTCATTCAAGATCGCCCACAAACTGCTGACCGGTGCTGGCGCCATCGAACAGCTCGCCTTTGAGCTCACCCGACTGGATGTGGATAACCCGCTGATCGTCACCGACGCCGCGCTGGTCAAGTCCGGCACGGTGGCGCTGGCGCTGGAACACTTGGGCGAGCGGAGTTACGAAATCTTTGACCGCGTATTGCCCGACCCGGAAATTGCCATCGTCGAAGACTGCATGCGCGCGTACCGTGAAGGCGGACATGACGGCCTGATCGGCGTCGGTGGCGGCAGTGCCATCGACATTGCCAAGAGCGTCGCGGCCTATGCCGGTTACCACGGCGCGCTGGCGGACTTGTTCGGCGTCGACCAGGTGCCGCGCAAAGGGCCGCCGTTGATCGCCATCCCGACCACGGCCGGCACTGGTTCGGAGGTGACCAATGTGGCGATCCTCTCCGACAAGGCCGCACAGTTAAAAAAAGGCATTGTCAGCGATTACCTGCTGCCGGATGTCGCGCTGATCAGCCCGCAAATGACCCTCACGTGCCCGCGCAGCGTCACCGCCGCCAGTGGTGTGGATGCCATGGTGCATGCCATCGAGTCCTACTTGTCATTGAATGCCTCGCCGATCACCGATGCCCTGGCCATTGGCGCGATCAAGCTGATCGCCAAGGCGCTGCCTAAGGCTTACGCCAACCCGGCCAACCTGCAGGCCCGCGACGACATGGCCACCGCCAGCCTGATGGCTGGCATGGCGTTCGGCAATGCCGGGGTCGGCGCGGTGCATGCGTTGGCGTACCCGCTGGGCGGGCGTTTCAATGTCGCCCACGGCGTGAGCAATGCGCTGTTGCTGCCCTACGTGATGCACTGGAACAAGCTGGCGTGTGTGGAGCGCATGCGCGACATTGGCGAGGCCATGGGCGTGAATGTCAGTGGTTTAAGCGTTAATGATGCCGCCGACCAGGCGGTCGAAGCGATGACGCGACTGTGTGCCGCAGTGGAGATCCCGTCAGGCCTGCGCAGCTTCGGTATTCCCGAGGACGCGATCCCGGCCATGGCCACGGAAGCGGCGGGCATTGAGCGCCTGATGCGCAACAACCCGCGCAAGCTCAGCGCGGCGGATATCGAGAAAATCTACCGGGCGGCTTACTAACCATTGAGTCAGGTCACGGTGCGCGCAACAAAGCATGAGGTATACAATGCGCGCCATCGTGATTTAGCTCAAAAAAGGTGCGTCATGCAGCCCTTCGTTATCGCTCCATCGATTCTCTCCGCCGATTTCGCCCGCCTGGGTGAGGAAGTGGACAAGGTGTTGGCCTCCGGCGCCGACTTCGTGCACTTCGATGTCATGGACAACCACTATGTGCCTAACTTGACCATCGGCCCGATGGTCTGCGCGGCACTGCGTAAGTACGGCATCACTGCGCCGATTGATGCGCACCTGATGGTCAGCCCGGTAGACCGTATCGTCGGTGACTTCATCGAGGCCGGTGCGACCTACATCACCTTCCACCCGGAAGCCACGCTGCACGTCGACCGCACCCTGCAACTGATCCGCGAAGGCGGTTGCAAGGCGGGCCTGGTGTTCAACCCGGCCACCCCACTGAGCGTGCTTGAGTACGTGATGGACAAGGTTGATATGGTCTTGCTGATGAGCGTCAACCCAGGTTTCGGCGGGCAGAAATTCATCCCTGGCACGCTCAACAAGCTGCGCGAAGCCCGCGCGCTGATCGATGCGTCGGGGCGTGATATCCGCCTGGAAATCGACGGCGGGGTCAACGTCAACAATATCCGCGAAATCGCCGCTGCGGGTGCCGATACCTTCGTGGCCGGCTCGGCGATCTTCAATGCCCCGGATTACCAGGAGGTTATCGACAATATGCGTGCCGAACTGGCGCTGGCGCGTCCATGAGCGGCTTTGAGCAGCTGTTCCCCGGCAAACTGCCACGGCTGGTGATGTTCGATCTGGACGGTACCTTGATCGACTCGGTGCCGGACCTGGCGGCGGCGGTGAACCAGATGCTGCTCAAGCTGGGGCGCAAGCCTGCGGGTGTCGAGTCGGTGCGTGAGTGGGTCGGCAACGGCGTGCAGATGTTGGTGCGCCGGGCTCTGGCCAACCACATCGATGCCGAAGATGTCGACGATGTGGAGGCCGAACACGCCCTGCAATTGTTCAACGCCGCCTACGAGGACGGCCACGAGTTGACCGTGGTATACCCCGGCGTGCGCGATACCCTCAAATGGCTGCACAAGCAAGGCGTGGAAATGGCCTTGATCACCAACAAGCCGGAACGCTTCGTCGCGCCTTTGTTGGACCATATGAAGATCGGCCGGTATTTCCGCTGGATTATCGGTGGCGATACCTTGCCGCAGAAGAAACCCGACCCGGCGGCGCTGTTTTTCGTAATGAAAATGGCCAATATCCCAGCCTCCCAATCGTTGTTTGTCGGTGATTCGCGCAGTGACGTGCTGGCCGCCAAAGCGGCGGGCGTGAAGTGCGTGGCCTTGAGCTACGGCTATAACCATGGCCGGCCGATTGCCGAAGAATCGCCGGCACTGGTGATTGATGACCTGCGACTGCTAATCCCCGGTTGCTTGGGAGCGGGCGCTGAGATAACGTTGCCCGACATCGAACCGTCCCCTTCTGGAAACGCTATCGTGGTGGTCACTCGCAAACTGTGGATGAAAGTCATCAAGGCCCTGGCCCGCTGGCGTTGGCGCGCCTGACTGATCCTGGCCGCGCTGCGGCACGTTTGCACACCTGACCGTTTGACCCTCATGCCACGAGGCACCTCATGATCCGCGAAGAATTCCTGCGTTTGGCCGCTGCCGGCTATAACCGTATCCCCTTGGCCTGCGAAACCTTGGCCGACTTCGATACGCCGCTGTCGATCTATTTGAAGCTGGCCGACGAGCCCAACTCCTACCTGCTGGAATCGGTACAGGGCGGCGAGAAGTGGGGCCGTTACTCGATCATCGGCCTGCCGTGCCGCACCGTGATGCGCGTGCATGATCATCATGTGAGCATCACGCTGGATGGCGTCGAGATCGAAAGCCACGATGTTGAAGACCCGCTGGCCTTCGTCGAGGCATTCAAAGCGCGTTACAACGTGCCGACCATCGCTGGCCTGCCGCGCTTCAACGGTGGTCTGGTGGGGTATTTCGGCTACGATTGCGTGCGCTACGTGGAAAAACGCCTGGGCAAATGCCCGAACCCGGACCCGCTGGGCGTGCCGGACATTCTGTTGATGGTCTCTGACGCGGTGGTGGTGTTCGACAACCTCGCCGGCAAGATGCACGCAATTGTCCTCGCTGACCCGGCCCAGGCCGATGCCTTCGAGCAAGGTCAGGCCTGCCTCGAAGCGCTGCTGGACAAACTGCGCCAGCCGATCACCCCGCGCCGTGGCCTGGACCTCAGCCGCCCACCGGCCGCCGACCCGGTGTTCCGTTCCAGCTTTACCCAGGATGACTACGAGCGTGCCGTCGATACGATCAAGGAATACATCCTCGCCGGTGACTGCATGCAGGTGGTGCCGTCGCAACGCATGTCCATCGATTTCAAGGCCGCGCCGATTGACCTTTACCGTGCGCTGCGTTGCTTCAACCCGACGCCGTATATGTACTTCTTCAACTTCGGTGACTTCCACGTCGTGGGCAGCTCGCCGGAAGTGCTGGTTCGCGTCGAAGACAACCTGATCACCGTGCGCCCGATCGCCGGTACTCGCCCACGTGGCGCGACCGAAGAAGCTGATTTGGCGCTGGAAGAAGACCTGCTGAGCGACGACAAGGAAATTGCCGAGCACTTGATGCTCATCGACCTGGGACGTAACGACACTGGGCGCGTTTCGGAAATCGGCTCGGTGAAGCTCACCGAGAAGATGGTCATCGAGCGGTATTCCAACGTGATGCACATTGTGTCCAACGTCACCGGCGAGCTGAAAGCCGGTTTGACCGCGATGGATGCTCTGCGAGCGATTCTGCCTGCGGGCACCTTGTCGGGTGCGCCGAAGATTCGCGCGATGGAAATCATCGACGAGCTGGAGCCGGTCAAACGTGGCGTCTACGGCGGTGCCGTGGGGTATTTCGCCTGGAACGGCAACATGGACACCGCGATTGCGATCCGTACTGCGGTGATCAAGGACGGCGAACTGCATGTGCAGGCCGGTGGCGGGATTGTGGCTGACTCGGTGCCGGCGCTGGAATGGGAAGAGACCCTGAACAAGCGCCGCGCGATGTTCCGTGCGGTGGCGCTGGCCGAGCAAACGCCGCAGGGCTGAAGCCAGATGTAGATCAAAATGTGGGAGGGGGCTTGCTCCCTCCCACATGGGTTTTGCGCTGGCCTTATGACCGGTTTAGAAATCCAGGCTAACCCCGACACTCACGCCTTGTTGGGTCAGGTTGTCATCCTTCCTCAAGTTATATGCCGCCCGCAACGCCAGTTCCTGAGTCAGCCTGTGGCTGACGCCCATACTCAAACGGTCCGAGTTGCTGCGGGGCGTGTAGCCGTCCAGTTTGAAATCGATCCCCTGCACGCTGTTGAGCGACATCTTCACCTTTTGCGTGTCGTTTTCGAACTCATGCTCGTGGGCCACTTCGCCAAACACTTGAGTTTGCGGCGTGACACGGTAGCTGCCCTGCAAGCCAGCACCAAGACGCTTTGAGTCGCGTTGCTGATCATCAAACGTCAGCGCGGTCGAGCGGTTGTCTTTTTCCGAGTAGCCGTTCACTTCGACCCGCGCATAGTCGGCGCTGATGAACGGTGACAGATGCCAGTCGCTACCGGGGCCGGCGATGTCATAGCCTACTCGGCCGCTCAATGCCCACAGCCAGCCATCGGTGTCGCCTTTTTCCGAGCCTTCGCTGACGCCCAGGGCGAACTTACGCTTGAGGCTGTCGAAGTCCAGCTTGCCGCCGGTCAGCGCGGCATCGGCCCACCAGTGATTTTGCTGGTATTGCGCGAATGCGCTACCCATGTAGCTGTTGAGCCTGTAGTCCGAATCGCTGGCGCCGGCTTCGAGTGTCTGGCGATACAGGCCGGCTGCAACGCCGACGCGCCAGTTTTCGTCGAGCCGGTAGCTGCCGCCGATATTCAGATTGTAGCCACTGCCGTCTCCACTGGCCGAGCTACGTTGGTCATCGAAATCCAGATGCTGGCCACCACCGGCGACAATGGCGCGCCACTGGCCGATTGCTTGCCATTGGCCGTTGTCAGTCTGCCATTGGCCGCGCAGTTCATCTTGATGGGCGCGCAAGGTGCCTTGGGCCATCTCCGGCAGCAAAGTGAGTTCCCATGGCGCCGCGAGCAGTGAGTAGGCGTAGTCGGCGATCAACCGTTGCCCGGCGATAGTCGGATGGACCGAGTCGTTGTAGATCAGCTTGGTCGGGTCCGGGTTAGTGCCACCAATGCCGTAGGTCGGGTTGGCCGTGCAGCTGTTACCGCTGAAACAGGTGCCGGTAAGGTTCTGGCCGGTGGCCAGGCCAAAGCGCGCCGGATCGGCGAAGGTTTCCTTCAACAGCAGCGGGATATTCAACGCAATGATCTGTGCATCGATCTGTGACAGGCGCTGCACCAGTGATTGGTTGAAGACAGTGCTCAGGGCTGAGCTCGACGCCTGCAGTGGCGTGCCGTTAATCGCGGGCGTCAGGCCCAGGTCGGGCAGCATCCACACCATGATGTAGCGCGCGCCGGCTTGTTGCAGCACTTGGGCGCTGTCAGCCAGGCGCCCGCCGGCGGCAACGGCTTGGCCGGGGCTGAGCACGCGCCCTTGCAGGAAGTCATTGCCACCACCGGACAGGAAATACAGCGCGTTGGGGTCGGCCCGCCCGCTGTTTGCCGGAAGATAACCCTGGCGACTGCGCAGGACGGTGCCGCCACCGGGGTTGCCAGGTGGGATCGCCGCATCGGAGATCGAGGTGATGGAGTCCAGGATATTGTCGGTACGGTAACCGCCGACAGCCCAGTTGTTGCCGTCAGGCAAACCTTGGGACGCGCGAACCGGCGAGGTGGAGGCGTTCAGGTCGTTTGGCGCTACACCGAGTTTGGAGCCCAGCAAGGTCGAAGACACCAGCCCATAGTCGCCCTGGAACGTAGGCCCGGTACGGTTGGTAAAACGCAACGTCGCGCCGGACGAACCATCGGGAAATGTGCCAGCGTCGGCCAGGCTGTCGCCAAAAACGATCATGGTTGAGTACGGCGACGGGGCCGCAAGCGCCTGCGCACAGGCCAGTGACAGGAGGAAACCGGCAGCCAAAGGCGCGAAAAACGGTGGTCTGAGCATGCGAAATTCCATTTAGTTGTTTTTGTATCGGAAGCGAAACACTAGCAATGTAGTGAGGGATCTTTGCGAAGAAAATAGTTTTTTCCTACAAAGGCTCTGCCGCAGCCCGCGTATGTGCTGCTCCATATTGCACCGCTGGCGAGGCTACGTTACTGTGCCTGAACGTATGAATGAGACCCTTCCCGTGTTGATCATCAGCAAACTCTTGATGCGAGTAGTCAAGGCACACGCCCGTTGGCGTTGGCGCGCCTGACATTTTTCTCTGCCGGCCTGGCCGGACCTGTACCGATTTGCCTTCTTCACCCGTTGTTTGACGCCCCTTGCCCGCTAACCCTGGCAACCGGAAAGTGCGTCTGGCAGCGGGTCACACGCTTGGAAGGCGGTCATTTGAAATCAGTGAATTCAAGAGGTTTGAACCCACATGTTGCTGATGATTGATAACTACGACTCCTTTACTTACAACGTTGTGCAGTACCTGGGAGAACTCGGTGCCGAGGTCAAGGTGGTGCGCAACGATGAACTGACCGTCGCCGAAATCGCCGCCTTGAACCCGGAGCGCATTGTGGTTTCGCCTGGCCCTTGCACGCCAACCGAAGCCGGCGTGTCCCTGGAAGCGATCAAATATTTCGCCGGTAAGTTGCCGATCCTGGGCGTGTGCCTGGGCCACCAATCCATTGGGCAAGCCTTTGGCGGTGATGTGGTACGCGCGCGTCAGGTGATGCATGGCAAGACCAGTCCGGTGTTCCACAGAGACGTGGGCGTGTTCCACGGTCTGAACCTTCCGGTGACGGTAACCCGCTACCACTCGCTGGTGGTCAAGCGTGAGACCTTACCGGAGTGCCTCGAGCTGACGGCCTGGACCCAACTGGAAGATGGATCGGTCGATGAGATCATGGGCCTGCGCCACAAAACACTGAATATCGAAGGGGTGCAATTTCACCCCGAGTCGATCCTGACCGAGCAGGGCTACGAGCTGTTCGCTAACTTTCTCAAGCAGAGCGGCGGCACGCGCTAAGGACTTTCCATGGATATCAAGACTGCCCTGGGCCGTATCGTCGGCCACCTGGACCTGAGCACCGCTGAAATGAGCGATGTGATGCGCGAAATCATGACCGGTCAATGCACCGACGCGCAGATTGGCGCGTTCATGATGGCAATGCGTATGAAGAGCGAAAGCATCGACGAAATCGTCGGTGCCGTGTCGGTCATGCGTGAGCTGGCCGACAAGGTCGAACTCAAGACCCTCGACGGTGTGGTCGATGTGGTCGGCACCGGCGGTGACGGTGCAAATATCTTCAACGTGTCGACGGCTTCCTCCTTTGTGGTCGCCGCGGCCGGTTGCACTGTGGCCAAGCATGGTAACCGTGCGGTCTCCGGCAAAAGCGGCAGCGCCGATTTGCTGGAAGCGGCCGGGATCTACCTGAACCTGACGCCGGTACAAGTGGCGCGCTGCATCGACAGCGTCGGCATTGGCTTTATGTTTGCCCAGTCCCACCACGGCGCGATGAAACACGCCGCTGGCCCGCGCAAGGACCTTGGCCTGCGCACCTTGTTCAACATGCTCGGCCCGCTTACGAATCCGGCCGGTGTGAAACATCAGGTGGTCGGCGTGTTCAGCCAGGCACTGTGTCGTCCGCTGGCTGAAGTCTTGCAACGGCTGGGCAGCAAGCATGTGCTGGTGGTGCATTCCAAAGACGGCCTGGACGAATTCAGCCTGGCGGCGCCGACCTTTGTGGCGGAGCTTAAGAACGACCAAGTCACTGAGTATTGGGTTGAACCCGAAGACCTCGGCATGAAAAGCCAGAGCTTGCATGGCCTGTCGGTGGAAAGCCCGGCGGCCTCGCTGGAGCTGATTCGTGATGCCCTGGGGCGTCGCAAAACAGAAAATGGCCAGAAAGCTGCCGAGATGATCGTACTGAATGCCGGTGCGGCACTGTATGCCGCCGATCACGCTTACAGTCTTAAAGAGGGCGTTGCCCTCGCACATGACGCATTGCATACCGGGCTCGCTCGCGAGAAGCTCGAAGAACTGGGTGCCTTTACTGCGGTGTTCAAGATGGAGAATGAAGGATGAGTGTGCCGACCGTTCTGGAAAAGATCCTGGCCCGCAAGGCAGAAGAAGTCGCTGAGCGCCGCGCCCGTGTCAGCCTGGCCGAGTTGGAAGCCCTGGCGAAGATTGCCGATGCGCCGCGTGGTTTCGCCAATGCCTTGATTGCCCAGGCCAAGCTCAAGCAGCCGGCGGTGATCGCCGAGGTCAAGAAGGCCTCGCCGAGCAAAGGCGTGATCCGCGAGCACTTCGTGCCGGCTGACATTGCCGTCAGCTATGAGAAGGGCGGCGCAACCTGCCTGTCGGTACTGACCGACATCGACTTCTTCCAGGGTTGCGACCTGTTCCTGCAACAGGCCCGCGCTGCGTGCAAGTTGCCGGTAATCCGCAAGGACTTCATGGTCGACCCCTATCAAATCGTCGAAGCCCGTGCCCTGGGCGCCGATTGCGTGCTGCTGATCGTCTCCGCACTGGATGACGTGAAGATGGCTGAGCTTGCGGCCGTGGCCAAAAGCGTCGGCCTGGATGTGCTGGTGGAAGTGCACGACGGCGATGAGCTGGAGCGAGCACTGAAAACCCTCGACACACCGTTGGTGGGGGTCAATAACCGTAACCTGCACACGTTTGAAGTCAGCCTGGAAAACACTTTGGACCTGCTGCCGCGTATTCCACGTGACCGCCTGGTAATTACCGAGAGTGGCATCGTCAACCGCGCTGATGTTGAACTGATGGAAATCAGCGGCGTGTACTCGTTCCTGGTCGGCGAAACCTTCATGCGCGCCGAAAACCCGGGGGCGGAACTGCAGCGTTTGTTCTTCCCGGAGCGCGGAGCGGTGGTCAGCGGTTCGACATTAGACTGATTTGGAGTGCGGTTAAAAATGTGGGAGGGGGCTTGCTCCCGATAGCGGTACTTCAGTTACAGATGTTCTGGCTGATCCACCGCAATCGGGAGCAAGCCCCCTCACACATTTGGTTTCGTGTTTATTCAGATAGGCAGGTGTTTGATGACTCAACCCGTATCGATGACCGTCGAAGCAGGCCTCGCCGCTGAGCAAGACCTGCTGGCGGCGGTTTGCGCCGGTGAGCAGGCGTTCGGGCTGCTGTTCTGGCAGCCCAGCGATCAAGCACTGGTCATGCCGCGCCGATTGAGCCGTTTGCCGGCTTTTGAAGCAGCCAGCCAGGTCTCGACCGATGCCGGTTGGCCGGTGTTACTGCGTGAAACGGGCGGTGAACCGGTGCCGCAGTCTGCCGCGACTATCAATATTGCCTTGGTTTACGCGCCGCCGCGCAGCGAAGGCGATCAGGGCCGCATCGAAACCGGTTACCAGCGCTTGTGCCAGCCGATTTGCGACGTGTTGATCGAACTGGGTGGCGATGCATCCGTCGGTGAAATCGACGGTGCTTTCTGCGACGGTCGCTATAACGTCAACCTCAACGGTCGCAAGATGGTGGGCACTGCCCAGCGCTGGCGGCAGAGCGGTGGCCGCCCCGTGGGCTTGGTGCACGGGGCTTTGCTGCTGGATAACGACCGCGAGGAGTTGATTGCGGCGGTCAACCGCTTCAATGAAGCTTGTGGCCTTGACCAGCGGGTACGTGCCGATAGCCATATCGCGTTGCACGAAGCCTTTCCCGCACCGGATGCGATCAACCGTCTGGATACGTTGTACCGGCAGATGCTGGCGGAGTTCCTACCGGGTTAACGCGTACCGAACACCACCATCGTTTTGCCTTTGACGTGCACCAGGTTGCGTTCTTCCAGGTCTTTGAGCACGCGACCGACCATTTCCCGTGAGCAGCCGACAATGCGCCCGATTTCCTGGCGTGTGACTTTGATCTGCATGCCATCCGGGTGGGTCATGGCGTCAGGTTGTTTGCACAGTTCCAGCAGGCAACGGGCTACACGGCCGGTGACGTCAAAGAACGCCAGGTCGCCGACTTTGCGTGTGGTGTCGCGCAGTCGCTGGGCAATCTGACCGCTCAGGGCGTAAAGGATGTCGGGATCATGCTGGGCTAATTCGCGAAATTTCGCGTAACTGATTTCGGCGACTTCGCATTCAACCTTGGCTCGTACCCAGGCGCTGCGTTCCTGCTCTTTGCCAGCCTGTTCAAATAGCCCCAGCTCGCCGAAGAAATCACCGGTATTTAAATACGCGATGATCATTTCGCGGCCGTCTTCATCCTCAATCAGGATGGTGACCGAACCCTTGATAATGAAGAACAGTGTTTCGGAGCGTTCGCCCGCGCAGATGATGTTGTGCTTGGCCGGATAACGCCGGCGCTGGCAGTGCATCAACAGCTTGTCGAGGTTCTTGATCTTGGGTGTGGGAGTAAGAGCAACCATGGTTGTATCCCGAAAAGACTGCACGGTGTGGTTGGATTTATTTTTATCCAGCGGCGTCAGCATTGATACACGCTGCACAAAAGATGGCAATGCGCCATTGAATTGGCGCCAGCTTACCAGACACATTCTGCCCCGATTGAGGAATTTACCGGGCAAATGCTGTCATTGTTCGTTTTCAGGAAGAAAGCTGCTGTTTCCAGGCCCTGTGCTAAGCTGGCGACCCTTTTTTAGCAGTGGAGTCTGGGCGATGAAGGCACGCATCCAATGGGCGGGCGAGGCCATGTTCCTCGGTGAATCGGGCAGTGGCCATGTCGTGGTCATGGACGGCCCGCCGGAAGCTGGTGGCCGTAACCTGGGCGTACGCCCGATGGAAATGCTCCTGCTGGGTGTAGGCGGTTGCAGCAATTTCGACGTGGTCAGCATCCTTAAGAAATCCCGTCAGGCCGTGGAAAGCTGCGAAGCCTTTCTGGAAGCCGAGCGCGCCACTGAAGACCCCAAGGTGTTTACCAAGATCCACATGCATTTCGTGGTGAAGGGGCGGGCGCTGAAGGAAGCCCAGGTCAAGCGCGCCATCGAGCTGTCGGCCGAGAAGTATTGCTCGGCGTCAATCATGCTCGGCGCGGCCGGTGTGGTCATCACTCATGATTACGAGATCATCGAGTTGGGTTGACCGCCAGTCGGCAAAAAAGAAGGGCGCCTTGATGGCGCCCTTCTTTGTGGCTCAGATTTTATGCATCTATATTCGGTAGGTGCTGTTGGTCATGACCTTGGCCAAAAGGCTCATGCCAAACCTGACCGGTGCCGGAAAGCGGAAACCGCCTGCATCTAATGCGCTGTCTGCGTGGTGTTCTTCATCAATGCGCATCTGCTCCAGAATCGCCCGGGACTTCTCGTCTTCGGCCGGCAGTTGCTCCAGATGTTCATCCAGGTGCTTGCACACCTGATGCTCCGTCGCGGCAACAAACCCAAGGCTGACTTTGTCGCTGATCAGGCCTGCAGCTGCACCGATACCAAACGACAAACCGTAAAACAGTGGGTTCAGCACACTGGGATGGCTGCCCAGTTGGCGAATACGTTGCTCGCACCAAGCCAGGTGGTCGATTTCTTCCTCGGCCGCATGCTCCATCGCTGCGCGTACTTGCGGCAGCTTGGCGGTCAGCGCCTGGCCTTGGTACAGCGCCTGGGCACAGACTTCGCCGGTATGGTTGATGCGCATCAGGCCGGCGACATGGCGGGTGTCGGTCTCGTTCATCTTTGCGTCCGGTTGCACGATTGCAGGCGATGGGCGGTACGGTTGGCCGCTGAACGGCAACAGTGTGCGCATGGCCATGTCGGCTTGCAGCAACAGACGGTCAATCGGCGAGTAGTGACGTTGGGTAGTCATGCTGACCTCCGGGAAGAATCTCGGCGGCCAGTTTACCGCAAGAGAGGGCGAAGCGTTTGCGCTGAGTCAAGGGCATGCGTCGCAGCCTGGAGCCACGACCTATGCCTCAAGGCAGATCAGCCCGGTGGCCAGTTCATCTGGCGCTGACCCAGCACGTGCATATGAATGTGATAAACGGTCTGACCGCCTTCTTCATTGCAGTTCATTACGACGCGAAAACCTTTCTCGCAGCCTTGTTCTACTGCCAGCCGCTGAGCGGTGAACAGAATGTGGCCAGCCAGTGCCTTGTCTTCTTCAGTGAGGTCGTTGAGTGTGCGAATCGGCTTTTTTGGAATGACCAGAAAATGCACGGGCGCCATAGGGGCAATATCGTGGAACGCGAGGACCTGGTCATCTTCGTAGATGATATTCGCCGGTATTTCCCTGTTGATGATCTTGGTGAACAGAGTATCCACAGCTGTTTCTCCATGGTGAAAGTGCAAGGGGAGTGTACCCAGGCTGTCAGCGAGGGCAATAGGCCTTATTGATGGCGCCGGCTATCTTGCGTGTCAGCCAGCGTGGACTGAAACGCGGGCTAAATGACAGCCAGCGGTTACGTCGCCCAGGAATGATGATGGCTTTGTTTTTTTCCAATGCGCGCACGGTGTGGAGCGCGACTTCTTCCGCGCTCATCAGTTGTCCGCTGCGAGCTAACTTGGCGGTGTCCATTTGCGCGGTGCCGAAGAACGCAGTTTGCGTAGGGCCAGGGCACAGCACTGAAACCTTGATGCCACAGGCCTTCAATTCTTCGCGCAGGCCTTCGGAGAAATGCAACACATACGCCTTGCTGGCGTAGTAGCTGCTCATCCAAGGGCCGGGTTGAAAGGCGGCCACCGAGGCAACGTTGAGAATCTGTCCGCCACCTTGCAACGCCATGGCATTGCCCAAAGCATGGCACATGCGGGTCAGGGCGAGGATGTTGACTTCGATCAGGTCTTGTTCGGTCATCCAGTCCTGGGCCAGGAATGGCCCACTGGTGCCGATGCCGGCGCAGTTGACCAGCAGATCGATCTGCCGCTCACCTTCTTCAAGCTCCAGCAAAAAACCGGACAAGCGTAAGGGCTCGCCCAGGTCGCAGGCCCGAAACAGCACCTCGACGCCGAAGCGTTGATTCAATTCGATTGCAATGCTTTCCAACTGATCACGCTGGCGGGCCACCAGAATCAAGCTGCGGCCGCGACGCGCCAGTGCTTCGGCCAAGGCCAGGCCAATACCGCTGGAGGCACCGGTGATCAGAGCGTAACGGGTCATGCCTTTCTCCATCGCAACGCCGCCGGACCTGTGACAGAGGCATCACAGGCGGCGGGCGTTTCTTCACTGTTCTGGAGAGTCTACAGGTTCGGCCGTGTCGTCAGCACTTTGCACGGCTTCTTCTTCATCAACGGTGACGCTTTGATCGGTGGCGTCATCGGAGGTGATCGAGCTGTTTTCGTAACTGCTGTCCACGTTGGCTTCGAGCTGATTCAAGTAGCCGTTCATGCTGAGTGTGACCACGATGGCGAGCATCACTGGAATGAATGCCAGCCACAGCGTGGCCAACACTTTTACCGCTGTTGAGTTGCGCGGTGGCGGCGGGCCGTACTGATTGGCGCCGGTATTACCCGGCAGCACCATCAGCAGAAGTGGGAAGATGCTGTTTACGAATGGCACAAGGTTCAGAAAGTACAGCCAGCCTGACCAGCCGAGGTCGTGCAGGCGCTGTACGCCGATTTGTACGCTGACCCAAACGAGTGCGACGAACAGCACGAGCCCCAGCAGCACCCCTAGAATCATGCCCGCCGTCGGCGAGGCGGTTGCCACGGCGAAGCTCGCCGTACTGATGATGCCCCCTGCGACCAGCAGTGCGAGGGTCAATACCAGCGTCCAGGCCAGATAGCGCAGGCGACCGATGCGTCCGTGGATGGTGAAGACCTTGAGCGTTGAGAACTCTGCAGTGTGTTCACCCACGGCAGCACGCGGCGGTGCGTAGGGCGAAGCCGCAGGGCGCGAGAAGTCGGAGGCGCCGGGATCGGTCTCGTGCGCTTCGGCCAGGCTGAAGGCCACGGGTTGCTCAGGCTCGATGCGTGCATCGACACCGGCGTTTTTCAGCGCGATGAGGTAGGTTTCGGCATCGGAATGTGACAGGTCACGCTTGAGCGCGACCGGGCGGCCGGTGAAGAGTTTTTCGATGGCTTGCACATCGCTCTTGAACAGCTCGGCGAGGTTCAATTTGGCAGTGGTGCTTTCGACACCCGGGAGCAAGGCTCCGTCAAACACTATCTTGAAACGGTTGTCGCTCATGCAGGCATCCTTGTCACTTAATCAGGAAGGGGCAGGCGGGCTTCAATCAGCAAACCTGGCGGTTATCAGCGTGGCCATTGTAACTGGACGGCGTGCTCGCGCGCTTTGCGATATTCGGCATCCAGGCGCGCAATCAGTTCATCGACGCTGGGCAAATCATTAATCTCACCGACACCTTGGCCGGCTGACCATACAGTCTTCCAGGCCTTGGCCTCGTCGCCCAACGGCTTGAGCTTGGAGCCAAAGTTGACTTCACCTTTGCCCTGTAGAGCGGCAAGGTCGAAACCGGCGTTTTCCAGGCTCTGGCGCATAAAGCTGGCGGGTACGCCGGAGACTGCGGGAGTGTGCACGATGTCGGCAGCGCGCGATGTGAGCAGCATCTCTTTATACGCATCCGGGGCGTGGCTTTCCGTGGTGCCGATAAAGCGCGTGCCGAAATAGGCGAGGTCTGCGCCCAGCAACTGGGCGGCAAGGATCTCGTGGCCATGGTTGAGGCAGCCAGCCAGCAGCAGGGTTTTGTCGAAGAACTGACGTATCTCGGCAATCAGTGCGAACGGGCTCCACGTGCCGGCATGGCCCCCGGCGCCTGCAGCCACTGCAATCAGGCCGTCAACACCCGCTTCTGCAGCTTTCTCGGCATGGCGCCGAGTGGTGACATCGTGGAACACGAGGCCACCATAGCTGTGTACGGCATCGACCAGTTCCTTCACCGCACCGAGGCTGGTAATCACGATCGGCACCTTGTGCTCGACGCAGATCGCCAGGTCGGCTTCCAGGCGCGGGTTGCTGTTGTGCACGATCAGGTTTACGGCATAGGGCGCGGGGCTGTCCTGTTGTGCCAAGCCCGCTTCGATTTCTTCCAGCCAGGCTTTGAAGCCGCTGCTTTCGCGCTGGTTGAGCGCCGGAAAACTCCCGACCACGCCATTGCGACAGCATGCCAGGACCAACTGCGGGTTGGAAATCAGGAACATCGGCGCAGCCACTACGGGCAGGCGCAGACGTTGTTCAAGCAAAGCGGGCAGCGACATTGGAGGTACCCCGAGTGATTGAAGTTAAAACGGTTTGACCACGACCAAAATTACGATAGCCAGCAATATCAGAACCGGCACTTCATTGAACCAGCGATAAAAGACATGGCTGCGGGTGTTTTCGCCACGGGCAAAGCGTTTTACCTGCGCGCCGCACATATGGTGGTAGCCGATCAGAAGCACGACCAATGTGAGCTTGGCGTGGATCCAGGCGCCGGATTGAAAGATGGCAGGGTTGAGGTAGATCAGCCAGCCGCCGAATATAAGGCTGGCGATCATCGCCGGGCCCATGATGCCGCGATAGAGTTTGCGCTCCATGATGCTGAAGCGTTCTTTGCTGACGGTGTCTTCACTTTGCGCGTGATAGACGAACAGGCGTGGCAGGTAGAACAGCCCGGCAAACCAGCAGACGATGCTGACGATGTGGAAGGCTTTGATCCATAGATAGAGCATTTCTAATTATTCCCAGGTTCACGGTAACTGAAGATAGTAGTGGCTCATGCGCCCGTACGTCACGTTGGCGGTTGTCGCAGGACGATACGGCCCCTATTATCGACGGCTTTCCAGTGGGTTCGTTGAGGGCAGGTTTATGGTCAAGGTCGGTATCGTCGGCGGCACGGGTTACACCGGTGTCGAATTGCTGCGTCTGTTGGCTCAGCATCCGCAAGCTGAGGTGGTGGTCATCACTTCCCGATCCGAGGCCGGGCTGGCCGTGGCCGATATGTACCCGAACCTGCGAGGCCACTATGACGGCCTGGCGTTCAGCGTGCCGGACATCAAAACCCTTGGCGCCTGTGATGTGGTGTTCTTTGCCACGCCGCATGGAGTGGCTCATGCACTGGCCGGTGAACTGCTAGCGGCCGGCACCAAGGTCATTGACCTGTCGGCGGACTTCCGTCTGCAGGACGCTGATGAGTGGGCCAAGTGGTACGGCCAACCACACGGCGCGCCAGAGTTGTTGGAAGAGGCGGTGTACGGCCTGCCGGAAGTCAATCGTGAGCAGATCAAGCAAGCGCGGCTGATCGCCGTGCCGGGTTGCTATCCAACCGCGACGCAGCTGGGTTTCCTGCCATTGCTCGAAGCCGGCTTGGCGGACACTTCGCGCCTGATTGCAGACTGCAAGTCTGGCGTCAGCGGCGCCGGTCGCGGCGCGGCGGTGGGTTCGTTGTACTCCGAGACGTCGGAAAGCATGAAGGCCTATGCGGTAAAAGGGCATCGTCACTTGCCGGAGATCCGCCAGGGGCTGCGTCGCGCCGCCGGTAAAGACGTGGGCCTGACCTTCGTGCCGCACCTGACGCCGATGATTCGTGGTATTCACTCCACGTTGTACGCAACCGTTGTCGATCGCTCGGTAGACTTGCAAGCCTTATTTGAAAAACGCTACGCCAACGAACCGTTCGTCGATGTAATGCCAGCCGGCAGCCACCCGGAAACCCGCAGCGTACGCGGTGCCAACGTGTGCCGGATTGCAGTGCATCGTCCGCAGGAGGGCGACCTGGTGGTGGTGTTGTCGGTGATCGACAATCTGGTCAAGGGCGCGTCGGGCCAGGCCGTGCAGAACATGAACATCCTGTTCGGCCTGGATGAGAAGCTGGGCTTGTCCCACGCAGGCATGTTGCCGTAAGGCTCAGCGGCTGATTACAAAAGGCCCGTTGATCGGGCCTTTTGTGTTTTTAAGGGCGGCAGCGCAGATTGATATACCATAACAATAGTTGACCGCTTTTCTAGGAGAAGCGGATAATGCCCGCCATTACGCATATGGCGGCGGTACGCCGGGAGATTATCAGCATGAGCGTTGAATCCTTCACCCCCACGGCTTTGCAATTCACCCACGGTGCTGCGCACAAGGTGAAGAGCCTGGTCGATGAAGAGGGTAATGATCGCTTGAAGCTGCGCGTATTTGTTACGGGCGGCGGTTGTTCAGGGTTTCAGTACGGTTTTACCTTTGATGAAGATGTGGCCGATGACGACACCATCGTCGAGCGCGAGGGCGTCAGCCTGGTCGTGGACCCGATGAGCTTCCAGTACCTGGCAGGTGCCGAGGTTGATTACCAGGAAGGTCTGGAAGGTTCGCGTTTCGTGATCAAGAACCCTAATGCCACCACGACGTGTGGTTGCGGTTCTTCGTTCTCGATCTGATCGATAGCCTGATTTAGGGCGCATAAAAAACGCCGCTTGGTTTTGATAAGCCAAGCGGCGTTTTGCTGTCCGGGGTTCAAGCCGGGTAGATCGCGCCCAACACCCGAAGCCCACGTGCACCAGTGACGCTGGGGCGGTTGGCGGCGATGCCTTCCAGGCAGCAATGTGCCAGCCAGGCAAAGGCCATGGCTTCGACCCAGTCGGGCGCAACACCAAAAGTGGCGGTGCTGCTGACTTGAGTGGACGGCAGTAACGCCGCCAGACGACTCATCATTGTGGCGTTATGAGCGCCGCCGCCACAGATCAGCAACGTCTCAGTCTGCGGCTGTGCAGTCTGCAAGGACTCAACAATAGTCTGCGCCGTCAGCTCAAGCAGCGTCGCTTGTACATCCTGAGGCTGTAGCGCAGGTAGCGTGCGCAGATGTTGTTGCAGCCATCCCAGGTTGAAGACTTCACGCCCGGTACTTTTCGGGCCTTTGGTTTGGAAGAACGGGTCACTGAGCAGGGTTTTGAGCAGTTGAGGCTCAACTTTGCCACTGGCTGCCCATTGGCCGTCACGGTCAAAGTGTTCGCCTCGTTGCTGGTGAATCCACGCATCCAACAAGACGTTGCCGGGGCCGCAGTCGAAGCCGGCGACCGGTTTGCCGGTCTCGATCAGGCTGAGATTGCTGAACCCACCGACGTTTAATACGGCACGGTTGCCGGTATGTTCACCGAACAGCGCTTCATGAAAGGCAGGTACTAGCGGGGCTCCCTGGCCACCGGCAGCAACGTCGCGGCTGCGGAAGTCGCTGACCACGGTGATGCTGGTCAGCTCGGTGAGCAGTGCGGGGTTACCGATCTGTACGGTAAAGCCCCGGGCAGGTTCGTGGCGGACAGTCTGCCCGTGGCTGCCAATGGCGCGAATGTCTTGGGGGGTAAGGTTCTGCTGTTGCAGTAAGGTATGAACGCCTTGGGCGGCGAGGGTCACCCAGTGTTGCTGGGCCACGCATGACCGGGCGATCTCGTCCGGGCCGCTGGCGCATAGGCTTAGCAGTTCGGCGCGCAGGGTTTCAGGCATAGGGATGTAGTGCGTGGCGATCAGGTTAATCGCCGGGCCTTGTTCGATCAGGGCGATGTCCAGGCCATCAAGGCTGGTTCCGGACATCACGCCTATATAGAGCGGCATACTTTAACGCTTCGCCGAGGCCAGCAGGGTAGAGCGCTCCTGGTCCATGCGTGCCATCAATGGCTGGCTTTGCTGCAGGAAGCGTGTGCGCTCGGCTTTGGCGATCGGGTCGGCCATTGGCAGCTTCTGGCCGAGTGGATCGACATGGACGCCGTTAACCTGGAACTCATAGTGCAAGTGCGGGCCAGTGGACAGACCGGTGGTGCCGATATAGCCGATTACCTGGCCTTGCTTCACGTTGCTGCCAGTCGAAACGCCTTTGGCGAAGCCTTGCATGTGGCCATACAGCGTGCGGTAGGTATTGCCGTGCTGGATGATCACGGTATTGCCATAGCCGCCGCGACGTCCTGCGAGCAGAACCTTGCCGTCACCGGCTGCTTTGATTGGCGTGCCGCGCGGGGCGGCATAGTCCACGCCTTTGTGGGCGCGGATCTTGTTCAGGATTGGATGTTTGCGGCCCATCGAGAAGCGCGAGCTGATGCGTGCGAAGTCCACCGGGGTGCGGATGAAAGCCTTGCGCATGCTGTTGCCATCAGCCGTGTAGTAGCTGCTAATGCCTTGTTTGTTGGTGTAGCGAACGGCGGTGTAAGTTTTGCCACGGTTGGTGAAGCGCGCGGAAAGGATATTGCCGGTGCCGACGACTTTGCCGTTGGCGACTTTCTGCTCGTAGATCACGTCGAATTCGTCACCCTGGCGAATGTCCTGGGCGAAGTCGATGTCGTAGCCAAACACACGGGCCATGTCCATGGTCATGCTGTGGGACAAGCCGGCGCGGGCGGCAGATTGCGACAGCGAACTGTTTATCACGCCGTGTACGTAGGCGGAGCGCATCACCGGCTTTGTGGTAATGCGGTTGAAGGCAAAGCCTCTGGCGCTTTTGGTCAGGGTAATGCTTTCGAGGTCGCTGACACGGCTGTGCAGCCAGTTCAACTGGCCGTTGGGCGTCAACTCAAACTCAAGCTTTTGGCCATGTTTGAGCTGAGTGAACTGCTTGGCTTGTTTATCGCTGGCCAGCACCTCATTAACAGTTGCAGCGGGTAGGCCAACCTTCTCGAACAGCGTTGAGAGCGTGTCGCCCTTAGCCACGATCACTTCGCGGTGCAGGGGGTTCTTGGTCGCGATTGCTGCAGGCTGCTCTTGAGTGTCTTCGGACGTGCTTTCGATCTGTGCGAACGGCGATTCAATAGCTGCATTTGTGGCTTGTTGCGCGTCGGCAGCGTCTTGATCTTGTGTCAGTTGTTCAGTTGGACTTTCCAGGTCAAGGCTCAGGGATGTCCGTTTGGCTTCTACGTCACTGGAAGGGAATACCAGGAGTGCCAGGCTGAGAAGGGCGGCGATACCACTTGCGGCGAGCAGGTGGGTCTTCGGGTAAAGCGGCGGCGCTTTAGACGGTTCTGTGGTCATAAGTAATTTTGACTTTGAAGATGAAATGGAAAAGATGAATGACATGATGAAGATGAAATAACTGTATAAAATATAACCAAATCATCTGTGGCGCAAGCTCGCGAACGCTGGGCTTGCTGAACGGTGTCCGTGCGCAGGGCAAAACTTGTAATTAGTCCCTGATCTTGTATGGTTGGTTCCCTTTTGAATCTGAGCCTTGCGGGTCTGTTATGAAGTCGGTTGAAGAGCAGCTAGCGCTGATAAAACGTGGTGCGGAAGAACTGTTGGTCGAGGCCGAGCTGGTCGAAAAGCTCAAGCGTGGCCAGCCCCTGCGTATTAAGGCTGGCTTCGATCCGACCGCGCCGGATTTACACCTGGGCCATACCGTGCTTATTAATAAGCTGCGTCAGTTCCAGGAGCTGGGGCATCAGGTCATCTTCCTTATAGGTGACTTCACTGGGATGATCGGTGATCCAAGCGGCAAAAGCGCGACGCGTCCGCCGCTGACCCGTGAGCAAGTTCTCGACAATGCCGAGACCTACAAGACCCAGGTGTTCAAGATTCTCGACCCTGCCAAGACCGAGGTGGCGTTCAACTCCACCTGGATGGATCAGATGGGGCCGGCGGATTTCATTCGCCTGACGTCTCAGTACACCGTGGCGCGCATGCTTGAGCGTGATGACTTTGATAAGCGCTACTCCACCAATCAGCCGATTGCGATTCACGAGTTTCTATACCCGCTGGTTCAAGGGTATGACTCGGTGGCGTTGCGGGCGGATGTTGAGCTGGGTGGCACTGATCAGAAATTCAACCTGTTGATGGGGCGCGAGCTGCAGCGTGCGTATGGGCAAGAGGCTCAGTGTATTCTGACTATGCCGTTGTTGGAGGGGTTGGACGGCGTCAAGAAAATGTCCAAGTCTCTGGGTAACTATGTGGGTATCCAAGAAGCGCCGGGTGTGATGTACGGCAAGCTGGTTTCGATTCCAGATGCGTTGATGTGGCGTTACTTCGAGCTGTTGAGCTTCCGTTCGATGGACGAGATCAACGCATTGCGCGCTGAGGTTGAGGCGGGTGCTAATCCGCGTGACGTTAAGATCAAGCTGGCGGAAGAGATCGTTGCGCGCTTCCATGGTGAAGAGGCTGCGGCGAGTGCTCACCGTGCGGCAGGTAATCGGATGAAAGATGGCGAGTTGCCCGATGATCTGCCGGAGATCGAATTATTGGCAACTGAGGCAATGCCGATTGCTGCTGTCCTTAATAAGGCGGGCTTGGTGAAAAACTCGGCGGTTGCGCGTGACCTGTTGGGGTCCGGTGGCGTGCGTATAGATGGTGAGGTTGTAGATCGCACCTTTATATACGAACTGGGTGCCACTCACGTTTGCCAGGCCGGGAAGAAGGCTTTTGCGCGAATTACGCTCAAATCCGAATAAACCTGAAATTAAGTGTTGACGGCGTTTTATATCTGTCTATAATTCGCCCCACTTCCGGCGCAGTCGAAACGGAAAACTCCTTGGTAAACAAAGAGTTACGCAAGATTCGG
>NZ_VXCW01000017.1:0-89800 GCF_052850675.1 Pseudomonas sp. 1152_12 | reverse complement strand
ACGAATGCGGTGTATCAGACAGAGCATCTGTAACTGACAGACCGCTATCGCAGGCAAGCCATCTCCCACAGTTTTTTATCGTATTTCCAGGCCCATAAAAAAACGCCGACGCTATACGAGCCGTCGGCGTTCAAACCTTGAAAGGGGGGTTGGCTTACATCAGAACGCTGGCACTACCGCGCCGTTGTACTTCTTCTCGATGAAGGCTTTAACTTGCGGGCTGGTCAGCGCCTTGGCCAGTTTCTGGACCGCGTCGCTGTCCTTGTTGTCCGGGCGAGCGACCAGGAAGTTCACGTAAGGCGACTTGGCATCTTCGATGATCAGCGCGTCTTTCGCCGGGTTCAGGCCGGCTTCCAGGGCGTAGTTGGTGTTGATCACGTCCAGGTCAACCTGGTCCAGCACGCGTGGCAGAAGGGCCGATTCCAGCTCTTTGAATTTAAGGTGTTTTGGGTTGGCAGTGATGTCTTTCGGCGTCGACAGTGCATTGGTCGGGTCTTTGAGCGTAATCAGACCGTTCTTTTGCAACAGCAGCAGGGCGCGGCCACTGTTGGAGCCTTCGTTCGGGATGGCGACGGTAGCGCCGTCTTTAAGCTCGGAAATATTCTTGATCTTCTTCGAGTAGCCGCCGATGGGTTCAACGTGCACACCGATCACAGTGACCAGGTTGGTGCCCTTGCCCTTGTTGAAGTTTTCCAGGTAAGGCAGGGTTTGGAAGTAGTTGGCGTCCAGGCGTTTCTCGGCAACCTGTGTGTTGGGTTGTACGTAGTCAGTGAAGACTTTGATCTCCAGGTCCACACCTTGTTTGGCCAGGGTCGGTTTGACCAGCTCAAGGATCTCGGCGTGCGGGATCGGGGTGGCGGCAACGATCAGTTTCTCGTTGGCCTGGGCGAAGCTTGCAGTCAGGGCAGCCGCCAGTGCGGTAAACAACAGAACCTTTTTCATGCAGTGTCCTTATCGAAATTCCGGGGCGTCTCTGACGACCGTTTTTTGTGGTGTGCCAGCGAAGTGCTATCGCGGCATGGAATGGACAATACCTAGATTTTTTATTCCCGAACAATATCTTTTATTCACTGTGATATTCCATTTTGCTCATGCAGGAAATTCAGCAAGGTTTGCTGCTCTGCGAGGCTGGCACTCGCGAAAATCCGCTGCACCTGCGCAAGGGGCGAGCCCGCAGTCGGCAGATTCAGATGCTCGGGTAGGATCTCATCGCCGCTGCTCACCAGCAACGCGAAGTGAATAACGTTTTCCAGCTCACGGGTATTGCCCGGCCAGCTGTGATGTTCCAGCACACGTTGGGCAGCGTCGCTGATCAGCGGCACCGGCAGGTCAAGGCGCTGGCTGTAGATGCCGAGGAAGTATTCGGCCAAAGACAGGATGTCGCCGACGCGCTCGCGCAGGGCCGGCAGGTCGAGTTGGCCTTCGCTCAAGTAATGGAACAAGCGCTCGTGAAACTTGCCGACGGCCACGGCCTGGGCCAGGTCGATGCTGGTGGCTGCCACCAGGCGCACATCCACCGGGCTGGGCTGATGGGCACCGACGCGGGTGACTTCGTGGTTCTCCAGGGCAGCGAGCAATTTCACTTGGATCGGCAACGGCAAGTCACCTATCTCATCCAGGTACAACGTGCCGCCGTTGGCTGACCCAAACCACCCGGCCCGGCTGCTCGCCGTGCCACTGTGGCTGCCTGCGGCGTAGCCGAATAACTCGGCATCGGCGTAGGTCGGGCTGATCGCACCGCAGTTGACGGAGACAAATAACCCGCTGCGGTCGCTGCCACGGTGAATATGCCGCGCCAGCAGCTCTTTACCGCTGCCCGTCTCGCCACGAATCAGCACGGGTAAGGCACGTGGTGCGAGGCTTTCCAACGCTTCGCGCAGTTGACGCGAGCGCGGGTCGACAAACACCAAGGCCTTGGCACGGATGCTCAGCGGGCTTTTTTCGGCGTCGGGGAAGGTCAGCAGTGGCTGGCCAAAGGTTTCATGACTCATGGCACGCTCCCGCCCCAAATCCACTCAGGGACGGGGCGTTGAAAAGAATTTAGGCGCTGCGCCGGGCGTGGTGCTCAAGGCGGCTTTGCAGGCGATAGAGGTAGGCAAAACCCTGCTCCCAACGCTGGTGGCCGGACTTCACGTTGATATGCCCGGCACCGGAAAGAATCCCGGCCTCGGCCCCCCAATTACGCGCCAGCTCAAGGGCCCTTGGGGCGCTCACGGCAGTGTCGTTGTCGGAACTGACCACTTGGCTTGGAAACGGCAACAGATCGGTCGGGATCGGCGCGAAATTGCGCAAAGCCGGTAAGCAGGCTGGGCGTTCGACATCCGCCGGGGCCACCAGCAAGGCGCCGCGTACCCGCCGCAGGCAATGCACGGGAGCAGTGGCCGCCCAATGGGCGACGGTGATGCAACCCAAGCTATGGGCGATCAGGATCACAGGTGTGCTGTCGGCGGCAATGGCCTCGGCCAGCGCGGCTACCCAGTCCTCGCGACGTGGCGTCAACCAATCAGCCTGCTCCACCCGCGCACTGTTGGGCAAACTGTTTTGCCAATGACTTTGCCAATGATCTTCTGGCGATCCTTGCCAGCCCGGCACGATCAGATAACGAATCGACTCGCTGTGCATGGGGGTGCCCTCCTGCAGCATTTAACGTTGCGGGTCAGTATAGGGACACGGTTTATATTCGTTAAGGAATAAGAAGCTATTTGTTAATAACCAAAAACCATTAACGCCAAAGATTAAAATGTGCGAGGGCGCCCTATTCCACATCCAGACTCGCGCCAGAGCCTGAATTTCAGGCAACGCCGCAAAAAGGCACTTTACGATGGGTTGTTGGCACATAAATCGAGCAATTGACGCTGCAATGTCTGCCCCGCCGCGCCCAAACCACTGCGGCCGTACAACGCCAGGCGCACGCCTTGCACCATGGGTAAACCACTGTCATCGCCAAGCACCACATGCCCAGGCTGTACCACCCGACATGGCAACAAACTGATCCCCAACCCAGCCGCCACTGCCGAACACACACTGGCCAGGCTGGCGCTAGAGTAGCCGATGCGCCAACGCCAACCGCCTACTTCCAAGTGGTGAAGCATTTCATTGCGATACAACCCGCCCATCGGAAACGCCACCAAGGGCAGCGGGTCGCGCCCCAGCGATGGCGTGCGGCGGCTGTCGACCCAGCACAAAGGTTCCGGCCACGACGCCACGCAGTCATCGCTGTCGCCCATCTGCTTGACCAGCAACACGTCGAATTCGCCCGCGCGGTACTGGCGCTGCAATTCCGGGCCGAGGCCGCTGGTGACTTCCAGGCGCAGCCGCGGGTAGGCCACCACGAACGCCGAGAGCAACGGCATCAGACGTTCTGCGGCAAAGTCCTCGGGTACGCCGAGGCGCAGCACACCGTCGCTTTGCTGGTTGATCAACACGTCGGCGGCCTCCTCATGCAACGCGAGGATGCGCCGTGCATACGCCAGCAGGCGCTCGCCCTCGGCGGTGACCACCACGCAGCGCTGGTCACGATCGAGCAACTGGCACGTCACCGCTGCTTCCAAACGCCGGATCTGCTGGCTCACGGTAGATTGAGTCACGTGCAGGCGCTCGGCGGCGCGGGTGAAATTGCCGCAGTCCACCACGGCGACAAAACTGCGTAACAACACGGGGTCGAACATGCACTTCACCATTCCATTTGCCACTGGTTGGCATGGTTATATTTAATTTCAGAATACTCCCGCAGCTGGCCATACTTCATCTTTCATTCTGCCCAGAGGGTTATTCATGACCGCTGATCATCAGCACCTGCAACGCGCTATCGCCCTGGCTCACGCCAATGTGGCCCAAGGCGGCCGCCCGTTTGGTGCGGTGGTAACACGCAACGGCGATGCGCTGGTCGAAGCCGTGAATGAGATCCACCTGACTCAAGACCCCACCGCCCATGCCGAACTGCTGGCGATTCGCGCCGCAAGCCAACACGTCGGTGCGCGCCTGAACGGCTGCGTGATCTACGCCAGCGGCCAGCCCTGCCCGATGTGCCTGAGCGCCATGTACTTGTGTGGCGTCGAACGCGTGGTGTTTGCCGCCAGCAACGAAACAGCCGAGCCCTTCGGCTTGTCGACTGCGGCGATTGGTCAGCAAGTCGGCCTGCCGCTGACGGAGCAATGCCTATCGATTCAGCACCTGCCCGACGCGGCCATGCCCGCGCTGTATCAGCAGTGGAAATCCCTGCATGCCCCTGAATAAATCCCTCGCTGGCTGGGGCTTGCTGGTGGTGCTCGGCCTCAACCTGCGGCCGATCCTCAGTTCCATCAGCCCGTTGCTCGGCGAAATTCGCCAGGCTACCGGGCTGAGTTTCCAGAGCAGCGCCCTGCTCACCAGCCTGCCGGTGGTGTGCATGGGCCTGGTGGCGTTGGTCGGCGTGCGCGTGGAAGCACACTTGGGTGAACGGCGCGGTATTGCCCTTGGTCTGCTGATGATTCTGCTCGCGTGCCTGGCGCGCTGGTTGATGGGCCATGCGTCGGCACTGCTGGTCACGGCCTTGCTCGGCGGCGCCGGTGTGGCGCTGATCCAGGCGTTGGTGCCGGCGATGATCAAGCGTGAATTTCATCACCGTGTGCCGGTGGCGATGGGCGTGTATTCGGCGTCGTTGATGGCCGGTGGCGGGTTGGCCGCGCTGCTCAGCCCGTTAGTGGCCGCGCACTTCCAGCTATGGCAGGCGGGGTTGGGCGTGTGGCTGTTGCCGGCGCTGGGCGCATTGTTGTTGTGGGCGTGGCTGCCGTTGGGGGCGCCGAGAAAGTTGCAGGCAGCCCCCGTTTTCAAAGACCTGCGCAATCGCCGCGCCTGGCTGCTGGCGCTGTATTTCGGTTTGGTCAATTGCGGCTACATGAGCCTGGTAGCGTGGCTGCCTGCGTACTATCAGCAACTGGGCTGGGGCGTGTTGCCGAGCGGTTCGTTGCTGGCCTTCATGACCATCTTCCAGGTAATCGCCGCGCTATTGATGCCCGTGTTGGCGCAACGCGGCATCGACCGCCGCCCACTGCTCAGCATCAGCCTGTTAGCGCAAACCATAGGCTACCTCGGCCTGATCATCGCGCCGCAAGCGTTTGCGCACGTGTGGGTGGCGTTGTGCGGCTTCGGCCTGGGCGCGTGTTTCGCCCTGAGCCTGCTACTGACCCTCGACCACCACCGCGACCCACGCCAAGCTGGGCAACTGGCGGCTTTCGTGCAAGGCGTGGGCTTTTTGATCAACGCGGTCTCGCCGTGGCTGACCGGTTGGCTACGCGAACTCACCGGCAGCTTTTTCAGCGCCTGGGTGGTGCTGACGGTCACCGTAGTGGCAATGCTGGTGGTGACGCGGGGGTTCAGCCCGGCCACCTACCGCGCCGGGTCAGAAGTCGTAGCGCCCGGTCACGCCTGACGTGCACAGGTTGCCCATTTTTTGGTGATTTTGGCCGATGATCAGTAGGCAGGGAAAGGCTGCAAAGCCCAAACCTGCTTGCTGATTACCGGAGAATCACCATCACACCGGCGCAGCCTGTTTCACTTGAGGCTGCGCCTGCTCCCCGCGCTCAAAGCGATTGGCCCGGGCGAACGTCCCAAAATCATTGAAGCGAACGCCCATTTCCGCCATCACAGGATGCGCCACCCTGGCCGTCATCTGGCGGATGTAAAACGGCTCCTTCACCACAAAATGGTGGATGCCATGGGTGCTGCCGAAATTGAAGCAGAACGCTTGCAGCGGCCACATCCACCAAGGGTTGAGCACCTGGGTTTGCTGGATCACATTGCCCAGTTCCACATCGCCGTAGTAGTGCATGTTGGAGCTGACAAAGTGCAGGCAAAAGGTGCGCAGCACGTTGGGGCCAATAATCACCACGGCGCCGATATTGATCACCTGCATCATCTGCAAGGTACTGGCCGACCACCCAATCGGTGTGCCTAGCAGGCTGGCAATGCCATTGGCGGCATGAAAGCCCAGGAACACATACCACGCGCCCCAATGCAGCAACGCCAGCGGCGCGTAGACCAGCAGCGAGCGCTTGAGGATGCTGAGTTTGTGCTTCCAGGTCTTGGCGCGCAGCATGCGGATGAACGCCGACATGAGGTTGTCACCCACCATTAGCAAGCGCGCGATGCCCCACGGCTCGCCATTGGTGATGGCGCGCTCTTCCATATCGGTCTCGGTGCCCGACACCTTGTGGTGGTTGAGGTGCAGGTGCCGGCGTATCCAAGGGTTGATCGTGCTCGGCCGCGCCAGCCACACCAGGCCCATCATCAGGTTGTGCGGCACACGTTGCTTGCGAAAGTACATGCTGTGGATCAGGTCGTGTTCCAACTCATGGGTCAGCGAGGCGAAGAAGGCATTGAGCAGCAGGCACACCCACCAGGCCATGTGGCCGGTGATGTACAACGCTGCAGAGCCGAGCATGCCGATCAATGCAAACGCCAGAATGCCCGCACCCAGCGCGTCCTGATGCAGCAGCCACGGGTGCTGCTGGCGTAATCTGACCCCTTCGCCGAGGACCACTTCGCGGATATACGCTGAACGCTGTTGTGCGTTCATCTGCTGGGGACTTGCAGAAGTACCGTCCATGCTTCCATCCTCTTGTCTATTGATGCGCCCATCCTGCCCCAAGCGATCTCGCAGGACGCTAGCTCCGGACGCCAACCTGTTGACCGCAAGCGCCAATCGTCATGACCGAACCCACTTCCCTCGCCAGCTGGACCCGCGCCCTGCGCAAGCAGCTCGACGCCCTTGGCCTCGACAGTGCCGCGTTGTGCGCCCAGGCCGGGCTCGACCCGCAGCACATGGACGACCCCAACGCGCGCTACCCGCTGTCGGCCACCACACGGTTATGGGCGCTGGCGGTGCAAGCCAGCGGTGACCCGGCCATCGGCTTGCGGGTGTCGCGTTTTGTCAGCCCCACCACCTTTCATGCGCTGGGTTATGCGTTGGTGGCCAGCGGCAGCTTGCGCGAGGTGTTTGAGCGAATCGTGCGCTATCACCAGGTGGTCAGTGATGCCCTGACGCTAGAGCTTAGCCGAGATGGCGAGCGCTATCGCTTTCGCCTGCTGCAACCGCCGGGCAGCCCGGCGCCGGCGCTGGAAGCGATTGATGCGTTTGCGGCGATCTATGTGCGCACGTGCCGGAATCGGTTGGGCCGTGAATACGCGCCGCTGGCTGTTTATTTGCGGCGTCCGCAACCCATTGATCCAAAGCCCTGGCACACGGTCTTTCGCGCGCCGGTGTTCTTTGACGCCGAAGAAGACCGCCTGGAATTTGCCGCGCACGACTTCGACAGCCACTTGGATGATGCCAACCCCGAGTTGGCCGAACACAATGAAACCGTGCTCAAACGCACCCTCGCACAGTTACAACCGCTGACCTGGGAACGCAAGGTGCGCGCAGCCATCGAGGCGCAATTGCCGGAAGGTGAGCCGAGCGCCGAGCGAATTGCCCAGGCGCTGCACTTGAGTTTACGCAGCTTGCAACGGCATCTGGCCGATGAAGGGTGCCGGTTTGATGCGCTGCTGAATGAATGCCGGGAGAATCTTGCACTCTTGCATCTGCGAGACCTGCAGTGTTCGTTGGCCGAGATCAGCCATTTGCTCGGCTTTGCCGATACCAGCAGTTTCAATCGGGCGTTCAAGCGCTGGACGGGAATGACGCCGGGACAGTTCCGCGATGGGTTGCGGTAGGTAGAGGTGCGGTGCGTCTTAGGGCCTCTTCGGGAGCAAGCCCCCTCCCACATTTGATCTGTGAACACTTTCAAATGTGTGCGCGGGCTTGCCTGCGATAGCGACGGTTCAGGCAGTACACCTATCGGCTGCGATCCCGACGCAGTAACTTCCTTGCCCGCGCCACCAGCGCCTTGGCCTCAAATGGCTTGAGCAAATAATCATCCTCATGCAATTCCAGACCGCGCAGCCGGTCTTCAATCCCGCCCGGCGTGGTCAGGAATAACACCGGCGTCTCGCCCTTCAAGCGAATAGCCTGCTGCAACTTCCAGGCATTCAACCCCGGCAGCATCACATCAAGGATGACCAAGTCGTACTCGGCGCTTTCCACAAAACGCGACGCCGCCATGCCATTGGCCGCGACTTCAACGCTGTAGCCGGCCTCGTTCAAGCCCTGAGCCATCCGCTGTGCCTCTTCGGGTTCGTGTTCCACTAACAGGACGCGCATAACACACCTCGATTGATCAGGCTTGCAGGCTAACACCCTCAGGTGCGCGCCGCCTCACGCAGTCGTTGGGCATCCAGGATTTCGATCTCGCCATACCCCAGGCGCACAATGCCCTGGGCTTGCAGGTCTTTGAGCAAGGCGTTGGTGGTCTGGCGTGACAGGCTCAACATCGCCGCCAGGTCTTCCTGGGGCAGTTGCAGCACACGTTTTGAGTGCTCGGTATCGCCGTAGCCTTCAACGATCATTAACAGACGATGGGCCAGCCGCACCGAGGCCGGCATCAGGCTCAGGTGTTCGATATTGATGAAACTCAGGCGCAGTTTCTGGCTCATCAACAAGGCCAGGTCGCGCCAATATCGCGGGGTTTCATCGAGGGCTCTCAGCAGCGCCTGGTGCGGCACCTGCAACAGCGTGCACGGCCCCACGGCGCAAGCGTCGTGCGTACGCGGCAGGCCGTCGAACAGGGAAATTTCGCCGAACCAGTAGGGCAATTCCACCAGGCTCAATAGCGCTTCCTTGCCGTGTTCATTCACCGCACTGATACGCAGCGAGCCCTCAAGCACCGCATACAAACCACAGGGCGGGTCGCCACGTTTGAACAGGTATTGCCCCGCTGCCAGCTGGCGCTGCCGGGCGTGGGCCAGCAGGCTATGCTGAAAAGAGGCAGGTAACTGACTGAACCAATGACCGGCGGCCAGCCGTGAGTGCCACTGCTCTGCGTCCATGAGAACTCCGAAGATTGTCGCCCAGCTGACAGTCAGTCATAGGCTGACAGGGCATGATCAAACATCCTACAGGAGGAACAACAATGAAAAGCCTCGTCGACCACCTCAGTCAATACGCCGCCTACCATCGCGACCCGCGTAATATCGCCAGCCACTTTATCGGCATCCCGTTAATCGTCGTCGCCGTGGCGGTGCTGCTTTCACGCCCTGAATGGGCAGCCGGCAGCCTGTGGATATCTCCGGCGGTGATTGTCGCGCTGTTTTCGGCATGGTTTTACCTGCGCCTGGAGTTGGCGCTGGGGGTACTGATGACGCTGCTGATGGGCTTGTCGGTATGGGCCGGGCACGTGTTGGCGGCGCAGAGCACGGCGGTGTGGCTCGGCAGCGGTATCGGCATGTTTGTGGTGGGCTGGGTAATTCAGTTTGTCGGCCACTACTACGAAGGCAAGAAGCCGGCGTTTGTGGATGACGTGTCGGGGCTGATCGTCGGGCCGTTGTTTGTGGTGGCGGAGCTGGCGTTTATGGTGGGGTTGCGGGATGAGCTGAAGCAGCAAATTGAGCAGCGGTCTGGGCCGGTGGAACGCCGTGATCTAAAGCCGAGCAAGGTCTAAATGTGGGAGCGGGCTTGCTCGCGAAAGCGGTGTATCAGTCGGTATATCTGTTGACTGACACTCTGCATTCGCGAGCAAGCCCGCTCCCACATGGGTATTGCAGTAGGCTTAGGCTTTTTGCCAGACCTTGGGCTTGAAGAACAGCGTCTCGCCACGGGCCAGGCCGGTGAGGCTATCGTGGTCTTTCACCACTTCAGCTTCAATCAGCTCGCTCTGGCCTTCCACCTTCAAGGTCACCCGTGTAGTCGCACCCAGCGGACGAATATCGCGCACTTCAGCCGCATGGTGGTCTTCCAGCTCATGCCGCGACAGCGACACTTCGTGCGGGCGGAACAGCACGTGCTTGTCCTCACCCAGGTGCAGGCGGTTAGAGTCGCCGAGGAAGTGGTACACAAAATCGCTGGCCGGGTTTTCGTAGACGTCGCCCGGTGAGCCGATCTGCTCGATCACGCCCTTGTTCATCACCACGATACGGTCGGCGACTTCCATGGCTTCTTCCTGATCGTGCGTCACAAACACCGACGTCAGGTTGATGTCTTCGTGCAGGCGCGCCAGCCAGCGGCGCAGTTCTTTACGGACCTTGGCGTCGAGGGCGCCGAACGGTTCGTCGAGCAGCAAGACTTTGGGCTCCACCGCCAGCGCACGGGCCAGGGCGATACGCTGGCGCTGGCCGCCGGACAGTTGCTCCGGGTAGCGATCCGACAGCCAATCGAGCTGCACCATGTTCAGCAGTTCGTGAACCTTGACCGCGATCTGGCTTTCGCTCGGGCGCTGGTTTTTCGGCTTCATGCGCAGGCCGAAGGCGACGTTATCGAACACGGTCATATGGCGGAACAACGCGTAGTGCTGGAACACAAACCCCACGTTGCGATCCCGCACGTCGTGGCCGGAAACGTCTTCACCGTGGAACACAATGCTGCCGTCATCCGGCGTTTCCAGCCCGGCGATGATCCGCAGCAAAGTGGTCTTGCCGCAGCCGGACGGGCCCAGCAACGCCACCAGCTCGCCACTCTGGATGTCCAGATTGATGCTGTTCAGGGCCTTGAAGGCGTTGAAATTCTTGCTGACATTACGGACTTCAATCGACATGACTTATTCCTCACCGGCGCTTTTGCGCAGGCGGTTGATACGGTTCTCGCTCCACTGCTTGAGCAGCAGGATGAAGAGCGCCAGGATCAGCAACAGGCTCGCGACGGCAAACGCGGCGACATGGTTGTATTCGTTGTAAAGGATCTCGACGTGCAGCGGCAGGGTGTTGGTCACGCCACGAATGTGACCGGACACCACCGACACCGCGCCGAACTCACCCATGGCACGTGCGGTACATAGCACCACGCCGTAGATCAGGCCCCATTTGATGTTCGGCACGGTAACGTGCCAGAACATCTGCCAGCCATTGGCACCGAGCAAGCGCGCCGCTTCTTCTTCCTGGGTGCCCTGCTCCTGCATCAGCGGGATCAGTTCACGGGCCACGAACGGCACCGTCACGAAGATCGTCGCCAGCACGATGCCGGGCAAGGCGAACACGATCTGGATGTCATGGTCTTGCAGCCACGGGCCGAAGAAGCCCTGAGCACCGAACATCAGCACATAGACCAAACCCGCGATCACCGGCGATACCGAGAACGGCAGGTCGATCAGCGTGACCAGGATGCTCTTGCCTCGGAACGAGTATTTGCTCACGCACCACGCGGCGCTGACGCCGAACACCACGTTGAGCGGCACGGAAATCGCCACTGCGATGACCGTGAGTTTCAACGCCGACAACGCATCGGGCTCCAGGATCGCGGTGAAGAACGCGCCGAGGCCATTCTTCAAGCCCTGGGACACCACGATAAACAGCGGCAGCAACAGGAATAGGAAAAACACCAACCAGCCCAGGCTGATCAGGATACGTCGCGACACCGCGCTGCCACGACGGGCAGCATTGGCCGAGGACGCGGCGGAAATAGACGATTGGGACATGTTCCGCGCCTCCTTATGGACGTTCGATGCGCCGCTGCAATAAGTTGATCAGCAGCAGCAAGACAAAGGAAACCACCAGCATCAACACGCCAATGGAGGTGGCGCCGCGGTAGTCGTATTGGTCGAGCTTGACCATGATCAGCAGCGGCAGGATCTCGGTTTTCATCGGCATGTTGCCAGCGATGAAAATCACCGACCCGTACTCGCCCACGCCACGGGCAAAGGCCAGCGCGAAGCCGGTCAGCCAAGCGGGCAGTAAGGCAGGCACGAGGATGTAGCGGAACACCTGCAGCGGCTTGGCGCCCAGGCAGGCGGCGGCCTCTTCGATTTCCCGGGGGATATCGGCCAGTACCGGCTGCACGGTACGCACCACAAACGGCAGCGTGACGAAGGTCAGCGCCAGGGTGATGCCCAAGGGGCTGTAGGCGATCTTGAAACCCAGGTCAGCAGCGAACTGGCCCACCAAGCCGGTCGGCGTGTACAACGCGGTCAGCGCGATACCGGCAACCGCCGTGGGCAGGGCGAAGGGCAGGTCGATCATCGCATCGATGATCTTGCGGCCGGGGAAGGTGTAGCGCACCAGCACCCAGGCCAACAGCGTGCCAATCACGCCGTTGATCAGCGCGGCGTACAACGCGGTGCTGAAGCTCAGTTTCAACGCCGCCAGCACGCGTGGTGCAGAAATAATGGCCCAGAACTGATCCCAAGTGAGTTGAGCGGCGTGCACGAACATCGCCGCGAGCGGGATGAGTACGATCAGGCTGAGGTACACCACGGTGTAGCCCAGCGTCAGCCCGAAGCCGGGTATGACGGGGGAAATACGACGCGACATAAGAGTCCTTGGTTGGCGGTTAGATACCACTGTAGGAGCAGGCTTGTGGGGCGCGGGCTCCCACAGAAAGCTGGCTCCTACAGTTTAATTTTGCTTACTGCGCCGAGTAGATCTGGTCGAACACGCCACCGTCATTGAAGAATTTCGGCTGGGCAGTTTTCCAGCCGCCGAAGTCTTTGTCGATAGTGACCAAGTCCAGTTTCGGGAACTGCTGGGCGTACTTGGCGGCGACTTTCTCATCGCGTGGGCGGTAGAAGTTTTTCGCCGCAATCTCCTGGCCAGCGGGGCTGTACAGGTGCTTAAGGTATGCGGTGGCGATTTCGGTGTTGCCCTTTTTCTCGGCGTTCTTGTCGACCACGGCCACAGGCGGCTCAGCGAGGATCGACAGGGAAGGCACAACGATGTCGAACTTGTCGGCGCCGCCGTCTTCTTTCAGCGCCAGGAACGCCTCGTTTTCCCAGGCCAGCAACACGTCACCCTGACCGTTGTTAACGAAGGTGATGGTCGAACCGCGCGCGCCGGTGTCGAGGATCGGCACGTGCTTGAACAGCTCTTTCACATATTCCTGGGCCTTGGCTTCGCTGCCACCGGATTTGAGGCCATAGGCCCAGGCGGCGAGGAAATTCCAACGCGCACCGCCGGAGGTTTTTGGGTTCGGGGTGATGACGGAAACGTCTTTTTTGATCAGGTCGCCCCAATCCTTGATGCCTTTAGGGTTGCCCTTGCGCACCAGGAACACAATGGTCGAGGTGTACGGGGTACTGGCATCCGGCAGGCGGTTTTGCCAATTCTCCGGCAGGGTCTTGCCCAGCTTGGCGATTTCATCGATGTCACCGGCCAGGGCCAGGGTCACTACGTCGGCGCGCAGGCCGTCGATCACCGCCCGGCCTTGTTTGCCCGAACCACCGTGGGATTGCTGGATCTTGACGTTGTCGCCGGGATGGGACTGTTTCCAGTAATTGGTGAACTCAGCGTTGTAGTCCTGGTACAACTCACGGGTAGGGTCGTACGAGACGTTGAGCAACTCGTAGTCCTTGGCAACGGCGGAACCGGCAAACACGGCACTGGCCAGTGCGGCCAGCGCGTAACGGCGAATCGACGACATAGAAGGCTCCTGAAATTCTCGGTGTTGGCTTTTCTTATAGTTGCGGGGGGTCTATCGCCGTCAGTGCTTAGCTCGGTTTGTTACCCGGGTTCTGCAAACGGAATTTTTCCTTGCGTTCGATCTGTACGACTTGAGCGTTATGCACAGTGATTTCCACCGCGCCAAACCGCAAATCGCGCAAGGCGCTCTGGATCTCACGCAAAATGGCTGCTTCGTCCTGGCCGTCGACGCTACGTAGAGATGCGCTCATGGTCTCGCTCCTGAAGTGAATAGTGCCTCGCAGTGGCGGCACTGCTTGCGGCATGAGGGCGATAGTAGATAAGCGTTGATATTCTTAAAAAGACTATTTAAGAATGCTTATATAACCAGAAAGAATTTTCTGACAGGGCGTGGGCTTGCGAGCGGAATCCAACGACCAATACCGACATTAAACGTTGAGAAGATTCAAAGGTGGGAGGGAGCGCCCCTCCTACATTTGACTGAATTTCAGATTGAAACGCGTCGACTATAAAATGGCGGGCGCCCGCTCCCAGTCAATTTCACTTGCGGGCATCGGCCGCCCAAACCAATACCCTTGCCCCATATCGCACTCCTGCTCTAACAGGAACCGCGCCTGCTCCACTTGTTCAATCCCTTCGGCATGCACCTGCATGCCCATACTTTTGGCCAGGGCGATCACCACGCGTACTATCGCCGCGTCGTCTTGATCCCACGGCACCCCGTTGACAAAACCCTGGTCGATCTTGAGTTTCTGCACCGGCAAGCGCTTGAGGCGCAGCAGCGAGGAATAGCCGGTGCCAAAGTCATCGATGGCCAGACGCAAGCCCAGTTCGCGCAGGCGGTGCAACTGCTCAAGGGCAACTTCCGGGTCATCCATCACTGCGCTTTCGGTGACTTCCAGCTCAAGGAACGCCGGATCGAGGCCGGTGGCGTGCAGCACTTGGGCAACTTGCTCGTACAGCTCACGCCGGGCGAACAGGCGGCTGGAAACATTCACCGCAATAAAGCTCAACGGCGCGCCCTCCGTCAGCCATTGGCACATCTGGCGGCAGGCCTGGTCCATCACCCAGGCGTCAATGTCGGCAATCAGGCCGGTACGTTCGGCGATGGGAATGAAATCACCCGGTGGCACCAGACCGCGCTCCGGGTGTTGCCAACGCACCAGCGCTTCGACGCCTATCAAGCGGCTGCCGTGCAGGTCGTGCACCGGCTGGTAGTGGACGCGCAGCTCCTGCTGCTCGAGGGCGCGACGCAGCTCACTGGCGATTTCCACGCGATTCTGCGCGTGGGCAGTCAGCTCTTCGGTGTACAAGGCGTAACTTTCGCGGCCAGCGCTCTTGGCCTTGAACAGCGCGGAGTCGGCGTTGCGCAACAACTGCTGGGCACTCAGGGCATCGCTGGGGAACAGGCTGATGCCGATGCTGGCGCTGATAAACAGTTGATGGCCGTCAAAGATGAGCGGCTGCTTCATCGCATCGAGCATGCGCTGGGCCAAGGCAGCGGCCTGCACCACCTGTGGACAACTTTCAGCCAGCACAGCGAACTCGTCCCCACCCAGGCGCGCCAGGGTCACACCGGGGCCGAACAGCCCCTTAAGTCGCTCGCCCACGGCCTTGAGCAAGCGGTCGCCGACGTTATGGCCAAGGCTGTCATTGATAATTTTGAAGTGGTCCAGGTCCAGCAACAGCAAAGCACAGCCGCGTTTGTGCACTTGCGCCGAGGCCAGCGCCTGCTCGGCGCGGTCAGTGAACAGCAAGCGGTTGGGCAAGTCCGTGAGTGGGTCATGATGGGCGAGGTGCGCCAACTCGTGCTCGGAGTCCTTGATCGCGCTGATATCGGAAAACACTGCGACGTAATGGCTGACCTTACCTTGGTCGTCGCGCACAACGCGGATGGTTTGCCACTGTGGATAAATTTCACCGCTTTTGCGCCGGTTCCAGATTTCGCCGCTCCATTCGCCCGTGCACTCGAGCGCCTGGAACATATTCTGATAAAAGTTCGACGAATGGCGCCCGGACTTGAATAGGCTCGGCCGCTCGCCCATGACGTCTTCGAGGTGGTAGCCGGTGATCTGGATAAACGCTCGGTTGACGTGCACGATCAACCCTTGAGTGTCAGTGACCAGCACGCCCTCGCGGGTGCAATCGAACACGGCAGCCGCCTGGCGCAGGCGCTCGCGGTTTTCTTTCAGGGGTTGCTGCAACGAGTGAACACGGGCAAACCGGGCGCAAATCAGATACAAGATCAACGCGCTAAGGCTCACCCACACACAGCCACGCACCTCCAGCCAGTGCCCCAACTCCCACGGGTCATCGAGAAAGTCGATCAATAGATGATGGCTGAGCTGAAACCACATAATGGAAACCAGCAGGTATACCAGCCCCACACGCAGGGCACCTCGGTATGAAAACAGCATATGGTCAGTAATCCTTACCAAAAAAACAAAATCGCCCTACAAAGGCTGCGGATTATAGAATAAGAAACATCCAGTCACTCCTATCTGAAAGGGCGGCTGGTTTTCTCTGTAGGCTTAGTGATAATGCGTGAGCTGTTTTTTACTTTATCTGAGGGCCATACAGCCTATGTGGTACAACGGTTTTCTTGACCTGTCAGCCTGGCAACTGGTGGCAGTCACTCTGTTGATGACCCACGTGACCATCGTTGGGGTCACGGTTTATCTGCACCGCTATTCAGCCCATCGCTCCCTGGAGCTCAATGCCGGCCTGAAACACTTCTTCCGCTTCTGGCTGTGGCTGACCACGGCGCAGAACACCCGCGAGTGGACCGCCATCCACCGCAAACACCACGCCAAATGTGAAACCGTCGACGACCCGCACAGCCCGGTCATCAAAGGCCTGTCCACCGTATTGCGTAAAGGTGCCGAGCTGTACCGCGCCGAGGCCGAAAACCCTGAGACGCTGCGCATCTACGGCAAGAACTGCCCGGACGACTGGATCGAACGCAAGATCTACACGCCCTTCCCGCTGCTGGGCGTGGCAATCATGGGCGTGATCGACCTGCTGCTGTTCGGCACCATCGGCATCACCATTTGGGCGATCCAGATGATGTGGATTCCGTTCTGGGCCGCCGGCGTGATCAACGGCCTGGGGCATGCCATCGGCTATCGCAACTTCGAATGCCGTGACGCGGCCACCAACCTGGTGCCGTGGGGCATCATTGTCGGCGGCGAGGAGCTGCACAACAATCACCACACCTACCCTAACTCGGCCAAGCTGTCGGTGAAAAAGTGGGAGTTCGACCTGGGCTGGGCGTGGATCAAAGTGTTCAGCTTCCTGCGCCTGGCCAAAGTGCAGCGTGTAGCGCCTATCGCACACCGTGTCGAAGGCAAAGGGCATCTGGACATGGACACTGCCATGGCGATCCTCAACAACCGCTTCCAGATCATGGCCCAATACCGCAAGTTGGTGATTGGCCCGCTGGTCAAGCAGGAGCTGGAGAAGGTCGATCATTCGGTGCGCCACCAGTTCCATCGTGCCAAGCGCCTGCTGTCGCGAGAAACCAGCTTGCTGGACGACCGCCACCACGTGCGTATCCAGAGCATGCTGGAACACAGCCACGCGCTCACGGTGATCTATGAGAAGCGCCTGGCGTTGCAGCAGATCTGGCTGAAGACCAGCTCCAATGGCCATGACATGCTGGCGGCGATAAAAGAATGGGTGCACGAGGCTGAAGCCAGCGGCATCCAGTCCCTGCGTGATTTTGCCCATCAACTGAAGACCTATTCGCTACGCCCTGCAGTGGTCTAACGGACCTGTGGGAGGACTCGCCCTCCCACACACCCTCTTTTTGGCGCCATTTTCCGGGCACCGCCAATCCGCGCCGTTCACGGAACTTCACCGCATTTACCCTCTCTCAAAGAACACTTCGCCATCATGGTGACCCCTTGTAGTGACCGCTGCTCCATCCTACGGCGCGCCCAGAGAGAGTTGTACCGATGGTCCACGAAAAGCCTTACTTACCCGACGCCCCCATTGCTGAGCCTACCCGCCCGGCTGCGGCGGCAACCCTGTTGGCGCTCATGCACGCCCAAGGTGAAGTCGAGCGGCTGAGTGAGCGCGAGCAACTGCTCAGTTCACTGCTGGTCAGCGTGAACGCCGTGCTATGGGCTATCGATTGGGAAACGCGTCGCCTGCTGTATGTGAGCCCGGCCTACGAGCGAGTGTTTGGCCGCTCGGCCGGTTTACTGTTGGCCGACCATCGTGAGTGGCGCAACAGCATTCACCCCGAAGACCTCGACTACGCTGAATACAGCCTCGCCCGTGTGCTGGAGCAAGGCGCCGTGGAGGACCGCGAGTACCGCATCATCACCGCTGATGGGCAGATTCGCTGGCTGAGCGACAAGTGCTATATCAATCAGCAGGTCGAGCCCGGTAAGCCAGTGATCGTGGTCGGCATGGCCGAAGACATCACCGAAAAGAAACAGATGGAGCTGGAGCTGCATCGACTCGCCACCACCGACGTACTGACCCAAAGCAGCAACCGCAGGCACTTTTTCGAATGCGCCAACCAGGCCTTTGACAGCGCTTGTGCCCAGGGTGCGCCCCTGGCATTCCTACTGCTCGACATCGATGACTTCAAGGACGTCAACGACACCTACGGCCATCTGGAGGGCGATCAGGTGTTACGGCGTATCGCCGACAGCGGTCGCGGTGTACTGCGCCGTGGCGACTTGTTTGGGCGCATTGGCGGCGAAGAGTTCGCCGCGATACTGCCCGGTTGTGCACCGCATATGGCATTGCAGGTGGCCGAGCGGTTGGGCAAGGAAATCCAGGCGCTGAGTTTCAGCTATGAAGGCCGGCAATTCAACGTGACCGTCAGCCAGGGTCTGGCCAGCCTGCGCGAAGAAGATTCGACGCTCGACAGCCTGTTTGCACGGGCTGATGCGGCGATGTACGAGGCCAAACGCCAAGGCAAGAACCGCGTCATTGCGAGTTAACACCCATCAACTTGTGGGCGCGGGCTAGGCTTTGCGCACCCGCATCAACTCCGACAACCCGACCCTCAGCAAGCGCGCCGTCTTGCTGCCAGCCAGTTCTTCCAGCCCTTCGTGCTCGGTCAGTCGCGCCATTTGCGCTGCCAGATTCATCACCAGCGACTCGCGTGAATACACCCCACCTTCGAGTGAGTAGATCGCCGCAATCAACTGGCGCAGCTCCAACGGCAAGCGCCACCGCGTGCGCAATGCTGAACCATAGGCGGCACCAAACGTATCGAGAGACTCACCAATCGCTTCGTCATCCAGCGCCCCGCCGCCCTGGCGCCAGTCTTCCAGGCAACGCAACAACGCCAAATCACCGAGCCGATGCAGGATGCCGGCGCTGTAGCAGCGCTCGTGGTCCAGCTCGAGCATGCGCGCCAGGCGGCGGGCATAGTCGGCAGTGTCCTGGGACAGTTGCCAGTGGCGCTCGGCATAGGCCAGCAGCGCCGAGTCGCCCAGCACCACGTTGTGCTTGAGGGCCAGGCCCAAAATCAGGTTCATGCTCTGCCCGGCCGCCAGTGTGTGCAGCGCAGCTGACAGTGTTTGCACAGGGGTGCCGTGGTGACCTGCGCTGTTGGCAGCAGCGATCAGGACAGCGGTAATTTGTGGGTCCGTGCGCACCTGGTCTTCCAGGCGCTTGAGGTCCAGGCCATCCGGCTCAAGGCTGTGTTGCACGGCGGCTTTCACATCGACGCGCAACGGCGCGCCGTCAGAGACCTCGCGGCGCCGCTCCAGAAACACCGGCAAGGTCATGCCGGGCGCCAGCGGCGGAATTTCGCAATACACGCTTTCGCCCTCGTTAAGCAGCAGGTCTTGCAGGCGCTGGGTCAGGCCTTCCATGTTCAGCGGTTTGGTCAGGTACGCCGTAGGCGCCAGAGGCAAGGCTTCGCGCACGCTGGCGGTATCATTGCGACTGCTCAGCAGAATAAACGGCAGTGAAAGGCGCTGCTGGCGCACGCTGCGCAGCAAGCTCAGGCCATCGACACCCGGCAGTTCCCAGTCCGCGAGGATGAGGTCGTAGGTTTTTTCTCGTAACAGCGTGGCGGCTTGCTGCCCATCAGC
Organism: Pseudomonas sp. 1152_12; assembly: GCF_052850675.1. NCBI lineage: Bacteria > Pseudomonadati > Pseudomonadota > Gammaproteobacteria > Pseudomonadales > Pseudomonadaceae > Pseudomonas > Pseudomonas sp. 1152_12. Next base: position 70,322 of record NZ_VXCW01000017.1, on the reverse strand, counting down.
ACACACATCCAGCCGTGCGTCGCAGCGCACATTCAATAACACTTGCTTGAGCAGGTCCCGCGACCAAGGGTCCGCTTCCGCAATCAACACTCGGGGTACAGCCGGTAAATCAACAGCAGTCATCCAGCACGCTCCATCGGCAATGCTTGCACCTTAGACAATCAAGCCGTCTGCGTACAATGAACACGGCCTGAATGTGCTGCATCGGGCACAAAAAAAAACCCGCCGGAGCGGGTTTTTCTGTCGATCAAGTCAATCCGCTTACAGCTCGCAGAAGCACTCTTCGATGATCGCCAGGCCTTTGTCCAACTGCTCGTCCGGCGAGGTCAGCGGAACCAGCACGCGCAACACGTTGCCGTAGGTGCCGCAGGACAGCAGGATCAAGCCCTTGTCACGCGCCTTGGCCACCACGGAGGCGACGGCAGCGGCGTTCGGCTTGTGCTTGTCGCCACCTTCGAACAGCTCGACCGCGATCATGGCGCCCAAGGCACGCACTTCGCCGATCACCGGGTACTTGGCCTGGATGGCCTTCAGACCGGTCACCAGACGCTCGCCGACCGCTTTGCAGCGGTCCAGCAGGTGCTCTTCTTCGAACACTTCCATCACCGCCAACGCAGCCGCGCAAGCGATCGGGCTACCCGCATAAGTGCCACCCAGGCCGCCCGGAGCAATGGCGTCCATGTACTCAGCCTTGCCGCACACACCGGCCAGCGGGAAACCCCCAGCGATGGATTTGGCGAAGGTGGTCAGGTCGGCGGCAACGCCCATCTGTTCCATGGCGAAGAACGTACCGGTACGGCCGGCACCGGTTTGCACTTCGTCGGCGATCAGCAGGATGCCGTGCTTGTCGCACAGTTCGCGCAGGCGCTTCATGAAGGATTTAGGCGCGACGTAGAAACCGCCTTCGCCCTGCACCGGCTCAATGATGATGGCCGCGATATCACGCGGCTCGGCATCGTTTTTGAAGATGCGTTCGATGCTGGCGATAGAATCGTCGTCGCTCACACCGTGCAGTTCATTCGGGAACAGCGCACGGAACACGCCGCCTGGCATCAGGCCCATGCCGGCCGAATAAGGCACGACTTTACCGGTCAGGCCCAGGGTCATCATGGTGCGGCCGTGGTAGGCGCCGGTGAAGGCGATCACACCAGCACGGCCAGTGGCGGCACGGGCGATTTTCACGGCGTTTTCGACAGCTTCGGAACCAGTGGTGACCAGCAGGGTTTTCTTGGCGAAATCACCTGGAACCTTGGCGTTGATTTTCTCGCACAGCTCCACATAAGGCTCGTAGGCCAGAACCTGGAAGCAGGTGTGAGTCAGCTTGTTCAACTGCGCAGTCACAGCGGCGATGATTTTCGGGTGCACGTGGCCGGTGTTCAGCACGGCGATACCGCCGGCGAAGTCGATGAACTCGCGACCTTCAACGTCGGTCACGGTGGCGTTCTTCGCGGATTCGGCGAAGATCGGGTGAATCTGGCCAACACCGCGCGGTACAGCGGCTTCGCGGCGTTTCATCAGGGATGCGTTGGTCTTGCTCATAAAGTCCTCATTCGCCACTCATCGGGTGGCGTGGTCCAAGGAATACGTGGCGGGGAGGCAACTACGGCAGCATGCGATGATCGACTGCCGCAGCGTTCCCGGCCACTACGAATAACCTCTTGAAACACGCAAAGGGACAGCGCTCTCGTGCCCTCTGCGTTTGCTGCAATCTCTTGCTGAGCTTAGATGCCCAAGCAGAGGTATTTGATTTCCAGGTAATCTTCGATCCCGTACTTGGAGCCTTCACGGCCCAGGCCCGAAGCCTTAATGCCGCCGAACGGCGCCACTTCGTTGGAGATCAACCCGGTGTTCACGCCGACCATGCCGTATTCCAGGGCTTCGGCCACACGGAACACACGGCCCAGGTCGCGGGCGTAGAAGTAGGAAGCCAGGCCGAACTCGGTGTCGTTGGACATCGCGATCACTTCGGCTTCGTCTTTGAAGCGGAACAGCGGCGCCAGTGGGCCGAAGGTTTCTTCCTTGGCGACAGCCGCGTCTTTGGGCACATTCACCAGAATAGTCGGTTCGAAGAAGTTACCTTCCATGACCTTGCCACCGGCCAGCAGCTTGGCGCCTTTGCTCAGGGCATCAGCAATGTGCTCCTGAACCTTGGCCACGGCTTTTTCGTCGATCAGCGGGCCGGTGGTGGTGCCTTCTTCCAGACCGTTGCCGATCTTGAGTTTGGCCACGGCCACTTTGAGTTTTTCGGCGAACGCGTCGTACACAGAATCCTGGATGTACAGGCGGTTGGCGCAGACGCAGGTTTGGCCGTTGTTACGGTATTTGGAAATGATCGCGCCTTCGACGGCCTTATCCAGGTCCGCATCGTCGAACACGATAAACGGCGCGTTGCCGCCCAGCTCCAGGGACACTTTCTTGATGTCCTTGGCGCATTCGGCCATCAGCTGGCGACCGATTTCGGTGGAGCCGGTGAAGGACAACTTACGCACAATCGGGTTGCTGGTCAGCTCGCTGCCGATATCGCCGGCGCTGCCGGAAACCACGCTGAACACCCCTTTTGGAATGCCCGCGCGCTGGGCCAGTTCAGCCAGGGCGAACGCCGAGAACGGGGTTTGCGACGCAGGCTTGAGCACCATGGTGCATCCGGCGGCCAGGGCCGGGCCGGCTTTGCGGGTGATCATAGCGGCCGGGAAGTTCCACGGCGTGATGGCGGCGGTAACGCCGATCGGCTGCTTGATCACGATCAGACGCTTGTCCGGCTGATGGCCGGGAATCACATCACCGTAGACGCGCTTGGCTTCTTCAGCGAACCACTCGATAAACGAGGCGGCGTAAACGATTTCGCCTTTGGCTTCGGCCAGCGGCTTGCCCTGCTCCAAGGTCATCAGGCGAGCCAGGTCGTCCTGGTTCTCGATGATCAGCTCGAACCAACGGCGCAGCTTGTTGGCGCGGTCCTTGGCGGTGAGTGCACGCCAGGCCGGCAGCGCCTTGTCGGCGGCTTCGATGGCGCGGCGGGTTTCGGCTGCGCCCATCTTCGGCACCGTGCCGAGAATTTCGCCCGTGGCCGGGTTATTGACCTTGATGGTTTGACCGTTGTCCGCATCCACCCAAGCGCCGTCGATAAAGGCTTGTTGGCGGAACAACTGGGTATCTTTGAGCTGCATGTCGGCTTTCCTTAACAGCACCGCGCGCACGCGGAGCGAATTAGAGTTGTTGAAAGGCGCCTTGTGGGCTGCCGTCAGGGAAATCAGCCCCAGCGCGCGGAGAAAGTGAAAGAGCGCACGGGAGACAGAGCGTTTGAAATCTCAAACGAATCCTAGGATCAATGGGGGTACAGGGCAATAGTCTGTTCGAAAAAAAGAACGAAAACGGCGCATTTGACTCATCTTTCAGATCAAACGACAACACCCCCTTCGCCTTGCGGGCGACGGGGGTGTTGAGGGCTGCGGTCGCTACTTAAGGTTGGAACGATTTGAGGATGGTCAACAGACTGGTCAGGTTGTCGGCCACGCCGCCTTGGGCGACTTTTTCGGTGGCGGCGGCGCCAGCGGTGGTGTCGACGCTGTAGATCTGCATCACGCCCTGGTTGGTAGCGGCCTGTGCCAGGGTGTTTTGCTGCTGCTGGGCCGAGACCGAGTTCTGGAACAGGATCGCCGTGGCCTGGCCCATGGATTGGTAAATCGTGCTCATCGCCATCGCTGGCGACTCGGCCACGACCTTGACGTTGGTTTGGGTGACGGCATCGGTGATTTGCGGGCTGACTGTGCTCATGGTTGGAACTCCTGGGTTGAGAAAGAACAACATCCGTTATCGCTCAGTGCTTAAGCCTGGAAGGACTTGAGCACGGTCAACAGGCTGGTGAGGTTATCCGACACGCCGCCTTGGGCGACTTTTTCGGTAGCGGCCGCACCGGCCGTGGTATCGACACTGTAGATCTGCATCACGCCCTGGTTGGTGGCTGCCTGGGCCAGGGTGTTTTGCTGCTGCTGGGCCGACACCGCGTTCTGGAACAGAATCGCCGTGGCCTGCGCCATCGATTGGTAAATGGTGCTCATCGCCATCGCTGGCGACTCGGCCACTACTTTGACGTTGGTCTGGGTGACCGCGTCGGTAATTTGCTCGTTAACAAATGCCATGATCAATTTCCTTATTTAGTACACGGTGCATTCCGTGTTCATGAATGAACGTTGCCAAGCAGGCGCTGTGAAACGTGGGGCGTTCAAGGTTTGGCAGCAGGGCCCAACGCCGCTTCAATCTGCGTGATCAAGCCTTGGATCAGTGCCTGCACTTCCTTGCGTTGCGCGTCCTTATCTGGGGCCGCGCCTTCCAACACCTGGCGTAGCGCCGCCTCACGCTGATCGGCGGCGGCTTTGAACGCTTGCTCATTGGCCTTCGACTGCTCAAGCACTTGTGTGGCCCGCTTGAGGGTTTCATCGACGATGGCTTGTGGCGTTCCGGCGAAGATCTGCGGGTTGCGCAGCATCGCTTCGAGCCGTTGGCGATCAGCGGTGGACAAGACCGACGGTTTGGCTGAGGCCGTCATTTCAACCTCCTCGGGCAGTACGTTGCTGGCGAAAGGGCCGCTAAAGCCGCACCTCGACGTTGTCCTGCCAGAAGCCCGAGAAGTAGAAATACGCCGAGGCATCACAGAACGTCGCCAGCTCCGCAGGTGTAATCGCGCTGGGTTGGTTGCCGAAAATCGCCGGCGGTGGCGGCAGCAGGTTGGCGGAGTTATAGAGGTTGCCCACTTCATAGCAGTTGGCCGCGAACTGCGAACAGAACGAGCCGCTGCCAATCGCCACCGACTCGTTGATGCGTTCCAGGAGGCTGGTGTTGGAGGTCCAACGCCGGAATGCAGAAATCATTGCGTTCCACACGCTGTAACGGCCACGGATATCGCCGCTGATCTTGTCGAAATAGAACTGCTTGGCCGCCACGACTGCCGCTTCGCCCAACTCACTGCTCACGCAAGAAAAGACCATCGCCGAGCGCGGCGGCTTCTCGATGCTGAGATCGGTCAGCGACAGCCCCTCACCCACGCTTTCAATCACCAGGGTGTCGCTCACCGCTATCGCTGGATGCACCACATTCAAGTACGTCGTGTCCTGGGAAAACACCTTGGCCTTGACCAACTGGCCCGCGCGAATAAACGCCCGCGTCGCGCTGTCGTCTTCTTGCTTCACCGAAAAAATAATATCTCCAGGCTGCATGATGTCGCTCCTCACTTAAGAAAAGTTGCTTTCAAGTTGCTGTTGCACCGCTTCAGAAGAACGCTGAAGCGCTGTGCTCGGTTCAGGCCGCTGGCGCAGCCCGGTTGGCCAAGGTGTCGGCGTACTTGGCGATGCTCTGGTCGATCTTATCGATGGCTACGCTGGCGGCTTCGGCTTCCATGGCACCGGCAGCGGCGGCCACGGCGGCAGCGGCGCCCACCAGCAAGTCGGTGGCTAAGGCGCCCAAGGCGTCTTCGGCAGCGGCCGGCAGGTTGTCCTTGACGATGTTCTCGGTCATTTGCTGCAGCAGCACGGCCTGGGCCGCCAGCGCGATCTTGCTGACGCCGTCGAAATACCCCGCCGCCGCCTGAGCCACCAGCCCCGCCGCCTGGCTGATCATCATGTCGGCTGGCACCGCAATCTGCGCCGGTGCATAGGCAAAGTTCTGTGCATTGGTGAACTGCACCGCCTGGACAATCTGACTGTTGAGGGCCGCCGTACTGTCGGCCGACGGCGTACTCACCTGATTGAGCAGATGCTCGTTCATGCGCGCCATGACGGAGCGCGGGGCCGGGCTTTCAGGTGCGGGCGGAGTGGCCGCCGAGGCCGCTTGTGCTGAGGCAGGTTTTTTTCTGCTGAACCACGACATAATGGATCTCCCCAGGGCTCAGCCCTTCTCGCCAATCTGCATGATCAGCGCCACTGCCTTGGAGATCACGGCATTGGAAATCTGGTTCATCGCCTGCTGGCTGTTGACCGCGTTCTGCAACGACAGGCCCGCCGCACTACTGGCCACCTGGTACAGCGACGCAATGGCCTGGGCCGGCGCCTCCGCCACCACCTTGACGTTGGTTTGGGTTACCGCGTCGGTGATCTGGCTGTTGACCTCTGTCATACATCTCTCCTTGATGGCATTCACCCAGGCATGGGCGTGGATGGTGGCGGCGTGGCGCACTCATACAACTAGAACGCCCCGCGCCAGCCTTTGTGAATCCAGCTCAGCGCAAGGCACTTCGCAGCAGTTGCACACGCTTACGCACCAGAGGCAGCTTGACCTGCAGTTCGGCGGCGATTTGTGGGTAAGGCAGGTCGTCGACAAAACGCATCTCAAACAAACGCTGCTGCAAGATCGGTAACTGCGCCACATGCGCCTCGACATGCTCCAGGCGCTCATAACACTCCACCCGCTCCAACACCGAAGCGCAGGGGGCGGCGAGCACGGCGAGGTGATCGTGCTCAAGATCAATCGAATGATCGAACAGCCGCCCCTCGCGCTTGCTGCGTCGCAGGCTGTCGAGAAACACATGGTCGAGCACCAGAAACAGAAACCCCTCAGGGTCGCGAATGCGTTCCGGCGAGCGGCGAAAAAACAGCAGGGCTTTGATGGCTGTGGCCGATAACCACTCCTGGCCCTGGTCCTGATTGCCCTTGGCACGCCGCAGGGCGCGGCGCTTAAGCTCGCCCTGGACTGCACGCCAACTCGCTTCGAACAAGCGGTCATCGGCGCCCCATTGATCCTTGAACGGAACAGTCATCCCCATCGCAAGCACTCCTGTGCATCCTGAATGAAGGGCCAGTCTGCAAGGACTCGACAGGAGGGCGCTGTTACCTGGGGAACACTGGCGCGACTAATTCAAGGCAAATGCCTTGCGCCGCAAATGCTCGAGATCGTTGATCACCATCCGTTCCAAACTGCCGCTGATCAGGCCACTGCGGCGCCACAATTGCAGTTGAACATTGAGCTTAGGACGACTGGTGTTGAGCATAGACGCCAACACCCCCTGGCTACCGGGCAATGACACGCAGGGCATCGCAAGAGCGCGGTCGATATCGCCCACATTGGCCAACAGGAACCGCGCCAACCGCGACTCCAGCCGGTGCAGGCACACCAACTCCAGCAACTCGATGGCATGGAGCAAACGCACCATCATCAGCATCAACAAACGCCGCAGAAACACCGGCTCCTCAAATAGCCGTGCAAAATGTCGGCGCCCTAATTGCAGCAAACGAGTGGGGCTGCTGGCGAAGGTCGAAGACTCGCGACCATGGCCATTGATCAACGCTGTTTCCCCCACCACCTGCCCGGCGCCCGTACAGCCGATGATCTGCTCCCGGCCATCTGGCCCGTGCACCACCGAATAAATCCGGCCCTCCACCACCAGGGCAAGAAACTCGAGCGTGTCGTCCTTGAAATAGAGCAGTTCACGATCCTCCAGCGTGCGCTCCACCATATGGGTGGCGACGTAGCGCAAGAGGTGCTCCGGCATACCTCGAAACAGATCGGAGCGGGCAAGCAGGGTTTGTTTCAGCGGGAGATCGAGCATCACGGTTCCTTTGGAATGCATGCGTTCACCTGGCCAGGGGAGGAGAATTGCGGCGTGACAGCGGTGCTAAAGCCACAAGAGCAAAGCAAACAAAAGGACGTACGGTGCAGCGAGTTGTGAAAGGTTCTGGCAAATAGCCACTTTTTTGCTAACACAGCCTACGATAGTCAGCGAAAACGCCGGAATGGACGCACCTGGCGGACATGGGTATGATGTCGCCCGCACAAGCATCCGTAGCTCAGCTGGATAGAGTACTGCCCTCCGAAGGCAGGGGTCGTGGGTTCGAATCCCGCCGGGTGCACCAGATACAGATGAAAAAGCCCCAGGTCGAAAGGCCTGGGGCTTTTTTGTGGGTGTCGATTTAACGCTTCTGCAACGCCTCCAACCGTACCGGCAAATCCTCCTTGGGAAAGCGTTTATACAGCGCCAGCAGCTTTTCATCCGCTGCTCTGGTTTCCCCCGCCAGGCGCAGGTCCACAATTTCCTGCAGCCCTTGCTCCAACGATGGCAACGCCACCGCCGCGCGCTTGCTGAGTTTGGCTGCCGGCTCATCCGCCAACGCGTCGGCGACCTCAGCCTGAACCGGCGGCGCGGCGGCCATGCGGGCCATGGGCGCGGGTGCAGGTGCCGAGAGCGCTTGCGGCGCCGGGCGGGCGGCTTCCGGGTGGCGCGCGGTGAAGGTGGCTGTGGATATCTCTGGCTGCGGTACAGGCGAACGCATGACTACGCCGATCATCAGCGCCACGCCTGCGACGGTGGCGAAGGCCATCTGCCAACGCGGTTGGCGGCAGGCCTGTAGCCAGCGTTGCCACAGGCTCAGCTGTGGCGCCGGGGCTTCGCGGCGAGCGGTGTTGAGGATGAAGGCGTCGAGGGACGCAGGCGGTTCGCCTGTGCTGTGTTGACGAAAGTGTTGGAGTATCACGTCGTCGGGGTCCTGGGTGTGTCGGGAGTCGGTCATGCGGGTATCTCCTCGGCCAGCAGGCGGCGCAGTTTCTGCTGGGCGTAACGCAGGCGGCTTTTTACGGTTTCCAGCGGGGCGTTGGTGAGGGCGGCGATTTGCGGCACTTCGAGGTCGCCGTGCAGGCGCAGCAGGAAGACTTCGCGCTGGTCTTCAGGCAAGTCTTGCAACGCCGCGTCAAGGCGTGCCTGGTCGCGGCTCAGGCTCAGTTGCTGATCCGGCCCGGCGCTGTCGTCGGGCTGGGCGTGCAGTTGCTCATCGTAGCTGTCGTGCAAGGGGGTGTGCACGCCGTGCTTGCGCCAGTGGTCGATCAGGCGGTTGCGGGCAATCTGGAACAGCCATGTCCGAAAGCTCGCCCGCCCTTGTGGCTGGGTGCTGCTGCGAATCAGGCTGAGCCAAGTCTCCTGAAAAACTTCTTCCGCCAGTTCGACCCTGTTGCTCAGCGACACCAGAAACCGGTACAGGCCTTGGCGGTGCCGTGCGTACAAGACCTCGAACGCGGCACCGTCACCGGTTCGATAACGGGCCAGCAGCGCTTCGTCGCTGGGTGAATCATCTGGAACGGCCATGTAGGTGGCGAACTCCTTTCTAGACGTAGAAACCTTTCAATTGTGGGAGCCGGGCTTGCCCGACTCACACACTGGATCTTCATTGGACCCAATGATTAGTGTTTGAGGCTCTGCGCCAACTCCACCATTTGCACGAACTCGTTGCGCAGCCCGAACGGGTCATCACCTCGGGCTGAGCGGGCCAGTGCGGCGGTGTCCTGCAGGCGCATGCTGCCAGTGTAGCGGCCATCGCCCTTGAGCTGTTGGGCGAAGGCTGCAACGGCCGCCGAGAAGCGCAGGTCATCACTGCCTTTGGTCGACTCGGTGCTGATGGGCCGCTCAATCAGCTGGCTGTCACCGCCCGCCGCCGGTTTGTAGCGCACGCGCAGCATCGCCAACTCAGTGGAGGTGTTTTGCGTCGCAGGGGCGGCGGCGTAGCGCAGAGGCTCCAGCCAGCCCTTCTGGCCCTTCGGCACAATTTCGTACAGCGCGGTGACGGTATGCCCTGCGCCGATCTCACCGGCGTCGACCTTGTCGTTGTTGAAATCTTCACGTTTCAAGGCGCGGTTTTCATAGCCCAGCAGCCGGTATTCGCTGACCTTGGCGGGGTTGAATTCCACCTGCAATTTCACATCCCGCGCGACAACGGCCAGGGTTGAGCTGAGCTGATCCACGAGCACTTTTCGCGCTTCACGCAGGTTGTCGATGTAGGCGTAATTGCCATCGCCTGCGTCGGCCAATTGTTCCATCAGGTGTTCGTTGTAGTTATCCACACCGAAGCCCAGGGTGGTCAGGGACACGCCGCTTTTACGCTGATCGGCGGCCATCTGCTTGAGGCTGTCGAAGTCGCTGACGCCCACATTGAAGTCACCGTCGGTGGCCAGCAGGATGCGGTTGATGCCTCTGTCGATATAGCCTGTGCGGGCCATCTGGTAGGCCAGCTCGATGCCGGACGCGCCCGCTGTGGAGCCGCCCGCCGCGAGTTGGTCGATGGCGTTACGGATCTTGGTTTTGTCGCGGCCGGACGTAGGTTCGAGCACTACGCGAGACTCACCGGCATAGACCACCAGCGACACACGGTCTTGGTCGCGGAGCTGGTCCACCAGCAATTTCAGCGTGCTTTTGACCAGCGGCAAACCTTCGCGTCGGTCCATGGAGCCGGACACATCCACCAGGAACACCAAGTTGGCCGGCGCCAAGTCAGCCACCGCGCTGTCGGATGCCTTGATGCCGATGCGCAGCAGTTGGGTGTGCGGGTTCCACGGCGTGGTGGCGACTTCGGTGGTCACACCAAAGGGCGAGCCGCCGGTGGGGCGGGCGTAGTCGTAGGGGAAGTAATTGACCATTTCCTCCAGTCGCACAGCACCTTCAGGCGGTAGGCGGCCCTGGTTGAGAAAGCGTCTTACGTTGGCATAACTGCCAGTGTCGACATCGACACTGAACGTCGAGACGGGGGTTTCAGCAACACGATGCACCGGGTTGTCCGGCAGGTTTGCGTATTGCTCGCGGGGCTCGCTGCGGTAGGCCATCGCCGCCGAATCCTGACTCAACAGGCGCATGGCCATCGGCGCAGGCATCGGCATACGTTTGCTCAGCGCCCCCTGCACAGGTTCGCTTTGCAGTTCTGCGACAGGTGCAGCGTGCTCAGGCTTGGCGACATCACGGGAAGAAGACAACCCACAACCGGCCAGTGCAACCAGCAAGGTAACGGTAAAGCCCTGGGCGACAGGACGCACGTGCAAAAGAGGGCGGGACATTGGCTTAACCTCGTGAATGAATAATGCGATCACAAGGTAAGACGCGAGGCCTTAGAGGTTCGGGTTAATTCCTGGCGTCTCTTGGGAAAATCGCCACAAACCGATAGCACACGTCAGCCTCCTATCGCCCCCCCCAGCTGTGACGAGCCTAAACGTTAAGAACCAGCAGCACGGGTATAAACCCCCAGCGACTTCATGACGTTATGAATCACACGCTGAAGACTTACTGAGTCACATATTGGCCTTTGAAAATGTCTTCTATCACTGCCAGCGTTGCGCTTAGCGCAACGGACTTTGCGAATTTTTTTGTAGGGAGAAACGCAACTAAACACTGGGAATTATCACGTTGAGAATAGATTTCAGAGCGCCCGCCTTCTCCGCCCAACCAAATGCCGCACATCAGCCCCAAAGGCCCCCTCGCCTTTCTTTTTTTGGGGCGATGTTCCGGCCATTTACTCCCCCTGCAAGGGCGCATCGTTTTGTGCGTGCGCCTCAACAGCAAGACGCTCAAGCGCACCGCCGTTGGGACGCTTCTAGGGCAAGCCCGGGTAACACGATTGGTGGCAGTTATGACGCTACCTTGCGCCAAAACGATCCGTATATAGCCAAAATCAACAAGTGGTCCTTTGATAGACAGCGGGTTATTGAACAGCTCACACGGGGAACGGGCACATGGCAGGACGTTAACCGTAACAACAAGACTGAGATTTCTTACTACTTCAATAGCAGCTGGGGTAGCCCATTCAACGAAAACCAAAAACAACAGGCCCGGCGCTCAATCCAATCGTGGGGCGATGTGGCGAACATAGCCTTCACTGAAAACGGCGGGCGGGCAGAAGGACGGTTGACCTTCAATATTTCCGAGGAGATCCATTCCGCCGTGGGCCACTTCCCCGGTAACGCTTGGGACAGCGGCGATACCACTTACAACCCAAGTCGGGTGACACGCCACGACTTGACCCACGAAATCGGTCACTCATTAGGTCTGACCCACCCAAGTCATTACAATAGCGGCAAGCGAGACAGGCGAACTCACGACGATCTAGACAGATTGCGTGCCCATGCTCAGGACTCCCACCCCCACACTGTCATGAGCTACTTGCCAGACAGATACAGCGCAAAATCTATTGGACAACTACCAACGGCCCCAATGATGGATGACATCAGTGCCATCCAACACAAGTACGGCGCCAACTATCAAACCCGCAGGGAGAACAACACCTATGGTTTCAACTCCAACACCGGGCGGGATTACTACTCACTGAACAGCAACCGCGACATGGCTGTTTTTTGCATCTGGGACGGCGCCGGCAACGACACCCTGGACGTCTCGGGCTATGACACTGACCAAGTGATCAACCTCAAGGCCGGTTCGTTCTCTGATGTGGGCCACGGCCGGGGCAACGTCTCCATCGCCCGGGGCGTCACCCTCGAAAATGCGATAGGGGGCTCAGGCCATGATGCGCTGATCGGTAACGACGAGAATAACCGGCTCACGGGCGGCGGCGGTGCCGATCGATTACGCGGTGGCAGAGGTGCCGATAGTTTTGTGTATAACTACGCCAGCGACTCCACACCGCAAAATCCGGATGAAATCATGGATTTCACCAGCGGCAGCGATAAGATCGACGTGACGCAGCTGTTGAGAAATGCGGGCCTGTCCTCACTGTCCGTTGTGAGTGCCTGGAGCGGCAAAGCCGGTGAGGCGCTGCTCTCCTACGATGAAAGAAGCGGTATGGGCTCTGTGTCCATCGACCTCAACGGCAATGGCAGAGCAGACCTGTTTATCAAGACCCATGGGCAAGTCAGGCCAACTGACCTCGTGCCCTACAGAGCTGGCGGGGTAAGAACACGTAGCCTGCCCCCACTGACTACAACGCGCGCGCAGCCACGTGTGAGTACCCCCGTGGCAGAACCGCGTTTCATCTTCAACAGCGCCCGCGATTCGACCTTTTCCAATGCTCGGTTACTGACGGATTTCACCACCGGCACTGACAGTATTGACCTTCGCGGGGTGGAGAAGGAGGCCAACACGCGCCTCACGCACGTCAATGAGTTTACCGGGCGTATTGGCGATACCCGGGTGAGCTACAACCCGCAAAGCGGCCGCTACTTCATCGCCATCGACCTGACCGGCAACCGCACCACGGACTTCCTAGTGAAAAGTACGCAATGGATCAGGCCCAAAGATATCATTGTGCACTGACGGCGATGCGTGATGCTGGCCTATAAGAGCCAGCAAACGCTTTTCACGGGCACACAGGCAAATCAGTCGGTGCCGTACTTCGGGTTACGTGGGCCATACAGAATCCCGGTGCGTTGCCCCGCCGACAGCAGACGCGCACTGGTGATACCGGCAATCGGGTGCGCCGCATCAGTGGAGCTGTTGATCACTTGCTTGACCGCCGCCGTGATCAGCATGCCCACCAGGCCGCCGCCATTGTTGTTGCCTTCCTCGCTGGACGCCCGCGCCGAACCGGTCCACAAGGTGGTGCCGGTGCGCAGGTCCACCAGTTTGGCCGAGGCCGTCACTGAGGTGTCGCTGGAGATCAGCATGTACTTGGTGCCGTACTCACTCACCGTGATGTACAGCGCCGCGTCGGCGCCAAAGATGTCATGCAGTTTGGCCGGTGCCACGCCTTGGATATCGTTGGCGGTGGTCAAGCCGTTCTGGCGGAAGGTTTCGTCCACCAGGGCAATCGGCAACACGTAATAGCCAGCTTCGGCCAACGGGTAGGTGACCTGCGACACCATGCTGTAGGACGCCTGCACTTCCGGTGACTCATTGATCGGCGGCAGTACCAGTATCGACTTGGGCCGCGCCTGTTTGTATGCCGTGTAATCAATGGTCTTGGGGGCTGCGCAACCGCCGAGCAAGGCCAGGGCCAGCAAGGCACCAGTGAGTTTTAACAGGCTCATTTAGTGGCGACTCCGGTCTTGGCGTTTTTCAGCAAAAAGTCCATGTACGAGGCGGACTCGGGGAACAGCGCCTTCTCGGTGCGAAACTCCTGCACCATCTGGTCATCCTTGCCCATGGTCATGTACAGCATGCCCAGGTGGGCGTGGTAACCCGGCGGGGCCTTGCGACCACTGGCGTTGATCTTTTGCAGATCGCGCTCCAGTGCCTCGACCTGCGCTTCCTTGGGCTCGCCCTTGAAGTACTCGTAAACCTGCGGCTGGTAGCTTTCCCATTGATACAGGGGTTGGGGCGCCGTGTGGCACCCGGCGACCGTCGCGATTGCTGTCAGCATCAGCGCCAACTTAACTGCCTTGCTCATCCGTGTACTGCTCCTTGAGGTGCTGCTGATCAGTTGCGCGGGTTCCAGGCGCCGGCATTGATGCCGTCGACGAGGCGGTTGATGGCTTCGCGCATGGCCAGGTCCAAGACCTTGCCATTGAGGGTGGAGTCGTAGCTGGCGGTGCCGCCAAAGCCGATGACTTCACGGTTAGACAGGGCGTATTCACCGGCGCCCTGGGTGGAATACACCACTTCGGACGTACTGATGTTGACGATATTCAGCGCGACTTTGGCGTACGCCACTTGAGTCTTGCCACGGCCGAGAATGCCGAACAACTGGCGGTCACCGGTTTCTTTGCGGCCGAACTCGGTCACGTCACCCGTCACCACGTAGTCAGCACCTTTAAGCTTTTGCACGGTGCCTTTGATCGCGGCTTCCTGGGAGATTTCACCCATGTTGTCGCGGTCCAGCACGCTGAAGCGGTTGGTCTGCTGCAGGTGGGTGATCAGGATGGTCTTGGCCTGGCCACCGAGGCGGTCAACACCGTCGGAGAAGATGCCGCGCATGTAGCTGGAGCGGTTATCGAACTTGCCTACGGCAATCGGCACGCGCACGCCGGAATAGGCAATGTTGGCGCTGGCGACCTGTTCTACCGGCATCGCGCGGTTGCTCTCCGTGGCGCAACCGGCCACGGTCAGCAGCGCTGCGGCGGTGAGGCCCGACAGCAGGATTTTGGACAGTGTTTTCACAGAGTGCTCCTAGAATGAGAAATCGGGTGCGGCAGATAACGCTAGCGGGACGGAATGTCGCGTAAGTCATCGACAATGAAGCGGCTCAACAAACCGGTGTAGAAAGGCTCCACACTGGAATTGCCGGTGTTGGTCAGCGCACCGGCCATGGTTTTCATGTTCTGCCAGTCGCCTTTGTAACCCTTGGGCATCAGTCCTTGGCGCGCCTGGGAAAAGTGCAGTATCTCGGCACCGGCCTTCTTGATCTTGACCGAATAATTGAAGTCGACACTGGCAAGGATCGTGTTGTCGTCGACGATGGCCGTCATGAAGCCGCCTTGGGTGTCTTGGATGCGCCGCGTGTAGATAACGCTCACATCCAGCAGGTAATCGGCCTTTTCCTTGCTGGTGGCGTAGCGCTTGGCCTTGAGCAGGCGGTCGATCAGATCGACGCCCAATTGCTGGCGAACCTTGGCATCCGGCATAAAGCGCTCGTTCTTGCCCACCACCTCAACGTCGAAGGTGTCGAGCCAGTAGGTAGCTGTCTTGGGAATGGTGACCGGAGCCGGGGAGATGTAGTAATCCGGCTTGGAGGCGCAGCCCAGCATGAGGCAGGCGGCGAGTAATACGGCAAAGGCGCGCATCTCTGATTTCGTCCCTGAAAAGTATCGTGTTTAAAACAATCGCGGTATTTTACGGGGTTGAGAGGGCTTCTCAAGCTGTTTCGGTGACCGTCTTGCAGTCACGCATACGCCTCAAGTTATCGACCGCCCGGTCGAGACCCTGACTTGGCTCGTTCATTAATAGGGAAATTTTGTGCTGAACACCCTCTGCCGCGCTGCGGCGCTGATCGCGACGCTGTCGATGACCGGCTGCGTCTCTTATACCGTCACCGGCCCCATTGGCGCCCCGCTCCACCCCGCCACTAGCAGCAGCCCGCGCAGCGCGCAAATTGCCGATGTGGCGGTGAACGCCGCCGACGTTAATGACGTCAACAAAACCGCGATCAGTCGCTCGCTCACCGCCCAGCTCAACCAGTACGTGCGCGCAGCGGGCTATTTCAAGCAAGTCACCGAGTACCCCACCCGTCTTGAAGAGAACGACGTGGTGCTCAAGTTCAACATGACCTCGCTCAAAGGCCATCGCGCGCCGCACCCGGCCTACATCCCCGGCGCCTTGCTGACGCTGACGATCTGGATCTGGGTCAACGGGCCGATCTATGTGGACAGCTTCGAGGTGGCAGGCGACCTGGTGATCGTCGACCGCAACGGCAAAGAACTGGCCACGGCCAAAGAAAACCTCAAGTTCGAACACAACGTGGGCCTGTACGGCCGCGAATACTGGGCACCATCCATGGGCGCCCAACAACTGAACACACTCGTCGCGCAACTGCTCGACACTGCCACCGCCAAACTGGCCAAACCCTGAATTCAAGGAGCAACACATGCAAGGATTGATCAAGCACAGCCTGGTACTCGCCGCCGTCTTACTGACCGGCTGCGTGTCCTACTCGCAACACGAACTGCCACCGGTGCAAACCTGGCCGCCGACCGCCAACGCGCCGGCACACAAACCGACCGCTTACGTGCGCACCACAGCGCTGAGCCAGGTCAACGGCGGCCCCGGCAACGCCACCGCCGGCGCGCCTGCGGCCCTTTGGGAAAAATCCGTGGCCGATGCGTTTCGCCAGTCCAACCGCTTTGCGCGGGTGAGCACTGATAAGGTCGACTCGGACATCTACGCCGACGCCACGCTGTACAACAACGAACAGTTCAGCATGGCCTCGGCAATCATCACCGGCGTCACCTTCTTCATCATCCCGTCCACGGCGAAGAACACCTTCACCCTGGAGACCGTGTTCAAGGACAAGGACGGCAAAGAGCTGGGCCGGGTCAAGAAAAGCGAATCCGTGCGCACCTGGATGCACCTGGTGCTGATCGTGGGTATTCCGTTCCAGGCCAATACCGGTGAAGTGGTTGAAGCGTTGACGCGCAGCACGTTGGATGAGGCGGTGCAGCGCAAATTGCTGTAAAGCCTTCGAACGCGGGGCGCGCGACCTGTGGCGAGGGCGCTTGCTCCCGTTGGACTGCGTAGCAGTCCCATTTTTTTGCGCCAGGGTTCTACGACTTACTGATCCGCCGATAGCGCTCACAAACAGCCGCGTATGAAAGGTTCACCGCGTCAACATCGCTCAAGGTGCAGTCCCACGTGCGGCCGAACCCCTAAACGAACCAATCACAAAGCGCCCTGGAACCATGGGTGTGCCCTAACTGGATTTCGATCAGGCTCTGAGGCTGCGCCCCCCAAGTGTTCAGCCCACTCAAACACATCCTGCTCAGCATAAAAATCAGCCCATTGCTCAACGGTTAACAGCCCCAAGTATAAATCGCCCTCATCCTGACTGATTGACCCACGAGAGGGTTTGCCAGCACTGGCGGATCCACCTAACGACTCGATAAACGCCGCAAACGTGCGCTCATTCATTTCAGCAGCGCAGACAATCATTGCAGAGTCGCTCATAGCCTGACCGATCCCTACATGAGAGCGCAGCGCCGGTTTTTCCGCCGCCATCTGATAGGTTTATTTCGGCTCCCGCTCGCGCTTCTCCGCGCAAAATGGCTCCCAGCCTTTCACGACAGTGCCGGAGTACTCGCCACAGCTCGCCCCCTCCAGGCTCTCGTCGAGCGCGTCGCGCTCAGGTGCAAACCACACCGAGTCGACCAGGTACGCCGCGCCCGCTGCCAGCATGAGCACCACCGCCAAGCGCGTCACCATATAGCGCGCCGTGGCCCGAGGCGTGCGCGAGCGCTCGAATACAAACGCGAACAACAGCCCAATGGCGCCCATCAGGAAAACACCCAGCGCCGAGCCGAAAGCGCCGGAGGTAGAGCTGTCGAAGTAGGCCCACGCCAACATAGAGACGCTGGCACTGACGAACATCAGCAGCAGGCAAATTCCCTGCGCCAACCGCCACCCTATTACCGCTAAACCTGCCATTGAAACCTCACGCGTCATGGGAACCTCGTACCAATGCGCACCGGTTCATTCGAGAACCAGATGCCGGTGACTTTGCCGACAACATCCTCAACAGCCACCTGGCCCATGAAGCGGCTGTCATTGCTCACATCGCGGTTGTCGCCCAGCAGGTACACGTGCCCCGGCTCGACCAAAAACGGCGCCAGTGTCAAGGAGTAGTCCTTCTTCACCCGCTCGGCCGGGGCGTGGAACAACCCCAGGTTTTCGCCATTGCGGATCAGCTCGCCGTTGACGAGGGCCAGCGTGTCGCCGCCGACACCAGCCACACGCTTGACCGCCTCGGTGCCGTTCCAGCGATACACCACGATATCGCCGGCCTTGGGTGCGCCGGGGCGCAAGTCGGACACGATGTAATCACCAATCGACAGCGTAGGAATCATCGAACCCGACGGTATGTAATAGTTTTTGAAACCCAGCAGCGGCGCGCGAGACGCGTCAAATATCAGCAAGGTGATCACGATCAGTACGCCCACATACAGTACATGGAAACGCTTGCGTGGCACGCCCGGTGGGCCGTCGTAACGGCGGGCCAGCACCGCGGAGGCAATCGCGGAGGCCAGCTTGACGAGGATGGTGAACGCCAAGAGCACGTAGAGCCCGACAGGCGTGGCGGCCAACCCGGTGACCCCCAGCAACACCACGCCGACATACAGCAACGCCGCAACCCGAATGCCCCATTTGATGCGGCCGACATACACCAACCCCCAGCCGACGACCAGGCAGGACATCAGGAAGGCGAGAAGGGAGAACTTGCTGGATTTCATGGGTCTTCCTTGATTAAGCAACTCATCCTCTTAAAACGAGGGCGAGAGAAAATAATAAACAGAGCAGCCTGCCAGCGCAGTGCCTGTGGCGAGGGAGCTTGCTCCCGCTGGCTGCGCAACAGCCCCATTTTTCTGGCGACCGGCACCACCCACCTTCAGGCATTGGCGCACTCAACCGACTCACTCGTTGCCTTGGGCAAAACCCAATACGCTGCGCCCCCCATTGAGATCCCGCCATACACAAAACACAGCAACGCGGGCATCAAGCCCCCCATCATCCGCGCCTTCCCCCCATCATTTGTAAGGCTCAACAGCAAAAAAACCGACCACGCCGCCGCGACCGTGGCACCCACCAGTGAAACCGTCAGGTAGACCCTTTTTGAGCCTCTGGCCTTGAGCAGCGTTACAACGAGCGCCATGACCAATGCGGGGATAAAAAACAGGATTTGCGCCAGGATCGGAGTGCTGAAAAAAATCGAGAACGCCTGCAAGCCATTGATGCCGCCAAGCAAGTGTGGGCGGGTGAGCATCGTGGTAACGAGCGTGAGCAGCATCAAAGGGACGACTGCCAAGCCGGCAAATAAGGGGCATAACAGAAAGGCGAAAAATACTTTTACGGCTGGGTAACCACTGCCACTCATGGGCTATTCCCTTAGCTGCGTGAACAACAACACGTTGAAACCTGAGCGACCACTCTCAAGCAGTGCCGGGCTTCCCGTCGTCATAGATGTCGGCAAGGCTGCGGACCTTGGTCAAGTGGCCGGTTTGAATCACGATGGTCTTGGCGAACATATCGCCGAGACGGGTTCTGGACTCCAGAAAAATCCACACCCAGTCGATGATCACCAGCACCCCGGCATTGCGGGTGAACGACTGAGAAATGCTGCAGCCCTTACGGGTTTTACGGTCGACGACCGCGATGCTCAGCCAGCGCTTGCCCAGGCTCTGACCATTGGGCAGCGCGTCTGCGAGCAAGAGGTAGGCAAAGCCTGCGAAGAACGCCGCGAGGAACCCGCCCTTGGCCGTCACGGCGGGGACGAACGCCGACAGCGCCTCGGCGCCGAACTTGACGATGAAAAAGATCAGCACCGCGATGCCAGCGTCGATGATTCGCGCCAGCAGGCGACGGCCGATACTGGCCAGAATGGTCGGCCGTTTAGCGGGGGAAATTGTGTTCATGCGGTGTCATTCCGGCTTATGTCGAGTGTCAGTCAAAGAGGGTTGAGAGCGCCGGCGATTGACCGGCGCGGGCGCTTTGATACGTTTAATCATCGCCAGTGTGTCGGCCATGGGTCTGCATACATGAGGCCTTGTGCGTGGGCCAGTACTTTGATGCCTTGCGTGGGTTTGGGCACGGGGCTTATAGTCCGGGCCGTCGCCCAAATGGCGATCAGGTTTGGCGACCTGACAACAGAGTGCAAAAGCAACCCGCTTCTATGCAGGTGTTTTTGCACCCGCAAAGCTGTGCATGTTATGGCGGCTGTGCGCGGGAGACCTTCGGGTCTGCCGGTTTTCTCTGTTGCCGGTTCGCCAACCTGCGTACAGCTGCCACCCTTTCGTTTGGCGACGAATGAGTGGTGGCTTAATCCACTAACAGAGAACTGAAAATGAACCAATACATGCCCCTTACGGGCCACGACAGCACCGTCCCCGCTCTGCTCATCGACACTTGTGCGCCCCTCGACGTCCTCCACGACGCCGCCGTGTACCGGATTCGAGCCGTCACCCAACTGCTGGAAAACCTGGCCTTTCGCGAACAACTCAGCAGCGATGCTGTGGTGCTTCAAGACTTCGCCCAATTGCTGGCTATTCCGCTGCGCGATGGGTGTGATTTGCTTGATGTCATCATGCGCAGGCTCCATGCCGATCCATCCTGAGTAAAAGCCGGGCGGCCCTGGCGCCGCCCAACTGATACGCGCAACGTCACCCATACAACTGACGAAAATACGCATCAACCCAATCGCTGGACCAAAAAGACAGTTCAGAAAATTCAAACGACTCACACACCGCGATGCACCCTCTGAGTGGCGCAGGTATATCCTCAATGCTCGCCGTAATAGTGGGCAGCAAATACCTGAAATAATCCCCTATCTGGCTCTGCCCCTGATAGCCCACCGGGTAATCTTCATTGGGCACGCTGCCTTCCACCCCATGATAAACATAGAACCCTTTGATCGACGGCACGTTATATTCCGTCAACGCCAACTCCGCTGACGAGCGCTCACCGATGAATGCTTCTACGTCTGCTCTTCGGGCAAGGTGCCGATAGGTGCGAGCGGAATACAGGCCAAGTATCGTTTCACCCTGTTTGCTCTCAGGGTAGGTATCGAACTCGGCAGACTCCTCCCACAGGTATTCGCTCAATCGATCCAACTTCGACTCTACATCAGGCAGCGCTAACACCACGGCCGGCAAACCGCCAAAGCAGTTATTCACCATCACGGCGATTGCGCCTGCCTTGTCCATGGCGAACCATGTAACGATCTCGCCGAACCCAGGAACCCAGTCTTTGTTGATAGACATTTATTGCCTTCCGTTCGTTTATAGCTGTTTCGATAAGGGAAGCGAATCTATTTTAAAGAGAGATATTGCAACACGTGGCCTGAATTCTATCCCCCGTGCTTTATCAACTCCATCCAATAATCATAGGTTTCTCGAAGCCGCCCGCTTGTTCGTGAGCCGTCAGCAAGGCCGCACGCAAATGCATTAATAACACGCACCGGATTGGTCGGGAGTGTACCGGAAGCAGATATGACAGGCTGGCCATAATCCGCTTGCTTTTTATTACCCTTCAACTGCGACCACGTAAGCCGCGCATTATTTCTAACGGCGACCTCACCGTAATACATACCGACCAAAACAGTTAAAGACTTTTCTTCATCGGTTATATCAGGTGCCTCATCGCCCGCCGCACTGGCCATTGAGTCCTCTGCGAGTGTGCTGCCTTTCGACGACCGGTTGGTCTTGGTCATTTGAGAAGCCAACCACTCTGCTAATAGACCCAGAGACTCCGGGGAGAAATCTGCACGCCAATCCTCATACCCAGGCGTCTGCCAAACAGCTTGAATTAAATCATCTAAGCAGTAGGGTTTGTTAAGCATAAACCACTCGTAGAAATCATCGAGTTCTTTCGTGGTCATAGACGCAAACGCTGTGGTCACTGGCGTATAGGCTGTGGTGTGCATCATCACTAACTCACCTTCATCTTTGCGGGGAAATAGAGGTCAAACCACCATCTTCTCTATGCGTTTTACTCACACTTTTGGGTTCCTGATACACCCAAAAACGTGGTCTACACCCTATTTCTCTCACGGATAAAAAAATTTGTCTTCACCTGACCACCGACAGTGTAACTCATCACAAATGAACGCCAGTTTTCACCGCGCGAAGCAGCACTAGCTTTCAGTTCATTGACGAGCCGATACAATATTGCCCCATTAAAATCCGTTTTTGGACTTTCATTTAATATTCCATTTTTTTCAATGGAGATTTCTTCAACCATATAGCCTTCACATACTTCTGCTTCGTACCTGAAGGCGTCATAACCCTCAACAATTCCAGACTGAATCAGCTCAAAAATTTTTTTAACAGTTTCTATATCTTCAGTAATCATTTTTTATGCTCCGGAATTTAGCGAGCTTCATTTTCAAAGCGGGCAGTTTGACGCGCCCCATCAATTGTATAAGTAAAATCCAACGTATCTGGCCGGGTAAATAGGGAGTCAGACTACGATTACACGGCCAACAAACAATCGTCTTCGGACGTCCCGCCAACCCTCGGACAACTCGTTTGCCCAAGGCGAGTAAGCAATTGTAAAATGGGGTCTGCCCCCTATTTCCCTATTTCTTCGCCCCCTTTGCTTCTGCGAATTCTCAATCCACTTTTCCCTCAATCAAAGACTAAAAAAGTCAAACACCTCAACAAACACTCTTTTAACCTCTGGCAATGCATCAAGATTGGCAAGCGCTTCATCTGGGGATACCGGCATATCATAGGTTTCAAATCCTCGACCGACCGCAATGCCGTATAGTGCATATTTATAGGCGTCAGAATGCTCCCAGTGAGGCACGTACCCAATCAATTTACATATTTTGATCGCTAATACAATTCAGCGAACTTAAAATATAGATAGCGAAAAAGATCAGCCAATCTCACTCTCTCCTAAGGCCTTTGACGCCTACCCGCTTTCTTTTTTGATGACGATTAATTTTCCGGGCATTTTCAGCTATTTCCGTATCGGAGAGACCTAATCGCCCTCCCCATTCAAGGTAACGATTTAAAGCAGGCTCACCCTCTAGTACATATTCCACATCATAACAAGTACTTGAAATATGTTCTTCGTGAGTGGCGATGTAAAATTTCAGCAATGAGACAACATGACGCTCATGCACCAGCACCTTTAAATCTTCTTCAAACTCGCACTCTGAAAATATGTATTCCCCAGCGACCCCCACCGTATGGGCGTTACCAGTTCCTAAATATCCTTTTGACTCTGCACTTTCCAAAGCTTCCAAACGCGCAACCCATCCAATTGCTGACAAATGGCTATTCACATCATCAGATAACCAAGCTGCAATTTCTCTAACGCCCACACTCTGCGGTGAAGATATCCGCGGGTCCGCGTTTGGCTCCGTGGCCAAGACCTCTAAACGATTGAATTTAGAGGACCTTACAAAATAAATTTTACCGTTAGCCATACTGATCAATTTATCCCTTGATAGACCGGCCAAGCTGTTGTGCCAGGACCGTTCGGCTTGCCGTAATAACCTTCTATCTTCAACCCACTTGGAGAGGCTCCCTGCCACTTAGATGCACCCGGCATGGGCGTGGAATTTTGGAACGCCCCTTCAATCTCCACCTGAGTCGGTGTAAATAGGGGTCAGACTACGATTACACAGTTCTATTTACACGGTAAATCTCGAAACGTAAGAACCCGTATCTTTTTTCGAAAAAAAACAAATAATATTTTATCAAAGAGCCAAGTCTAAAATCATATTCATAAAATCGTGGCCTGAACCCGTTCTAGCGTTTTATTTATTCTCCTGTCGCTTTTGGACTAGGCCTTTCTCAAACATTTTTCATCGCACAATCATTATTCAACTGAAAGAAATTATTCTTTTCTCTAAGAGCTCGATAAAATTTTTCGCATACAAACTAGAAGTTTTATTAGAAAGATTAAGCCTATAAACAGGATACTCCCCATCATTAAGACCATCGCCTGTGGCGAAATAAAATGACTCCCCCGCACCCGGCGGCTCACAGATAAACAGCCTATCCTTCCCACACAACCCATTTCGACCGTTAACGATTGACATATAAACGATATCACCACCACATACACTATCAAAATCCATTTCGTAAATACTATAAATCTCCTCCCCCGATATTTCCCCGCCAGAATAACACTTCAACCACCATTTATAGCTATCAGGCAATTTCAACGCAAGACGAGTTTCAGCTTTATAAATCCACTCATCAGCAATACCGTCCCCATAATCAGCAAATTCAACGAAATCCGACTCTTTAATAATATCAATTATTCTTGAATAATCCACGCCTAATGACTCCCCGCTTCGAGCCCGTAATCTCCAATAATCCGACTGATAAGAATTAAACTCTTTAGCCTGTTTCGTCAAATTTTTTGCATTCAAATCCGTAAGAACTGAAACATAGTCAGCCGCAGGATTTCTGTATTCTGCAGCGCCTTTGAAACGAGTATACCTAAAGCTTTGAGCGGCATTAGATGGGACATGAAGAACACTGTTATTCTGGCTATGGAAAACAGAACCAACTTCTGCAAGTGAACCACGATCACCCACTAATCCACTAATTGGGTGGTATGCCGCCCTTTCCTCCAACAGGTTGATAGGTTGGCTAGCACCTGCTGTCGCTTTTGCACCAGATAAATGCGCGCCCTTTCCACTTTTTTAGGCTCAGCACGCTATTATGCCTAATCCGATAGGGTGTAAGAAATATCTCCCGAGTCGCGCCAAACTCCATTCGCAAAGCTTATCGGCCGCTGTGGATAACATACCAACACCCCTTCGATGAACTGACGAAACGACAAGTCAAGTCGCGTTATCCAACGCATATTGTCGATTTCCAACAATCGCCAGTTGTCTCCACTGTCGAAACCGAAAGCAGTCCCGGTGCTATCCCAACCGAACAGCCACACCTCGCCCTTAGCACACGATTCATAGGGTCCGTCTTTATAAAACCCATCATCACCAAAGTAGTCTACCGCCGGACATAATGTGGGTTGAATCGTCAAAAGCGACAGCGCGAAGTCGTCCTCCTTTATCTCACCATGCCCCCGCTCCTGCATAAAAGCAAAGTATTCATCGGGAGCCGCTGGCCACTGCTGTCGCATCCCACTCACGTCACCAGAAGAAACAGGGTTCAGCCGCTCTAATAGCACGCATGCGAGTGCATTGAAGGCCTCTAATTTTTCGTACATGGTCATGGGCGCCTCGGAGGTTTCTGCGCAAATGCTGTAGTTGTTGGACTTGCTGGGGCATGAACGCCACCTTGGTGAGCACTCCCACCAGGCACCGGATGCAAATTCCACCATTGGTTAGGTCCACCATACTGCTGTGGTATCACATGGTGCGCTTGGAAATCCACACCACTCTCCGTCTTGGGCTATGTCAAACCAGTATTCAACTCCCACTCACGCTTGAGATTATTTCGCTGCCTATTGTATTCACGCTGTAAGGCTTGATAGTCGCTTCTGGGCGCGACATAAGTGTGATCCACCTGACGCAACTCCTCTGCGCGTTGCGTGTGCTGGTTAGAGGGTATCGGCACACCTGAATGGTACTCGACGTCCCGGACCACCGCGCGAGCGTCAATCGAGATGCTCGTCCATCCTGATGTGGATGTTGCTGTCAAACTTGCATCATAAGCCGCAGCTTTACCAGTTCCTACAACTCCAGTTTCTCCAGAAACCAAACTGGATGGAGTTGCTTTTGTACCCCTAAAAATGCAACGCTGACAATCAGCCCGCTGCGCGTCTTTCAACTAACGACTTGACGTGCTTCAACCGTCCTAAGATAAAATCAGAAAAACTTGACGCTAACACATCAACCTCATCCAACTCAGAGCTAATCTCTACGATCTGCCAATTATTTTTTGCGTCGAAAGCATATAGCACATCACTCGAATTCCCACCGAACACATAAAACCCCTCATAACCCTCAACTTCTCGACCACATACAGTTGAATACTTCTCCGGGCCATCATCGAGATGAAATGCCGCATCTAATTCGCCGAAACCAAACTCAGTAAGAAACTCCAGATAGTCAGCCGGGGCCTGCTGTCGATCTGATTCATCAACATTGCTTAACATCGCACTCGTGCCTGTTATGCGATAGCCGTAATTACCCTCGTACTCTTTTGAGTACATTACAGCTTCAACCAACGCTTTTAACTCTTCTTTATTTTTCATAATCACTTACCAAGTATTTTTTCCGCTGGCCCTTGAACCCTGTGAATATCACCTTGGTGCTCCACACCTCTCATGGCGGGCAGGGGCATAGGAGTCGGGAAATAGGGATCAGGCCACCATTTTCTCTATTCGTTTTACTCACACTTTTTTGGGCGTCCTGATACACCCAAAAAAGTGGTCTGCCCCCTATTTCTCCAATCTTATTACACCTCCATCTTTGCAAACCGTCGTTTACCCACTACTTCCCGCAAATACAATCAACGACTAACACTTCTTTATTCTTCATGATCATTTACGCAGATAAGAGGAAGCGGGTGTACTTCGAGTTATCGCATCACCGTCCGCCACGTCACCAGCCCGTCCAAGCCATGTTCAGACTTCAGGAATTTGAGTAGTATCGGCGGTCATGCGAGCGACCCAACCGCTGCGACCTCTCAAAGCAATCGGCTCCACTTGCGCCCCGCAGTGCTTACAGCGAGAGGCCGCCGCCTGGATGGATTGGTTGCAGGCTGGGCAAGGCCGCAGGTCCGGGTGCACCAGGGCATCAACACCGGTCTTCGCCAGCCGGGGCATTAATAACTCGGCAACCAGGGCAACACAGGGAAGAAAGAGCGAGATTGCAAACCACCGGGGCCCTGAGCGCCCGCGCGTACTTGCAACGTAAGCCGTGACGGCTGTGATGATGAGCCAGAAGGGGAGTGGGATGCCCATTGAACTTCCTTGTTTAATGGTTGAGGGCTTCGCCCTGTGAACGAGTCGCTAAGAGGAATATAAAGGTGGCAGATTCATTCAAGTCGCAAAGGACTTAAGTACTCAAATAAATCCGCCGCTTCTCGCTCATAGTTCAGGTGTTAAACAACTCTTTCCTCAGCGACGCCTGCCTCTCAGCCTGAGCCCCTGCGGCGTTAGTGAAAAACGTTACTCACCCAGTAGCGCCTTTAATCGTTCACCCGCGCTCATTATTTCGTTGGAGGACAGAGGAGTATAACTAACGACAATCAATACGCCCCCCGCGAGCTCGGAAACTTCTTCAACGTGCCCCTTTAAGCAGTCAACGACCTGTTGCGGACTTTTTCCAAAGGCGCGAAGGCACAATTCTCCATCAAAAAAATTAGCCGCATTTATACGAAAAACACCGTCTCTACCATTAATATCTTTCTGGGTAGCATCGCAGGCAGCCACAACTTCGGGCCAATCGCCTCTCGTAATAGACCAATCATGCAGCGCCGCCCTGTAGGCGCCAAAAGCCTCTACATACCTAGGGAAAACTCTTTTCAATAAATCTGAGTAATCAACTTTATTGCTTGAGAACTCAACAAAGAGCGTGTCATCAAATTGAGCGTCATCTTCTAAATATTTCTCACTCCGGAGCGCATATGAAACTCGCCCCTTCACGCCCGACGGGAGCACCTTGTCTAACGAGACAGAGACAATAAGCTCGCTCCCACTATCTGGAGCTTTAGGAGTACCGGCCAAATCCCATGGAGAACCTAAGCTAGACAACTTTTCCAGAAAGCGACTGTGCCTACCTTCAATAGGCTCTGAAAATAGGGGTCTATGACGAAACTCAAGTTTGTACTTAGTCATTAGGGTGCCACCCTCACAGTAATGTTTCTGATATTTTGCTCAATCAAAATATTAGTTGCTCTATCAGCCGCTTTTTGATTTGGAAATTCAAAAACCGCTTTTATGCCAGGATTTTGCTTCAACGCACTCGACACTCTCTGAACGCTTTGAATTTGTTTATCAAACGATGTAAGTGCTGTTTTTCGGTCAATTAAAGTGATGCCGCCAATGTCTTCTACACCGTCAAACTTCACGAAATTGTTACCGTTGGGATTGGGGTTGTCAAACCGTATCGCAGGTACTGCCTTACGCTGCGATAGGACATCGGAAAATGCTCCCGTTGTACCCGCTTCGAATTTCACGAACGGCTTGCTGAAGTCACCTTGAGGCTCTTGTACAAAGATTAAACCTTTATTTTCGCCCTCAAGCTTGCGCGCATCCTTAATGGTCAAAACGTCGACCTTCGACAGGTCCAATCCACCCTTAACAGGCGCTGGGATCTCTTTCGGTACTACCTTGTTTGTCGCAGCAAGCTCTCCAGCTAGCTGACCACTAAAGTATTTACTGGCTCCACCAAACAGAGCCGCCTGAGCCGCGGATTTTGCCGCTCCCCATGCCAAGTCAGACGTTGCGCTCGACTCGCCAGGAAAGGTTTGCGGAAAGAAAGAAGCCATTACTCGGTCGGGCTCGCTGGACTTGAAATCCGCCGTAATCCGGCTTGCAGAATCCCATGCCCCCACCATCGAGGTGGTGCCAAGCGCGCCCAACCCGATCGGCAAGGCACACGTAACAACACCAACACACGCGGGTGACGACAGCAACATGCCCGTATAAGCGGTGGCCCCTCCCGCAAGACCCAACGCAGTGTCTTTGCTTGCGCCAATGACCTGCACCGCCTTGCCATGAGCATTGAGCGTATCGTCGCTCCAATCTTGCCAACTACGCCCGCCGAACTGGCCGGTCGATTCAAGCAAGGCGATCTCCGCAGCATAAGTCGCGCCGCGATCCTGAAGTGCCTTGAAGTCCTTATAGGATTCATGGTCGGTCGGGATCGACTCGGCGCAACCCACCAAAGCACAGGCCGCGGCATTCAAACGATCAGCTCTTTCCGGATGGAAGCGTCGCTGCTCATCCAGCGCATCGGCTTGAGACTTGTGAAGTTGATGGTTGTACTGCGTAGCGTTTTTTGCCACCCAGCCGCCCTTCTCCAGCTTGCTCGCGTCCGCATCTTTTTGTGTGGCCGCTGCCAGCACGCCGACCAGTTGAGAACTCATGGACAACAATGTCTTGTCGCCCTTCACTATGTCGTTCAGTTGTACAACAAGTGCCTCATTGGCCCCGGCTGCCAATGCGCCTGTACGGAAGTCTCCACCTGTGGCTTCGGCCAACAGGCCACCGACCATTGCATGGATCGCAATCTTCGGAATTGAACCGTTATCGATGTTCCATTTTTTCGTGTAGTCGCCGACGGCATTGAAGCTTGCCGCTGCCAAGGTATTGAACAGCGCAGTTTTCAGTGCCTCACTTCCGCTACCGCCCTGCCCCAACGCTTTACTCAATAGCGTTGAAGTCCCGCCTTGCAATGTCTGGTTCGCGGCAAACTGCCCTACACCTGTCCATGTGTTGAGCTGTGGCCCCGTAATTTGCTTGGTCGCCTGATCAGTATGAGTTCCGGTCCAGCCATCAAAATAAGCTGCGGTCAATCCAGCGGTGACACCGGAAATCGCATACCCCTTCAAAGCATCCGAAGAGGTGACATCCTTGAATACCGCGCCCAAGTTGCCGCGATTATTAACCACGCTGACCGTCGCATTGGTCGCAGCACCCGCGGCTACGGCCCCCGCTCCCGCCGCGACGGCTACGCCAGCTCCGGCACCCGCGGCAGCAGTCATTGCCAACGGCCCGACAAATGCGGCCATCAGGATCGCAATGACGATCTGCGAACCTGCACCTAAGCCGGAATTGCTGTATTTGAAGCTATCGTGGATCTCTTTGACTTGGCGCCAATCCACGTCACCGCGCTTTTCAGCATCCTTGAGCCAAGCCATATTCGGATCGGCTTTGACCATGGTATCAATGGTCTGACTTACCGTTTGCTGGTCCACCTGCCGGACATCGATCTTCAACCCATCGACCGCTTTGATAACGACCTGCCCTTGAGCGATCATTTCACTCTGGCGAAGTGTTTCGTCGGTGTTGCCTTTACCCTTGGCGCTGAACCAGGCCAGGTCGCCCTTGCTCTTGGTATGGCTTTCATCATGAAGGTCTTTGACGCCTTCAAAAGCGATGGCCCCGCCACTGTTGAGAATGATGTCCTTACCACTATTCAGCTTGGCGACCTGGTAACGCTGATCACCTTCACTGATCAAGGTGAGGTTGCCGCCAGTCTTGATCTCAGTGCCGACGTTGGTGGTTTGGGTGACTTCGTCGCGCTTGGCTTTTTTCGCGCCCCACCCACCGTTCTCCTTCATGTCATACAAGGTATGCGTGCTGTTCTGCGCCGCCAGCAGGTTCAACTTATCCCCGCTGTACAGATACGCCTCATTGCCCGCACTGATCTTGCTCGCCACCAACGTGGTGTCGCGCCCGGCCTGGCTGGTAAAGTCGCCGCCCGCCGTCAACACGCTGGCCACTTGCGTGGTCTGCTCGTCCGCCGTCTTGATGCGTTTTTTGCCGTGTTTTTCTTTGCCCTCGACGTTGTGCATGTCGCTGACGGAGGCGACGTTGAAGTCGCGCCCAGCCTGGATATTCAGGTCTTTGCCGGCGGTGGCGTTGCTGCCGATGATGTTGACGTCTTGCCCGGCTTGCATGTTGAGGTTGCCGCCTGCCGTGACGGTAGCGGCGAGGTTTTTGACGTCGGTGGTGATGCTGGATTTGTGCCCGCCGTTGCTGAATTCATGTTTCACGCTGGTATCGCTGGCGGCGACGAGGTTGAGGTCGCGGCCAGCAGTGAGGGTGGCGTCGTTACCGGCGACCAGTGCGCCGCGGTTGGTGAGGTCGCGCCCGGCATCGATGGCCAGGTTGCTACGCGCGGTGATAGTGCTCGCGCTGGCATCGGTGAGGGTGCGCATGCCCACGCCGTCACGTACTTGGATCGCGGTGTTGTCGTTGGTGATGTCGCCTTTGATGGCAGCAAGGCTGACTTGGCTGCCACGAATTTCGCCGCCCATGGCGTTGCGGATGCTGTCTTGGGCCAGCAGGCTCAGGTTGTTGCCGGCTTCGATCAGGCCGCCGTTGTAGATGCTGCCACTGCTGACGGCGGAGAGGTTGTTGCTGGCGCGCAGGGTGCCGACGTTAACCAGGTCGCCACCGGTGACGAGGTTGAGGTCGCGACCCTGGATCAGGCTGTTGCCACGCACGTTGCGCGATTCGGCCTGGGCCAGGTAGAGCACCGGCACGAGCACGGTTTGGCCGTCGACCACGCGGTTTTCCATCCACACGATGTCGTGGGTCAGGGCGCCGACTTGCTGGCCGGTGAGTGTCACGCCGACGCTCAGGCGCAGCGCGTCTTTGCTGGCTAAGGCGTTGTCCATCAGGTAGCGGAACTGGTCGGCGTCGCTGAGCAGGCCGCCCGCCAGGAAGCGCTGGCCGGTTTGTGCGAGTACCGCGTCGCGAATCAGGCGGGTCTCGTATTGGCCATCGCCGAGGCGGCGCCAGGCGTTGTCGGCGGTGTAGCCGAGTTTGCCGAGCATGTAGTCGGAGCTAAAGAAGCCCGATGCGGTGGTGAACTCGGGGTTGGTTTCGATCAGGTAGTGGCTGGTGGGGTCGGCGCTTTTGACGAACAGGCCATAGTCGCCCTTGGGCAGTTGGAAATACGGCGAGGTGGTGGGGTCGACCGGGGCGAACGGCGTGCCGGTGTAGTCCACGGGTACGAAGCCGCCGCCCGGCGCGAGGGTCACCACGGGCAGCACGGAGCCTGGCGCTTGGGCGCTGGCATCGTTGGCGTGCTTGCTGAGGCTGATATTGATGCCACCGACGGGGATGCCGGTCTGGTCGTCGCCGAGGGTGCCGGTCAGTTGTGCTTTTTGGTTTTCAAGCAGCGTGCCGTTCTGCACGTTGTTGGCGACTTTGGACAGGTCGACGGTGCCACCTGCCTGCAATGTGGCGTTGTAGGCATTGCCGTCGTTGGCGGTCCAGGTGGTGACGTTGCTCATCTCCACAAATCGCTCATCGCTGGAGCGTGCCTTGAGCGCTTCGAACTTCGCCAGGTCAAAACCGCCCGCTGCGACGGCAGCGTTGTAGGCCGGAATCTCGGTGAACTGCACCAGGTCCCAGTAATCCTTGACGATCTTCATGCGGTTGCCGATGACGATGTGGTTCTGCCCGGTACGGGTGCCTGCGCCTTGGTTGAGCAGGTCGTTGGCGATGATGCTCAGGTTGCGGTTGGCGGCCATCAGGCTGTAGCGGTTCTGTACGTTATCGCCCTGGATCAACAGGTCGGCCCCGGCTACAAGGCGTGCGGCGGCCGAGTCTTTGATCGCCGATTCAACGTAGGTTTGGTCGATAAAAGTCTGGCCGCGCTTGAACCAATCATGCCCCTTGCAATGCTGGATGCACTGCCACACCACGCTGCCGCTGGTCAGGGTTTTACCCAGTTCGAATTCAGCCTTGGCGTTTTCGACGAACGCGGCGCTGATGCCGATGTTGCCCTCACTTTCGACAGTGCCCGACAGGTTGCTGAATGCCACCGCCCGCCCGCCATCTACGCCCGCAAACGTGAGGTTGCCTTTGCTGTAAACATCGCCATAGGTGTTGCTGAAGCCATTGGCGCGCAGCGTCAGGTCGCCACCGCTGAACAGCAGCGAATCGGCGCCGTTGGTGATGCCGTTGACGGCAGTGAGGTTCACTGCGCCCTGGGCGCCCATCGTGCCACGGTTGCCGATTTGTGCCGCCGCGATGTCCAGCTGCTGACGCGCAGTAAGGAAGCCGAGGTTGTCGAGGGTGCCGCTCAGTTTGAGCTGGGTGTTGTTGCCCGCCAAGCGCCCGCCATTCTGGCTGAGGTTGTTGGCCGTCACGCTGAGGTTTTGCTGGGTCGCAATGCGGCCGCTGTTGTTCAGGTCGCCGCTGAGCGTGATGCTCACGTTGCCGTCGCTGAGCAGTTCGCCGCTGTTGTTCAGGCTGGCCACGTCGAGGGTCAAGCCCTTGCTGCTGGCCATGCGGTCGCCGGCCTTAAGGTTCAGGCCTTGGCTGCTTTTGTAGGTGAGGGCTTCGTTGAGTTGCACGCGGCCCAGGCCATCGACGTTGCCAAACGCCCAGTCAGCCGTGCCCAGGCCATTGATGTTGCCCTGGCTGCCGGTGAGGCTGGCGGTGTTGATGCGGAACAGGCCGGTGCCCGCGTGTTGCAACTGGCCGCCTTGGTTGTTCAGTTGCGTGGCGTCGAGGCTGAACGCCGCGCTGCCGAATTCGAGGGTGCCGTTCTGGTTGTTGAGGCTGTTACTGAGGTTAAGGCTGCTGCTGGCGCCGCCCAGCGCGCGCAGTTGCCCGCCTGCGCTGTTGTCGAGGTTGCCGCCGTTGAGGGTCAGGCCCTGGTTGGCTTCGATCAGGCCGCCTCGGTTGGTGAGCGTGTCGCGTGAGATGAGGTTGATCTGGTTGCCGCTGATCTGGCCGCCCGCGCTGTTGTCGAGGGTGGCGCCGGTGATCGCCACCTGTTCTTTACCGAACAGCTTGCCGCCACGGTTGGCCAGGGCTTCGACGGTCAGTTGCAGGTTGCCGAGCAGGCTTGCCATCAAGCCGCCGCTGCTGTTATCGACCGTGTTGGCAGTGACGGTCAGGGTGTCGCCTTGCACGGTGCCGCCGAGGTTATCCAGGCTGGCGGTGTCGAGCTGAGTGTGCGCGCCGCCGCTGAGGATCAAGCCTTTGCGGTTGCTCACGTCCTGGCCGCTGTAGCTCAGGCCTTGCTTGCCGGCAAGCAGTTGGCCGCCGTCGTTGTTCAGGTGCTGCGCGGCGATGTCGAGGCGCTTGCCGCGCAAGGTGCCGCCGCTGTTGTTCAGGGTGGTGAGGGCTTTGACCAGCACGCTGCGCTCGCCCGCGTCGATCACGCCGCCAGCATTGGTCAGCAGGTTGCTGACGTTGAGGGTTACGTCGCCGTCGTTGCTGACCAGCGAGCCTTTACTGCTGTTGTTGAGGTGCTGCGCGGTGACGTCAACCGACGTGCCGATCAGGATGCCGGCGCTGTTGTCCAGGCGCTCGCCTTGCAGCTGCAACAGGCCTTCGCTTTGAATGCGGCCTTGGGCGTTGAGCAATTGGCCCGGGCCTTTGAGCAGCAGGCTCACACCCGGCGCACCACCAGCAAGCAGGCCGGTGTTGCGGTTGTCGAGGCCCGAGGCGCGCACGTCGAGGTGGTCACCCACCACGCGCCCGGCGCGGTTGTCGATGTTGCCGCCCGTCACGTCGAGCAGCAGCTGCTTGCCGACGATCACGCCGCTTTGGTTATCCAGGTTCGCCGCATGCAGCTCGACATCGCCCTGCCCGGCCTGCAAGCGGCCCTGGGCGTTGTTGAGCTGTTGCGCGGTGGCGAGGGTCAACTTGCCGGTGTTGGCGCTCAGCACGCCGTTGACGTTGCTGCTGAGGCTGCCGGCGTTGAGGTTCAGGTCGGTGCCCGCCTGGGCGAAACCCTGGCTGTTGTTGAAGGCATTGGCGACGCTGAGGTTGAGCGCGCCATTGTCGGCCTGGATCAAGCCCTTGAGGCTGTTGTCGAGGTCGCCGGCATTCACGGTGAGGGCACTGGCCACCAGCACGCCGTTCTGGTTGTTCAGGCTGCCCGCGTTGACGGTCAGGTTGTTGGCGATGACTTGCCCGCCGCTGTTATTGAGCGCGGTACTGGTCAGCACCAGGCTGCCGCCGGCCATTTCGATGCGGCCTTGGCGGTTGTCCAGGGCGGCGCTGTCGAGGGTCGCGGCCTGGCCTTCACCGAAGCGAATCAGCCCGCCAAGGTTGGCGATGGCCGGTGCGCTGAGCGCCAGGTTTTGCTCGCCGTACAAGCGTGCCGTGGTGCCTTGGTTGGTCAGGTTGGCGGTGCTGACGCTGACGGTTTTGCCCTGAATGATCGCGCCCTGGTTGGTCAGCGCTTGCGCGGCAGTGATCGCTAAGGCGCGGCTAGCCAGCAAGTTGCCGCTGGTGTTGAGGGTTTGCGCGTTCACCACCAGGTCGCCGGTGGCGTTGCGGGTGTTGTCCGCCGCTACGCCAGCTTCGATGATGCCGGGGTTGGTGACGGTGGCCGCGTTGAGTTCGATGCGTTGGCCGGCAGCCACGCTCTGCTGGTTGACCAAGCCTTGGGCGCTGGTGACCTGCACGTTGCCGGTGGCGTAGACCTTGTCGGTGAGGTTGACGTTCTGCGCGGTGACCTTGACGTTACCGGTGGCCGACGTCTGCGCCATGCTCAAGTGGCCGTTGGCATCCAGCTGGATATCGCCGCCGCTGGCGGCCAGTGTGCCGTCGAGTTTCACGCCCACACCGGCTTCGGTGCCGACCAGTTTGATCGCACCGGCGTACATGCCGCCCAGCGCCGAGGAATCGATGGCCAATTCTGGTTTGGCGCTGCCGTCGTCAGCGCGCGCGGTGGTTTTCAGGCTTTGCGCATCGACGTCGTTACGCCCAGCGATCACGGTCAATTGGCGCGCGTTGATCTGCGCATTGATCTTGGCCGAGCGGGTGATGATTTCGAAACGGTCGACGTTACTGGCGTTGAGGCCCTGGCCGTCGATGGTCACGGCGCCGCCGTCGACCTGATAACGCTGCAACTGGCCGCTCGCGTCGAGCACCGGTTTGCCGGTGGTCAGGGTCACGTTGGGGGTGTTGATAAAACCGCAACCGCTGCACGTGATGCCGTAAGGGTTGGCGACGATGACCTTGGCCGACTGCCCCGCCACTTCGGTGTAACCGCGCAACTGGCTTGGGCTGCCGCCGTTGACTTCGTTGAGGATAACGCTGGCCGCGCCGCCCTTGAGGTTGGGGTTGCCGATGATATAGCCGCCCAGCTGGGTGTTGGTCACCGCGCCCGTGGCGTTGTTGAGGATCACGCCGTTGGGGCCGACGTTGTAGTCCTTGAATTGGTTATGCGACAAGCCACTGCCATTGGGCGTAGCGATGTTCACCACGGGCACGCCATTGCCGGCTTGGCCGACAGTGGTACCCGGCGCGCTGACCACGATGCCTTCGGCCTGGGCCAGCAGCGGCTGCCAGAACAGCGCGTTAGCCAGGATCAGCACCAAGCCACGCTTGGGCAGGCCGAAGAACGAATCTCGCGGCTTCAGCGCAGCAGAAGGTTGGCGGGCCAGGAAGGCAAAGTGGCGAACATCCATTGTCATAGTCTCGATGTAACGGGGCGTTGAATTACAGGAAGAAATCCATACGGAAGTAGATCGGCGCTTCGCGCTCGCTCATCACTGCCGGGCGTTCCAAAGAGTGCGCAAAGGTCACGCTGGTGCTGACGTATTTGCCACGGGCGAACAACTCCAACGAGTTGCTGGAGACCCGGCCGTGCAGTTCGCCGTTGTAGCGGCCGTTGCTGATCACGCCTTGGTCGTAGCCGACGCTGGCGCCGTACTCGGCAAAGGCTGGGCGCATCCAATCCCAGGTCACCGGGCGGGCCCAGCGCACGTCGTTGCGCCAGTAACCGCCGCTGTCGCCGTTGAGTTGCTGGTCTTTGAAACCGCGCACCGAGGCCGAGCCACCCAGGCTCATGCGCTGGGGGCTGAACAAGATGTCTTCGCTGTGTTGGCCGGTGGCCAGGCTGGAGAAGCTGAACGACTCGCCCCACAGCGTGAACGGCTGCAGGTAGCTGACGGTGGCCGTGTATTTGCGATAGCGCGCACTGGGCTGGCGATTGCCGTACTGATCCCGCTCATCGTTGGCTTGAGCATCGAAGGCACCGATGCCGTTTTGCATGCCCAAGTCGAGGTTGACGAACGCATTGCCGATACGCCGGCCATGGTTGATGCCCAGTTGCAGTTCGCTGAGGCGGTTGCTGCTGGTCTCGAGGTGAGCCTCATTGATGTAGTTGTTGGTGCGCAGGTGCGCCAGGCCAACGTTGAGCGAGGTCTTGCTCACGTCGTCACGATGGATCACCCGCTCGGCGCGAAACTGGTGGTTCTGGTTGTCGCCCGACTGTTTGAACTTGAAGGTGTTGGTGTAACCCAGGGCGCGGTAATCGCTCTCGCTGTAGGTGTAACTGAAGTTCCACCAGCCCCACGGCACGTTGTAGTAGAGCATGCTGTTTTTCGAGGTTTTCTGGTGGTCGCTGACGGCATCGTGGCCGCCGCGCAGTACCAGTTGGTCAGCCAGGCCGAGCGGGCTGTCCCACTCAAGGCCAGCGCCCCACTGCTGTTCGCCGGTGCTTTTCTGGCCGTCGTTGTTACGCGACAGGCTGGCGCGCCAGGGCTTTTGCGCGGTGTTCTTGACCACCACGTCGCTGCCGCCGATCTGGCGGCCGGGGGTCAGTTCCATTTGCGCCTGCTTGGAGGGCAAGCGATTCAGTTGGTCCACCAGTTGCTCGACTTCGCGCAGGTTCAGCGCCTCGCCGACCTTGCCGGGAAAGGCCATGGCCAGTTCGCGGTCGGTCACCGTGCTGCCTTCGGCGCTTTTCAAGGCTTCGAGTTTGCCTTCGACCACCAGCACTTGCAGATGGCCGCTGGAGAGGTCTTGTTGCGGCAGGTAGGCGCGGCTGGTGACGCGGCCTTTGGTGATGTAGTAGTCGGTGATGACCTTGAGCAACTCATTGAGCTGCGAGACGCCCAGGCACTCGCCGATATAGGGCTTGAGCAGACGCTCGCGGTCGGCGGCTGCCAGGCTGTCGGCGCCCTTGAGTTCGATGTCTTTGATCGGAAAGCAGCGCGTGTCTGCCGGCAAGGCCGGGGCCTGGGGCTTGGCTTCTTTGCCGGGCAGGTCCTGCAGTTCTTGCAGGCGCCGTTGTTGCTCTTCGAGCAAGCGGTTTTGCCGGTCACGGATCAGGTCTTGATCCCCTGGCGTGGGGGCGGCCATGGCAGTGTTCAGGCTCAAGTAAGCGAGCAGAAAAGTGCACAGCAAGTACCGAGTCCGTGGCAATAACGAAGACATGTTCGATCCATCGAAAATCAAGGGGCGGCAAACTAACATCGAACTTGCGCTTATCCAAGAAACTGGATTAGTTGCACATTCGTACTAGCTAAACCTGTAAACCATTGATAGATAACAATAAATAATCATCAAAAAAGAGTTGCAGCCTGTTTCTGGAAGTTTTATTCCGACAAGCGGCAACTGTTTTGATAGCGGTCCGAACAAGCGTTGACAATAGGACATTAGTTAGCCATCAAGTGCTTGCCGAGTTAGGTTAGTACCGGGAAATACAGAAAAGTTCGCGGTGGTTTTGTGAATTGGATCCCATTTATCGGATTAGTCTGGCGCAGTGCTTCTTGTGGAGACAGAGCTTGTTTTAGCCAGCGGGCTTCCTGTGGCGAGCGGGCTTGCCACAAGGCGCCCAGTGCTTCTAGCCTGCGTCTTTGTCCTTTTGCGCACCCGGCACCAAGGTCAGCCCTGGCCGCTCCACATCGCGGGACACGTGCGACTTCACGTCTTCCACCCCGCCCTCCTCGTCGTTATGGATCACCAGTACACCGGGCTTGCGAAACTGCTCCAGGTGGCCGTCGCCCAACTTGAAACTTTCGCTCAGGTTCTTGTCAGTGAGCGCATTGGCCTCGGCGCGACGCTGGGCAAACTTGCGGCCGCGACGTTGTTGATAACGCGCCCAACTGATCAAGATCACGGCATTGAACAGGGCGATCCACAAATAGATTTGCAAGGTATTGAGCGCCGCAAAAATCGGCGCTTCAATGCGTGGGCCGCCGTGGGTTTCCAGCATTGCGGTAATACCACGCGCCAACAGCCAAATCAGCCCGGCCCAGGCCAGCAATGTCAGCAGCACATCGATGACCCACATCACTGAGTTCTGGCGAGTTCTGACCAGTTTCATGGTCACGCCTCCTCTTCACTAGGTTTAATACCGCGGTCTGGGCTGACCCAGCGCGCACGTTTCTGGTGCTGGTTGAAGAGCACCTTGGGAAAGCTGACCAAGGTGGTGAGCAAGCTGACCAGCCAGAACACCATCGGGTACCACACGGTCCAGAACAGGGTTTTCCACAGGTCTTTTTCGTAGCGCCGGTCAATCAGGATGCTCACCGCAAACTGCAGCAAGCACACCATCGCCAGCACCAGCCCGGTAAACGCTGGCGGCACCAGCGAGTCCACGGCAATCGCCTGTGGTAGCACCACGAATTTACCCACGCCCCAGAAGATCACCGACAGCAGGAAGGTGAAGGCCCAACCGGTGGACAGGCAGTATTCAAACAGCAGCGGCCACAGGTAGCGGTGGCGCCATTGCCAGACGCCACGGATGTTTTTGAACAGCACCTCGGCACCGCCCTGAGCCCAGCGCAGACGTTGTTTCCAAAGGCCACCGACGGTTTCGGGCATGAGGATCCAACACAAGGCGCGTGGCTCGTAGAAGATCGCCCAGTGATCGAGTTGCAGCTTCCAACTGACATCGATGTCCTCGGTGATCATGTCGGTGCTCCAGTAGTCGATGCGGTCCAGCGCCTTCTTGCGAAACGCCACCACCACACCCGACACCGTGAAGATCCGACCGAATACCCGCTGAGTACGCTTGATCAAACCGATGATCGAGGAGAACTCGCCCACCTGCACGCGGCCGATCAAGGTTGAGCGCGTGCGGATACGTGGGTTGCCGGTGACGGCGCCCAGGCGCGGGTTGTCGAGCATTGGCGCCACCATGTAGGCCGCCGCATTTTTATCGAGCAAGGCATCGCCGTCGATGCACACCAAGTATTCACTGCGCGCGGCCACGGCGCCCATGCGCAAGGCCACAGCCTTGCCCTGGTTCTGCGCCAGGTGCAACACCCGCAGGCGTGGGTGCTGCAATGCCAGGGCATCGAGGACCGCAGCGGTGTTGTCTTTGGAGCCATCGTTGACGGCGATTACTTCGATGTTCGGGTACAGCTGGCCCAGCGCCGCGTGAATCGTTTCGGCGGCGTTATCACCCTCGTTGTAGCAAGGGATGATGATCGAGATCAGCGGGTTGCCGGCCAGAGTCGGCGCGGGAGTGTCTTCTTTCCAGGGCCAGTGGCGCTCCCAGTGCAACCAGAAGTACAGCCCGCCAGCGATCCACAGCGCCGACATGAACAGCGGGTAAAAAAACACGAAGTCCATCAGGAACTGCCCGGTGACCAAAAAGATCAGGCCAAGGGGCACACCCAACACCAGTGCCAACACGAATAATGCCAGGAGTCTGTCGAACATGGTCAAGGGTTCCATTGGTTGGACAAGGCCGGACGGACTGTCTTCAGGTCCGGCGAGTTTTCCAGGAAGTTGTCCGGGTAGTAGCCAAAACTCTTGACTCCCTGGCGCTTGAGCACACCCATCCATTCGGCCATTTGCGCACCGCTGAGGTCTGGGGCGGCAGGCGTACGCCAGTCCTTGGCTTGCAGCTCGAAGACAGTTTTATCCAGTGCGCCGGGGCGCGCCTTGACCGTGGCGACCAATTTTTTCAGCCAAACGTTGGACGTTTTCAGTTCCTGCCCTTCCATCAGTGGCATGGCCATCGGCGCGGTCCAATCGTAGGCCTGGAGGAAGTCATCGAGGTTCTGTGCAAACCAGGTTTCGCTGGCCGGGTTGAGCATTGGCTCGGCGAAGATATTGCGCGCGGTCAATATCTGCGGGCCACCGATGGCGCGGACCTTGGCGGTCAGCTCATGGGTGAAGTCGATCAGGTAGCGGCTCTTGAAGCGTGTCCAGCGTTGCATCACCGCCGGGTCGGCGCGCAACGCAGCGATGCTGTCCGGCAAGCCGTTAGCGGCATAGGCCTTGAGCGCGGCAGGGCTGGCGTCTTCGAAGTCGGAGAGCACCGCATCGTCGTGGTACAGCACACCGTCGATGGCACTGTTGCGCGCCAGGTCTTCGTAGATCTCGCCAATGATCTTGCGTACCTGCGGGTCAAACGGCGACAAGCGCTTGTATTGATCCGGGTCGAGGCCAACCTTGCCGGTTTCCGGGTCCCAGCGGGTCACCCGTGGCAGCTTGGCGTCGAGGGCAAAACTGAGCACGGGCATCCACGCATACACACTGGCATGGGCGCGAGTGTGCAGTTGCCAGGAGACACGGTTGAACAGGTCGGCGCGCACCGGCAAGTGGCGGTTGGGGAAGTACAGCGAATGCACCAGGCCGTCACCCTTGGGGTCGGCGAACGCTTGCAGGAACACAGTGCCTGCGCCCATGTCCACCACCCGTTGCACCAGTTGGTCGAGGTTGCGCGCCTGTTGGGCCGGGTCCGGGTCGTAGACGTTGTCCAGGTCCACGTGCAACACGCGCAGCGGAGCCTGGGCTTGCACCGCCACCATACTGTTGGCGAAGTGCTCGCCGTCCGGGTCGGAAGCTACCAGGAAGCGTGGGCTGTTCATCAGGTTGCCGAGGCTGTCGAGGCCGTCTTCCAGGGTCAGGGCCATCTGATAGCCCTGCTCACCGACGATCTCCAGGGACGTGCCCTTGGCCGCGCCATATGGCCACACCCATACACGTGGTGCTTTGCCGGTCACGGTGCGGATCTTGTTGGAGATCGCCGCGACATCAGCCCGCATGCGCGCATCGAATGTCGCCTGGTCCTCATAACGCCCAGTGGCCGGGTCGAAGCGCAGGCTGGTGGCCGCCGGTTCCAGGTTGCCCTGCGGGTTGGCGAGGATCCCTTTGTGGTTGTTGTCGGTGTGCGCGGCGATTTCTACCAGGCCGGACTGGGACACCTCGCGGATCTGTTGCCAGGTGAGGAATTCCCCACGTGGGCGCGGCGAGCCGGCGAAGTCCACCGGTTGATTGAGCGGCGTATCGATCCAATACCCCACCGGCGCCAGCAAGGCCGGCCAGTGATAGGCGCGCAGAATCGGCATGACACGGGTGTAGAAGCTGGAGTAGCCGTCATCGAAGCTGAGCATGATGGCTTTGGGCGGCAGCTCGGGTCCGCCACGACGCGCGGCCAGGATCTGGTCGACGCTGACCGCTTGGTAGCCGTTCTCGCGCAGCCAGGCCAGTTGCTCGATCAAACGCTCGGTACGCACCGCCACCACCGCCTGATCAGGGTCGCGGTCTTCGACATCGTGGTAGGCGATGCCCAGGAAATGGTTTTTCGGCCACGGCGCTTCATTGGCCAGGGTCGGCCGCTCGGCGGGTGGAGTAAAGGGCGCGGGTTGCTGGGCGCAGGCAGTGGCCAGCAATACACCCAGTACCAACAAGCAACGGCTGAGGACGGTCATGGTCAGGCTCTTTTAGAAACGGTAAGTGAGGTCGACGAGCAAGCGCAGATCGCGCTCGCGATCACCGTCATAAGGTCGGCTGATCAGGCTCAGGTTCGCGCCAGCTTCAAGCACATCGTTCCAGCGAACGCGCTGGCCATAGCCGATCAAGCCAACACCACCAGTGGAATAGTCCCGTTGGCTATACGTACCCGCACCGACTTGGAACTGCTGACTCCACTGGGTCTCGTAGCGGTGATAGAGCACGTGGTTGACCGTGACGGTGGGCAACACGCTGAGGTCAGACTTGGGGTTGAAGTACACCGCGTCTGTTTTGGTGTTGCGGCTGGCGCCGACTTCCAGGCCCAAGTCCACTTGCACGCTCGGCGAGCTGTAGATGCCCTCGCGGCCGGTGAGCAACGCTTCGAGCCGGTTGTTACCGTCGCTGAAGTGCGACGGGCTCAAAGACAGCTTCCACTCGCGGCTTTCATTCGCGCGCCAGCGGATAAAACCACTGCCGCCGTTGGCCGTGACATCGGCGTTCAGTGCCCGCAACGGTGTGGTGGCCAGCAGGTAGCCGAGGCTCGCGCCGTACTGCCAGTTGTCGTTGATGTCGCGAGCAATCGACACGCTCGCGCCTTGCTTGGAGCCATAGCCATAGGAGTGATTGGAGACTTGCGCCTGCAGAGTCATGTCGCGGGTGCGACGCTCCACGCCGACACGCTGCCAGCGGTGCTGGCCGGTGCCTTCGGTGAAATCGGCAGTGGCATAACCGGCTCCAGCGAACAGGCGCCAGTCTTCGTCGATGGGCGGCGTGTAGAGCACGCTTTCGATGCCCCAATCACGGCTACCGGCGACCGCGCCGGTGTCGCCGTTATTGCCGCCGCCGTAACTTTTACCGGTGTAAGCCTCGACGCGCAGCTCCGCCATGTGGTGCACATCACGCAAGCGACGCAGGCGCTGCACCTGGCGGCTGTCCGGGTTGCGGGCCAGCACGTCATCGGTCAGCACATCCATTTGCCGCCACTCCTGCAGGTCCATGGCGGTGTAAGCCTGGTTCACTTCCAGGCCTATATCACGCGGGGCCTGGACTTCAGTTTCCTTGAGGGTGCCTTCGGCGCGGCGCGGCCAGTCACGGGCGCGGTACATATCGGCCTGGGCCAGGCGCAAGCCCACGTTACCTGGGGCTTTTGCCACCAACGCTTCCAGGCCGGCTTCGCTGCCAGGCAGGTCGCCACCGTAAGTGCCGGCCTGCGCCGACAGTTGTTGCGCGTCCATCCAGCTGTCGTTGGGGTTGCCGATGGGCAGGCCCTTGAGTTCGACGCGGGGGTTCTGGGTGTTGGCCAGGTTGCTGGCGACTTCACGTGCTTCTTTGACCTTGTCGCTTTCGAGCAGGGCGTAGAACAACGCAGTGCTGTCTTCGACGTGATCGCCCGGGTCCGCATCCGGGGCCGTCAGCGCCTGGCGATACAACGGCTCGGCTTTTTCCGGCTGACGTTGATCGAGGTAAGCGGCGGCCACCCAGCGCACGGCGTAGGTGGGCAACTGCACGCCTTCGCCTTTAAGGATTTCGTACTCGCGGACCACATCTGCCGTACGCGCCCGCGCCTTGAGGGCACCGAGGCGGTCGATGCGCCAGCGCACTACGTCTTCGCGGGCGCTGGGGTCCGGTG
Organism: Pseudomonas sp. 1152_12; assembly: GCF_052850675.1. Taxonomy (NCBI): domain Bacteria; kingdom Pseudomonadati; phylum Pseudomonadota; class Gammaproteobacteria; order Pseudomonadales; family Pseudomonadaceae; genus Pseudomonas; species Pseudomonas sp. 1152_12. The sequence continues at coordinate 26,805 of NZ_VXCW01000017.1, read as the reverse complement.
TCCAGCGCGTGAGCAGCGTGTCGTAATCGTTGAGGGCACGGTCGGCGATCACGTAACGTTCTTTTTCGGTGCGCGTGGCAAACTCGGCCATGCGCACGCGCTCGGCGGCGAGGTCGCCCTCCAGGCGGCGCTGGGTCACCGCGTCGAGTAGGCCCGGATGCTTGGCCGACAGGCGCAACGCCGGTTCCGGCAGGCGGGCCCGTTGCAGGGCGATGATGTATTCGCGGACCACTTCAGGTGTGTCGCCCGCGCGAATAAAGGCCTGGTCGAACTCGAACAGGGCGTCGTAGTTCAGCCCCGAGCGGGTCAGCGCATAGCCCAGGGCCATGCGGCGGTTGGGGTCGTTCGGTTGCGCCGCCACCAATGCACGTGTGCGTTGCACCGCTTCATTGGTTTGGCCGCCGTCGGCCTGGGTCAGGGCCTGGCCGAGTTGCAGGTCGACATTATTCGGCTCGCGCAGCAGCGCTTTTTGATACACCGCCAGGGCCTGCGGCCACTGCTTTTGATTGCGATAAGTACGGGCCACTGTGGCCAGTGCCTCGGGGCTCAGGTTGCGATTTTTGCCCTGGGCCTCATACACCTTCAACACTTCGGCGTCTTGCCCGGCCCAACCGGCAATCACAAGGTGATCGCTGATCTGGCCTGGCGTCTGGCGCTCGGCAGGCAGTTGGCGTAATTGAGTGAGGGCCGGCGTGAAGTTGCCGTTGCGCGCCTGAATGATCAGGGCATCGTAGGCGGGATCGGCCATGGCAAGGCCGGGTATCAACAATTGACTGCATAAGGCGGCCCCGATGAGCAGTCGCAACCGGCCTAATGCACTGATGGGTAGGGTTTGCAACATATCGTGAGCTTCCTTACACACGGAAAGCTATAACGATAGGTGGTCCTGAGCAGTTCGCATCAGGGCGCCGGCGTCTAATGACCCGACCAAGCTTTCCTGTAGGAACTATCCCTTATTGGTTTAGAGAAAAGTCCAATTCAGAACAATTGTTCAGAATTGTCCAAGCAACAGAAAAGCCAATGGGGGAGCAGACTTGCCTGAGCTAATCGGTCAGCATCGGCCTATACGCCGACGATTTGACCGCTGCCTCAAGCAACGCTGCTCCCCCACTATTTATTTCTTAACGATGTAAGAAATCTTACTGAGCGCCGCTGACCGCACCGACTTTGGCCATCACGAAACCCATGAACTGCTCAACGGTCATCTTCTGGCCGTTGAAGGTCACTTCATTGTTGGCGTAATGCAGCTTGGAGACCACGTCAGTGCCCACCAGGGTTGCCAACTGCGTGCCGACCGCCATGCCGCTGACCATCTCGGCCGCCATCTGCGATTGCTGCTCGATGGCTTTAGGGTCAGTCACGCCGCCCACCTGCGCTTGCAGTGCCGCCACGTCGCCGATCATTGGCTTGGACAGGGTCAGGTTGGCATCCAGCATCGCGATAACCTGTTTAGCCAGCTCTACCGGCGGCAGTTCCATTGAGGCTGGTTTGGTCAGGTCCATCACCAGGTTGAATTTGCTTTCGCCATGGGTGGTTTTCAGCGACAGGTTTTCCACCGCCACTTGCGGTTTGGCGGCCAGCACTTGGTTGACGTTGGCCTCGGCCAGGGTCTGCTCGGCTTCGGTCAGTTGCAGCTCAGGCACCGGCTGGCCGGCAGCGGCGGCGGCTTGCACCGGCTGCATCTTGTCCTGGTAAAGCCTGGTCAGCACCAGCATCGCCGGAATGTCGACGTTCTTCATGCTCAGGGCCATGGCGGCCGAGCCCACAGGCTTGCCCTGATAACCGATCTCGTCGATCTTGTAGTCGATGCGGCCGGCCAGGTTGTTGTCCTTGGTCTCGCTGGCGTCTTTCTGCTCAAAGCCCTTGAGGGTCAGCACAGCTTTTTGCGGACCGAAGGTAACTTTGGTGTCGGTCAGCTCAACAGTGTTTTGCCCGGTGTAGAAACCGAAGGTGGTTTTTTCCAGGTTGCTCGCCACAGTGAGGCCGGATAGTTCAGCTTCGAAGGGCACGCCATTAGCATCGATCACTGCGACCTTGAGGCTGTTCATGTAGCCATCAGCCTTGACCTTCTGGCCTTCGGCGGTGCCGTCGAAGTTCAGGTTGGCGCCGGAGAAACTTACCGAGGACTTGTCGTCCTTGATCTCCAGGGGCAGCAGTTCGACGTTACCGCTCACCGAACGGCTGTAGCCGATGTTAGCCACACCTTTAAGTGGCGATACATCTTTGCTGGCGGCGAACCATTTTTCAGTGGTCGCGTTCTTTTCCAGCTCATAGTGACTGGTGGCCATGACCGGCAGCCACTTTAGCGAAACCAGACGCGAGAACGGCAGCGGGCCGTGTTCGATGTGGTCGACAAACAGCAATTCAGGGTTCGGGTTGTCTTCACCGAACACGCTGCCTTGGCCTTTAAGTCGGTAGTGCGCGGTGCTGCTGAACAGGCCACGGTCCAAGGACACCAGCTCCAAGTTCACGCTGCCGTCGACACCCGCCATGGAGGTCTGCAGTTCCTTGTTGGCGTTCTGGATCGCGGTCTGCAGCACCGGCTCCAACTGCTTACCGGTGTACCAGGCGCCGCCTGCACTGACGACGCCGACGGCGACAACGAAACCCAAAAGAACAACTGCTGGCTTATTCATGAAGTGACCTGATCAAATCCTGTGAGAAGTGGGCTGTCTTCCTTGGCCCCAAGAGGGGTTGGCTCGAACCCGCCGAAAACGGGGGAAGATTAGCACTGGCGGCCGAGAACGGCCCAGCTTTTCAGAGAGATCAGGTCAGCCGTTGGTTCACGAGTACTCCAATTCAATCTCGTCGAGTTGGTGATCAAAACTCTTCAAACGTGCGGTCCAGGTGTACACCAACACCTCAAACTCTCGGTGTATCACCGCGTTGCTCGGGGTGTCGGCCTTGGGGTCGCAGAAATCCAGTTGGTAGCGCTCGCGGGCCATGGCGTTAGCCACGTCGGACAATTCCCGAGCGTTATTCAGCCAATGCCTACCTTCGTCTACCTGCTGGTCGAGCAGCACACATTGCTTTTTCAGGGCTTCGAGGCTTTTTTCCAGGGGCGTACCGGTGAGTTCACCCATGACTTCCTGGAAGGTGCGCCCAGGCTGCCAGTAGCTACCCCAGAAATAGCGGTCGAACACGGTTTCGACGCGGCGCAGCGCGACCTTGGTGTCCCAGATCGCCACCCGGGTCTTGCCCTGTTCGAGGAGCTTTTTCTTCACGCGCTGGCTTTGGTAAGACGCCCACGCCACCACGCCAATGGACAAGGTGCCAATCACCAGGCACGCGCTGTCGAGAAACACCAAGGCCTTGTCAATTTGATGGGCGAGCATGACGCCGTAGAAATAGGCAGCCGATAACAACACCAGTGCGAAACACACGCACCAGAAAGCGGGAGCATAAGGGTTTTTCATTATTGGAATCCCCATGAGCAAACGCGAGCAGTGTCAGGCGGGCCTCACTGTGGCCCGCCTGTCAAAGCATAGCTATTCGCTCAGGGTTTGCCGGGCTGTGACGCGTGCGTTCGTCCGCTTTCCCAGCCGCCGCCCAAGGCCAGGAACAGATCGATCTGGCTCATGGCAACCTGGGTGTTCGCTGCCGCCAGTTGCGCGCGCACATCGGTGTAGGTGCGAGTGGCTTGCAGGTCGGCCAGGAACGAGGCGCGCCCGGCCTGGAAGAAGCGGTGCGTCTGCTCCGAAGCTTTTTTGGCGGACTGCCCGGCATCGGCCAGTGCATCGCGGCGTTGCAACTGCGCGGTGTATTGCGCAAGGCCGGTCTGGGTTTCGCGAATGGCGTTGAGCACCACGCCGTCGAAGTGGGCCAGGGCGCCCTGGGCCGCGGCTTCAGCTTCGTGGATACGCGCACGGGCACCGTTGGTCGGTACCGACCAACTGATCAACGGGCCAAAGCCCCAGCGGTTGGTCGCAGGCGTACCCAGGTCGTCGAGAAGACCGACCGTGCCCACGGTGGCGCCGATACTGATATCCGGGTACAACGCGCCAGTGGCCACGCCGATACGCGCGGTGGCGGCAGCCAATTGGCGTTCAGCCTGGCGCACGTCGGGGCGACGCTTGAGCAGGGTCGCGCCGTCACCCACGGGTAACAACTGGGCGATGTGCGGCAGCTCGGCGCAGGTGCCGGTACCGGTCGGCAGTTGGTCTACCGGCTTGGCCAGCAGCATCGACAATCGGAACAGGCCCGCCTGACGCGCCGCTTCGTAGCGCGGCATGTCGGCGCGCAACGATTTGTATTGGGTTTGCGAACGCGTGACCTGGGTCTCGTCACCGCGTCCGGCGTCCCGCAGGCGCTGGGTCAATTGGGTGCTCTGGGCTTGCAAGTCAAGGGATTCGTTGGCAATCGCCAGTTCTTCGTTGGCCGCACACACTTGGGTATACGAACGCACCACATCCGCCACCAGCGTAATGCGCGCGGTGTCAGCGGCGGCCTGGGCGGCGTCGGTGGTGGCCTGGGCGCTTTCGATGCCGCGCTGCAAGGTGCCGAACAAGTCGAACTGATAGGAGGTGCTGATGCTGGCGCTGCCGATGTTGCCGACCGGGACTTTTTCCGTCAGCAAAAACGCTTCACCCGATTCCTGCAAACGTTGGGCCTCAGCCTTGGCGCCGGCGCTCCAGCCGCCTGCGGATTGCGCCTCCTGGGTCTGGAAACGCGCGCGTTGCAGGTTGGCGGCGGCTACACGCAGGTCGGTGTTGGAGGCCATGGCCTGGCGTACCAGCTCATCCAGGCGCGGGTCTTTGTAGAGTTTCCACCAATCGGCTGGCATCGGCGCCGAGACCACGTTGCTGCCCTCGCCTGCGATCTGCCCTTGCAGATCGCCACGGTTGATCGCGGCCTTATCCGGCAGCTTGTAATCAGGCCCCACCACTTGGCAGGCCGACAGCAGCAAACTCAAGCTGGCCGTGGCCAGCAACGCCGCCGGTTTCATGGTTTTTCTCCCTGCTGCGCTTTTTCTTTGGCGGCGCTCTTGTCGTCGATGATCGACACCGTAGCCGTACGCCCGGCGATCATGCGGAAGTCCGCCGGCACGTCATCAAAGGCAATGCGCACCGGAATCCGCTGGGCCAGGCGTACCCAACTGAATGCCGGGTTGACGTTGGGCAACAGGTTGGAGCCGCTGCTGCGGTCGCGGTCTTCAATACCGGCGACGATGCTCTGCACATGGCCGCGCAGGCGCGCCTTGTCGCCGATCACCCGAATATCGACGGCCATGCCGATGTGAATGCCATCAAGCTTGGTCTCCTCGAAGTAGCCGTCGATGTGGAAGGAATTACTGTCCACCACCGACAACACCGGGCGCCCGGCGGTGACGAACTCCTGAGCACGCGGCGCGCGGTCGTTGACGTAGCCGTCCACGGGGCTACGGATCACCGAGCGGTCGAGGTTGAGCTGCGCGGCGTCCACGCTCACCTGCGCTTCGGCCAAGGCCGATTGAGCGCGGGCCACGCGCGACTGGCTTTCTTCCAGTTGTTCGCTCGGCACCAGGTTACCCAGGCCACGGTTTCGCTTGTTCTCGCGCTGCGCCTGGGCCAGGGTTTCCTGGCGGTCAGCCACGGTGGCCTGGGCTTGGCGCAGGGCCAGCTTGAAGCGGTCTTGGTCCACGGCGAACAGCACCTGGCCCTTGGTCACTAACTGGTTATCGCGCACGTCGACTTGCTGGATCAGCCCGGATACGTCCGGGGCGATCTGCACAATGTCGGCACGGATATGCCCGTCACGCGTCCAGGGTGCAAACATGTAGTACATGACCATGCGCCACACAACGACGACAGCAAAGGTCACTATCAATAACGTCAGGACTACACGGCCGATGGTCAAAAAAGGTTTTTTCATGTCATCAGGTATCGACTGAGTGAGTCCACCGCGCCCAGCAACAGCGCGTAGAGCCCCACATTGAACAATGCCCGGTGCCAGACCAGGCGATAGAAGTGAATGCGCGTCAACAGCCCGTGCACCACCAGAAACAGCACATACGTAATGCCCATCAGCACCAGCAGCGTGGGCAGGAACACCCCGCTGATATCCAGATCACCGATCATAAAGGTGCTCCATCAGGCAGCGGCGCTTCCATTTCGGTGCCGCCAATAAATTCCACGCCGGGCAGCAACGACAGGCGCAAGCCGGCCAGTGCGTGCAGCAGATGCAGGCGGGTGTCGTCTTCGTCTTGCAGACCTTGGCCGTTGAGGGCGCGGCGCGTGCGGTCGAGGGTCATCAGCAGACCGCTCGGCGCGGGCAAGCGTTCACCCGCGTTGAGGCAGGCTTTGAAGTAGCCGCCGACACCTTCCACCACCTGGTTGAGCAGCACCCGTGGCACGCCGTAGATGCGCGGCGAGTAAGCCAACAGGTCAAGCAGGTTCAGCGCCACGCGCAAATCGCGCAGGGCGGTGCCGGTGTCCTGGCCGATAAGGCCCAGGCGCGGCAAATGCTGCATCAAACGGTCGAGCATTTGCGCGGCCATGTGCCGGTGTTCGGCCAGGGTCGCAGGCTCGGTCATGCTGACGATGTCGCGCCAGCTGAACCGGGTCAGGCGTTTGGCCGCCAGTTCGGCGCCGAAAGGCCGTGCAATCAACGTCCACACAAATGCAAACAGCAAGCCGACCGGCCCGGCCAGGTTGACGTTGGCGAAGTTCAGGAAGTCCGCATCGTAGGCGCCCTGGATGCTGATGAATGACGAGGTGTTGACCAACGTCAGCAGCATGCCGAGGTAGAAACGCGGCTGCACGGTGAGCGTGCCGATGCAGATAAACGGCACGGCAAACGCCAGCACCAGCATCGGAAAATCGTGCAGGTTCGGCAGCACCAGAAACAGATAGAGACTGGCGAACAGCACCGACATGGCGGTCCAGAAAAAGAACCGGTAGATCTGCGGCGCCGGGTCGTCCATCGAGGCGAAGAAGCTGCAGGCCACGGCCGCCAGAATCACCGCGCTGCCACCGTCGGTCCAGCCCAACAGAATCCACAGCACCGACGCGACGATGATCGCCGTGACCGTGGAAAACGCCGAATAGAACATCAGGCCACGGTCGAGGAACGGCGTCAGCCGGCCCAGACGCCAGTGGCGGTACACGGCGCGCCAGGTGTCCTGGCTTTCGCATTGGATGGCGGCTTGCAGGCTGCGACAGTCTTGCCACAGGTCGACCCATTCGCCGAGGCGATAGAGGGCGTTGGAGAACAGCAAGGTGTGGCGGTCGTCCAGTGCTTCACCGCAGGGCTGGGCGGCGTCGATCTTGTCGCGCAGCACACGCCAACGTTCGAGGGGCGCCTCTTCGGTGGCGCTTTGCAGCCAAACATTGGCCTCTTGCAGCAACGGCGTGAGCTGATCAAGAAATTCCGGGGCACGGTGCTCGATTGCGTAGACCGCGTCGTCAAGCGCATCGATCACCGGCAACAGGTGAATCATCCGCCCGCGCAGCTCCTTGGTGTTGCGCACCGTCTGCGGACGTGCGCCTTCGTGGGGCAACTGGCCGATCATCAATTCCAGGGTGTTGAAAGTCGCGACCATGCCGCCGCGCAAGGTGCTGACTTCTTCAGGCACCACGTTGCGCGTCAAAAAGCGCTGGCTGTAGACCTGGGCATCGGCGAACCACTTAACCACCGAGCCGTCAAACACCGGCATCAGCCGACGCGGCCAGAACATCGCGCCCACCACGGCCGCCACGGCGATGCCGAGGAAAATTTCTTCGGTACGCGCCTCGGCCACATCCCACACTGCCAGCGGGTTGTCCACCACCGGCAGCGCGATCAACGGCAAGGTGTAGCCGGCGAGCATCAGCGCGTAGTTGTTGGCGGTACGCAGGTGCATGGACAGGAACAGCAAAATGCCCGTCCACAACGCGATCACCACCACCAGCACGTACGGCGCCTGCACAAACATCGGCACAAAAATCACCGCCGCCGCCGCGCCCATAAAGGTGCCGATGGCGCGGTACAAGGCCTTGGAGCTGGTAGGGCCGACAAACGGGCTGGAGACGATGTACACCGTGGCCATCGCCCAGTAAGGACGCGGCATTTGCATGAGCATGGCGATGTACAGCGCGATCATCGACGCTGCGAACGTACGCACCCCATAGAACCAGTCGCGGGCGGGCGGGAAGCCGGCAAAAAATCCCTTCAAGGCGTCGCAACCCCTGCCGCTTCAAACGCCCGCAGCACGCGCAGGGCGGCTTCAAGATCGCTGTCAGCAATATCCGCCAGCACTTCGCGGCGCAGGCGCACCAGTTGCACTTCCACCGCCTGCACCAACTCGCGGCCGCGCTCGGTGAGGCTCAAGGCCTTGGCGCGACGGTCGTGGATGTCTTCGGTACGGCACACGTAACCGTCATGGCACAGACGATCAAGCAGGCGCACCAACGACGGGCTTTCCATCCCGGACGCCTGGGCGACTTTCACCTGATGCACACCGTCGCCCAGGCGGCCGATCATCAACAGTGGCACGGCGCAGGCTTCGGAAATACCGTAACTCACCAGCGTGGTCTGGCAGATTTTGCGCCAATGACGAGCGCCCACCACCATGCTGCTGCTGAGGTTCATGTGGAGTTGTTCGAGGGTTTGAGGCACTGGAGCGCTCGCATACAGTTAGTTTGCTAACTATCAATATGGTCGATGGATCTAGAGCAGTCAAGTTTTGAAACAAATTTGTGATGGGTGGCGCGGGGTTGGCGTAAGGGTTTCCAACAGTTCAGTGCCGATACGCACGCGGCTACGGGCCGTTCGTGGAGCAGGTGTGAGGGTGCGAAGGTGTTGAGAAGATCTCCCGCGCACAGCCAACGCGAGACATCGCGTAACCTCAGAAAAAGTTCACCTACGCGAATAAAGCCCAGTTTTTTCAAGTTCTGGCCTTTTTACTGAGTTTTTTGCACCCCTCTTCCAGTTCGCAACAATACATTCAACTCATCCACCACCTCCGCCCAATCCGCATCGTCCAGCATCCCATCGCGCAAAAAAGCGCGCTGACTGGGGGTCCAGAAAAACGCATCCGCCAATTTCAAATCTGGCTTGAGCGGCGAATGAACCGCCACAAACTTCTCAATACTCACCGGGTCATCCGGCAGCCCCAGCTGTTTGAACAGTGACGGCAAGCTGTGCACAGGCGATTCCATGGCAGGCTCCAGATGAAGAAGTGTTTACTGAGTCTAGTGGCAAGCTTCGGGTTGCGGCGGCGCTACGTTGCACAGCACGAACAACCGAGCCCTGGCACCGCCGCCATCCTGACGACTCAGCTCGCGCCAACCTTCAGGCAACGGGGCGAACTCATCCGGCGCTTCGTTGCTGCTGATCAGCCACACACGTCGGGTTTCGGCAGGCAGCGCCGTCAGGCGGTCGAGGTAAATACGCCCACCGTCCTGGTCCACCAGCGTACCGAAGCCGTAGGCATTTGGCCGGGTCGACGTTCCGTCGGGCTTGGGCGGCGTGTAAAGCTGCAACTGGGCATCGGTCTCGTCGTAATACACGTAGGGGAGGTACCACAACATGTCACTGAGGACGATGCGGTCATCTTCCTGGTAATTGCGGTTGACGAACTCCACCGGCACGTTGAATTGATCATGCTCATCGACGGTGAAGTTGTTTTTCAGCCCCGCCAGTTCCATACCCACGAACACCACTAGCAGTGCCGCGCCTAGCAGTGACAGGCGCGCGGGCAGACGGTCAATAGCCAAGGCCACAAGGATTGGCAAGCCCAGTGCATACACGGTGAGGTAGCGCTCGATAAACACTGGCGAAATGAAAGACACCCCGTACACAAGCAGCAGCGGCAGTAAAAAAAACAACGCCAAAAGGCTAGCCAGCCTGTAGCGTTCGCGGTCTCGCCAGGCAGTCACCCCAACAACCGCGACCAGCATTGACGGAAACAGCCAGAACAACGGCGGCCAGAGGCCAACACCTTCGTCCTGGAGCAAAAACTGCCAGATCATTGACGGCAGTGAGAACAGGTTGACCGGGGCCTCCCAGCCAATATCACCGCCTACCTTGAGCGCATCAACGTGATGCATCAGGTCCAGCAGATTTGGCAGCCACGGCAGGTACAACAACACGATCGCGCAGTTGGCCACCCACCACGCCGGGCGCTTGATCAAACGCGGGCATGACAGGCGAGAGGCGCCCAACAACCCCAGGTAGGCCCAATGCACCAACACACACAGCGCAGTGAAGTAATGGGTGTAGAAACCGGCAGTCATCAGCAGCACATAAGCCACCAAATAGCGCGTGCGCTCGGGTTGCCGCACCCAATACACCAACGCCAGCGTAGCGCCCAGAAGCCACACGCCCAGCAACGAATACATGCGCGCTTCCTGGCTGTAGCGCACCGCTGTCGGGAACAGCGCCAATAGGACGCCGGCCAGCACCGCCACACGACGGGTCGACAGTTGCCGCGTCAGCCAGATGCCCAGGCCCACGGCAACTACGCCGGGGATCGCACTCATGCCGCGAAGGGATAAAATCCCATCGCCAAACAGCCCAATCCAGCCGCGCAACAAGAAAAAATACAACGGCGGGTGAACATCATGGGCGGCGTGAAACCACAAATCGCCCGCAGCGTATTCGCTGAGCAGCAGGCTTGAGGCTTCATCCCCCCAGATAGCGGACGCCGTCAGGCCGTAAAAACGTAACCCCGCAGCCAGCGCCAGGAGCGGCACCCACCACAGCAGGCCAATCCAAGCAGCACCTGCCCCAGACTGCGAGAGGTGATTGAACGCGGGTAATGAACCCACTTTATCGTCTTGCTCTGCCACAGAACGTCGCACCTCGATTCCCCTACCATTGCCTTTTTGGGCCGGCAAATAAGCCCTATGCGTGAATGACCGCCACTCTAGGACAAAAGCCCATTATTCGCTGCTGGTATCCGACAAATCAGCGATTTGTGTAGGCATTTACCGAAGCATTTGTCAGATCACGCTATGATTGCCTCCCTCCAAGGACTAAGGATCAAGGACACGTCATGCGCATCGGTTTTTTCTCACCTCTGGCCCTGGCACTGCTCACCGGCCTTTCCTTCCAGGCCCAAGCCAGTGGCGATGACTCGTGCTACCCCGACTGGCGAGTATCCCGCGACAGCCTCGAAGGGTGCAGCAACTTGCCCTTTCTGAGCCCAGGCAATGACAGCCGGGTCAACCTGCGCCTGTTACTGGCCGACAAACAGGTGGCGCCCCTGACGCCGAATGCGCTAAGTGAAACCGATCTGGAAGAAGGCTTTGGCCCGGTGCCGTTCCCGGTGTATCGCCTCACGCCGATGACCGATGGCAACGTCGAAAAAACTGACGCGACGCCCACGCCCAGCCAACTTGATGAATTGCTGGCCGCGCAAGGTATCGCGCGTGAAAACGACAAAGCCGCGGGGGATGCCTTCCTAAGCGGCGAAGGCAGCCGCTGCCGCAGCAATGACGACAGCAGCGCAACGGCGTTTGTCAGCCAAGTAGTCAAAGCCGATCTACCTGAAGCGGAACGCCGCTTGCTGATCACTGGCCGCTTGCAACTGCTCGGAGCTTGTACCTGGGAAGGCGCAAGCCTGGGTGACCCGGAGCAAATCCAGTCGGCCCCTGGCCGCGAGCTGCGCACTTACCTTCAAGCCGCTGGCGACTTTTACAGCGGCCGGTTTGGCGACGCGCAACGCGGCTTTGTCGCGGCCGCCAGCGGCAGCCTGCCGTGGGTCAAGGAGACGGCGCTGTACATGATCGCCCGTACCGAGCTGAACCAGGCCCAGGAAAACGCCTTCGACGAATACGGCATGCCACAACTGGAGCGTGTGGATAAGTCCGTGCTGTCCAATAGCGGGGCCGCCTTCAACCTGTACCTGAGAACATACCCACAGGGCGAATACGCCGCCTCTGCCCAAGGCTTGTTGCGCCGGGTGCATTGGCTGGCGGGCGATACCGACAAGCTGGCAAACGAGCTGGCCGCGCAATTGAGTGCTGAGCCGCGCAATGTGTCGTTGGATGACCTGGTGCAGGAAACCGACAACAAACTGCTGAGCGCTACCCAAACACCTACGGCCAACCCACTGATGCTGGCGCTCAATGACTTGATGTGGATGCGCGCCGGCAACCCGCCCAAGCTGACCCGCGAGGCCTTGAGCGAACAAAAGGTGGTGTTCGCCCAGGAACCGGCGCTGTACGACTACGTTCAAGCCGCGTTTGCCCTGTATGTCGAGCACCAACCCGACAACGCCTTGAAACGGCTGCCTCAGGACGTGCCTGCGAGCCTGAACTACTTCGCCTTCAGCCAGCAGACCCTGCGCGGCCTCGCCCTGGAAGCCAAGCAAGACTGGAAGAGCGCCGAAGCGTTGTGGCTAAAGCTGTTGCCACTGGCCAAGCAACCCTTGCAGCGCGATCAGTTGGAGCTGGCCCTGGCGATGAATTACGAGCGCAGCGGCCAACTGGCCAAAGTGTTCGCGGCCGACTCGCCGATCAGCGCCAAACAGGTGCGCTATATCTTGCTGCGCAATATCGCAGGCCAGGAACTGCTGCGTCAGCAGATCACCCAGGCCAGTGACCCGGCCGAACGTGAAACCGCGCAGTTTGTGCTGCTCTACAAAGACCTGCTGCGCAGCCAATATGCGACCTTCGCCGACGACCTCAAGCAACTGCCGGCGCCGGTGCCGCAGGGCAAACTCGGCACCAGCCTGGGTTATGTCTATGGCGATGGCCACTCGTTGCAGTTGTTCCAGTGGAACGGCGCTAAGGCTGAAGCTGGCTACGCCTGCCCGAGCATTGCGCAAGTCGCCAGTACCTTGCAAGCCGATCCAAACAGCCCCAAGGGCCTGAACTGCCTGGGTGAGTTCATCCTGAGCAACCATCTGGATGGCATGCCGCTGGACCAGGCGCGCGCCGCCGGCAGCCTGGGCAGCAGCGCCTCGCTGTTCAAAGGCGAAGTCTTTTCGCGACTCGACGGTTACCGCCAAGTTATCGCTAATCCCAAGGCACCACATAACGACAAGGCCTATGCGCTGTTTCGCGCAATCAACTGCTATGCGCGGTCCGGCTATAACAACTGCGGCGGTGAAGATGTCGACAAGTCCGTGCGCAAAGGCTGGTTCCGCCAGCTGAAAACCGGGTTTGCCGACACCGAATGGGCCGAGTCGTTGAAGTACTACTGGTGAGGCACCTGTGGCTCGGCTTGCTGTTGCTGGCAAGCCCCGCCTTTGCTGCGGTTGATGCCCGTGATTACGACGCCTTCTGGCTATGGAGTGGCGTCGCGCCGCAGCCGGTGCTCAAGCAGGCGAAAACTCTGTACATCCTGCAGGGCCAGATCAATTCCACCCGCCGTGCGCCACAGCGCGGCGTGCAGTTCATCGCCCAGGGCATCAGCGTGCCACGCATTACCCAAGGCGACGTCTGGGTGGTGTACCGCGCTCACACCCTGCACTGGCCAGAACAGGTCTACACCCAGTTGTTCGGCCAGGTGCAACGCTGGCGCGACGCGGGCAACCCGGTGGCGGGCATCCAGATCGACTTCGACGCCCGCACCCAATACCTTCACGAGTACGCTGGCTTCCTGCGCGACCTGCGCCGACGCCTGCCCACTGACCTGCGCCTGAGCATCACCGGCCTGATGGACTGGAGCAGCAATGCCGACCCCACCGCCATCGCCCAGCTCAAAGGCGTGGTGGATGAAGTAGTGGTGCAGACGTACCAAGGGCGCCACAGCATCCCGGATTACGCGGCGTATTTGCCGCGGATGAGCCGGCTCGGGCTGCCGTTCAAGGTCGGGTTGATTCAGGGTGGCGTATGGGACGAACCGGCGTATTTGAAGGGGAGTGAGTGGTTTCGGGGGTATGTGGTGTTTTTGCAGAACCCGTAATCACGCAATATCCCCTGCGGCGGCGTTGTATTCAGCCTGCAGGAAGGGAGGCGGTTTCAGGGTAGACGGATTGCCAACCGCCGCCCAACGCCTTGTACAACCCGACCATGGCCAATGACACGCCCGTGGAGCTTTCAACCCACTGTTCCTGGGTCGCCAACAACGCGCTTTGCACAGTGAGTACGTTGACGAAATCCACCACACCTTCGACGTACTGCTGTTGCGCGGTGCTTAAAGCGATCCGGTTCTGGCGCACCGCTTCGGCGAGACTATCGCGGCGCAGTTGGCTGGCATTGTAGCGGGTCAGTTGGTCGTCGATTTCATGCCAGGCGCGCAGTACGGTTTGTTGGTAGGCCAGCGCGGCTTCCTGTTGCTGCGCTTCGCGCAGGTTCAACACGCCTTGCAGGCGGCCGCCATTGAACAGCGGCAGGCTGAATTGCGGGCCGAAGGCGAACGCACGGGAGCCCCATGTGCCGAAATCCGAGAGCTGCATAGCCTGTGAACCGAGGCTGCCGGACAAGGTGATACGTGGGTAGAAGTCGCCCTTGGCCACGCCGATGTTGGCGGTGGCCGCGTGCAAGCGCGCCTCGGCCTGGCGGATGTCGGGGCGGCGTTCAGCCAATTCGGACGGCAGGCCGATGGCGACCTGGCGCGGGGTTTGCGGCACGTCGGCGTCCTTGGACAATTGCGCGTGCAGCGCTTGCGGCGGCTCGCCCATCAACAGGCTCAGGGCGTTGATCAGTTGGTCCTGGCGCTGCTGCAAATCCGGCAGACGTGCTTCGATGGCGGCCACCTGGGCAGCGGCTTCCGCCACGTCCAGGTCGGTCGCTACACCGTCGGCAAGGCGCAGTTGCGAGAGCGTGAGGCTATGGCGCGCGACGTCGAGGTTTTGCTCAGTGACGGCGCGGGTGTTCTGCACGCCGCGCAGTTGGATGTAGTCCTGGGCGGTCTCGGCAAGTACCGACAGCAGCACCGCGCGGCGCTCGTTTTCGGCGACTTGCAAGGTGGCGTCGGCAGCTTCGGTCTCGCGTTTGACCCGGCCCCAGAAGTCCAGCTCCCAGGCGGCGGAGAAGCCCATGTCCCACTGGTTGAACGCCGAACGGCCATTCTCGCCGGAGGGGTCGCTCAAGCCTTTGCCGCTATTGCGTCTGCGCTGGTAAGCGCCCGTGGCATCGACATTGGGATAACGCTCGGCGGTCGTCACCTGGCGCGCGGCACGGCTTTGTTGCAGGCGGCTGCTGGCCAGCTTCAGGTCGAGGTTGTCGGTGATGGCACGGCGTGTGAGGGCCGAGAGCTGCGCGTCGTGGAACACGTCCCACCAGCGCTCTTGCACAGGATCGGTGACGACGCGGCTGACGGCCTGTCGGCCCTGGGGCTCGCTCCATTGGGTGACTTGCGGGCTTTGTGGCCGCTGGAAATCCGGGCCGACGGTGCACGCACTCAGGCTGATCAGACTCAAGGTGAGCCAGGCTAACTGTCTCATTGCTGGGCCACCTCACGCGACTGGGTGACCGGCTGGGTGTCGACGCTGGCTTCCACCGACATGCCGACGCGCAGGCGCTCGGTCAATGGCTGGTTTGGTTCGAGCACGATTTTTACCGGAATGCGCTGTACCACCTTAGTGAAGTTACCGGTGGCGTTGTCAGGCTTGACCGAGGCGAACGTCACGCCGGTGGCTGGCGCGAGGCTTTCCAGATGGCCCTTGAGCAGTTCGCCGTCGAGGCTATCGACGCGCACCTGCACGGCTTGGCCGGCGTGCATATGCCACAGCTGGGTTTCCTGGAAGTTGGCCACCACATAAGCCTCGGCCAGCGGCACCACGGCGAGGATCTTGCTGCCGGGCGTCACATAAGCACCGACGCGCACCGCGCGCTCACCGACCATGCCGTCCACCGGCGCAACGATGCGCGTGTAGGACAGCTGATAGCTGGCCATTTCCAACGCCGCCTGGGCACGCTTGAGCCCACCTTCGGCGGCATCACGCTGGGCGGTGAGGATTTCCACCTGCTTGCGCTCAGCCGCCAGCACCGCGGTGGCATTGGCCAGGCGTGCGGTAGCCTGGTCGATACGGGTCTTGGCTTGCTGGGCGTTCTGCACGGTGCCCGCGCCCACGCCAGCAAGGTGGTTGTAGCGGTTCAGTTCGTGCTCGGCGAACGCCACTTCGGCGCGGTCTGCCGCCACGGTGGCCTGGGCCTGGGCGATCACCGAGCTTTGGCGCTCGAGGGTCGCGGTGGCGTTTTTCAGCTGGGCCTGGGCGACGAGCGTGTCGGCGTCGGCCGCCTGGGCGGCGGCGCGAAAGTCGCGGTCGTCGATCAGCGCCAGCAGTTGGCCGGCCTTGACCCGCTGGTTGTCTTCTACCAGCACCTCCTTGATAAAGCCGGCCACACGCGGCGCCACCAGGGTGAAGTCGGCGGCGACGAAGGCGTCGTTGGTGGTCTGGCGCTTGCTGCCCAACAGGCCGGGCGCGACCAGGTAGACCAGCACCCCGACAGCAAACACGGCGATAACGGAGACGGCAATTTTGTCTTTGCGCTTCATGAAAATTCCTTGTGGCTAGGTCGGTGCGCGCGGCGGAAAGATCCGCGTGGGCATCCAGAAAATCAGCAGGATCAACGCCATTGCGACACCCGCCATGACGTAATAAAGGTCCGATGAGGTCAGCACCACGGCCTGCTCATGCAGCCGGTGCGCCAGGCCCGGCGCGTCGCCGTCGGCCAGGGGCGAGTTGCCCAGGCGGTCCACCAGCATGGTCGAGTGGAAGTGCAGGCGTTGGGTGGTCAGCGTGTCCAGCACGGCGGTGGCAATCACGGCCGCAAGGCCTTTGACGGTGTTGAACCAAGCCGAGGCGAACGGCCCATCCATCGGTTGGATGCTGCCGGTGGACAGCATCAGCAGCGGCAACACCGCCATGGGTTGCCCGAAGATTTGCAGCAAGTACAGGCCATAGAAATCGTCACGAATCCACTCCGAGGTCAGGTGCGCGCTGCCAATGCAACACAGCACCAGCATGCTCAACCCGATCCCCAGTACCCACCGGCAATCGACCCAACGCAGGTTACACAGCGCTGCCACCAGCGGCAGCGCGATCAACTGCGGCAACGCCATCAGCAGCATCAACGGCGCGGTTTGCAGCGGCCGGTAACCCTGGACCTGGGCGAGGAAACTCGACGGGATGATGATCACCGAGGTCATCACCATCAGCACGCCCGCCAGCACGATCAAGGCGAAGGCCAGGTTGCGCAGGCCAAGCATCTGCAACTTGAAAAACGGAATCGGCTGCGACCATTCATTCACCAGAAACAGCACCAGCAGCAGCGTGCCCGCGCTCAACAAGAAGGTGATCAGGCCGGACTCGAACCAGTCCAGGCGATTGCCCTGCAACAGGCCGATCACCAGCATGCAGATCGCCGGGAAGCCCAGCAGCAGACCACGCCAGTTGAACTGCTTGAAGCGCTCCAGGCGCAGCGGGTCTTGCGGCAAACCATAGGCCACGGCGGCCATCGCCAGCAGGCACGGCGCGACGATTTGCCAGAACGCCCACTGCCAGCCGACGTATTCGGTCCACAAGGCGGCCAGCGGTGTGCCCAGGCTTGGGCCAAAGGTGGCGGTGAGCGCGTAGCCGGCCAGGCCGTACAGCTTGACGTTGGGCGGCAGGAAACGCAGGGCCACGGTCATCAACATTGGCGGCAACGCGCCACCGGCCAGGCCTTGCACGGTGCGCAGCAGCAACAGGCTTTCGTAGTTCGGCGCAAACGGGCACAGGATGCCCAGCACGGTGAACAAACCAATCGCGCACAGGGTGAAGCGGCGCAGAGAAAACGTCACTGCACACCAGGGCGCGAAGGCCATGGCCGCCACGGACGTCGCCGTATAGGCCGCCACCAGCCAGGTGCCTTCGTCAAAACCGATGTACAGCGCACCCCGGATATCGGCGAGGGCAACCTTGGTGACCATCTCGTTGAGGCCGGACACCAGCACCGCCAGCAACACGCCGACCAGGCCGATGATGATCCGCGGGCCGAATACGGGCGGGTTGAGCGCAGTAGGTTTGGCTGCAGCCTGTAGGGCCGGGGCAGCGAGGGATGTCATGAACAGGTAACTCGGGATTAGAAATACCCGAGCAGTTTAATCAGGCACACACATGACAAAAAAGTTACTTGTCGGCAGGTTATAAGTGCGTCAGGCGCAATCCTGAATCCACCACCGGGCTAATGTGGGAGGGGGCACTTAGGTGGGTTGCGCTTCCAGCCAAGTGGCATGGCAGCTCTCGCGCATGGTTTCGCGCAGCCATTTGTGGGCGGGGTCTTTGTCGAAGCGTGGGTGCCAGGACTGTGCGAGCACCAGGGTCGGCAGGGAAATCGGCAGCGGGAACGAGCGCAGCGGCAGGTTCAGGCGGGTGGCGCTCAAGAGCGCTTCCTTGGGCACCGGCAACAGCAGGTCGGAGTCGGTCAGCATGAACATCGCGCCATGGAAGCCTGGGGCGATCATCGCGACGCGGCGCTCAAGACCCTGGGCATTCAGCGCGGTGTCGATCGGCCCACGGGCGATACCGCGACGCGAAATACTGATGTGGGAATAGCTGGCGAAACGTGCGGCGGTGATTTCTTCGTCGAACAACGGGTGATCTTGCCGCGCCAGGCCGACAAAGGTGGTCGAGAATAGGTTCTGCACCTTCACTTCGGGGCTGGCGGGCATAGTGTTGCTCACCCGCAGGTCCAGCCGCCCTTCGCGTAGCGCCTCGTCATCGGTGTTGCCTTCGGGCACGAAGCACAGCTCGCACAGCGGCGCCATGCGCTCCATGGTGTCGAACAGGCGACCGCCATACACACCGATAAAGAAGTCATTGGCGCGCACGCTGAAGCGTCGGCGCAAGGTGCTCAGGTCAACCTGATCCGCCGAGCGAAACAACAACGCCGCCTGCTCCACCACATTGCGCACCTGGCCTTGCAGTTGCAACGCCTTGGGTGTTGGCACCAGGCCGCGACCGGCGCGCACCAGGATCGGATCACCCACTGCCTCGCGAATGCGCGTGAGGGTGCGGCTCATCGCCGCCGGGCTGAGGTTCATCCGCCGCGCGGCGCCGACCACGCTGCCCTCGTCGAGCAAGGCGTCGAGGGCGACCAACAGGTTCATGTCCGGTAGTTGCATGCCAAGCACTCGTGATCAGTGGGGAGTGTATTGCGTGCAATCGTAGCAGGCTGAAGCGTCGCGGTTACAGGCGCACGCGCACGGTTTCGGGTAGGTGATCGATGAAGCGCCCCTTAGGTTGGCTGCGGCACTTGCGCACGACCTCCGGCAACGCGATATCGAAATCGTCCGTGGCCGACAGGCTGGCGGGGTATTCAATGCTGCCGCTCAGTACTGGCAACACCAAGTAGGCATGAACCAGCGCGAAGCTGCGCATTGCACGGAGTGGGCGGCTGGGCTGATCGTGGCGCCATTGCGCGACCTCATCGTTGAGTGCACGGCAGGTTTGCGATACCACGGCGGAGACGGGTTTTTGAAACGGGATGGTGATGTCGTTCTGCGGTGCAAAGATCATGTCGTTGTTGGCGTCGATGATCGCAGGCATATCGGCAGAGGGCGTCCACGGTTTGAAGCGCCACAATTTGGCGGCGTTGATAGCGGCCTCGGCAAAGGCCGGATGGGTGGCATTGAGCACCTTGACGTCGCTGACCGAGCCGTCGTTGTGCAGGTTGAGGCTGATTCGCGCGTGGCCGCGAAGGTTGCTCATGCCCTCCGGGTACACCGGCTTGGGCATGTATAGCGCCTCCGGGCTGGTGATCGCCCACACCTGAAGTGAGCAAACTAACGCCGCCGCTAACACCAGAAATCGCATGTTCGTAAATCCCTTTACCAGACCATTGCGACGCCCTCAAGGCGTCGGACTCAGTCGGCATTATCGGGGCCATAAGCACCGCAGGGCAATTATTCCTATTTAGCGTAGTTGTGCCCGGCCATGCGCAGGGTTTCGGAGACGCCGAGAAACCCGGAATAGGTGCTCAGCGCACGGTCTTCAGCTTCGGGACGCTCAAAGTTTGCGACGCCAGCAGCGGCGTGGCAGCGTTCAGGTGGCAGGCTGCGTGGCCTCGCAGGGGCGCGTTCATTTCAACTCTCAGAGCCTGGGATTAGAAAGGCGCACCGCCCTGAATGGTGGTTCGAAACAGCTTGCGGCACAGGTGCTCGTGCGTGATGCGCTGGTCGCAGGCCACCACGACGCGGTGATCCAGGCCGATGATCCAGGCGCCAACGCTGCCGGGGAATGGGCCAACCTTGAAGGTCTGAGCGGTAAAGGTGACGGACCCTTCGGGACAATCCCCCTCCCACATTTTGATGTGTGAATACATTCAAAAATGTGGGAAGGGGCTTGTCCCGTTGAGGTCCCGGCAGGCACTAGAGATCAGCGCTCGTGCAACGCCTCGGCCCGGGCCTTGATGATCGGCTTGAGCAGATAGCTCAGGATGCTTTTCTTACCGGTAATGATGTCCACCGAGGCGACCATGCCGGGGATGATCAGCAGTGGTTTCTCATCGGTACCCAAGTGGCTGCGGTCGGTGCGCAGGGTGATCATGTAGTAGGTGGTTTTCTTGTCTTCATCGGTGATGGTGTCAGCGCCGATGCGTTCGAGCTTGGCCTTCAGGCCGCCATAGATGGTGTAGTCATAGGCGGTGAATTTGACGATCGCTTCTTGCCCGGGGTGCAGGAAGGCGATGTCTTGCGGGCGGATCTTGGCTTCCACTAGCAAGGTGTCGTTAAGCGGCACGATTTCGACCATGTCGCTGCCCGGCTGGATCACGCCGCCGACGGTGTTGACCAGCAACTGCTTGACAATACCGCGCACAGGCGAGGTGACCAGCGTGCGGCTGACGCGGTCTTCCAGGGCGCGGCCGGTGGATTCGGCCTTGTTCAGTTCGGTGCGGGCTTCGTTGAGCTGGGTCAGCGCTTCGCTGCGAAATTTTCCACGGGTTTCGTCGATCTTGCGCTGCACTTCCTTGATCGCCGACTCGGCGCGGGGAATCGCCAGGGTGGTGGCGTCCAGTTGCCCACGGGTTTCCATTTCGGCACGCTTGAGGCGCAGCACTTCCACCGGCGATACCGCGCCCTGAGCCACCAGCGGCTCGGACATGTTGATTTCCTGGCGTTGCAGGGACAACTGGCTGCGGTACTGACCTTGCTTGGAGGTGAACTCGCGCAGTTCTTGCTGACGCTGCACCAGTTGCTCTTGCAAACCACCGACTTCGTCTTTCAACTGCTGGCGGCGGCTTTCATACAAGGAGCGTTCGTTGGCGGCCTGGTTGGGCGCGGCCTTGAGCACATCGTCGGGGATGTTCAGCGGGCGGTCATCCACCTGCGCACTCAAGCGCTCAACACGCAGTTGCATGGCCAGGCGCAAGGCTTCGGTTTCACCGGCGTTGGAGACAAACCGTGTGTCATCGAGGCGTATCAGCGGCGCGCCGGCTTCGACAATCTGGCCTTCCTTGACGTACAACTCGGCGACGATGCCGCCTTCCAGGTTCTGGATTTTTTGCAGCTTGGACGAAGGAATCGCTTTGCCATCACCTCGGGTCACTTCATCGATGCTGGAGAAACCTGCCCACACCACCAGGAATATGAAGAACCCAATGATCGCCCAGATGGTCAGGCGGATCACCCGCGGTGCATCTTCGATCAGCGCCTTGTTGACCTCTGGCAGGGGTTGGCCCTGCAGCGAGTCGGTGCCTTTGAAGTAGCGGCCGACCGCGCTTTTAATGGAGTTAAGCAACACTGATCTGCCCCTTTTTCAACGCTTCCATAACCACGGCTTTCGGACCGTCCGCGAGGATCTGCCCACGGTCGACCACCAGCAGGCGGTCCACCAGAGAGAGCAGTGAGGCTCGGTGGGTGACCAGCACCACGGTCTTGTTTTGCACCACGGCTTGCAGGCGTTGTTTCAAGCGTTCTTCACCAGTGTTGTCCATCGCACTGGTGGGTTCGTCCAACAGCAGGATGGGCGGGTTGAGCAACAGCGCGCGCGCCAGGGCGACGTTCTGCCGCTGGCCGCCGGACAGGTTCTGCCCGCGTTCGCCGACTTGCAGCTCATAGCCTTGCGGGTGCAGGCGGGCGAATTCGTGTACACCGGCCAGCTCGGCGGCTTGCAGGACCATTTCGTCCTCGACGTAGCGTGCACCGCAAACCAGGTTGTCGCGCAAGGTGCCGGCCAGCAATTGGATGTCTTGCGCGACGTAGCCGATGTTGTGGCGCAACTCGCTCACGTCAATCTGGCGCACGTCAACGCCATCCACCAGCAAAGCGCCGGAATCAGGCTGGTAAAGCCCCACGATCAGTTTCGCCAGGGAGCTTTTACCCGAGCCGCTGCGGCCGATGATGCCGATTTTTTCGCCCGGTTTGATCACCAGGTTGATGTTCTTCAGCGCGGCGTTCTGTTGGTTCGGGTAGGTGAAGTTCAAACCACGGCATTCGATGGCACCTTGCAGGGTGCGACGGCTCATCGGGCGCTCGTCGAAATTGCGCTCCTGGGGCAGCTCCATCATCTGGTCCACCGAGGTCATGGTGACCTTAGCTTGCTGGTAGCGGGTGAGCAGACCCGACAGCGAAGCCAGTGGGCTCAACGCGCGGCCACTGAGCATGTAGCAAGCAATCAGGCCGCCCATGCTGAGGTTACCGTCGATGATCTGGTACACGCCAAACACGATCATGATCACACCGGCCAATTGTTGGATCAGCAAGGTTATGTTCATCGACAAGCCTGAGAGCAATTTCACACGCAGCTCGAGCCGACTCAGAGTACCAATGGTCTGTTCCCAACCGTACTGGCGCTCGCTCTCGGCATTGTTGACCTTGACCGCGTCCAACCCGGCGAGGGTTTCGATCAGGCTCGACTGGCGCTCGGCGGCGAGGGCCATGGTGCGCTCCATGGTCGCCACCAGCGGTTTTTGCAGAGCGTAGCCAATGCCCAGGGCGATTGGGAAAGCCAGCACCGGGACCCACACCAAGTGGCCGCCGAGGATGGCGATCACCAAGAAGATCAGCAGGGTAAACGGCAGGTCGATCAGGCTGGTGAGGGTCAGCGAGGCGAGGAAATCGCGCAGGCTCTGAAACTCATGGATGTTCTGCGCGAAGCTGCCGACCCGTGCCGGACGGTATTTCATGGACATGCCGACAATGCGTTCGAACAGCGTGGCCGAAATGATCAGGTCGGTCTTTTTACCGGCCAGGTCCAGGCACAGGCTGCGCAGGCTTTTGAGGATGAGGTCGAACAGGTACGCACCGCAGATGCCCACAGCCAGCACCCACAAGGTCGCCGTGGCCTGGTTCGGCACAACGCGGTCGTACACGTTCATTACAAACAGCGGCGCGGCCATGGCGATGATGTTGATCAGGAAGCTGGCGGCAATGGCGTCGGTGTAGAGCCAGCGAGAACGCTTGAGGGTGTCGCGAAACCACGAACGCGCCCGCGGAATCAGGGTGCCGTGGTTGACGTCGAATTTGTGCTGCGGCTGGGCAAAGAAGACTTTGCCGATGTAGTCATCGGCCAACGCCTCGCGCTTGATCAGCACTTCACCGCCGTCGCTTTCGCTGAGCAGGATCCGTGCTTCATCTTCGCCTTGCCAGCCCACCAGCACGGTACTGCGACCGTCCTTGAGCAGCAACAGCACCGGCAGTGCGATCGTCGGAATCTGTTCCAGTTTGCGTTGCAGCACACGGCCTTGCAGCCCGGCGCGCGCGGCTGCACGCGGCAGCAGTTCGGCACTGAGTCGCTGCGAGGGCAACGGCAAGCCCGTGGTGAGCATGGCCGCGCTGGCCGTTTTTTGATGCAAGGCACAGAGCGCCAACAACCCGTCTAATAACGGGTCGTCGTGCAGCGTGCGTGGATCATGACTGAGATGAACTCGACCGACTTCGGATTCCACGCGCTGCACTCTCGACTAACAATTGGGCTATAGGTGTAGCTCAATTCATGCCAGGCAGTTGGACTTTTGGCTTCACGTCGTTCTGCACGACGGAGGCCATCGGTGCGACCACTCCCTGGCTCTTGAGCAATTCGCCCATGGTCGCCTTGATTCGATATTGAGTAAATAACTGAATGTTCTTGATCTCTTCCAAACGACGCGAAGCGGTGAACAATTCGTTCTCGCTGTCGAGCAAATCCAGCAGGGTTCGCTGACCCAGACTAAACTGCTGCTGATAGGAAGTACGCACACGGGTGCTGTGATCCACGTACTGCTGGGCCACCGGCAACTGCGCATTCGCGTTGTTCAAGGCGTTCCAGGCCAGGCCCAGTTCTTCGTTGAGCTGGCGCAAGGCGTTGTTGCGGATGTCCAGTGCCTGGCTTGCCTGGTACGACTTGGATTGCAGGTCAGCCTTGTTGCTGCCACCGGCAAACAGATTGAAGCGCATGCGCACCATGGCTTCCCAGCCGTTGTTGTGGCTGGCATCGCCGGAAACATTGTTGTCGGCGTTGGTGCCAAGCTCGGCATCAAAGCGCGGGTAGAAGGTGGATTTGGCGGCTTCGTACTGGCTTTCGGCGGCGGAGATATCCGACTCGGCCGAACGCAGGATCGGGCTGTTGTCGAGCATCTGGCGACGCGCTTCATTCAGGTCCGCCGGTAGCATGGCCATGAACGGCGCTGGGCGCTCGAGCTGGTCGGGCATCTGGCCGACGGCGCTGAGGTAGTTGACCTGCGAGTCGGCGAGGTTGGTCTGCTCGGTAATCAGGTTGTTGCGGGCCTGGGCCAGACGCGCTTCAGCCTGATCTTGGTCGGCACCGTTACCGACGCCGCGCTGAGTGCGCAATTTGATCTGGTCGTAGATGCGTTCGTGGTTGCGCAGGTTTTCTTCAGCCAGGCGCACGAACTCACGACGAGTCAGCACGTCCAGGTAGACCTGGGCTACGGTCAACCCGGTGCGCTCGGACGTGCCAAGCAAGGAGTAAGCACGGGAGTTGACATTGGCTTGTTGACGGCCGACTTCGCTGGACGTGGCGAAGCCGTCAAAAATCATTTGCTGCAGGCGCAGGCTGGATTCGCCGCGGTTGAGCGTGTCCCAGTGGTTGCCGTTTGGGCCGTTGGCGGCGCGGGTGGTGGAGTTGTCGGTACCTTCACGGCCGTAACCGGCGTTCAGGTCAACCCGAGGCAGATAACCACCTTGGGCAGCGCGCAATTGGTAATCGGCGGCGATACGGCTGTTCACGCCGGCTTGAATCTCCGGGTGCACATCTAAGGCCTGCTGCATGGCTTGGGGCAATGTTTGGGCTTGGACAAAACTGGCGGCGAGAGCGAACGGTATTGCCATGAACAGGTGCAGACGCATTTAAAATTCCCCAGGACTTCTTGTCTCAAATCACAGCGATTGGCCTCGCTGAGTCGGATAATGGCTACCGTAATGACCGTACGTCGGAAAGTTCGAAAAGCGGAACTGCTTCACATATGTAGGACGGTTCGCCGCATAAATATCAATGTGACATTACGAGGTCAATTGTTTAGGATGGCGACCAGAAGGTCAATAGTTTGGCATAAACTAGATTACTAAAAAATCTAGCCAATTATTTGACGTCATTAACATCATAGACTACGCCCCTCCTGTCTGGCGTCCTAACTTGGGCTGCCATATGGATTTCATCAGAACGGAACGCCGGAGAAAATTTTAATGAGCAGTGTTGTGGCCATCGTCAAAAGCATTGTTGGTCAAGTTTTCGTTATTTCTCCGGAGGGGGCGCGTCGCGTTCTGGTTGAGGGCGATCGCCTGTTCGCGGGTGACCAGATAGACACTGGCATGTCCGGCGCGGTGAGCCTGGAACTGGCCGATGGCCGCACGCTGGACTTGGGTCGGGATACGCAGTGGAGCGCCGATCTGCCGGACTCCAGCCTCGACCTGGCCGCCGCCGCCGAGCAAGCAGCGCCTTCGGTTGCCGAGCTGCAGCAAGCCATCGCCGCCGGCGCCGACCCGACCACCGACCTGGAAGCCACTGCCGCAGGCGCAACCGCTGCCGGTAACGGCGCGGCGGGCGGCGGCCACAGCTTCGTGGTGCTGGACGCGACCGCTGGCCGCGTCGACCCAACTATCGGTTTCCCGACCGGCCCGCTTGGCCAAGGTGCCTCAACGCAAACCCAACTCACGGGCGCCCAAGGCTCCAACGAGACAGGCAACCTGGTGTTGCAGGCTTCGACGCTCACCCTGAGCGCGACACCGACCATCACCGAAGCCGGCGGTGTACTGACGTACACCGCGACCGTGACCCAGGCGCCGTCCAGCGACCTGAGCATCACCCTGTCCAATGGCGCGGTGATCACTATCACGGCTGGCCAGACGACCGGCACCGTCAATGTTCCGCTGGCGCCAAATGACAGCCCGTACATAGACCCAAGCCAGATCAGCGTCACCGTCACCGGCACCACCGGCGGCAACAACTTGGTGCTGACCATCGACCCTAACCCGGCCGTGACTCAGATTACCGACACCATCGACACCACCACCGTCACGCTGACGGCGGGCGAGACCGTGACCGAAGGCGGCCAGATCACCTACACCGCCACCTTGACCAACCCCGCGCAGACGCCGGTGACTGTCACGTTAAGCAATGGCTCGGTGATCACCATCAAGGCTGGCGAGTCGGTCGGTACCGTAGTCGTCGACACCCCGCCGAATGATGTCTACGTCAACGGCAGCACTGTCAGCACCACCATCACGGGCGCGACGGGCGGTAACTTCGAAAACTTGGTGCCGAGTACTACACCTGCCGTCACCACCATTACTGATTCGATCGACACCACGACCGTGACGCTCACCGCGCCGACCGAGGCGAACGAAGGTGGCCAGATCACCTACACCGCTACGCTTTCCAATAAAGCGGGCACTGACGTAACGCTGAAACTCGACAACGGCTCGACCATCACCATCAAGGCGGGCGACACCGTCGGGACCGTTACTGTCCCAGCTCCGAGCGATGACGTGTTCATCGATAAGAGCACTCAGACGGTCAAGATCACCGACACT
>NZ_VXCW01000016.1:0-90528 GCF_052850675.1 Pseudomonas sp. 1152_12 | reverse complement strand
GTGCATTCAACCACTCTGCCAATTTCCCTTTTGCATCACAGGATTATAGTAGCGCATCCCGTGTCAGCGGGCGCCATAATACCCGAATGAAACACACTGTCAAACTCTTGCCATGGCTTGTTACAGAGCGTCTGTTATGATCCTTGCGACTGAATGTTTCAAAACTGAAGGAGTGTCGCCATGCGCGAACAGAATTACGCAGTGAATGGTAACGCGCAGGCTGAGCAGCTTGAAGTCAGCCGCGTGTTGCGCAATACGTACGGCTTGCTCGCCCTTACCCTCGCATTCAGCGGCGTGATGGCGTTTGTAGCGCAGCAAATGCGCGTTGGCTACCCGAATATCTTTGTTGTGCTGATCGGCTTCTACGGTCTGTTTTTCCTGACCAACAAGCTGCGTGACTCGGCCTGGGGCCTAGTGTCGGCGTTTGCATTGACCGGTTTCATGGGTTTCATCCTCGGCCCGATCCTCAACCGTTACCTCGGCATGGCTGGCGGTGCGGAAGTGGTCAGCTCGGCATTTGCCATGACTGCCTTGGTGTTTGGTGGTCTGTCGGCCTACGTGCTGATCAGCCGCAAGGACATGAGCTTCCTGGGTGGCTTTATCACCGCAGGCTTCTTCGTGTTGCTGGCAGCGGTTATAGCGGGCATGTTCTTCCAGATCAGCGGGTTGCAGTTGGCGATCAGTGCCGGTTTCGTGTTGTTCTCCTCCGTGTGCATCCTGTTCCAGACCAGCGCCATCATCCACGGCGGTGAGCGCAACTACATCATGGCGACCATCAGCCTGTATGTATCGATCTACAACCTGTTCATCAGCCTGTTGCAGATCTTCGGCATCATGAGCCGTGATGACTGATTGCTAGCGCTATAAAAAATGCCCCGTATCGTGAGATACGGGGCATTTTTGTTTCCGCAGGTTCAGTACCTGTTAGGTTCCATTTCCAGATCAACCTTGAAGCGTTCAGCAATGTCTTGCTGGATTCGCAGCGCCAAGTTGGCAATATCGTGCCCGGTGGCCGCGCCATAGTTGACCAGCACCAGCGCCTGCATCTTATGCACGCCAGCATCGCCCTCACGAAAGCCCCTCCAGCCAGCCTTATCGATCAGCCAGCCAGCAGCGAGCTTCATTTGCCCATCGGCCTGTGGGTACGCCACCAGGTCCGGATACTGCGCCTGTAACTTTGTGGCCAGCGCCTGGGTCACCAGCGGGTTCTTGAAAAAGCTCCCGGCATTACCCAACTCAGCCGGGTCCGGCAGTTTTTCGCGGCGGATACTGCAGATTGCACGGCTGACGTCGCCGGGCGTCGCCTCGGTAATCCCCTGCCCGGCTAAGCGCTGCTGCACCGGGCCGTAATCGAGTTTCAAGTGGCTGACGCGGCTCAAGGCGAAGCGCACGCGCAGAATCAACCAGCGCCCGGTCTCGTGCTTGAACAGGCTGTCACGGTAGGCAAAGTCGCACTCTTGCAGGCTAAAATCGCGCAACTCGCCGGTCTGGCGATCCAAAGCGGTCAGGCCGGCAAACACATCCTTGATCTCCACACCGTAGGCACCAATGTTCTGCATAGGCGCAGCGCCGACGGTCCCAGGGATCAGGCTGAGGTTTTCCAGGCCGCAAAAACCGTGTTCCAAAGTCCACAGCACAAATGGATGCCAGGCTTCGCCCGCCTCGGCTTCGACCACGACGTGCAGGCCATCATCCTGCAGGACACGAATACCCTGGGTCGCCATGCGCAACACCAACGCCTGGATATCCTGGGTCAGCAGCACGTTGCTGCCACCGCCGATCACCAGCAGCGGCAACCCTTGTGCAGTCGCGTAGGCCACCGCTTCGCGAACATCGGCGTCGCTGTGGGCCTCGGCGAATAACTGGGCGCGCACATCGATGCCAAAGCTGTTGAAAGGCTTGAGCGATACCTGTGCAAGCACGTGCAAGGTCATAACCGCCCCTTCAATTCGATTATCAATAAATCACAGGCGCGTTCGATCAGGTCGAGGACGCGCTCAAAGCCCTGTTCGCCTTCGTAGTAAGGGTCTGGCACCTCGTCGACTTCGGCCTCAAAACGGCGCAGGAACAAGTCCAGCTCCGCCTTGCCTTGCCCCGGGTGCAGCGCCTTGAGGTGGCGCAGGTTGCTATGGTCCATCGCCAGGATCAGGTCATAGCGCGCAAAGTCAGCGCGTGAGACTTGCTGGGCACGCTGTGCCGACAGATCATAACCGCGCGCCCGTGCTGCACACTGGCTGCGCGGGTCCGGTGGGTTGCCGACATGCCATTCACCGGTGCCAGCCGACGACACTTCGACCTGGCCTGCCAAGCCCGCTTCACGCAATTTATGGCGCAATACGCCCTCGGCGGTGGGCGAGCGGCAGATATTGCCCAGGCAAACAAACAGAACCTCCATCACGCCCCCAGCAGGCGACGGACGCGCTCCAGGTCTTCATGGGTGTCGACGCCAGCCGGTGGCGCCTCCAGGGCATCGCCCACATGAATACGTACGCCGTGCCACAAGGCACGCAGCTGCTCCAAGGACTCGGTGTTTTCCAACCAGCATGGCCCCCAACCGACGAAGTCATGCAGGAAACCGGCGCGGTAGGCGTAGATGCCAATGTGGCGACGGTACGGCACGCCCTCCGGCAATACGTCAGGGCTCTTGGCGAAGGCGTCGCGCGCCCAAGGCAGAATCGAGCGGCTGAACGTCAGCGCCAGGCCATTGATATCGGTGACCACCTTGACCACGCCCGGATTGAAGAGGGTGTCGATATCTTCGATAGGTTCGCACAAGGTCGCCATACGCGCCTCACCATGGGCGGCCAGGTTGGCGGCCACCTGGTCGATCACGCACGGCGGTATCATTGGCTCGTCGCCTTGCACGTTGACCACGATCGCATCCGCCGCCAGGCCCAGGTGCGTGGCGACTTCGGCGAGGCGGTCGGTGCCGGAATTGTGGTCTTCGCGGGTCAGTACCGCTTCGGCGCCAAACCCCTTGCAGGCCTCGATGATGCGCGGATCATCGGTGGCGACTACGACCCGTTCGGCGCTGCTTTTGCAGGCTTGCTCCCATACCAACTGGATCATCGGCTTGTCGCCGATCAGTTGCAGCGGCTTGCCCGGAAGGCGGGTCGATGCGTAGCGGGAGGGAATGACAACGGTAAAGGCGGTGGTCATTTATCCAGGCGCTCATCGGTGGTCAGGGTGCGAGCTTCGCTCTCCAGCATCACCGGGATGCCATCACGGATCGGGTATGCCAGGCCTGCGCCTTTGCTGATCAGCTCGGTTTTATCGGCGCTGAGTTTGAGAGGGCCTTTGCAGATCGGGCAAGCGAGGATGTCGAGCAGTTTGGTGTCCATGAGTGTTTCCTGGATAAAAACGATTTAAGGCAAGAGTCGGGCGGGTAGCAAGCGCATCAGTTGCGTGTCGAACCAGGCAACAAACGCCGGCGACGGCACCGCATCCACCGCAAGGTACCACCAGTCTGGCTGGGCAAAGGCGCGGCACTTCACCGCGTCCTTTTCGGTCATGACCAAGGGTAACGACGGTGTGAAATTCAAGACCTCTGCGCTATAGGGCGCATGGTCGGCAAAAGCATGGGGTATCGGCCGCCAGTGTAGCGTTTCAAGGGTATTGAAGAAACGTTGCGGGTTACCGATACCCGCCACCGCGTGCACCTGCTGGCCAGCCGGAAAATGATCAGCCGGTTGGCGCTCACCGGTTTTCAAGTTGATCAGCGCCGTGGGCAACAAGCGAAAGGCAAAGCCCCCCTCGGGATCTGCGGCGGCGCCGTTATAGAGCAACGCGTCGACACTCTGCAGACGCTCCACCGGCTCGCGCAACGGCCCGGCCGGCAGGCAACGGCGGTTGCCCAAACCACGAGCGGCGTCGATCAGCACCAGTTCAAGGTCGCGGGCCAGACGGTAATGCTGCAGACCGTCGTCGGAAAGGATCAGGTCAAGGGGCTCGCCGGCCAGCAGTGCTGCCACGGCACGACTGCGGTCAGGATCAATCATCAGCGGCACGCCGCAACGCTGCACGATCAGCAATGGCTCATCGCCAGCCACTTCAGGGCTATGGCTGGCCTCGACCCGCCACGGCAATTGCGGTGGCTTGGCGCCGTAGCCGCGACTGACCACCCCGACGCGCAAGCCACTGCGCCGACAGTGCTCAATCAGCCACAGGATCAGCGGTGTCTTGCCCGTACCGCCCACCGTGATATTACCCACCACCACCACCGGCACCGGTGACTGATAAATCCCGCCCTCGCCCGCGAGAAAGCGCGCACGCTTGCGCTGCACCACACGGCGATACAAAGACTCCAGCGGCCGTAGCAGCGTCAGCGCCGGATGGCCCTCATACCAAGCCTTGAGCAAACGATCGGACATGGCCATCAGGGTTGAGCCGCCGCCTCGACGGTGGTCATGCGCAGATGGGTGAAGCCGAGCTTGCCGGCGGCGTCCATCGCGGTGATCACGGCTTGATGCTGGGTTTTGCCATCAGCACTGATGGAAAGCGGCATTTTCGTGTCGCCGCCCGACTCCTTCTGCAGGGCATCCATCAGGCTGTTGAGGTCGTTCTTCTCCAGCAATTGATTATTCACCGAAAACACCCCGTCAGCGCTAATGGCGACGTCCAGTTGCTTGATTTCCTGGTCCTCGGCTGGCGAACCGCTCACCGCTTCCGGTAACTCGACTCGCAGTTGGGTTTGCCGGGTAAAGGTGGTGGTGACAACGAAAAACAGCAGCAGGATGAACACCACGTCGATCAACGACGCGAGGTTGATATCGACATTTTCCCGTCGCTTACGGCGAAATTTCACACTCGGCCCTCGACGAAATCGACATCACGATCGCCCTGCACCACTTCCACCAGCTTAATGGCTTCCTGTTCCATACCGACCACCAGCTCGTCGATGCGGCGCTGCAGGAAACGGTGGAAAAATACCGACGGAATGCCGACCATCAGGCCCGCAGCCGTAGTGATCAAGGCCTTGGAGATACCGCCAGCCAACACCGCAGCGTTAGTGCTCATGCCCGCCCCCATGAAGGAGCTGAAAATATCGATCATGCCCAGCACCGTACCCAGCAGACCCAGCAACGGCGCCATGGCAGCGATAGTGCCGAGCGCGTTGATATAGCGCTCCATCTCATGGATGACGCGAGCGGCCGCCTCTTCAATGCACTCTTTCATGATCTCGCGACCATGCTTGGAGTTGGCGAGGCCCGCAGCGAGGATTTCACCCAAGGGCGAATTGGCGCGTAGCTCCTTGAGCTTGTCTTTGTCCAACTGCTTGTTCTTGATCCAGCCCCACACCTGCCCCAACAAATGCTCGGGCGTGATGCGACTGGCGCGCAGGGTCCACAGGCGTTCGGCGACGATGCCGAGTGCGACGATGGAGCTCATGATGATAGGCAACATCATCCAGCCGCCGGATTTGACCAATTCCCACACAGTGAATGTCCCCTCGAAAAAGTGCGCCACTTTACCATATAGGTTCGCCGGCGGGGCTCGTCGGCCACAGACCTGCCCGCAGCAGGCTTTGGTGCCAGGTAACCCGGGATTACGGTAGCGCTTCGCGCCAGAAACGGCGTTGACTACGCGCAACAACAGGTGACTCAAAGGCGCCCAGCAGCAGACGTACGGCACCTTGCTCGGCGCTGTCGTACACACGGCTACCCATCGCCTGATAACGCTGCATCACCTGTGGATGCGGATGCCCGAATGCGTTGCCACGACCACGGGAAATCAGCACCGACTTGGGTGCGAGTTGCGCTAGAAAAGGCCAGGATGAAGAACTGCGGCTGCCATGATGAGGTGCTTGCAGCCAATCGGTCGGTACGGCCAAGGGCGAAGCAAGAAAAGCCTGTTCGGCAGCACGATCAATATCGCCGGTCAGTAGCAGGCGCTCACCACTGGCCTGCACCCGTAACATACAGGATTTTGGATTGCTGCTAGTAGCGCCAGGCCACTGCCACAGTTCAAATGACACACCATCCCAGACCCATTGCTCACCACTGACACAGCGCGCAGTAGCGAGCAATAACGGCAACCCCTCAACCTCTCCGCCAACCACCCGCTTCACCGCCAGCCCCAAGGCAACCGCAGCCGCACCAGCGGCATGGTCTGCGTGAGCGTGGCTGATCACCATCATGTCCAGCGCCTCTACGCCGAGCTTTCTCAGTGCAGGCAATACCACGCGCGCGCCAAGATCAAACGCACCCGAGCGCGGCCCTGTGTCATAGAGCAATGTGTGATGGCGTGTGCGCAGGATCAACGCTTGCCCCTGGCCGACATCCAGTTGCGTTACCTCAACCTGGCCATGCGGCACCATTTGCCTGGGTGGAAAGATCGCCAACAACAGCATCGGCCAGCCCAGCAGCCGAAATGGCACGCCTTTGGGCAGTAGCAATAACACCGCGCCTGCCAGGCTCACTACCCAATAACCCAGAGGCACTTCGGCCGGTATCCAGGCCGGGCGTTGCCCAGCCAGCAACGCCAAGCTTCTGAACAGCACCTCCAACGCCCCGCCGGCCAGCCACAGCAAACCCTCGCCCACAAACGGTACGGCCAGCAACGCCGTTCCCAGCAGTGCCAACGGCAACACCACCAGGCTGATCCACGGCACGGCGAATAAATTCGCCACCGGCGCACTGAGACTGATGGGCAACCCCAACACCAGCAATACGGGAAACAAGCCAATGGCTATCAACCATTGGGGGCGCGTCCATAGCTGCCACAGGCTCCAGGCCCCCAGACGTCCTCCGAATGCCAGCGCCAACACCGCAACGGCGGCAAACGATAACCACAACCCCGGCTGCAAGCTGGCCAATGGCTCCAGCATCAGTACGCCATCCAGTGCCAGCAACAACGGCCACCACACACCTAAATGCCGAAAGCGCAAACGCCATAGCAGTACCAGCCCAACCATCACGCACGCCCGCTGCACCGGCACGCCGAACCCCGCCAGCAGGCCATAACCCAACGCAGCGGCAAACGCCAGCCCGCAGGCCCATGGCAGCCACAGCAAGGCACGCGGCCAGCAACCGTAACGCGCAAGCCCAGCCACCAAGCCGTAGATCAGACCGGCAAGCAACCCGATATGCTGGCCGGAAATCACCAGCAGGTGCACCGTTCCAGTGTCTTGCAATACCTGCCAATCCTGCGTGGTCAGCCCCGAGCCGTCGCCCAGCACCAGCGCCGCCAAGCCAGCTTCGCGGCCCAAAGCATCCACGCTACTCAGGCGCTGCCGGAGGCTGTCGCGCCAGGCGTTACGCGCCAGCGCCAGGCGTTGCCCATCTTTCACCGAACCGGTTGCGCCAATGCGCTGGGCCAGCAGCCACGCCTCATAATCAAAACCATGAAAATTGAGCAACCCCGACGGCCGCCTCAGCGTGACGGCCAGGCGCCAACGCTCGCCACTGTTTACCGGCGGGCCACCATGCCAGGACACCCGGATACGCTGAGGTAGTCGAGCATTGCGCGACCGATTGTCGACCAATTCGAAGCGCACGCCGGTGCTCGTTTGTTGCGGCAGCCCGACCACACGCCCCTCCACCCAGCGCGTCTGCCCCTCCAGCGCAGGCCTGAGGCGATCGTCCAATGCCCACTGCGCATTGATGCACGCCCAACTCAAGCCTAGTAGGAAGAACGCCAGCGGATAGGTACGAAATGGCAATAGCATCAATGCCATTACCAACAGGGCCAGCAGCCAACCGGTGGGCGGCAAAGTCGGGAGAAATCGCAGCGAAAGCAGGCCAAGTCCGAGCGCAAACATCCCAGTCCTCATGAATCATCCTTTTAAAGTGGTGCACTCAGTCATAGTCGCCCCCCCAGAACGGCCTATGATGTTTTGTCACAAAGTCTGAATTTTCTGTTTATAGAATGCGGGCATACTTACCCCTCGAACTAACCTGGACCCCTTATGCCTCGGCGCTTATTCAAACGGTACATGCCCGATCCCACGCGTATCAGGGAACACAAGTCCTTACGATTTCTCGGCACGCTGCTGCATGACCCCAACCTCTGGCACCTGAACCGGCACTCGGTAGCCCGCGCCATGGCGGTGGGTTTGTTCGCGGCATTCATCCCGATTCCGTTGCAGATGTTGTTGGCGGCGATTCTGGCAATCGCAGTGCGCGGCAATATGCCCATCGCCGTCAGCCTGGTGTGGCTGACTAACCCAATCACCATGCCGGTAGTATTTATCTGCACCTACATGACCGGCGCCTGGCTGATGAATGTGCCGTCGCGCAGCCTGCCCGACAACCTGACCTGGGAATGGATCAGCAGCCAGTTGAGCACGCTGTGGCAGCCGTTCCTGCTGGGTTCGGTGGTGTTGGGGTTGGTACTGG
The DNA here is from genome assembly GCF_052850675.1 of Pseudomonas sp. 1152_12. Taxonomy (NCBI): domain Bacteria; kingdom Pseudomonadati; phylum Pseudomonadota; class Gammaproteobacteria; order Pseudomonadales; family Pseudomonadaceae; genus Pseudomonas; species Pseudomonas sp. 1152_12. The sequence continues at coordinate 82,192 of NZ_VXCW01000016.1, read as the reverse complement.
CCGTACTGGCCTACTGCCTGACCATGGGCTATTGGCGCTGGTGGGTTGCGCACCAGTGGAAGAAGCGCAAACAGCGCCGTGCGTGAACACTGGCAGGCCAGCAGACGCATCCACCAGCCGTTCGCCCACCATGCGCCATAAATCCCACTCCAACCCCCTGCCCCGCTTGGCCCGCCCATCGTCAGGCGTGCGTGCGCCACGCCCTCCCAATCGCCAGAAGATTGCCGCCAATCATGAATTTGCGAGATTCCGCGCCGCGCAAATGGCTACACTGCGCAGGTGGCGCGGGCCGGATGCCTGCGCGGATGATTGATATCAATGTGGTAGCAGGAGAGTGGCGTGCTTAGAAGAATGGGGATCAAAGGCCGCGTACTGTTGTTGACCTTATTACCGACCAGCCTGATGGCCCTGTTGTTGGGGGGCTATTTCACCTGGATGCAGCTCTCGGAATTGCAAACCCAATTGCTGCAGCGCGGCGAAATGATCGCTGAGCAATTGGCGCCCTTGGTGGCCCCGGCCCTGAGCAACACCAACACCGACCTGCTTGAACGCATCGCAACGCAGTCCCTGGAACAGCCTGACGTACGCGCGGTGTCGTTCCTGGCGCCGGACCGCACGCCCCTCGCCCACGCGGGCCCGACCATGCTCAACCAGCCCCCGGTCGGCAATAGTTCCCATCTGCTGCAGCGTACAGGCAGTGACGCCACACGCTACCTGCTGCCGGTATTTGGCCGCCATCGCAACCTCGCAGGCGAGCTGATCCCCGACGAAGCTGACCGTCTGCTGGGTTGGGTCGAAGTGGAGCTGTCCCACACTGGCATGCTGCTGCGCGGCTATCGCAGCCTGTTCGCCAGCCTGTTGTTAATTGCCATCGGCCTGATCTGCACCGCCGCGCTGGCGCTGCGGATCAGCCGCACGATTAACACCCCTATCGGCCAGATCAAACAGGCCGTGGCCCAGCTCAAGGACGGCAACCTGGAAACCCGTTTGCCGCCGCTAGGCAGCCAGGAACTGGACCAACTCGCCTCTGGCATCAACCGCATGGCCGAAACCCTGCAAAATGCCCAGGAAGAGCTGCAGCACAGCATCGATCAAGCCACTGAAGATGTGCGCCAGAACCTGGAAACCATCGAAATCCAGAACATCGAGCTGGACCTGGCTCGCAAAGAAGCCCTGGAGGCCAGCCGTATCAAGTCGGAGTTTTTGGCCAACATGAGCCATGAAATACGCACCCCGCTCAACGGCATCCTCGGTTTTACCCACTTGCTGCAAAAAAGCGAGCTGTCGCCGCGCCAACTGGATTACCTGGGCACCATCGAAAAATCCGCTGATAACTTGTTGGGCATCATTAACGAGATCCTCGACTTCTCGAAAATCGAAGCCGGCAAGCTGGTGCTCGACAGCGTGCCGTTCAACCTGCGCGACTTGCTGCAAGACACCCTGACGATCCTCGCCCCCGCCGCGCATGCCAAGCAGCTGGAACTGGTCAGCCTGGTGTACCGCGACACGCCGCTGGCGCTGGTGGGCGACCCACTACGCCTCAAGCAGATCCTCACCAACCTGATCAGCAATGCGATCAAGTTCACCCGCGAAGGCACCATTGTGGCCCGTGCGATGATCGAGGACGAGCAGGAAGACAGCGTCCAGTTGCGCATCAGCGTGCAGGACACCGGCATTGGCCTGTCGAACCAAGATGTACGCGCGCTGTTCCAGGCGTTCAGCCAAGCCGACAATTCGCTGTCCCGCCAACCGGGCGGTACCGGCCTGGGCCTGGTGATTTCCAAGCGGTTGATCGAGCAAATGGGCGGCGAAATCGGCGTCGACAGCACACCGGGCGAAGGCTCGGAGTTCTGGATCAGCCTGAGCCTGCCCAAGACCCGCGATGACGTCGACGACCTGCCGAGTGCGCCGCTGCTCGGTCGGCGCGTGGCCGTGCTGGAAAACCACGAACTGGCGCGCCAGGCCCTGCAACATCAGCTGGAAGACTGCGGTTTGGAAGTCACACCGTTCAACACCCTGGAGAGCCTGGCCAACGGCATCACCAGCGCGCACCAGACGGAACAGGCCATTGACCTGGCGGTACTCGGCGTTACCGCCAATGACATTCCGCCTGAACGCCTCAACCAGCATCTATGGGACCTTGAGCACCTGGGTTGCAAGGTGCTGGTGCTGTGCCCGACCACTGAGCAGATGCTGTTCAACCAATCGGTGCCCAACCCCAACAGCCAATTGCAGGCCAAGCCCGCCTGTACGCGCAAGCTGCGCCGCGCCCTCGCCGACCTGATCAGCCCGCGCCCGTCGCGCAGCGAACCCGGCGAGCCGCTGTCCAGCCGCGCACCGCGCGTACTCTGCGTGGACGACAACCCGGCGAACCTGTTGTTGGTGCAGACGCTACTTGAAGACATGGGGGCCAAGGTCCAGGCCGTGGAAAGCGGTTACGCCGCCATCGACGCCGTAAAGCAGGAAACCTTCGACCTGGTATTGATGGACGTACAAATGCCCGGCATGGACGGCCGCCAAAGCACCGAGGCGATCCGCCAGTGGGAAAGCGAGCGCCACGGCACGCCGTTGCCGGTAGTCGCCCTTACCGCCCACGCCATGGCCAACGAAAAACGCGCTCTGTTGCAAAGCGGCATGGACGACTACCTGACCAAACCCATCAGCGAGCGGCAACTGGCCCAGGTGGTGTTGAAATGGACCGGTCTGGCCCTGCGCAATCAAGGGCCGGAGCGCGCGACCGACAGCATTGGCAACGGCGCCCAACTGTTGGTACTGGACCATGAAGAAGGCCTGCGCCTGGCCGCCAACAAGACCGACCTGGCCGCCGACATGCTCGCCATGCTGCTGGCCTCCCTGGAAGCCGATCGCCTGGCGATTACCGTCGCCCGCGAAGCCAACGATAACAACGCACTGATTGAACGCGTGCACCGCCTGCATGGCGCCACCCGCTACTGCGGCGTGCCGCAATTGCGCGCAGCTTGCCAACGCGCGGAAACCTTGCTCAAGCAAGACGATGCCAAAGCCATGGCCGCATTGGACGAACTGGACATGGCGATCGCACGGCTAGCCAGTGAGGCGCGCGTCAGCGCGTAACCTTATTTTATGGGCGCAAGCTCTTGTGGGACGGGGCTCGCTCCCGAATGCGCTGGGTCAGCCAATGGATGTGCTGATTGTTACACCGCATTCAGGAGCCCCCCACCCACAGGCGTCCGCGTTTGCAATGGGTAATAACAGGGAGCGTTTTAATGCGCGTGATTCTTTTCAGCAGCCAAACCTACGACCGCGAGAGTTTTCTCGGCGAGCCGCTGCCGCCGGGCCTTGAGCTCCAATTCCAACCTGCCCGGCTCACCCTCGACACCGTGGCCCTGGCCGAACATCACGCCGTGGTCTGCGCCTTTATCAACGACGACCTTAGCGCCCCGGTGCTGGAGCAGTTGGCCGCAGGCGGCACGCGCCTGATTGCCCTGCGCTCGGCCGGTTACAACCATGTCGACCTGCCTGCCGCCCAGCGCCTTGGCCTGACCATCGTGCGCGTGCCGGCCTACTCGCCTCACGCAGTGGCCGAGCACGCTGCGGCCCTGATCCTCGCCCTCAACCGGCGCCTGCACCGTGCCTACAACCGCACCCGCGACGGTGATTTCAGCCTGCATGGGCTGACCGGCTTCGACTTGGTGGGCAAGACCGTCGGCGTGGTCGGCACCGGGCAGATCGGCGCTACGTTCGCCAAGATCATGGCCGGGTTCGGCTGCCGGTTGCTGGCCTACGACCCCTTCCCCAACCCGCAGGTCCAGGCTCTCGGCGCTGACTATGTGAGCCTGCCGGAACTGCTGGCCAAGGCGCAGATCATCAGCCTGCACTGCCCGCTCACAACCGACAGTAAACACCTGATCAACACCCGTTCCCTGGCAAAGATGCAACGCGGCGCGATGCTGATCAACACCGGCCGCGGCGGCCTGGTTGATACGCCGGCACTGATCGAAGCCCTCAAGGACGGCCAACTCGGCTATCTGGGGCTGGACGTGTATGAAGAAGAAGCCCAGCTGTTTTTCGAAGACCGCTCCGACCTGCCGCTGCAAGACGACGTGCTCGCGCGCCTGCTGACCTTTCCCAACGTGATCATCACCGCGCACCAGGCGTTCCTCACTCGCGAGGCCCTGGCGGCAATCGCCAGCACCACGTTGAGCAACATTGCTGCGTGGGCCGAAGGCCAGCCGCAAAATCGCGTCGAAGGATGATCAGCGGTCACATACCAGGCGGATGATAAGCAGGCACCCGTGATAGGATGCCGCGCCTATTTGGAGGATCCATGGCCGAACACGATTTTCGCTTCAGCTTGCTGAGCCCGCAACACACCCTGATCGAATGCCGCGCCCTGGTGCCAGGCCGTTATCAAGTCACCGGCAACGGTGGTTCGATCAAACATGGCGACGTACTCATCGTCACGCTGCGCGGCAGTAAAACCCTGTCGATGCGCCTGACCGTCGAAGGCGACGCGCGCTACTCCATTCGCCCGGCGGGCCAATGGGTCGCTATGGCTCTTGGGCCGAAATTCGGCGAGCTGGAAATTCACACCTGGAAGGTCAATTGCGACAGCTGCGACAGCGTGTTGGAGTTTGAGTTCGCGGTGGAAACCAAGCTGACCAAAGAACCGTTGCAGCCCGCTGCGAACGCACGCATCAAAGCGTTGGGTTGGGCCAGCGAAGGCGACAAGCACCGCTGCCCTAAATGCCAGCAGGCCGCGCAATGAAAGGCGCGCTTATGCTCGCCGCCATCGGGGTTGGCCTGACCGGCTGCGCCGGGGATGCCGTGAAGCTTGAGCAGGATCACAGCTACGTCGTGGAATGGATTGGCGAGCGCCCGCTGATGGACTACGCCAACCTGACCGTCACCCTCGGTGCCGATGGCCGCGCCTATGGCAATGGCGGCTGCAACCACTGGTTCGCACCGTACACCGTCGAGGGCGACAAGCTCAGCTTCGGCAAGATCGGCAGCACCCGCAAACTGTGCGCCGAGGCCTTGATGGAGCAGGAACACCGCTTCTTCCAGGCCCTGCAAGGTGTTGAGCGTTGGGACATCTCGCCGATCGAGCAGACGCGCTTCTGGCCGGCCGAAGGCAAGCCGATTCGCCTGTGGCTTGAAGAGGGCTGATAGCCCCTACCAGATACGGGTGAGGTCTAAATGTGGGAGGGGGCAAGCCCCTCCCACATTGATTTTTGTAGTTGCTTTAGCCGCGCAAGGCTTTCAGTTTGGCCAACACCCCTTCCGCCGTCTGCTCTCCCATCAACTGCTCGCGCACCTTGCCCTTATCATCAATGATGTAGGTCACAGGCAACGCCTCGCTGCGCGGAATATCGAAAATATCTTCCGGGTTCTGCGCCAGTACGGTGAACTTGATCCCCAGCTTCTCACTGGCTGCCTTGAGTTCTTCACCCTGCACATTGTCGAAGTTAACCCCGAACACCCCCACGTTTTGCCCTTTCAACTGCTCGGCCAAGGCGTTGAGTTCCGGGATCTCCGTGCGGCACGGGCCACACCATTCGGCCCAGTAGTTAACCACTGCCCATTGCTTGTCCAAGCGCTCGGACGCTACTTTCTTGCCGTACTGGTCAACGCCGTAGTCGTTACCGCAGCCGCTGAGCAGCAGGGTTGTGATGATCGCCAATACACCGATCAGTCGCCTTGTCATGGGGTAATCCTTCGCAAAAAATGAACGTTGGCTGCGACCTATCGCCTCTTACGGTTTAAGGACGGGACGCTGCGCAGGTAGAATACCCGCCACCTTACGCAAGATGCGACCCGCACATGACCGATCTGACGCTTTATCACAATCCGCGCTGCTCGAAATCCCGCGGTGCGCTCGAACTGCTGGAAGCCCGCGGCCTCAATCCCACCATCGTGCGCTACCTGGAAACGCCGCTGAATGCCGCGCAAATAAAGGCCCTGCTCGATAAGCTAGGTATCAGTGCACGCCAACTGCTGCGCACCGGCGAAGACGAATACAAAACCCTCAACCTGGCCGACGCGAGCCTCAGTGAAACGCAACTGATTGTTGCCATCGCCGACCATCCCAAGCTGATGGAACGCCCGATCCTGGAAACCGCCGATAAAGCCGTCATTGGCCGGCCGCCGGAAAACCTGCTGGAGCTGCTGCCGTGATCGCGCCGTATGTGCTGGTGTTGTATTACAGCCGCAATGGCGCGGTCAGCGAAATGGCCCGGCAGATTGCCCGGGGCATCGAACAAGGCGGGCTGGAAGCACGCCTGCGCACGGTGCCGGCGATCTCCACCGAGTGCGAAGCCGTAGCGCCGAGCATCCCGGACGAAGGCGCGCTGTATGCCAGCCTGGATGATTTGAAAAACTGCTCGGGCCTGGCCCTGGGCAGCCCGACGCGTTTCGGCAATATGGCTGCGCCGCTCAAATACTTCCTCGACGGCACCAGCAACCTGTGGCTGACGGGTGCGCTCGTGGGCAAGCCCGCCGGGGTGTTCACCTCCACAGCCAGCCTGCACGGTGGCCAGGAAACCACCTTGATGTCGATGCTGCTGCCACTGCTGCACCACGGCATGCTGATCACCGGCCTGCCTTACAGCGAACAAGCGCTGCTCGACACCCAAGGCGGCGGCACGCCGTATGGCGCCAGCCATCACTCGGGGCCTGACGGTAAGCGTCTGCTCGACCCACACGAAATCACCCTGTGTCGCGCCCTGGGCCTGCGCCTGGCCAACACGGCCATGTTGCTGGAGAACGGCCGTGGCCAGAAAACTTAAGGTCCTGCCGCCGCAGGCGTGGCTGGAGCCACGGGTCAAGGTGGCACGCGGGTTGAGCCTGCTGGCGTTTCTCGGGCTGGTGGGCTTGCTGTGCGTTTATTACCTGTTTGTCGCCGATCTGCATGGGGCTCGCCCGTGGGTGATCCTGCTGATCGAGCTGGTGCCGCTGCTGGTGCTGGCGCCGGGCATGCTAACGGGCAGCGCGCGCGGGCACTCGTGGATGTGCTTTGTGGTGAACCTGTATTTCATCAAGGGCGCGTTGGCAGCCTATGACCCGAACCGGCAGTGGTTCGGGGCGCTGGAAATGCTCGCGAGCCTGGCGGTGTTTTGCACGGCGTTATTGTATGTGCGCTGGCGGCATCAGTTGAACCGGCGGCTCGCGCAAACCTGATAGAGATTGGGCGGCTGTTAGTCAGTCTTCGCGAGCAAGCCCGCACACACATGTATCCGCGCGCACCCTTTGGAATGCGGTCGAATGTGGCAACAGGCTTGCTCGCGAAGGCCTCACCTCGGTTTCAATGATTCACCGTGTAAGCCAGCATCATCGACAACTGGCACATCGGCCGCCCACTCTCGGCATGCCATTGGTTGAACGCCCCCTGCACTGCCGCCAAATCGCGCAGACTGGTCGGCGCCTTGTCGACAATCTTCTGCGCATTCAACGCGGCCACCACGTCATCGCTCGGTACAAATGTGTCCTTGCCCACCATGCGCAAGAAGCGTGGCGCCGACAATCCGCCCAACTGGTGACCGTGTTTACTCAGGTACTTCCATAGGCCAACGATATCGGTCACTGGCCAGTCGGCGATAAATGCGCCAAAACTGCCCTTTGCCTGCTCGATATCCAGAATCATCTGGGCGTTGCGCGGCACACTCTTGAGTTTGCCCAAGTGACGAATGATGCGCGCATCCTGCATCAAACGCTCCAGGTGCTCGGCGCCCATGAGCACGACCTTTTCCGGGTCGAAGCCAAAGAACACCTGCTCAAACGCAGGCCACTTGCCATCTACCACACTGTGCTTAAGCCCGGCACGAAATACGCGCAGCGCCAGGGTCGACAGGTAGCGGTCATCACTGATCTTGCGCAGTTGCGCCGGGGTTTTGGGTACAGGCAGGTGGGCTTCCAGCTCGGCCGCCGAACCGAAACGGTTCAGACAATATTCGTGCAGCCACTTGTAATCGCGCATGCCCTCTCCTGGGATTTGAATTCAAAACGGCGCCCGTGAGCGCCGTCTTTCAGAGCGTTGAAACGTGTTAGAGGTTCACAACATTGACGAAGCGCGACGCGGCGTTCTCGTCAATTTTAAGGCTGGCGAAGTCGAACAGATTGCGGTCGGCCAATTGCGACGGCTGCACATTCTGCAGGCTGCGGAAGATGCTTTCGGTGCGCCCGGGAGTCTTGCGCTCCCAATCCAGGAGCATCTCCTTGACCACCTGGCGTTGCAGGTTTTCCTGGGAGCCACACAGGTTGCACGGGATGATCGGGAATTGCTTGAAGTCGGAGTAAGCCTGGATGTCTTTCTCGTTGCAATACGCCAGCGGGCGGATCACCACGTTGCGCCCGTCATCGGCACGCAGCTTGGGCGGCATGGCCTTGAGGGAGCCGTTGAAGAACATATTCAGGAAGAATGTCTCAACGATGTCATCGCGGTGGTGACCCAGCGCCATCTTGGTCGCGCCGATTTCATCGGCAAAGGTATAGAGCGTGCCACGGCGCAGGCGTGAGCACAGCGAGCAGGTGGTCTTGCCTTCAGGGATCAGCTCCTTGACCACCGAATACGTGTCTTTCTCGACGATGTGATACTCAACGCCCAGCGCTTTAAGGTAGGCAGGCAATACGTGCTCGGGGAAGCCCGGTTGTTTCTGGTCCATGTTGACGGCGACGATCTCGAACTTGATCGGTGCAACCTTTTGCAGGTGCAGCAGCACGTCGAGCAGGGTGTAGCTGTCTTTGCCGCCGGAGAGGCAGACCATCACCTTGTCGCCCTCCTCGATCATGTTGAAATCGGCGACCGCTTCACCGGCCAGGCGGCGCAGGCGTTTTTGCAGTTTGTTCTGGTTGACGGTAAGAGTGCCCATGGCGCTTGGATCCGCTAGAGGTGTGTGACGAAAAGCCGGGCATTTTACCTTCATGACCGACCGAGTTCCAATGTGGGAGGGGCTTGCTCCCGATAGCAGTACATCAGGCAAACCATCCACAGCTGACACACCGCCATCGCAAGCAAGCCCCCCTCCCGCAGGTGATTGCATCAACAGCGACAGACCCCGCCGCGATTAGCGTCAACGTTTACAGCGCAATTTGCTCTAAAGCCCTACGGTTTTTCCGGTCATCAGTTCCTATACTGCGACGTAAGGTCGCACACAACTATCCAGGACCTTTGAGGCCACTTGGCCCGTGGGCGCTCCGTTGGGGGGCGATGGTAATAACGACAGGAGTGACTGGCATGATCCATCACGTCGTGGGACTGTTTACTCATCCCGACCAGGAATGGCGGGAAATTCGTGGCGATAAGGAAGAAAGTATCGGCCACATGTACCTCACTCACACCCTGATTCTCGCGGCGATTCCCGCCGTGTCCGCTTTTATCGGCACTACTCAGGTCGGCTGGGTTATTGGCAGCCGCGCGCCGGTCATGCTGACCCAGGAAAGTGCGTTGTGGATGACGATCATGTCATACGCAGCCATGCTCGGCGGTGTGGCGGTGATGGGCGCATTCATTCACTGGATGGCCCGCACCTACGACGCCAGCCCCAGCATGGCGCGCTGTGTGGCGTTTGCCACCTACACCGCGACCCCGCTGTTTATCGGCGGGCTGTCAGCGCTTTACCCACATATGTGGCTGGGGATGGTGGTGGGCACAGCGGCCATTTGCTACACGGTGTACCTGCTCTATGTAGGGCTGCCGACGTTCATGAGCATCGATCCGGACGAGGGCTTCCTGTTTTCCAGTTCAGTGCTCGCTGTTGGCTTGGTGGTGCTGGTGGCGATCATGGCGTTTACCGTGATCGTCTGGGGCTTGGGCGTAGGCCCGATCTACACTAACTAAGCGGATAGAACCCTAGGCAAAGCCACCGCAAGGTGGCTTTGTGCGTTATGCATGACCATTCGGCGCCTGACCGATTCGGAAACACTCGCTTTTGCGGCATACTGGACGTCTCTGGAGATATGGTCAGCATGCCCGAGCAACTCAATACCCGCGTCGAAGATTGTTTCCTGCAAGCCGAATCCTTTTTCAAACGAAGCTTCAAACGCCCCCAGGTCAGCCTCAAGCTGCGGGGCCAAAAGGCCGGTGTCGCGCATCTGCACGAGAACCTGCTGCGTTTCAACCCACAGCTATACCGTGAAAACAGCCAGCACTTCCTCAAACAGACAGTGGCCCATGAGGTTGCGCACCTGATCGCCCATCAATTGTTTGGTGAACGCATCCAGCCGCATGGCGAGGAATGGCAACTGATCATGCGCGGGGTTTACGAACTGCCGCCGGATCGTTGCCACACTTATGAAATCAAGCGTCGGCAAGTGACCCGGTATATTTACCGCTGCCCGTGTGCCGAGAGTGATTTTCCGTTTTCAGCCCAGCGCCATGGGTTGGTGAACCAGGGACGCCGGTATTTGTGTCGGCGGTGCCGGCATACCTTGGTGTACACCGGGGAAACTCGGGTGGAGTGATGGTCTCTCCCACACTTAGGCCTGTGAACACGGTCAAAATGTGAGGGCGGCCTTGCTCGCGAATGCGTCAGATCAAGCCCTACCCAACCACCCTGGCACGACGCAATTCGGCTATTCGCTGAGCCTCTATCCCAAGCTCAGCCAACACTTCATCCGTATGCGCACCCACCGCGGCCCCAATATGCCGGGCCTCTGGCAACCCCTCTGAAAATTTCAACGGGCAGGCGATTTGCGCCTGGGCCGAGCCATCGCCGCGCGGCACCTGGCAGACCAACTCCCGCGCTTTCAACTGCGGATGCTCCACCGCTTCACTCAAACTGAGTACCGGCTCAACACACGCATCCACCCCGGCAAACAGCGCGCACAGCTCCTCAAAGCTGCACTTTTCAAATTCCACCTGCAGCGCCTGCTTCAGGGCTTTTTGCTGCTCCGGTTCAGGCGACAGGCCCTGCGCCGCCAACTCCGGCCGTCCTAACGCCTCGCACAATTGCTGCATAAACGCAGGCTCCAGGCTGCCGACCGACATCCAACGCCCATCCCGGGAGCGGTAATAATCGTAGAAACTGCCGCCGTTCAGCACATGGTTTTCCCAACCCGGCTCCACCCCACAGGCCAGGAAACCGGCGCCGGCCATGGCGTTCAGGCTGAACGAACAATCGGTCATGCTCACGTCCAGGTATTGGCCAACTCCGCTGTGCTGCCGCGCAATCACGGCCGCCAACAACCCCACCACCGCGTGCAGCGAGCCACCGCCGACATCCGCCAATTGCACGCCCAACGGCAACGGCCCACTGTCCTGACGACCGGTGTAACTGGCAACTCCTGCCAGCGCAAGGTAGTTGATATCGTGCCCGGCGCGATCCTTATAGGGCCCCGTCTGGCCGTAGCCGGTGATCGACACATAAATCAGACGGGGATTAATCGCCTTCAACGCCGCATAACCCAGGCCCAAGCGCTCCATCACCCCTGGCCGGAATTGCTCAAGAACAATGTCGTAGTCCTTGACCAGCTCACGCACGATCGCCAACGCCTCGGCCTGCTTGAGGTCCAACGCCAGGCTGCGTTTATTGCGATTGAGGTAGGCATGGCTCGCCGATGTCCCCTGATCATGCGGTGGCAAGACTCGCAACAGGTCAATGCGCGTGGTCGATTCGATCCGCAGCACCTCGGCGCCCATGTCCGCCAGCATCAGGGATGCAAACGGGCCAGGGAGCAACGTGGAAAAATCCAGCACTTTAAGCGACGCCAAGGGACCTGACATAAAGACTCCATTTGGGTTACGAATGCCCACAGCGTAGGCAGGCTTGGTCCTACCGGCAATCGTCAGAACGATCAGCGACAGTGACCGTTTTGATCACGGCGGGCTTTTTCGCGGCGGCGGCTTTATCATTGGCTCACGTTTGCTAGCAGAGTGTTCCATGAAGTTCGCAATTGCGCTGTTTTCCGCCGCCCACGCGCCCTCCTCGCGCCGCGCCTTGCTGTTCGCCCAGGCAGCGTTGGCCGGTGGGCACGAGATTGTGCGGCTGTTTTTTTATCAAGACGGCGTGTACTCCGCGTCCAATAACATCGTTGCGCCCCAGGATGAGCAAGACATTGCCCGGCAATGGCGCGAGTTTGTAAACCAGCACCAGCTCGACGGCGTAGTGTGCATCGCCGCCGCCTTGCGCCGTGGCGTGCTGAACAACGAAGAGGCCACGCGCTATCAACGCAGCGCGGTAAACCTGGGTGCGCCATGGGCGCTGTCGGGCTTGGGGCAATTGCATGACGCCGCCCAGACCGCCGACCGCCTGATCTGTTTTGGAGGTCCGTGACATGTCCAACTCCTTATTGGTGATCAGTCGCCAGGCGCCATGGTCCGGGCCGAGCGCGCGCGAGGCACTGGATATTGTGCTGGCCGGCGGCGCGTTCGATCTGCCGATTGGCCTGCTGTTTATGGACGACGGTGTGTTCCAGTTGGCGCCGCACCAGGACGCCAAGGCGGTGCAGCAAAAAGACCTCAGCGCCAACTTGCAGGCGCTGGGCCTGTTCGGTGTTGATGATGTATTTGCTTGCAGCCACAGCCTGGCCGAGCGCGGGCTGGCAACTCCCGCCAGCGCCGAGCCTCTGGGCAGCGACGCTATCACCCAACTGATTGACCGTTACGACCAGGTGATTACCCTCTGATGTCGACTTTACATGTGGTTTCTCACTCCCCGTTTACCGATAGCCGCCTGGCCAGTTGCCTGCGCGTTTGCGGCACCGAGGACGCGATCCTGCTGTGCGGCGATGGCGCTTATGGCCTGCACAATGCAGCGTTACACACCAAAGGCCTGAAGGTCTTTGTGCTGGCCGAAGACATGCAGGCGCGCAATCTGCCCCTGCCAGACTGGGCCGACAGCGTGGACTATGCAGGCTTCGTGCAGTTATCGATCGATTACGACAAGGTCAACTCTTGGCTATGAACACCTTGACCGTAGGTTCACGCACCCTCGAACTGGACAAGGACGGCTACCTCGTCGACCTGAACGACTGGTCCGCCGAGGTAGCCAACGCCCTGGCCGCTGCCGAACCCTTGGAATTGACTGCCGCCCACTGGGAGATCCTTGAACTGCTGCGCGGCTTCTATGCGCAATTCCAGCTGTCCCCAGCCACACGCGCGCTGATCAAGTACACCGCCTTGAAGCTAGGCCCGGAAAAGGGCAACAGCCTGCACCTCAACACACTGTTCAACGGCACCCCCGCCAAACTCGCCGCCAAGCTGGCGGGCCTGCCCAGGCCGACGAATTGCTTATGACCGACTTTGCCCCGCTCACCCTTGAAACCCCTGCCGAACACCCGTTTGCGCCGTTCGTGCGCATCCTCGGCAAAGGCAAGCGCGGCGCGCGCAACCTCACCCGAGAGGAAGCTCGCGAAGCCATGGGCATGCTGCTTGACGAAAAAGTCGAAGACACCCAGCTCGGCGCTTTCCTGATGTTGCTGCGCCACAAGGAAGAAAGCCCGGAAGAACTCGCCGGCTTCACCGAGGCCGTGCGCGAACGCCTGAATGCGCCGGCGCTGAACGTGGATATCGACTGGCCCACCTACGCCGGAAAAAAACGCCACTTGCCATGGTATTTGCTCGCAGCCAAGTGCCTGGCGCAAAACGGCGTGCGCATCTTGATGCACGGCGGCGGCGCTCACACCGCTGGCCGGTTGTACACCGAGCAATTGCTGGAAGGTTTGCAGATCCCGCTGTGCCGTAATTGGCAGCAGGTCGAAACGGCGCTCGAACACGGCAACCTGGCGTTCATTCCGCTGGGCGATTGGGCGCCGCAGTTGCAACGCATGATCGACCTGCGCAACACCCTGGGCCTGCGCTCGCCGATCCACTCTCTGGCGCGTCTGCTCAATCCGCTGAGCGCGCGTTGCGGCCTGCAAAGTATTTTCCACCCCGGTTACCAGGGCGTGCACCGCGATGCCAGCGGCCTGCTTGGCGACAATGTGATCGTGGTGAAGGGCGATGGCGGCGAAGTCGAGATCAACCCGGACACCCTCAGCCACCTCTACGGCACCACCGGCGGCGAAAGCTGGGACGAAGAGTGGCCCGCCCTCTGCGCTCAACGGCACGTCAAACCCGCCAGCCTGGAACCCGAACATTTGAAAGCCGTGTGGCGTGGTGACGCTGAAGACAGTTACCCGCAATTGGCGCTGATTGCGACGATAGCCTTGGCATTACGCGGCCTTGGCCATCCGCGAGAGCAGGCGTTCGAATTGGCCCAGCAATACTGGGACGCACGGGACAAATCGATTTAACCGATCATTAGCGCCCGGTCTTTGCGCTTTTAGTTCGAACTCATCCCTTTAGACTGGGCTCCAACGCTTATTAGCAGAGGAGTCAGTCATGGGTTTGCTGATCGAAGGACACTGGAAAGACCAGTGGTACGAAAGTAGCGCAGACGGCGCTTTCCAACGGGAACAGGCGCAACGCCGCCACTGGGTGACCGCCGACGGCCAGCCCGGGCCGAGTGGCGACGGTGGCTTTAAGGCCGAAGCTGGCCGCTACCATCTGTATGTTTCGCTCGCCTGCCCCTGGGCCCATCGCACGCTGATCTTGCGCAAGCTTAAGGGCCTGGAAGGCCTGATTGACGTGTCCGTGGTCAGCTGGTTGATGCTGGAAAACGGCTGGACCTTCGACAAGGCTCACGGCTCTACCGGCGACAAGCTCGATGATTTCGACTTCATGCACCAACGCTATACCGCCGACACCGCCGACTACACCGGCCGCGTCACCGTGCCGGTGTTGTGGGACAAAAAGCTCAAGCGCATCGTGAGCAATGAATCGGCAGAGATCATCCGCATGTTTAACAGCGCCTTCAACGAACTGACCGGCAACACGCTGGACTTCTACCCTGAGGCGCTACGCCCGAGCATCGACGCGCTGAACGAACGCATCTACCCCGCCGTAAACAATGGCGTGTACCGCGCAGGCTTCGCCACCTCGCAAAAAGCCTATGAAAGCGCGTTTGATGATGTGTTTGCCGAGCTGGATCACCTGGAGCAGCACCTGGGAGGACATCGTTACCTGGCCGGTAAGCATCTGACCGAAGCCGATGTGCGGCTGTTTACCACGCTGATTCGCTTTGACGCGGTGTACTACAGCCACTTCAAATGCAATTTTCGGCGGATCGCCGATTACTCGAATTTGTCGAACTGGCTGAGGGAGATGTATCAGTGGCCGGGGGTGGCCGAGACGGTGGATTTTGCGCATATCAAGGGGCATTACTACGCGAGTCATCGCACGATTAACCCGTCAGGGATTGTGCCGAAGGGACCGTTGCAGAGCTTTGATGGCAGTCATGATCGTATGCGGTTAAACGCAAACGGCGTCTGGAGTTGATCCGAAAGGTGGACCGGGTTTGAAGGACTCATCGGGAGTGGCCAGACTCCCGATGCCGTCAAGGCTCAAACCTGGGACTGAGCGCCTTCAAACCACTTCAACTTCTCACGCAACATAACCACCTCACCGACGATCACCAATGTCGGCGCATGCACTTCATGCTCCGCCACCATGCGCGGCAAGTCCGCCAGGGTGCCGGTGAACACGCGCTGGTTGGACGTAGTGCCCTGCTGGATCAACGCTGCCGGCGTATCCGCCGCACGCCCATGCTTGATCAACTGTTCGCAGATGATCGGCAAACCGATCAGCCCCATGTAGAACACCAAGGTCTGCGACGGGCCAACGAGATCATGCCACGGCAGGTCCGAGGTACCGTTTTTCAAATGCCCGGTGATAAACCGTACCGACTGCGCATAGTCGCGATGGGTCAGCGGAATCCCGGCATACGCCGCGCAACCACTGGCCGCGGTAATGCCCGGCACCACCTGGAACGGGATGCCATGGGCCGCCAGCTCTTCGATCTCTTCGCCACCACGGCCAAAGATAAACGGGTCGCCACCTTTTAGGCGCAGCACGCGCTTGCCTTGCTTGGCCAAATCCACCAACTGCTGGTTGATCTGGTCCTGAGGCACGGCATGGTCGGCGCGACGCTTACCGACATACACGCGCTCAGCATCGCGGCGGCACAGCTCGAGAATCGCGGGGGCAACCAAGCGGTCATACAACACCACGTCGGCTTGCTGCATCAGGCGCAAGGCGCGGAAGGTCAGCAGGTCCGGATCACCTGGGCCGGCGCCCACCAAGTAGACTTCGCCCGGCGCATGCGGCGGTTTACCGTTGACCTTTTCGATCAGCAAGCGCTCGGCTTCATCGCCCTGCCCGGCCAACTGGCGGTCGGCAATCGGGCCTTGGAAAACCTCTTCCCAGAACGCACGGCGCTGCTGCACATCCGGATACAAACCTTTGACCTGAGCTCGAAAACGCGCCGCCAACCCTGCCAACTGGCCATAGGTGGACGGAATCCAGGTTTCCAGCTTGGCGCGGATCAAGCGCGCCAGCACCGGCGCATCGCCGCCGCTGGACACTGCAATCACCAACGGCGAACGATCGACAATCGCCGGGAAGATCACGCTGCACAACGCTGGCGCATCCACCACATTGACCGGTACACAACGGCGCTTGGCATCACTGGACACTTGCGCGTTCAATGGCTCGTCGTCGGTCGCCGCGATAATAAGGGTGCACCCGTCGAGGTCGGGCTCCTGATAACCGCGCACTATGAGTTCCCCGCCACTGCCCAGCGCCAGTTCACGCAACTGGTCTTCGATCTGGGGAGCAACCACCCGCAGCAACGCGCCGGCGTCGGCCAGCAGCCGGGATTTGCGCAAGGCAATCTCCCCGCCACCAACGACCAACACACGACTGCCGCGCAGGTTATGAAACAGCGGCAGAAATTCCATTTAGCCGATAACCTCAACGCCCGCCATATACGGCTTGAGCACCTCAGGTACACGGATCGAACCGTCAGCCTGCTGGTAGTTTTCCAGCACGGCCACCAGGGTACGGCCTACCGCCAAGCCGGAACCGTTGAGGGTGTGCACCAGTTCCGGCTTGCCGGTTTCCGGGTTACGGAAACGCGCCTGCATGCGACGCGCCTGGAAATCACCGCAGTTGGAGCACGACGAAATCTCGCGGTATTTGTCCTGGCTCGGCACCCACACTTCGAGGTCGTAAGTCTTCACGGCGCTGAAACCCATGTCGCCAGTGCACAGGGCAAGCACGCGGTACGGCAGCTCCAGCAGTTGCAGGACGCGCTCGGCATTGGCGGTCAGGCCTTCCAGGGCTTCCATGGAAGTCGACGGCTCGACCACTTGCACCATCTCGACCTTGTCGAACTGGTGTTGGCGGATCATGCCGCGAGTATCGCGACCCGAGGCACCGGCCTCACTGCGAAAACACGGGCTATGTGCAACAAGCTTCAACGGCAGCTGCTTGGAGTCAAGGATCTCACCGGCCACGATGTTGGTCAGCGACACTTCGGCGGTCGGGATCAGGTAAAGATCGGCTTCGCCGTCGCGGCTGATCTTGAACAGGTCCTCTTCGAATTTCGGCAGTTGGCTGGTGCCCATCAGCGCCGGCGCCTGTACCAAGTACGGCGTATAGGCTTCTTCGTAGCCGTGCTCGCCGGTGTGCAGGTTGATCATGAACTGCGCCAATGCACGGTGCATGCGCGCGATGGGGCCGCGCAGCAAAGCGAAGCGGGCGCCGGACATTTTGGCGGCGGTTTCAAAATCCAGGCCACCGGTCAACTCGCCCAGGGCAACGTGGTCCTTGATCTCGAAATCAAAGGCTTTTGGCGTGCCCCAACGGCGCACTTCGACGTTGCCGTCTTCGTCTTCGCCAATCGGCACGGATTCGTGCGGCAGGTTGGGAATGCCCAGCAGAATCGAGTCCAGCTCGCTCTGAATACCTTCCAGCTCGACTTTGCCGTCGGACAGCTCGGTGCCCATGCGCTCGACATCCGCCATCAACGGCGCGATGTCTTCGCCGCGCTGCTTGGCTTGTCCGATGGATTTGGAACGCGCATTACGCTCAGCCTGCAGTGCTTCGGTGCGGGTCTGGACGGTCTTGCGCTGTTCTTCCAGCGCTTCGATGCGCGCAACATCCAAGGCAAAGCCACGGGATGCGAGGCGGTCCGCTACGTCCTGAAGGTTGCTACGTAACAGTTTGGAATCGAGCATGTCGGTCTCTCGTTTATCAAAGTTTGGTCAAGGACAGGCCAGCCCAGGTGGCGAGCAGCCCGCCGAATACGCTGATGCCCAAGTACCCGAAGGCCACAAGGGCCTGCCCGCTTTCCAGCAGGCGCACCGTATCCAGTGAAAAGGATGAAAAGGTCGTCAGACCGCCTACAAAACCGACAATCAAGCCGGTACGAATTTCAATCGGCACTTCCGGGCGCGACAGGAACCAGCCATACAGCAGCCCGATGATCAAACACCCCACCAGGTTGACCGCCAGGGTCGCCGCATAAAAATGCTTCGGCCAATTGGCGCTGACCCAGGTGGCAGTGGCGAAACGCAATAATGTACCAGCGATGCCGGCGACGGACACTGCAAGAATCGTCTTGAACACTACTTTCTCCGCTGTTTGGGGCTGAGGCGATCGAGTTGGGCGAGGTGATTGAGCTTTTCACCGATCTTCAGCTCCAGGCCCCGGGGCACCGGCTGGTAGAACGGCTGCGGTTCCAGCTCATCGGGGAAATAGTCTTCGCCTGCGGCATAAGCGTCCGGCTCGTCATGGGCATAACGGTATTCGTCGCCGTAGCCTAACTGCTTCATCAGCTTGGTCGGGGCGTTGCGCAGGTGCAGCGGCACTTCCAGCGAGCCGTGTTCGGCGGCGGCGCGCAGGGCCGACTTGAAGCCCATGTACACCGCGTTGCTTTTTGGTGCGCAGGCCAGATAGGTAATGGCCTGGGCCACCGCCAACTCGCCTTCCGGGCTGCCCAGGCGTTCCTGCACTTCCCAGGCAGCGAGGCACAGGCTCAGCGCGCGCGGGTCGGCGTTGCCGATGTCTTCGCTGGCCATGCGCACCACGCGGCGCGCCAAGTACAGCGGGTCGCAGCCGCCGTCGATCATCCGCGCAAACCAGTACAACGCACCGTCGGGGTTGGAGCCGCGTACGGATTTGTGCAGCGCCGATATCTGGTCGTAGAAGGCTTCGCCGCCCTTGTCGAAGCGCCGGCGAGTGTCGCCGAGCAGGCTTTGCAACAGGTCGACGCCAATCTCGCTGTTGTCTTCGGCCAGGTCGGAAGCGTTCTCCAACAGGTTGAGAAAGCGCCGACCGTCGCCATCGGCGGCGCTCAGCAAAATCTTGAAGCCTTCGTCGCTCAGGCTCAACTGGCGCTTGCCCAGGCCCTTGTCTTCGCTCAACGCACGCTGCAACAGCTTGCGCATCGCCGCTTCGTCCAGGCTCTTGAGCACATAGACACGGGCACGCGACAGCAAAGCGTTGTTGAGTTCAAACGAGGGGTTTTCGGTGGTAGCGCCGATAAAGATCAGCGTGCCGTCTTCGACATAGGGCAAAAACGCATCCTGCTGCGACTTGTTGAAGCGATGCACTTCGTCGACGAACAAAATGGTGCGCTTGCCGTATTGCCCGGCCTGCTGCTTGGCGACTTCCACCGCCTGGCGGATCTCCTTGACCCCGGCCAGCACGGCCGACACCGTTTCGAAGTGCGCATCCGAGACTTTCGCCAGCAGCCGCGCCAGGGTGGTTTTACCCACCCCCGGCGGCCCCCAGAAAATCATCGAGTGCAGCGCCCCCTGCTCCAGAGCTTCGCGCAAAGGTTTGCCGCGAGCGAGCAGGTGTTCTTGCCCGACATACTCATCCAAGTTGGTCGAGCGCAAACGCGCGGCCAAGGGTTGAGCAATCGGGTCACTTCGAAACAAATCCATGGGCAGCGCTTGAAACCTCTCGGCAGGTTATTCCTGGATCACGTCGGCACCCTTGGGGATGACGAACTTGAACTTGGATGCATCCACAGCGCCGTTGGCCTTGACCGCGGAGAATAGAATATCGGTGCGCTGACCGACGCTGTCGATCAGGCGCATATTGTTGATTACGCCGTTGCCGAACGACAGTTGCAGGCTGTCGAACAGGGTGTCCTTGGATTTCGGCTTGAGGGTGAACTCAATCACGTTGCTGGTTTGCTTGGACGTGACATCAAAGCTGTCGCTGATCTTCGACACATCGCCCGACAGCAGCAGCGCCGGCGTCTGGTTCAAGCGCGGGTCGAGCTTCTTAATGGTCGCCTGTTCCAGGTCCGGGTCCCACAGGGTGACCTTCTGGCCGTCGGAGACGATGGTCTGCTCGTTCGGTGCGTCGGTCTTCCAATAGAACAGGCCTGGGCGCTGCACGGCCATTTCACCGGCGGTTTCCTGCAACTGGGTGCCGCCACCATCCAGGGTCAGTTGGGAGAAGCGTGCCGTCAGGGTCTTGGATTTGTCCAACAGGTTGGTCAGGCTGGCCACGGAGGCCGGATCAGCGTGGGCTGAAACGGCGGTCAGGGCCAGGGCCGGCAACAACAGCATGCGGATAAGACGCATGGGAGTCCTCATTGAGTCGTTAGGGCGCGCCGCGTGCTGCCACGCGGCACGGAATCAGTCGCGCATCTGCCCAGGGGCGATAACTTCGCGCGAGCCGTTGGTGTTCATGGCGGTCACGACACCGGCGTTCTCCATGGCTTCGATCATGCGGGCGGCGCGGTTGTAGCCAATTTTCAGTTTGCGCTGCACCGCAGAGATGGAGGCACGGCGGCTTTCGAGCACGAACGCCACGGCTTCGTCGTACAGCGCGTCGGTTTCGGCGTCATCGTCACCACCGCCGCTGCCACCGTCGAAGCCGCTGCCGGCTTCTTCGACGCCAGCGAGGATGTCGTCGTTGTATTCCGGCGCGCCGCGCAGTTTCCAGGCTTCCACCACGCGGTGTACTTCGTCATCGGACACAAAGGCGCCATGGACACGAATCGGCAGGCTGGTGCCCGGCGGCATGTAGAGCATGTCACCGTGGCCCAACAACTGCTCGGCGCCGCCTTGGTCGATGATGGTGCGCGAGTCAATCTTGCTGGACACCTGGAACGCCATGCGCGTCGGGATGTTGGCCTTGATCAGGCCCGTGATCACGTCCACCGACGGCCGCTGGGTCGCCAGGATCAAGTGAATACCGGCAGCACGGGCCTTCTGGGCGATACGTGCAATCAGCTCTTCAACCTTCTTGCCGACGATCATCATCATGTCGGCGAATTCGTCGACCACCACCACGATGGTCGGCAACTTGACCAGCAACGGCGCTTCGTCGTGAATGCTTTCGCGCTTGTACAGCGGATCAGTCAGCGGCGTACCGGCGTCCTGGGCTTCCTTGACCTTGGCGTTGAAGCCCGACAGGTTACGTACGCCCATCTTCGCCATCAGCTTGTAGCGGCGCTCCATTTCGGCAACGCTCCAACGCAAGGCGTTGGCGGCGTCCTTCATGTCGGTCACTACCGGGCAGAGCAGGTGCGGAATGCCTTCGTAGATCGACAGTTCCAACATCTTCGGGTCAATCATGATCAGCTTGGCGTCATCCGGGCCGGACTTGAACAGGATCGACAGGATCATCGCGTTCACGCCCACCGACTTACCGGAACCGGTGGTACCGGCCACCAGCAAGTGCGGCATTTTCGCCAGGTCGGTGATCACCGGCTTGCCACCGATGTCGTGGCCCAGGGCCAAGGTGACCGGTGATTTGAAGTTGTCGTATTCCGGCGTCGACAGCACTTCGGAGAAGCGCACGATCTGGCGGTCTTCATTGGGAATCTCGATACCGACGGTGGTCTTGCCGGGAATCACTTCCACAACACGCACGCTGGTCACGGCCAGGGAACGGGCCAAGTCTTTCGCCAGGTTGGAGATGCGGCTGACCTTGACGCCGGCCGCCGGCTGGATTTCGTAACGGGTAATCACCGGGCCGGGGTGGATCGAATCCACGGAGACTTCGACGCCGAACTCCTTGAGCTTGATTTCCAGCAGATGACCAACAGCCGCCAGAGACTCCGGGGAATAATTGAGTTGTTTCTTTTCGGCCGGATCGAGAATCGAGATCGGCGGCAAGGTGCCTTCGACAGCGCTGTCGACAAACAACGGCGCCTGTTTCTCTTTCTGTACGCGATGGCTCGGCTCGGGGGCTTTGGGCGGCGCCGGGGCGATCACTGGCGGCACCTGCTTCTCGCGGTCCGACATGTGCTTGCTCAGGGCCTGCTCGCGTTCGATCAGGCGTTCCTTGACCTTGGCTTGCTCGCGTCGGTCCGGCGTGCTCGGGGCCACCACCTCGTTGACGCGGGTGTCCACCTCACGCAGTTGCGCAACCATGCGTTTGCGATCAACGCGGGCCGACCACCAACGGTTGGCCGCACTTTGGAACAATTCGAGCAGGTCGAGGGTGATCTTGCCGGTGACGTCCATCACTTTGAACCACGACAGGTCGGTGAACACCGTGAGGCCAAACAGGAACAGGGCGATAAACATCAAGGTGCTGCCCTGGATGTTCAGGGTCTTGCGCGCCAGGTCGCCCAGGCTTTCGCCCAGCGCACCGCCCGCGCCCGCTGGCAGGCCGGTGGGTGCATGGAAGTGAATATGTGCCAACGCGGCGCCGGACAGTACCAGGAACACCAGACCGATCAGGCGCCATGAGAACAGCCAGCCGCTCCACTGCCACGGCTCGTGGCGCTGACGGAAAATCTGCCAGGTCTTGATCGCCAGCAACAGCGGGAAGATATAGGCAAAATAACCCAGCACCATAAACAGGATATCGGCGCTGTAAGAACCGGCAGGCCCACCGAAGTTCTGCACGTCTTCGATCTTGCTGTTGTGGCTCCAGCCCGGATCGTCTTTGCCGTAGGTCAGCAAGGCCATCATCAGGAACAGGCACAGGGCGCCAATGGCAATCAGCGCGCCTTCCTTGAGTCGGTAGTGCAGGTGCTGGCGCCAGGCCGGAACGACTGCTGCTTTAGGTGTTGCGGCGGATTTCTTCAAAACGGGTCTTTTCCTGCGCCTTTAGCGCGTCCATCTGTTGAATGACTGCAAATACTGCCCAATCCGAGCAGCTGAAAATTAACCAAAAACGTTGAGCCTACTTTTAACACTGGGTAATGCAGGGGTGAAATGGCGATAACGCCACAATGGCCGCATTGTACGGGTTTGCGCCAACGATGCCACGCACTTGCCCCTCACCGCATAGCATAGCGAATTCAAGTGTCACAGCCTGTTCAATTTGAGCATGCATTGCCTTTGCTGACAAAGGCTTATGAGCTGTTTTTAGCAATCCAGGCAAGCTTGGCAGATAGCCGGCATGGCTCAGACCCGATTACGACCGCGCTTGCAGCATAGAGTTGCAGAAACACTCACTCACGCTAATCCGGGCTGATCTCCGATTCGGGCTGGCCCCACAGCGCTGTGTCGACAATAATCAATGCTCTTGCGGCAAGCGACCTGCCTGCCACCGCCCTCCCCTTCCGTAAGCCTGGATGCCATGCTGACCTGGTTGCAACGCGATTCCCTGACTTTTCCGCCGCTGGCCAAAGCCATGCGCGAACCCAATGGCCTGCTTGCCGCCGGTGGCGACCTGTCGGCCGAACGACTGATCCAGGCCTACCGCCACGGCTGCTTTCCGTGGTTCTCCGAAGGCCAGCCCATCCTCTGGTGGTCACCTGACCCGCGCACGGTAATATTTCCCGACGAGCTGCATGTCTCGCGCAGCCTCGGCAAACTGTTGCGCCAGCAGCGCTATACCGTGACATTCGACCAAGACTTCGCCGCTGTCATCCAAGCGTGCGCCGCACCGCGCAGCTACGCCGATGGCACCTGGATCACCGAGGGCATCCAGAGCGCCTACCTTGCGTTGCACCAGCGCGGCTACGCGCATTCAGTAGAGGTTTGGGATAACGGCGAACTGGTCGGCGGGCTGTATGGCCTGGCAATGGGCCAACTGTTCTTTGGCGAGTCCATGTTCAGCCGTGCAGACAACGCGTCGAAATTCGGCTTCGCCACCCTGACCCGACAGTTGCAGGATTGGGGGTTTGTACTGATCGACTGCCAAATGCCCAACGATCACCTGCACAGCCTGGGTGCCCGCGCCATACCGCGCAGTGAATTCGCGGATTTCCTGCACAACCATTTGGACCAGCCCAGCTCTGGACCGTGGGTTTCCTAGGCGACTTCCTCGCACCTGGCTTACACTTATTTCAAAGCTTATCCCGAGGGTTGATCATGACCGAGCTGGCACGCTTGAAGTTTTATGCCACTCAAGCCCACTCTTGCAGCTATCTGCCCGATGAGCAGGCCACCACGCTGTTCCTCGACCCCAGCCAGCCAATGGACGTGCACGTATATGCCGACCTGTCAGAGATGGGTTTTCGGCGTAGCGGCGACCACCTTTACCGCCCCCATTGCCAGAACTGCAATGCGTGCGTGCCGGCACGCATCCCGGCTGCGCAGTTTTTACCGGACCGCAATCAGAAACGCATCCTCAAGCGTAACGCCGACCTGGTGATCACTGCCACTAAGCCGCACTTCAGCGAAGAATATTTCGACCTCTACCAGCGCTACATCGAACAACGGCATGCCGACGGCGACAT
This sequence comes from Pseudomonas sp. 1152_12, assembly GCF_052850675.1. Lineage (NCBI taxonomy): Bacteria > Pseudomonadati > Pseudomonadota > Gammaproteobacteria > Pseudomonadales > Pseudomonadaceae > Pseudomonas > Pseudomonas sp. 1152_12. The sequence continues at coordinate 57,731 of NZ_VXCW01000016.1, read as the reverse complement.
GTTCCCACCCAGCCGCGATCAGTTTTCGACCTTCCTGGTGCGCGACCTGCCCTTCTCACGCTTCTACGAGTTCCGCCTGGACGGGCGCCTGCTGGCGGTGGCCGTGACCGATTTGCTACCCAACGGCCTGTCGGCGGTGTACACCTTCTACGAACCTGCCGAGGAACGCCGCAGCCTGGGACGCTTTGCGATCCTGTGGCAAATCGGCGAAGCCCTGCGCCAGGAATTGGAAGCGGTGTACCTCGGATACTGGATCAAAAACTGCAAAAAGATGAACTACAAGACCCAATATCGGCCCATCGAGCTACTGATTAATCAAAGATGGGTAACGCTTAACTAGAACCCCTTGGCTTAAACACCCTTTTTCGGGCACAATGCACGCCGCTTTTGCCTGGCGCAGTTGCACCGGGCCATTCACTGGATACCGAGGGCTTTACTGCATGTCGAAAGAAGACAGCTTCGAAATGGAAGGCACTGTCGTCGACACCCTGCCCAACACCATGTTTCGTGTGGAGTTGGAAAATGGGCACGTCGTAACCGCGCATATCTCCGGCAAGATGCGCAAGAACTACATTCGTATTCTTACCGGTGACAAAGTGCGCGTCGAGCTGACGCCCTATGACCTGAGCAAAGGGCGCATCACTTACCGCGCCCGCTAATCAAGTCAATACAAAACGCCCGGTTCTGCCGGGCGTTTTTGTGTGCGCGCTGTTTGCCTGACACTACAAACCCTGAGGCAGGGCGCTTGCGCCAATAGCGGCTGCCCCTCCCCCACGCTTGATCTTCAGTGCTCAGGAGATAGCAAAAAGGCGCCTTTCGGCGCCTTTTGCTTTGTTGCAGCTCGCTATCAGGCCATTTCGGCCGTGGTTTCGAACTCGAAGGTCAGCTCGCCGTCCTTCAGGTCGATATGCACCACGCCACCATGATCGGAGAGCTCGCCGAACAGGATCTCTTCGGCCAGCGGCCGCTTGATCTTGTCCTGGATCAGACGCGCCATTGGGCGAGCGCCCATCGCCGCGTCGTAGCCGCCTGCGGCCAGCCAATCGCGCGCCGCGTCCGTCACATCCAACTGCACGCGCTTGTCTTCCAACTGCGCTTGAAGCTCGGTGAGGAACTTGTCCACCACACTTTTGATGACCTCATGACTGAGGCGACCAAACTGGATAATGGTGTCCAAACGGTTGCGGAACTCCGGCGTGAAGCTTTTCTTGATCACTTCCATCGCATCGGAAGAGTGATCCTGATGCGCAAAGCCGATCGAAGCCCGCGCGGCCGTTTCAGCGCCAGCATTGGTGGTCATGATCACGATCACATTGCGAAAGTCCGCCTTGCGCCCGTTGTTGTCGGTCAGGGTCCCGTGGTCCATGACCTGCAGCAGCAGGTTGAAGACTTCCGGGTGGGCCTTCTCGATTTCATCGAGCAGCAATACGCAGTGCGGCTGCTTGGTGATCGCCTCGGTCAACAGCCCTCCCTGATCAAACCCGACATAGCCCGGAGGCGCACCGATCAGGCGCGACACAGTATGGCGCTCCATGTATTCGGACATGTCGAAGCGTACCAGCTCGATACCCATGGCCTTGGCCAACTGGCGCGCCGCTTCGGTCTTGCCGACGCCGGTCGGGCCTGCGAACAGGAACGAGCCGACCGGTTTGTCCGGCGATTTGAGGCCCGCACGCGACAACTTGATCGCCGTTGACAGAGCGTCGATAGCCGCATCCTGACCGAAAACCGTCAGCTTCAGATCGCGCTCCAGATTACGCAGCAATTCCTTGTCGGAACTGTTGACGTGTTTTGGCGGAATCCGCGCGATCTTCGCCACGATGTCCTCGACTTGAGGCACGTCGATGCGCTTCACACGCTTCTCGACCGGCTGCAGGCGCTGATAGGCGCCGGCCTCATCGATCACGTCAATAGCCTTGTCGGGCATGTGCCGATCATTAATGTAGCGCGATGCCAGCTCAGCAGCGGCACGCAACGCTTCATCGGTGTACTCGATGCCGTGGTGCGCTTCGAAACGCCCTTTGAGCCCGCGCAGAATGCCGATGGTGTCTTCTACCGAAGGCTCGGACACGTCGACTTTCTGGAAGCGGCGCGCCAAGGCGCGGTCTTTCTCGAAAATCCCGCGGAACTCCTGGAACGTAGTCGAACCGATGCAGCGGATATCACCCGACGACAGCAATGGCTTGAGCAGGTTGGAGGCGTCCATCACCCCACCAGAAGCCGCACCCGCACCAATGATGGTGTGAATCTCATCGATAAACAGGATCGCCTGCGGGCGTTTTTTCAACTCACCGAGCAGCGCCTTGAAGCGCTTCTCAAAATCGCCACGGTACTTGGTCCCGGCGAGCAATGCGCCCAAGTCAAGGGAGTAGACGACGCTATTGGCCAGCAGGTCAGGCACTTGGTTATCGACAATGCGCTTGGCCAGGCCTTCGGCAATCGCGGTCTTGCCCACGCCTGCCTCACCCACCAGCAACGGATTGTTCTTACGACGGCGCGCGAGGATCTGCGCTACGCGCTCCACCTCAAGCTCACGCCCCACCAGCGGATCAATCCGCCCCTGGCGCGCAAGTTCATTAAGGTTGCTGGCATAGGCATCCAGTGGGTTGCCCGAAGAAGAAGACTCACCGCCCTCGTCGTCCTGCATATCCTGCTCACCCTCGGAATGATCGCCGTGCCCCGGCACCTTGGAGATACCGTGGGCGATGTAGTTGACGACATCAATGCGGGCAACGCTCTGCTGCTTAAGCAGGAACACTGCCTGACTTTCCTGTTCGCTGAAAATTGCCACAAGCACGTTAGCACCCGTGACCTCACGCTTACCGGAGCTCTGTACGTGGAACACAGCACGCTGCAATACCCGCTGAAAGCCCAGCGTCGGCTGGGTCTCACGGTCCTCGTCATGCACAGGGATCAATGGCGTGGTGGAGTCGATAAACTCCTGCAGGTCATGCTTGAGTTTGTCGAGGTTGGCGCCGCACGCTCGTAGAACGGTGGCGGCAGCTTCGTTATCCAAAAGTGCCAGCAGCAGGTGTTCGACGGTCATGAATTCATGACGCTTCGAACGAGCCTCCTTGAAGGCAAGATTGAGGGTGACTTCGAGCTCGCGGTTTAACATAGCTTCACCTCATACCCAAGTGGTCGGCGTTAACCGTCCTTCTCGATTTCACAGAGTAGCGGATGCTGGCTTTCCCTGGCGTACTGGTTGACCTGCATGGCCTTTGTCTCGGCGATGTCACGGGTAAACACTCCACATACTGCCCGTCCTTCTGTGTGAACGGCCAGCATTACCTTGGTCGCCAACTCGCGGTTCAGGTTAAAAAACACCTCGAGTACTTCGACCACGAAATCCATCGGTGTGTAGTCATCATTGAACAAAACCACCTTGTACATCGGCGGTGCCTGTAAGGCAGGCTTCGCCTCCTGAACAGCAATGCCTGCAGAACCGTCGTCATCATGTTCCTGATCCGGGCGATCCTGATTGAATGTTAGTCGAATCTGGCTGTTTGCATGCATGGAAAGAAAGGTTCGTCAGTGGTTCAAATACAGTGGTGGGGGCGACCTGCCGGAATTTCAACTCTGACTACACGGTCACCTTGACTATCAGCAAATCGGTGTTACAACCAATAGAGCCCACAGTGGGTAAAAAAGGTCCGCGCAGTCAACCTTATTTATTCGGGTTAGGACGGATAAACTGGATGATACTCCAGTGATGGAGTCTGGTGCAGAGGGATATGGTATGTCTGGCGACAAGATCAATGGCAAGGTCAAATGGTTCAATAATGCCAAAGGGTTCGGGTTCATTAACGCGGAAGGAAAACCCGAAGTAGATCTTTTTGCGCATTACTCGGCAATTAGCATGGACGGCTACAAAACACTGAAAGCAGGTCAAGCGGTGAGCTTTGTAACCATTCAGGGACCGAAAGGACTGCACGCAGTGAATATCGAGGCAATAAAAACCGAAGCACACGAAAACCCTGCAATCCCAGCGGCTCACAAAGAAAAGACAGTAATGGCCTGATCCGCCACTGAGCCCGCAGATTGCAATAAAAAACCGGCCACCTCAAAACACTAGAGACGGCCGGTTTTTTCTTTCCCACTGTTTACATGTGCGAGATCAGCGCATCACCAAAGCCCGATGACGACACCAGCTTGGCGCCTTCCATCAAGCGCTCGAAGTCATAGGTCACGGTCTTGGCCGAAATAGCACCATTGGTGCCCTTGATGATCAGGTCAGCCGCCTCCGTCCACCCCATGTGCCGTAGCATCATTTCCGCCGACAGAATCAATGAACCAGGGTTGACCTGGTCTTTGCCTGCGTATTTTGGCGCAGTGCCGTGGGTGGCTTCGAACATCGCCACGGTATCCGACAGGTTGGCTCCCGGCGCAATACCGATACCGCCCACTTCCGCCGCCAAGGCATCGGAGAGGTAGTCGCCGTTCAGGTTGAGGGTCGCGATTACATCGTATTCGGCCGGACGCAACAGGATCTGCTGGAGCATTGCATCGGCAATGGCATCCTTGACCACAACATTCTTGCCGCTTTTGGGATTTTTGAACTGCATCCACGGGCCGCCATCAAGCAGTGTCGCACCGAACTCTTCAGCCGCCACTTCGTAGGCCCATTCCTTGAAGGCGCCTTCGGTGAACTTCATGATGTTGCCTTTGTGCACGATCGTCAGCGAGTCGCGGTCATTATCCACGACATACTGCAGGGCTTTGCGTACCAGACGCTTGGTACCTTCCAGGGACACTGGCTTGATACCAATCCCGCAGTCCTGATCGAAGCGAATCTTGGTGACACCCATCTCTTCTTTCAGGAACTTGATCACCTTGATCGCTTCCGGCGAACCGGCCTTCCACTCGATACCGGCGTAAATATCCTCCGAGTTCTCACGAAAGATGGTCATATCCACATCGCCAGGCTTTTTGACCGGGCTAGGCACGCCTTCGAACCAACGCACCGGGCGCAGACACACATACAGGTCGAGCTGTTGCCGCAGGGCCACGTTCAACGAACGAATGCCGCCGCCAACCGGCGTGGTCAGCGGACCTTTGATGGAAACCACGTAATCCTTGACCGCATCCAGGGTTTCCTGGGGCAGCCAGGTATCCTGGTCGTAAACCTGAGTTGCCTTCTCGCCGGCATAAACCTCCATCCACGAGATTTTGCGCTTGCCGCCGTAAGCCTTTTCAACAGCTGCGTCCACCACCTTGATCATCACCGGGCTGATGTCGACGCCAATACCGTCGCCTTCTATATAGGGGATGATCGGTTGGTCAGGAACATTGAGAGAATGGTCTGCATTGACGGTGATTTTGTCGCCGACTGCCGGAACCTGAATCTTCTTGTATCCCATGCTGAACTCCATCTATGGATTAAACATCTGGCTGCGTTCGAGCCTACTCCAGATAAATGGCGACCGAAACCTCGCGCCTGGCTCATTTGCATCGAAAACAGCATATTTAGTCGCCTACAAGCCTGAAAGCAAAGGCAAAATCGCCAATCTTGAGCACATCGTGCGACTTTGGTCGCAGTTCGCCCCCTGCGACCTTTAGACCAATGGACGACCCACCTTTTGTATGAAGGCTCGGCGTAAGCATAGCGACCTATGTATAATGCCGCCGCTGACCCAAGAGTCACGACCGCTGACCGCTCTAGACAGTAGCCTTCAGCCAGAAAGCAGGACTATTACCATAGTCCACCCGCTTGACGCTCGACTGATGCAACCCAACATCACCGCGAAGAAACCTCGACATTTCGCTCATGGATGACTTTGAACGAACGCGCTCCACCCGGCGCATCTCGAGTTTCTGCGCACGCTTTCAGCAAAGAAGAGAGTTAATCCGAATATGCCCACCCGCTCGAAGATCATCTACACCTTCACCGACGAAGCCCCAGCCCTCGCCACCTATTCACTGCTGCCTATCGTAGAGGCCTTCACCGCTTCCGCTGATATTGCTGTGGAAACCCGCGACATCTCCCTCGCCGCGCGCATCCTCGCAAGCTTCCCCGAGCAACTGGGTACCAAGGCTATCGCGGACCACCTCGCCGAACTGGGCGACCTGGCCGTTACACCTGAAGCCAACATCATCAAGCTGCCTAACATCAGCGCCTCGACCCCTCAGCTGCAAGCTGCAATCAAGGAACTGCAGGCCCAGGGCTACGCCCTTCCGGACTACCCGGAAACCGTAACCACCGACGCGGAAAAAGAAACCCGTGCACGTTACGACAAGGTCAAGGGCAGCGCCGTGAACCCGGTCCTGCGCGAAGGCAACTCCGACCGCCGCGCACCGCTGTCGGTCAAGAACTACGCCCGCAAACACCCGCACAAAATGGGCGCTTGGGCTGCGGACTCCAAGTCGCACGTCGCTCACATGAGCAACGGCGACTTCTACGGCAGCGAAAAAGCCGTACAGATCGAAGCCGCTGACGCGGTGAAGATCGAGCTGGTTGCCAAAGACGGCACCGCCACTGTCCTGAAAGAAAAGACCTCGTTACAGGCCGGCGAGATCATCGACACCGCCGTACTGAGCAAAAAAGCCCTGCGCAGCTTCATCGCCGCTGAGATCGAAGACGCCAAGAAACAAGGCGTGCTGCTGTCGGTTCACCTGAAAGCCACCATGATGAAGGTCTCCGACCCGATCATGTTCGGCCAGATCGTTGCCGAGTTCTATAAAGACGCCCTGGCCAAGCACGCTGCCGTGCTGGAGCAGATCGGCTTCAACCTGAACAACGGCATCGGCGACCTGTACGCTCGCATCAAGGCCCTGCCTGCCGATCAGCAAGCGCAGATCGAAGCTGACATTCAGGCGGTCTACGCCGCTCGCCCTTCCCTGGCGATGGTCAACTCCGACAAAGGCATCACCAACCTGCACGTGCCGAGCGACGTCATCGTCGATGCCTCGATGCCAGCCATGATCCGTGACTCCGGCAAAATGTGGGGCACCGACGGCCAGTTGCACGACACCAAGGCGGTGATCCCGGATCGCTGCTACGCCACCATCTACCAGGCGGTAATCGAAGAGTGCAAAGCCAACGGCGCCTTCGACCCAACCACCATGGGCAGCGTGCCAAACGTTGGCTTGATGGCGAAAAAAGCCGAAGAGTACGGTTCTCACGACAAGACCTTCCAGGTCAAGGCTGACGGCGTAGTGCGCGTCACCGACAGCAAGGGCAACCTGCTGATGGAACAGACTGTTGAAGCCGGCGACATCTTCCGCATGTGCCAGACCCAAGACGCGCCGATCCAGGACTGGGTCAAGCTGGCCGTCAACCGTGCCCGCGCCAGCAACACACCGGCCATTTTCTGGCTGGACCCACAGCGCGCTCACGACGGCGTCGTGGTTGAGAAAGTTCAGGCCTACCTGAAAGACCACAACACCGAAGGCCTGGACATCCGCATCATGTCGCCGGTCGACGCGATGAAGTTCACCCTGGAGCGCACCCGCAAGGGCCAGGACACCATCTCGGTGACCGGTAACGTACTGCGCGACTACCTGACCGACCTGTTCCCGATCATGGAACTGGGCACCAGCGCCAAGATGCTGTCGATCGTACCGCTGATGAACGGCGGTGGCCTGTTCGAAACCGGCGCCGGCGGTTCGGCGCCAAAGCACGTGCAACAACTGGTGGAAGAGAACTTCCTGCGCTGGGATTCCCTGGGCGAGTTCCTGGCCCTGGCGGCTTCCCTTGAGCATTTGGGTGTGACGTACAACAACCCGAAAGCCTTGGTACTGTCCAAGACCCTGGACCAGGCCACCGGCCAGTTCCTCGACAACAACAAGTCGCCATCGCGCAAAGTCGGCAACATCGACAACCGCGGCAGCCACTTCTACCTGGCGCTGTACTGGGCTCAAGCCCTGGCCGCCCAGACCGAAGACACTGCACTGCAAGCGCAGTTCGGCGAGCTGGCTAAAACCCTGAGCGACAACGAGGCGACTATCGTTGCCGAGCTGAACGCCGTACAAGGCAAGCCAGTGGACATTGGTGGCTACTACGCGCCGAACCCGGAGCTGACCAGCAAAGCCATGCGCCCAAGCAACACCCTCAACGCGGCAATTGCCAAGTTGAAGTAAGGTTGTAAGGATGCAAAGAAGCCCCGGCCCCGCGCCGGGGTTTCTGTTTCAGCACACTGCGGTTTGCAGAACACACCAGATCAACATGTGGGAGCGGGCTTGCTCGCGAATGCGCTGTGCCAGTCGCCCGATGCATATCTGACCCATCGCATTCGCGAGCAAGCCCGCTCCCACACTGACTGCAACCCCGCCCAAAGACCGCACCGCATCATGAATCGAGGTTTTGAATGACCTGGCAACCCCACATCACCGTCGCCACCCTCGTCGAAGACAACGGCCGCTTCCTGATGGTCGAAGAACTCAAGGGCGGGCGCGCCGTGCTCAACCAGCCCGCCGGCCACCTGGACCCGAATGAGACCCTGACCGAAGCCGCCGTGCGCGAAACCCTCGAAGAAACCGGCTGGGACGTCGAAGCCACCGGCATCGTCGGGATCTACCTGTACACCGCGCCCAGCAATGGCGTGACCTATCAGCGCGTGTGCTTCATCGCCAAAGCCCTCAAACACCACCCGGAGTATCAACTGGACGACGGTATCATCCGCGCCCGCTGGCTGACCCGTGACGAGCTGATGGCCGTGCGCGACGACTGGCGCAGCGAACTGATCATCCGCTGTATCGATGATTATTTGGCCGGCCAGCGCCACAGTCTCGAATTGATCCGCCCTTCTCTTTAGCCTTGAGGGCTTGGGCCTGATAGAATCGCGTCCTTTTTCAAGACACCCGTTGAAACCCTATGCGTGATCCAGCCCCTTCTGACACACAAAAGAAGCGCGTCATCGTCGGCATGTCCGGCGGCGTGGATTCTTCCGTTTCCGCCGTTCTGCTCATGGAGCAGGGTTATGAGGTGGAAGGCCTGTTCATGAAGAACTGGGAAGAAGACGATGGAACGGAATATTGCACGGCCATGGACGACCTGGCGGACGCCCAGGCCGTGTGCGACAAGATCGGCATCAAGCTGCACACTGCCAACTTCGCCGCCGAGTACTGGGACAATGTGTTCGAGCACTTCCTGGCCGAATACAAGGCCGGCCGCACGCCGAACCCGGACATCCTGTGTAACCGCGAAATCAAGTTCAAAGCGTTCCTCGACTACGCCATGATCCTTGGCGCCGACCTCATCGCCACCGGTCACTATGTGCGCCGTCGCGACGTTGATGGCCGCACAGAGCTGCTCAAAGGCCTGGACCCGAACAAGGACCAGAGCTACTTCCTGCACGCCGTCGGCGGTGAACAGATCGCCAAGACCCTGTTCCCCGTGGGCGAGCTGGAAAAGCCCGAAGTACGCAAGATCGCTGAGAAACACGGCCTGGCCACCGCCAAGAAAAAGGACTCCACCGGAATCTGCTTTATCGGCGAGCGCCGCTTCAGCGACTTCCTCAAGCAATACCTGCCGGCGCAGCCGGGCGAAATCAAGACCACCGAAGGCGACGTCATCGGCCGCCACCACGGCCTGATGTACCACACCATTGGCCAGCGCCAGGGCCTGGGCATCGGCGGCTTGAAAGATGCCGGTGAAGAGCCGTGGTACGTGCTGGTTAAGGATCTTGAGAACAACGTGCTGATCGTCGGCCAGGGCAACGAGCACCCGCTGCTGTTCTCCGGCGCCCTGCTGGCTTCAGAGATCTATTGGGTCAACCCGATCGACCTGAGTGCCCCGCGCCGCCTGACCGCCAAAGTACGCTATCGCCAGAGCGACCAGCCCTGCACCCTGGAAAAAACCGCCAACGGCTATCGCGCCACCTTTGATGACCCGCAACGCGCGGTCACGCCTGGCCAATCGGTGGTGTTCTATGACGGCGAAATTTGCCTGGGCGGTGGCGTGATTGAAGTCGCCGAGCCCTGGAGCAACCCGGCATGAGCCCGACCCAGGAGCAATTGACCGCACTGGGCGGGGTTTTCCTAGCCGCGGTGCTGGTGGACAAAATCGCCAAGACCGGCCAGGTCACCGAGGCGGGCCTGACCTGCATGCTCGGCAGCTTGCTGATTCGCGACCCCAAGGACACCCTCGAAGTCTACGGCGGTGACGATCTGGCGCTGCGTGAAGGCTATCGCGCGCTGATCGGCGCCCTGGAGCGCGACCCCAGCACTCTGCAGCGCGAGCCTTTGCGCTATGCGCTGTCGATGCTCGGCCTCGAGCGCCAGTTGGCCAAGCGTGACGATCTGCTGGAAACCATCGGCAAACGCCTGCCGCAGATCCAATCCCAAGTTGAGCACTTCGGCCCGGCCCACGAAAACGTGGTCGCCGCCTGCGGTGCGCTGTACCAGGACACCTTAAGCACCTTGCGCCAGCGCATCCAAGTGCACGGCGACATGCGCAACCTGCAACAACCGAACAACGCCTCGAAAATCCGCGCCCTGCTCCTGGCCGGTATTCGCTCGGCGCGGTTGTGGCGACAGTTGGGCGGTCATCGCTGGCAGTTGGTGATCAGCCGACGCAAATTGCTTAAAGAGCTTTACCCGTTGATGCGCAACGAATAAGTCGCAGCAACCTGTTTTTTATCGCCTCACGCGTAATACGCCGGTCAGTTGGCAACGGACCGGCGGATTTTTTCATGTATGATACGCGCCCCATTTCGTTGCCCGACTGTCCGAGAACACCCCATGCAGCTCTCTTCGCTCACTGCGGTTTCCCCTGTTGACGGCCGCTACGCCGGCAAAACCCAGGCCCTGCGCCCTATTTTCAGCGAGTACGGCTTGATCCGTGCTCGTGTTCTGGTTGAAGTGCGCTGGCTCCAGCGCCTGGCCGCTCACTCTGCCATCAGCGAAGTGCCGGCGTTTTCCGCCGAAGCCAACGCTGTGTTGAACACCCTGGCGGAAAACTTCTCTCTGGAGCACGCCGAGCGTGTGAAAGAGATCGAGCGCACCACCAACCACGACGTTAAAGCCATTGAGTACCTGCTCAAAGAGCAAGCAGCCAAGCTGCCGGAACTGGCCCAGGTCAGCGAATTCATCCACTTTGCCTGCACCAGCGAGGACATCAACAACCTGTCCCACGCCCTGATGCTGCGCGAAGGCCGTGATGACGTGATGCTGCCGCTGATGCGCCAGACTGCTAACGCCATCCGCGAACTGGCCATCCGTTTCGCCGACGTGCCGATGCTGTCGCGCACCCACGGCCAGCCAGCTTCGCCGACCACGCTGGGCAAAGAACTGGCCAACGTGGTGTACCGCCTGGAACGCCAAATCGCTCAAGTCGCTGCCGTGCCACTGCTGGGCAAGATCAACGGTGCCGTAGGCAACTACAACGCGCACCTGTCGGCCTACCCTGAAATCGACTGGGAAGAAAACGCCCGCGCCTTCATCGAAGACGAGCTGGGCCTGGGTTTCAACCCGTACACCACTCAGATCGAACCGCACGACTACATCGCCGAGCTGTTCGACGCCATTGCGCGCTTCAACACCATCCTGATCGACTTCGATCGTGATATCTGGGGCTACATCTCCCTGGGCTACTTCAAGCAGCGCACCATTGCCGGTGAAATCGGTTCGTCGACCATGCCGCACAAGGTCAACCCGATCGACTTCGAAAACTCCGAAGGCAACCTCGGTATCGCCAACGCGCTGTTCCAGCACCTGGCCAGCAAGTTGCCGATTTCCCGCTGGCAGCGCGACCTGACCGACTCCACCGTACTGCGCAACCTCGGCGTAGGCTTCGCCCACAGCGTGATCGCGTACGAAGCCAGCCTCAAAGGCATCAGCAAACTGGAACTCAACGCGCAGAAAATCGCCGCTGACCTGGATGCCTGCTGGGAAGTATTGGCCGAGCCGATCCAGACCGTGATGCGCCGCTACAACATCGAAAACCCTTACGAAAAGCTCAAAGAGTTGACGCGCGGCAAGGGCATCACTTCCGACGCGCTGCAAACTTTCATCGACGGCCTGGACATGCCAGCTGCCGCCAAGGCCGAGTTGAAATTGCTCACCCCGGCCAACTACATCGGCAATGCGGTGGCCCAAGCCAAGCGCATCTGATCTAGCGCAAGCTCTCTTGAGACGCCCGGCCGCGCCGGGCGTTTTTATTCCTGGCTTAAAAGTGCTTTTTTTCAATAGGTTACACATGAATCCTGATATTCCTCTTCAACTTCTGGGCGGCATCACAGCACGCGAGTTCCTGCGCGACTACTGGCAGAAAAAACCGCTGCTGATCCGCCAGGCAATTCCTGATTTCGAAAGCCCGATCGATGCCGACGAGTTGGCTGGCCTGGCCCTGGAAGAAGAAGTCGAATCGCGCCTGGTGATTGAGCACGGCGAGCGCCCATGGGAACTGCGTCGCGGGCCTTTCGCTGAAGACGCCTTCAGCACCCTGCCCGAGCGCGAGTGGACTCTACTGGTGCAGGCTGTCGACCAGTTCGTGCCGGAAGTGGCCGAGCTGCTGGAGCACTTCCGCTTCCTGCCAAGCTGGCGTATCGACGACGTGATGATCAGCTTTGCCGCACCCGGCGGCAGCGTCGGCCCGCACTTCGATAACTACGACGTGTTCCTGCTGCAGGCCCAAGGCAAGCGCAACTGGAAAATCGGCCAGATGTGCAACTCCGAAAGCCCGTTACTGCAGCACGCCGACCTGCGCATCCTCGCCGAATTCGAACAAAGTGAAGAATGGGTGCTGGAGCCGGGCGACATGCTCTACCTGCCACCGCGCCTGGCACACTTCGGTATCGCTGAAGATGACTGCATGACCTACTCAGTGGGCTTTCGCGCCCCGAGCGCCGCAGAAGTACTGACCCACTTCACCGACTTCCTCGCCCAGTACCTGACGGACGAAGAGCGTTACACCGACGCCGACGCCCAACCGGTCAGCGACCCGCATCAGATCCAGGGCGATGCCCTTGACCGCCTGAAAAGTCTGCTTGCCGAGCACATGAGCGACGAGCGCATGCTGCTGACCTGGTTCGGCCAGTTCATGACCGAGCCGCGCTACCCGGAAATGGTGGCAGGCGAAGAGTTGGTCGAAGAAGACTTTATCAGCAGCCTGGAAGACGGTGCGATTTTGGTCCGCAACCCAAGCGCCCGCATGGCGTGGTCGGAAGTCGACGACGACGTATTGCTGTTCGCCAGCGGCCAGAGCCGCTACCTGCCAGGCAAACTGCGCGAGCTGTTGAAACTCGTGTGTTCGGCTGACGCCCTGCACAGCGAAAACCTCGGCGCATGGCTCGTAGACGAAGATGGTCGTGACCTGCTGTGCGAATTGGTCAAGCAAGGAAGCCTGGGATTTGCCGATGAATAAGATTCACGTAAGTGTCGCGGACTGGCAAAAGGATATCGCTGAGATTCGGCGCATTCGTGAAGCGGTATTTATCGCTGAACAATCGGTTCCACCTGAGCTGGAGTGGGATGCAGACGACGCCGACGCGGTGCATTTTCTCGCGTTCGAAGGCGACTTCCCGATAGGCACCGCACGCTTGCTGCCCAGCGGCGAAATCGGCCGCGTGTCGGTACTCAAGGACTGGCGCGGGCTGAAGGTCGGCGACAAGCTGATGGAAGCCGTGATTGGTATGGCCGAGCAACGTGGCCAGACCAAGCAGTTTCTCAGTGCGCAGGTATATGCGGCGCCGTTTTATGAGCGACTGGGCTTCAAGATTGTCAGCGATGAATTCCTTGAAGTCGGAATTCCACATGTCGATATGGTGCGCGGGGACTGATCCAGTACCGCGTCGCCCTTATCGCAGGCAAGCCAGCTCCCACAGGGAAATGCATTCCAAATGTGGGAGCTGGCTTGCCTGCGATAGCGCCATCAGCAACACCCAAAAATGCCCTGCCATGCCAGGGCATTTTGCCGTCTACGATTCAACTTGCGACCCACCAAGCCGACAAACTGGCACTATCAAGCCTAAATGACTCGCAGAGATAACGGACATGTCCCTACGCACCCTGCTCACCGCCCTCCTCCTGACCGCCAGCGTCTCAGCAATGGCTGACACCGAAGTCGTCAACCTGAGCAATCGCACCAGCGCTGATTTACTGCCGGTGGCGCAGAATTTCATCGGCAAGGACGGCACCGTCAGCGCCTACGGCAACCAGCTGATTGTCAAAGCCGACCCTGGCAAGATCCAGGACTTGCGTGCATTGCTCGCCCAACTGGACACACCCGCCAAGCGCCTGCTGATCACCGTCGACACCAACGAAAACAATCAGCAGAACACCGGCGACAGCCAGACGCGCATCATCAGCTACGGCACCGCCAGCCGCGACGGTGGCATCCAGCAGATCCAGGCCAGCGAAGGGGTGCCCGCACTGATCCAGGTGGGCCAAAGCGTGCCACTGACGACCACCCAGCCAGACGCCTATGGGCGCCCGCAAAACCAGACCCAGTATCGCAACGTCACCCAAGGCTTTTACGTCACTGCCAGCGTAACCGGCGAGACCGTACACCTGGCAATCAGTACCAACCGTGACCGCATGAGCCAGGAACGTCCCGATGTAGTGAACGTACAGAGTACCGACACAAGTGTCAGCGGGCGCCTGGGTGAATGGATCTCGCTGGCAGGCATCAATCGTGAGACTCAGGCCGACAAATCTTCTAAAACCCGCAGCTACTCTACTCAGGGGCGTGATGACCTGACTTTGCGGGTCAAGGTCGACACCCTGAACTGAAGCACCAAAAACTGACTGGCAAGTCGTATTAGACTAAAGATGTAGTGCTATAAAAAAAGCACTACAAAACGTTTGACGATCCAAAAAAGCATGGGCATGATGGCCTCGCTCCCGCTAATCAGGGGCCCTGGCAAGGGCCTTCGGATCGTCGCTCTAAGCTACCCATCTGAGCCGATTCGTGTCTGTACCGCCCACAAGGTGTGTTTGACGAGGTTGCGACTGGAACGAAGTTGTCCCGAGGGACGGAAGCTAACCAGGTAACCCGGCTACACACTGATGGATCGTACCAAGGCCCACGACGCCCGAAGACCGTTCGCAGTTCGCCCTTACCTGCTCAACTCCCCTCTCGCTACTCGTTCATCCCGTCGCCTTCCCCGCCGAACCTGACTTGACCGCCTAAGCTTCTGGTCAGCGAGCGCCACGCCTGTGCATTGAATGCAGGGCTGTAAAACGGATTTTTCCACACTGTTTTTCCACACGAAGACGCGACGAGGTTTTTCCCATGGCACTGACACGCGAACAGCAAATTGCAGCCCTTGAAAAAGACTGGGCTGAAAACCCACGCTGGAAAGGCGTAACCCGCGCTTATTCCGCTGCTGACGTCGTCCGCCTGCGTGGCTCGGTTCAACCTGAGCACACCTTTGCAAAACTCGGCGCCGAGAAACTGTGGAAGCTGGTCACCCAGGGTGCCAAGCCGTCCTTCCGCCCCGAGAAAGATTTCGTCAACTGCATGGGCGCCCTCACTGGCGGCCAGGCAGTCCAACAGGTGAAAGCCGGTATCCAGGCGATCTACCTGTCCGGCTGGCAAGTGGCTGCGGACAACAACTCCGCTGAATCCATGTACCCCGACCAATCGCTGTACCCGGTGGACTCCGTGCCTACCGTGGTCAAGCGCATCAACAACTCGTTCCGCCGTGCCGACCAGATCCAGTGGAAAGCCGGCAAAGGCCCGGGCGACGAAGGCTACATTGACTACTTCGCACCGATCGTGGCGGACGCTGAAGCCGGTTTCGGCGGCGTACTCAACGCTTACGAGTTGATGAAGAGCATGATCGAAGCGGGCGCTGCGGGCGTGCACTTTGAAGACCAGTTGGCCTCGGTGAAGAAATGCGGCCACATGGGCGGCAAGGTACTGGTTCCCACCCAGGAAGCTGTGCAGAAGCTGACGGCTGCGCGCCTGGCGGCTGACGTGGCGGGTACGCCGACCATCATTCTGGCGCGTACCGACGCCAACGCGGCTGACCTGCTGACGTCCGACTGCGACCCGTACGACCAGCCCTTCGTGACTGGCGAACGCACACAGGAAGGCTTCTATAAAGTTCGCGCGGGTCTTGACCAGGCCATCGCTCGCGGCTTGGCCTACGCGCCGTACGCTGACTTGATCTGGTGCGAAACCGCCAAGCCGGACCTGGACGAAGCCCGTCGCTTTGCCGAAGCGATCAAAAAGGAATACCCGGACCAACTGCTGTCCTACAACTGCTCGCCGTCTTTCAACTGGAAGAAGAACCTGGACGACGCGACCATTGCCAAGTTCCAGCGCGAACTGTCGGCCATGGGCTACAAGCACCAGTTCATCACCCTGGCTGGCATTCACAACATGTGGCACAGCATGTTCAACTTGGCGCACGACTACGCCCGCAACGACATGACCGCTTACGTGAAGCTGCAGGAGCAGGAATTCGCTGACGCGGCCAAGGGTTACACCTTTGTGGCGCACCAGCAGGAAGTAGGCACTGGCTACTTCGACGACATGACCACCGTGATCCAGGGTGGCACCTCGTCCGTGACCGCGCTGACGGGCTCGACTGAAGAAGAACAGTTCCACTGATTGACTGAGTACACGGCCATTGCGGCTCCATGGAAGACCTAACCGTAATGCCGCACAATCTGACGCCCCGACCCTGACTGGTTCGGGGCGTTTTTTTGGGCTGTGTAAATGGGAGGGTGGGTGTAATTATTGGCGTGATGGCGGATATAGATTGCGCGCCTACAGCGGGTCACTTGAGGTGTCTAGTGGCTGAACCACCGCATTCGCGAGCAAGCCGGCGCTCGCATAAAAGTAAATTTCCTTTTGCTCTGTTGTTGCTTCAACCCGCGCTCAAAATTCTGCGTTCGGGCACACCAAGCCCAGGCGAGGTGCCGAGTGGTGGGGCGAGGACTTTTGGGTCCCTCTGTACAGGTCCCTAAAAAAGTGACCCGCTGTCATAGCGGCCCCCCTGGCCGACGCCGCTGTAACACAGCACAGCAGCCGTCACCAGCCTTCTTTCAACATGCGCAACTCCAGGTGCTGCAACAACATGATGGTTTTACCATCGACAATTTCACCCCTTTGCACCATCGCCAGCGCCTGTTCAAAGCCCACTTCCAGCACTTCGATGTCTTCGCCCTCATCGATCAGGCCACCACCGCTGCTGACCCGATCCGCCGCGTGGTACTCGCCGATAAAGAAGTGAATCCGCTCGGTCACCGAGCCCGGGCTCATGAACGCTGCGTAGATTTTTTCTACAGCGCCGACGCGGTAGCCGGTCTCCTCTTCGGCTTCCAGGCGAATGCGCGCCTCAGGACTGGCGTTGTCCAGCAAACCGGCAGCGGCTTCAATCAGGTAACCGTGGTAATCGTTGACGAAAGTGGGCATGCGGAACTGGCGGATCAGCAGCACCGTGCGCTGTGCGCGGTTGTACAACAGGATGGTCGCGCCGTTGCCCCGGTCATACACCTCGCGGGTCTGGGCTTGCCAGCTGCCATCTCTGCGGCGTAGGTCGAAGCTGTATTTTTTCAACAGATACCAACTGTCCGAGAGGGTTTCTTCGGCGGTGATGCGAACGGGGCTGTTGTGCATGCTCGGGCCTTTGCTCAAAGGCCCGCAGCATGTCGCGCCGACGTCGCCAGCGTCAAGCAAGCCCAGCCTCAAAACCTGAGGTTTGCTTGATGCGTTCCCATGCTGCGGCCACGCGTGTTTGCACAACCAGAGCGGCACGCAGAGGCTAATCTTCATGGCGCGCTGCAGGAACGCCGCGTCAAGGTCGGCACTGACAACCCGTGCACCCGCGTTCAATGCTGTAACACTTTGCAAGCAATCCTCATTCACGGCTGTCGAATTAATGCCTGTCTTCAGAGGCCATCTGGTAAAACCCGAGCTTCGCTTTTGTCCTGGAACCTTCATGTCATCTCGTTTTCTCTCGCGCCTGGGCCTGCGCTGGTTTCTGCTGCTGTGCATGACGCTACTGATCGTCGGCCTACCGGTCGGCTGCGCCGTGCTGCAACACAAAGAACGCGAGCTGGTGTTTCGCATCGAACCGGGCACCGCTGGGTGGTTTACCGGCCTTCCCAAAGCGGTACAGGAATTCAATATCAAGCCCGCCAGTTTCAAATCGGGGCAGAACCTTCACGGCTGGTGGTACCCGGCCGACAACAAGGACGCGCCGGCTATCCTCTACCTGCACGGCGTACGCTGGAACCTCACCGGGCAGCTGTTTCGCATTGAGCAATTACACGCGCTGGGCTTCTCGGTGCTGGCCATTGACTATCGCGGTTTCGGCCAAAGCCACGGTGATTTGCCCTCGGAAACCACGGTGTACGAAGACGCACGCATCGCCTGGGAGCGCTTCCAGGTGTTGCAGCCCGACCCAGGCAAACGCCTGATCTACGGGCACTCCTTGGGTGGCGCGGTGGCTATCGACCTGGCGGCGCAGTTGAGCAAGCAAACACAGGTGCCCGTGCGCGGGCTGGTGATCGAATCCACCTTCACCTCGCTGGGGGACGCGGCTGCGGCGGTGGCCAATACCTCATTGCCGGTGCGTTGGTTGCTGTCGCAGAAATTCGATTCCATCGACAAGATTGCCGATGTGCGCATGCCGCTGCTGGTGGTCCATGGCCTGGCTGACCAGTACGTGCCACCGCGTTTCAGCCAGCAATTGTTTGAAGCCGCCCAGGAGCCCAAGCGGCTGTTGCTGGTGCCGGGCGCCACCCATAACAACAGCATGAACATGGCCGGTCGCAGTTATGGCCAAGCGCTGGAAAACTTGATGCAAGCAACGATGCCTGCGCAGGTGGTGACGCACGCCACACGTCGCAACGGCGACTCTTAAAAAAGTCGTTTTCGGCACTGGGTCCGCGCTTGGCTGTCAAGCGTAAACCCTGCCCATACTGGCCCGCGTCGAAAGTTGATCAAATATTGACCGAGGGCGAAATCGCCAACCCTGTCGGGCCTTCGCAAAGTTATCCACAGAGATACCCACGGTTTTCGTGGACAACTCTTTTTACTTTTTTACGTTTTTTTGGCTCAGTAAACGCCGGCAGGAAACGTACTTGGTAGCAGAGTCTCGCAATTCACATCGCGTATATCGTTATAGCCACACAGTGCCATCGACACGTCCAGCTCACGCGCGATGATGTCAAGGGCCTTGGTCACGCCCGCTGCGCCCATGGCCCCTAAACCGTACAAATGCGGACGCCCGACCATGGTGCCTTTGGCGCCCAATGCCATTGCCTTGAGCACGTCCTGGCCGGAGCGAATGCCGCCATCGAGCCACACTTCAATCTGCTCTCCCACCGCCTCTAGGTCACCTCTGCCTGAACTGAGCCCAGAGATTAACCGCCCATCGGCTGCGCAACCAGCCATTGCGTTTATATCGACAGAAGCCTAACCTCGCATAAAACTGCACAAAGACGCACAAACATGCAAAGCACTCATCAAACCATTGACCTGCCTTCACTGCGCAAACAGAAAATCCTATTGCTGCTGGAACGCGATGGCAAAGTCACCGCCTCTGAATTGGTCGACCACTTTGCCGTGTCCCAGGACACCATCCGCCGCGACCTCGGTGAGCTGGCCGCCGCGGGCCTGTTGCAACGCGTGCACGGCGGCGCCCTGCCCCGGCCCAAAGACACCGGCAAGGACTTCTTCACCCGGGTCGGCGAGACCAACGAGGTCAAGCGTCATCTGGCGCAACAGGCGGCTGATCGTGTGGAAGACGGCCAGATCGTGCTGTTCGATTCCGGCTCCACCACGCTGCAGATTGCCCAATCCTTACCGCGTTCGATCCGCCTGACCGTGGTCACACCGTCGCCGATGATTGCGATCGCACTGGCCGACCATCCGCATGTGAAGGTGATTTTAGCGGGGGGCCAACTCAATCCCGCGACCGTGTCCACCAGCGGCCAGGACGCCGTGCGTCTGATTCAGAGCATTAAGGCCGACCTGCTGTTTACCGGTGTGTGCGCCTTGCATCCGCAGGTAGGCATCAGCTCGCTGCATTTCGATGAAGTGGCGGTCAAGCAAGCACTGCTCGACAGCGCCTCCCATGTGGTGGCCGTGACCATGGCGGACAAGCTCGGCGCCGTTGAACCGTTTGTGGTGGGGCCGTGCAGCCGCATTCATACGCTGATTACCGAGTGGCATGTACAGGGCATC
This sequence comes from Pseudomonas sp. 1152_12, assembly GCF_052850675.1. Lineage (NCBI taxonomy): Bacteria > Pseudomonadati > Pseudomonadota > Gammaproteobacteria > Pseudomonadales > Pseudomonadaceae > Pseudomonas > Pseudomonas sp. 1152_12. The sequence goes on along the minus strand of NZ_VXCW01000016.1, from coordinate 37,648 downwards.
GAGGCCTATGAGCGGTTAGGCTTGGAAGTGCTGAGGGTTGAGGTCGAGTAACGACACAACTGCTGGCGAGCGGTGTCGCGGCCTTGCTCCTCCACAATAACCTTGTAGGCCTGCGCGGCGATTGGCGCCTGAATGCGCTTTCCCATCAGGAAGCTGGCAATAAACCACTTGAACAGGCTGCCGTCATCTCCAGGCTTGAGCTCGATGCCCACCTCAGACGCCGTAATCGACCTGGCCATGCTCAGTGGCCCAACTTGCGCTCGGCCTTGGCGGCTTGCTCATTAATGGCGTCGGTCTGGCGTTCAGTGTCCTTGATCGAGGTGGGCGTGAGCACCTTATCAACGGTTTCAGTCTTAGGGTTCGCACGCTCCAGGGTCTGCCCTTTCGCAGGTTTTTGAGTGCCTTGCTGGGCGTCTTCCGAGCTGATGGGGGCTGGGGTTTTATCGGCAGTCACAGTCTTTCTCCACGCAGTTGAAGGCCCGCAAGAAATGGCGGGCACGTATGCAGCAGAGCCCGGCAGATTTCAATAGTTCAAGGCCTTTGACGTGCTGCACCACCGGAGAAAAAAGCGCGAATTAATTTAAACCTTTTGCCGAGGGCCCCGCTCAACAGTCAGGTACGGCATCACGTCACTGTCGATTTCAAGGAGATTCACCATGATGCAGCCCTGACCGATAAGACCAGGAAAGCCATTCTGGAAATGGCCAGGGCGCTGCAGGCCAAGTAAGACCATTAATTTTCCCTGACCCAGGAGACACTCACCATGAGTTCGCCACTCAACGGCAAGAAAATCCTCATCATCACGTCCAACACCGGCATCGAGCGCGATGAACTGGTCAAGCCGCTGGAAGCGCTGCGCGGTAAGGGCGCCACGGTGATACACGCCTCCAGCAAAGGCGGCACCACCCAGACCTTCGTCGGTGACACCGAGAAAGACAAAACGGTGGAGTCCGACGTGAAGCTCTCGCAGGTGGCGGGCGGCGATTTTGACGCACTGGTCATTCCCGGCGGTACTGTCAACGCCGATACGTTGCGCCAGGATGCTGCGGCGCTGGCGCTGATCAATGACTTCGCCCAGGCGGGTAAAACCATCGCCGCGATCTGCCACGGCCCGTGGGCGTTGATCGACGCAGAGGTGATCAAGGGCAAGACCCTGACCTCCTACAAAAGCGTACGCATCGACCTGGAAAACGCCGGTGCGGCCAGCTGGGTAGACGCCGAGGTCAAGGAGTGTAAAGCCAATGGCTGGACCTTGATCACCTCACGTACGCCGGATGACTTGCCGGCGTTCAATGAGGCAATTGCCAAGGCGGTTGCGGGTTAAACCCGCCGCTTGAACGAAAACAGGCGCCCTATGGGCGCCTGTTGATTGTCTGGCTTGGGTTCAGCTTTTGCGCTGATCAGCCATCTCACGTTTTGGCCCAAACATGGCCCAGGCAATCAGCCCGAACAGCGGCACGAAAATCAGAATGACCAACCACAACCCCTTGGTCTCCCAGCCACCGGTGCTGCGCAATACAACGTTGATCGCCCACAATTCCAAGACCAGCAGAATGACTGCCAGAATGATCCAGATAGTTTCCAATTGCATAGCTCACCTCCTGAGGTCTATGCATTAGGTCAAGCAGATGGCCAGAGGGTTCCATCCGATTTGCACATGAGCACTCACGCCCAACAGCGGCTAGCCGCTCGCGTGCCACCTACTCGCCGCTTGACTCACCGATAAAAGCCAGGCGTTTTTCCAACCACTGGCGCACGATTTCGCGTGCCGCCACCTGCCCCTCATCAGCCGAAAAACCGCGCTCACGCTGCAACCACGCCGCCGTCACTTGCCGCGCCGGTTCTACGGCGGCCAAGGCCAGTGTGCGTTGTTCGTTCGACCAGAGTTTTTCATCGTCCCAACTGCGTATGGCGGACTCAGGATCTTCTGCGCCCTCCACCGGTTTGAGAAAGTCGCGCGGCGATACCGTCGCACGCAACGCCAGACGACGCCAATCGGCGTAACTCCAAAACCGGATCGTGCCGCTGTTGCCACTCGCCGTTGCGATGGCGGGGTCAACGCCTGCGTCCAATTGCTGCCACGCCGGTTGTTTAAATAGCTCACCTTGTGGCGCGCACAACGGTGCGAAGCTGTCGCGAGTAGAACCGTACAAAGGCCCGAAGGCTTCATAGGCGTCTGCGCCGTGCCGACTGAAGACAAAGCAGTGCACATACGCGCGCTGGTCGGCGAATACTTCGTACTGTGCACGCTCCACCATCATGCGCAGCAGTGTCAGGGTGATGCGATCAGGGCGGGTGATGGGGTCGTTGCTCAAGTCCTGGAAAACCTCCCACGGATAGCTGTCGGTCTTGAGTGCCTCGAGTACCTGCTGGCGTTTCTCTTGCGCTTGCTGCGCGGTTACGCCGCTCTGCGGTTCAAAATGTTGCAGGTACACCAACCAGGCCGCCGCCAGTTCATTCTGAGGAAAACGCCGCAAACCCTGCGCGGCCTCTGCCGGATGCTCGGGAATGCTGGCGATGATTGCATCCAGTTCGGCGGTGTCCGGCTGTGTGAGATTGCCGACTTCGATCAGTCGCTGGTTCAATAATGGCTGCAAGCACGCCGTGTTACTGCCGCAGGCGTCCCGCGTTTTCAACCAGGCTCTCTGAATGCTGCGTAACGTTTCACGTTGGGCGCCCTGGAGCTTTCCCAACGCACGCCGGTAATGCTCGCCGAGCGTGGTGTCGAGTCGGCTCAATTCAGGGTTGGCGCAGAGGCTAAGCTCGACGGGCGTCGAGGCCTTTTTACAGTCAAACGAGGCAGCCCAAGCCGGTGTCCCTGCACACAACAGCGCAACGGCCAGCCACATCGGCGAGCGAGGAGATTTAACCGAGTAATCCATCACATTTCTACCGCAGGTCCTTTCGAGGCGGCCATTGTGCCGCCCCAAGGCAGCGATCACAAAACCTCGTCTGGGCTCACCTCAAACCGCTCCCGCGCCTGGCGAAACCGCTCGCCGTTTTCAACCACCCAGTCCACAGCGGAATCATGTGTACCAGCAGCTCCGCGCCGTGACCTTCAACGCTCAGCAGCACATCGCCGCAACCAGCGTTGAGCATTGATTCGCGAGCCTCTCACGGCACCGGCAACCAGCCGCTGAAGCCGCCCTGGCGAGTCAGCGGGCTCCAGGCAAAGTCGGCTGCACTCACCGGCAATACCTGGCATTCGGCACCCGCAACGGCGGCGCCTTTCCAGTCGAAAATCCTCGAACTTTGCCATGCCAGGACCACACCCTGGGCCTGGCTGTCGTCGGTATTGATCCAACAGGCCGCCGCCGCCGCCATGAAGGCTTCGATCGGCTCATCATCGATCTGCGACCGATACGCCGAGCCCAACAGCCAGCGGCAGACGTTCAGGTGGTAGGTCCAATCCAGCGGCGGCTGGTTGCGATAAGCCCACGTCATGAAGCTGCGAAACAGGTTCAGCCCCTCCGGCGGGTCGAGCTTGAGCAGCGCCGGGCAGATATCGAACAAGGTGTGCCAATACGGCAATAAACGCGCATCCAGGTGCACGAAGCAGCGGGAATTGCTCGGGTATTCAGACGGCATCGGTTCCGCGCGCAGGCGACGGGACGCTTTGCTGACCAGGCGGCTGGCGCCTGCAGGCAATAGAGGGTTCATGAAACGCACTCACAGTCGTGACGACAAAACGCCTCCTGATCACAGGAAGCCCAAGGCACACGTCAGAATGCGGGGGAAGCGCGGGGGTTGGCCGAGGGCCAGGAGTAGCGTGGCGGGGCTTTGTTGCGTTGCTCATGAGTCGGTCGCGGGGCTTGCCCGAGGCCTAACAGCCAGGCCAGGCCGATGAGGAACACGAGGGCCACGGTTACGGCGGCGCATACCGGACAAGCAAAGTAGTTCAAGATATTGCTGGAAGACGGATTACCCAACCCTTTGTCGGAAACTGGCGCCTGGCTACCGTCCACCGAACAGAAGGCCCCACCGATGCCATTGAGCTGTTGCCCCATCATCTGCCCATGGCCCAAACCGCAGACGAACAGGTTCATCAGCACGCAAAAGTACAGGGCCCAGGCGATCAGCGAACGGTCAGGGTGGCTCAATTTCATGGCGGCGACTCTACCACCGAAGCGCCAATGGGATGAAGCATCGCGCGCACCTGTGGCAGAACGTCGCAGATTACGTGGGCTAGCCGGGGTTGGTAGACTGTGCGCCCGCATCATTACTCCTTTTCAAAGCCTGAAATGTGATCCAGAGCAATGCAGGCGTTTCACAGGATGCACAGTTGATGAGTACCTTATTCACCCGCCGCAAAGTGCTGACCGGTATGGGCCTGTTGGGCCTGGGCAGCCTGTTGGGCGGCTGTGACTACAGCCCCAAGCTGAACTTCAAGTACGGCAAGGACCTCAGTGACAAGATCATGGGCCGCACCTTCAAGCTCAAGAACACCGCTGGCGAAACCGTTACCTTGAGCTCGTTCCGCGGCCTGATGCCGGTGGTGTTCTTCGGCTTCACCCAGTGCCCCGCCGTGTGCCCGACCACCCTGGCCCGCGCCGCGCAGGCCAAGAAGCTGATGGGCCGCGACGGCGAGATCATGCAAGTGGTGTTCATCACCCTCGACCCGGAGCGCGACACCCCGGAACTGCTCGACCGCTACGTCAAGGCCTTCGACCCCAGCTTCGAGGCGCTGTATGGCACCCCGGAAGAAATCGCCGTGGCCGCCAAGGAATTCGGGATCTTTTATGAAAAGATCCCCGCCGGCGACACCTACACCCTGTCGCACACCTCGACCAGTTTCGTTTTCGACACCCGTGGCAACCTGCGCCTGGGCCTGTCGGCATCCCTTACCGCTAAAGAGTGCGCAGAAGACCTGCTCACCGTCATGGAGGTCTGCTAATGACTGCCGTTCAACACCTCAAGCGCACCCTCATCGGCCTGTCCCTGTTGGGCCTCGCCGCCCACGCCAGTGCCCAGGTACAAGTGAACGACGCGTGGGTACGCGCCACCGTCGCAGGCCAAACGTCCAGCGGCGCCTTCATGACCGTCACCGCCGACACCGACAGCAAACTGCTCAGTGTGGCGTCGCCGGTGGCCAAGGATGTGCAAATTCATGAGATGAGCATGAAAGACGACGTGATGCGCATGGGGCCGGTGAATTCGGTGGCCCTGCCCGCCGGTAAAGCGGTCAAGCTCGACCCGGATGGTTACCACGTAATGCTGATGGGGTTGACCGGGCAGATCAAGGAAGGCGACCAGGTGCCGCTGACGCTGACGGTGGAAAACGCCAAGGGCGAGAAACAGTCGATCGAAGTAAAAGCCGCCGCCCGCGCCCTGAACGATATGGGTGGCATGGGTGGCATGGACCACAGCAAGATGCACTGACCTGCCTTTTCGGCCGGTAGGCTTATTGTGGCGAGCCCGCTCGCCACAAGAGCTTCGCTGCCACATAAACTTCATACTCAAAACCTCTGCCTTCAACACTTTCTATATATTTTCAATCTATCCGCACACCCGCTAGCCTGATTCTGCCGCGTGCACCTCACAGCGCACGACGGCCCATAACTCCAAAAACAAATCAGGTATCTCTGTGAACACATCTCCCCCACGTGCGCTGAAAATCTGGCTTCACCTGGCTGTGGCCTTCGCCCTGTTCAACAGCGTCGGTGCTTATGCGGCCAATACCGGCGAACTGCCCTGCACCACTACCGAACAGTGTGCAGCCCAGGCAGCCAAAGTCGGGGCCACGCCTGACAGTTCAAACACCGACCACAAGGCCAAGAGCGACCCGACCCAGACCCAGTTCGCCTGGCTCAACCGCATCAACAAAGCCTCGATCGTGATGCTCACCGAAGAAGGCATCGTCAAACCCGACATGGGCCGCAAGATCGCCGGTGGCGTGCGCTACGCCATCGACCAGGCCGACCAGCCCGGCGGCACGCGCCCCAGCGATGTGCTGCAGCTGGAAAAAATCATGACCGATAAAATCGGCCCTGAAGCCTCGCTGATCCACTCCGGCCGCAGCCGCCAAGACATGCTCGCCACCTACCGCTTGGCCGCCCTGCGCAGCCAGGTGCTGGCCTACAGCGAGGCGCTGAATGCCACACGCCTGCGCTTGCTGAATATCGCCGACAAGAACGTCGACACCCTGGTGCCCGCCTACACCAACGGCGTGCAGGCCATGCCGATCAGCTACGCGCATTACCTGCTGGCCTTTGAAGCCGCGTTCGACCGCGATGGCCAGCGCATCCGCGAGCTGTATACGCGCTTGAACCAAAGCCCGATGGGCACCGCCGTGCTGGCGAACTCGGCGTACCCACTCAACCGCGAACGCCTGGCCGAACTGCTGGGCTTTGATACTGGACAATCTCACTTCAGATAATGATTGGAACCTTGGATATGAGGACGATGAAAATCTTTCTGACATCTGGATTTATAGCAACTCACCTGAAGCCATAAAGTGGATACAGCTAAATAAAACAAACCCTTCTGTTGCCGCGGGATTCTACGAGGCACTCTTTTTTAACAAATCTGAAAACCTGGCTAACTTTTCTGACTTATCAGGATACCTTACCGCTTACGAATTCAAGACTGCCTCCCAACACTCATTCACTAGTCGAGCGGCAGCCGAGAAAGAAGCCCTTTGTAAAAATCACGCCATCTCATCCAAGGCAAAATTCCGATTAGTGAAACAAGCAAGAAAAAAAATCGATGAGTTTTCAGAATGGCAAGATGAGCAACAGGATGCTTGGGCCGAAAGGCTCAGAGCCTTAGAATTCACTTATCAGGAAAAGCTACGCCTGGAAGGGCCCGCGGTATATTGGGCAAAAAAAGCGAGGGAACATGAGGTGCGTGGCTATGTGTGGGCCTCCATCCTTGGCGCAGTATTATTTTTTTCAGTTGTCGCGCTGTGGACCTCGTTTAATATTTGGCTAAGTGGTGACCATAAAAAAATAAATCTTAGCCACGTAGAAGGCGCATTAATATTCGTCGCTCTACTTTCCACACTGGCATTTTCCGTAAGGTCGCTCTCAAAACTTGCTTTCAGCGCATTTCACCTTCAGAGAGATGCTGAGGAGCGCGAACAACTTACTCACTTATACCTCACACTCAGCAAAGACACTGAAGTTGACGGCGAGTCCAGGAAAATCATTTTACAATCACTATTTAGCCGATCAGAAACAGGACTGATATCCAACGAATCAGGACCGACTATGCCTGGATTGACTGACTTGTTATCCGCGATCAAGAAAGGTTAATCCACAATAAACAGCTTCGCCCCACTGCGGGTGGATGAGCGATGGCCTTCCATGTCATTGCCCACCTGGTAACTCATCCCGGCCGTCAGCGTGAACTGGCGACCGTCTTCCAATTCCGTGTGCAATTGCCCTTCGAGGCATAGCAGCACATGCCCGCGCCAGCACCAGTGATCGGCCAGGTAACCGGGGGTGTACTCAACCATGCGCACGCGGGTGGTGCCGAAATGGCAAGTACGCCACAAGGCACTACCGGTAATGCCTGGGTGCAGTTCGGGTTCGACGGTGGACCAGTCGGTGGTGCCAAACGGGACAGCGGTCAGTTCCATGGTGGGCTCGGTCGTCAGTTAGCGTGGCACGACCCTATCCGCCTGGCACGCGCAGCGATAGACACAGATCGCCAGCTTTTGTGGGATACAGCAGCCCGTTCTTGTTATCCTGCCCGCCCTGCTCTCGTGGACGCGGACTTATGCAGATAGACCCCGCGTTCATCCTTGATGAAACCGAGCACTGGCGGCTCAACCATCACCTGGCGCAGACGCTGACCGATGGGGTAAAGCTGACACTGTTTGTGTAGCGCGAGGTGGGCGAAAACCCGATACCGTCGGTGCTTCAGGACGGTTCGGTTGGCCGGGTTATCGAGCGGCTACGCACGGCCTTTCAAGCCTGGCTGCAATCCCCTGAGGGCATCAGGGTTGGCTAGGTCGCATCCATAGCAACTAGTCGCTTGGCCATCGGAATACACGCCAGCGCCAGCCCGGACGGCGAGTGATACACCGCCTGCTTATCGCCCACATAGCCGCACGCTCTGTAGAAGCTCGCCGCGTTCAGCGTCGCATCCAGCACAACCTCTTCAATCGCCCGTTCCCGCGCCACCGCTTCCAAATGATCAAGCATCGCCTTGCCATACCCACGCCCGGCGAACTCAGGCAGCACAAACAACGCGCCTATTTCGTTGTTGTCGAGGTCAAGCATGCCGGTAATCACCGGTTCACCGTTCACCCAGCCCAGGTAAAACAGCTTGTCCATCAGCACGCTGTAGCCGTCTTCGGCGCGGCCACGGGTCCACAGCAGCATTTGTTCGCGGGTGTAGGCGCCGATGCATTGGCTGCGGATGGCCAACAGCCGAATGTCGAACGCCGCCTGGGCGTCCGCTTCGGTGGCGCGTTTGATCTCTAGCATTGCTCTCTCCGTCCATGACCTCATCGTGCCATTAGCACACGTGTGCTAATCGACCCCTCTACCTGGCGGCGCTATATTCTCCAGCACTTCCAACGCTCCCCCCGGCACCGCACACCTGTTGCGCGAGGGTGCGGTGCGCGTTGGAAAAACCATAACAACCCCAAGGAAGAAGCACCATGAACCTGCACTCCGCCGTTACCCGTCTCACCCTGCTTGGCGCCCTGATCATCGGCGTCACCGGTTGCAGCAACGTCAAGCCCAGCGAAGACCATCTCAAGACGCTGTCGGAAACCAACCTCGGTGAACCGGTCAAGCGTATCTCCAATGTTCGCAGCGACTCCATGACCACCTACTACATCGCCAGCGCCGCCTCCGGCGATTACAACTGCTCCGTGCCCAGCGGTGCCAGCGGTGGCATGTTTGCCGTGGCCAGCTTTGGCCTGATGAAGCCTGCCGCCTACTGCCAGCCCAAGGGCGCGCGGGGCAATGGCTTGACGCCGTTTAACCAGTAACGCCCGATTGGCTGAGGTCCCGCAGGGTGCCGCGCAGTTCTGCGGGCCGCACCGGCTTGGAGAGAATCGCGATCTGACGGTCGTGCAAGGCGGCCTGGATTTTTTCCACGTCGTGGCCGGTGAGGATCAGCGCCGGCACCGCCCAGCCGCGTTGCTGGCGCAGGGCGTCGATGCACTCGATGCCGGTGGCGTGGTTGCCCAGGTCGTAGTCGGCGACGATGATGTCGCAGTCGCTGACCAGGCCTTGCCCACTGGATTCGGCCTGTACCTCGCAGCCCCAGCGCTCCAGCAAGGCCTGGGTGGCCAGCAGCACGTTGTGGTCATCTTCCACCAGGCAGACTTTCAAACCGGTCAGCAAGCCGGCCTGACGCGCATCGTCGCGCGCAGCCGGTTGGCGAGGCGCCGTCGCCAATGCCAGGCCATGCAGGCTCACGGAGGTGCCATGGCCCACCCTTGAACGCAGGCTCACTTGCATGCCCATCAACTGCCCTAGGCGCTTGACGATGGACAGCCCCAGGCCCACGCCTTCGACGTCCTTGTCACGCAGTTGGCGCACCCGATAAAACTCTTCGAAGACCTTCGCCTGATGCTCCTCAGCAATACCGCGCCCCTGGTCATGCACCTCCAGCGACACCCCGGCGTTGCGAACGCGCACGCCGATCAGCACGGGCCGTTGTGCGCCGTATTTAAAGCAATTGGAGAGCAGGTTTTGCACCATGGTCGCCAGCATCGCGGGGTCGACCTGCACCCAATACGCACACGGTCGCAGGCGCAGTTCCACGCCGGCCCAATGCGCCGCCTCAGCGTGCTGGCGCACCAGGTCGGCGAGGAAGTCGCCCAGGTGAAGCACTTGGTACTTGGGCAGCAGTTTGCCGTTGTCGAGGGTGTAAAGGTCCAGGATCGAACGGAACAGCTGCGACACGTTGAGCAGCGAACGGTCGATATTGTCCACCAACCGCTGCTCGTCATCGCCGAGCGGTGCTTCACGCAAACACGCGGTGAACAGGCCGATGGAGTGGATCGGCTGGCGCAGGTCGTGGCTGGCCTGGGCCAGGAAGCGCGATTTCTCCAGGTTGGCGGCGATGGCTTCTTCGGACGCCTTGCGCGTGCGCTCGAGCAAAATATGCGCGTACACCGGAATCACCGTGCTGGTGATCATCAGCATCAGCACCATGAACGGCTGTGCCTGCCACAGTGGCGTCAGCCGGTACACGATCAGCAGCGCGAGCAACGCCAAACCCGTGGCAATCGCCAGGTAGCGCGAGCCGTAACGCATGCCGTTGCCGAGGTTGACCCACACCATCACTGCATACAGGGGCAACGCCGCCTCACCGCCCACTACCAGCCCGAACGAGGTGCCGGTGTAGTCGTGAATCATGCCCAAAACCCGCCGCGCCGGGTAATGCCCGGGCCAGCGCGCGATCACCTGACGCAACGCGATGGACACCAGCAGGAACGCGACGATGTACAGGATCACCGGCAAGTAGGTGTCTACCGACTCGCCTGGCAAAAAGCCCAGCGCGCCGATGTAGACAATGGCGATGGCGGCCACCACGATGCGCAGGTTGGCCTGGTCGAGTTCGGAGTTGGTCTCATGGCTCATGGGAAACGTCCTTGTGCGGCATTCAATCTATGCTTTACGCGCCAGAGGCGTCGCTGCGGCGCGGTGCTAAAGTAGCATGCCAATGCCCACCTATGCCCCAGGAAGGAGCAGACCATGACCGGCCGGATCATCATCGCCGACGACCACCCGATGTTTCGCGAAGGCATGCGCCGCACCGTACAGCGCCTGCTGCCCGAGGCCGTGGTGCAAGAGGCCGGCGACCTGGACGCGGTGCAGGCGCTGCTGCGCGAGGGCGGCGACCTCGACATGCTGATCCTCGACCTGCGCTTCCCGGGCCTGACGTGCATGAGCCAGTTGGCCGAGCTGCGCCAGCAACTGCGGCGCACCACCTTGATCGTGGTGTCGATGGTCGATGACACGGCGCTGATCGATCAGGTCATGGCCTTGGGCGCTGACGGCTTTATCGGCAAAAACATCACCCCCGATGAAATCGGCCAGGCCCTGTTGGCGATCCGCGAAGGCGAAGTGCTGGTCAAGTTTTCACCCTCCGGCCTGCTGCCGCTGGACACCCACACCCTCACCGTGCGCCAGCAACAAGTGCTGCGCCTGATTGCCCAAGGCAAGACCAACAAGGAAATCGCCAAGGCCCTGGCGATCTCGCCGTTCACCGTGCGCATCCATGTGTCGTCGCTGCTGCGCAGTTTGAAAGTGCCCTCGCGCGCGGCGGCCGCGGTCAAGTATTCAGGGGAGTTCTAGACGTTCTCATGGCCTGGGCGGGTGAAGGAATAGCGGTCGATATCAGCGCGCGGTTTCCAGCCCTGCCGTTGCCAATACTCGTCGGCGCGCATTACGCGAAGGTTGGCCATGCTGTTAAAACCCGTTGAGTTCCAGTGAAGTGTGCGGGCACCAAAGCCGATCGTGCCCCCGTGAATACCCGACCGGATGACCACTTGAGTCAGCGCAGTTGAAACCAGGTGGTTTTCAACTGGGTGTATTTGTCGAATGAATGCAGCGACAAATCACGACCGAACCCGGACTGTTTGCCGCCCCCGAACGGCACCGCGACATCCAGGGCATCGACGGTGTTGACCGACACCGTGCCGGCATTCAAGGCCCGCGCGACACGGTGGGCGCGGTTGAGGTCATCGCTCCACACCGACGCCGCCAAGCCATAGACGCTGTCATTGGCCTGCTGGATCGCCTCCTCTTCGGTGTCAAACGCGCTGACGGCCAGCACCGGGCCGAACACTTCATCACGCGAGAGGGCCATGTCGCGGGTCACGTCAGCAAAAATGGTCGGCTGGATGAAGTTGGATGAACCATTGATGACCAGTTGTTCGCCGCCGCACAACAGCTTGGCACCGTCGCCTTGAGCCTGGCGGATGGCGTGCATGATGCGCGCAGTTTGTTCACAGTCGACGATGGCACCGGCAGCGCTGCCGGGGTCCAACGGGTCAGCGGGCATCCAGGCGCGTGACTTGGCAATCAGGCGCTCAACGAATTCGTCATGGAGAGTGCGCTGCACGTACAGCCGCGAGTTGGCCGAACACACTTCGCCCTGGTTGAAGAAAATCCCGAAGGCGGCCTTCTCTGCCGCCAGGTCCAGGTCCTGGCAGTCGTCAAACACCAGGCTTGGGCTCTTGCCGCCACACTCCAGCCACACCTGCTTCAAATTGGACTGCGCGGCATACTGCATAAAGTATTTGCCCACCTGGGTGGAGCCGGTGAACACCAGCCCATCCACGTCAGGGTGCAGCCCCAAGGCCTTGCCGGCACTTTCGCCCAGGCCCGGCACGACGTTCAGCACGCCTTCCGGAATGCCGGCTTCCAAGGCAAGTTGAGCCAGGCGCAAGGCGGAAAAAGGCGACTGTTCAGCGGGTTTTAATACCACGCTGTTACCGGCCGCCAACGCCGGTGCGAGCTTCCAGGCGGCCATATCGAGGGGGAAATTCCACGGCACCACGGCCGCAATCACACCCAGCGCTTCACGCGTGATGGTCGCCAGCGCGTTGCGTGCGGTGGGCGCGACTTGATCGTAAATTTTATCGAGGGCTTCGCCGTACCAGGCGAATACATTCGCGGCGCCGGGCACGTCAATGTTGTAGGCATCCATCACCGGCTTGCCCATGTTCAATGAGTCGAGCAACGCCAGCTCTTCGCGGTGGGTCATCAACAACTCGGCGAGCCTGATCAGAATTTTCTTGCGTTCCACCGGCGGCATGCGCCGCCAAGGGCCGGTGTCGAAGGCCTGGCGCGCGCTGCGCACGGCCAGGTCAACCTCGGCCTCACCGCAGGCGGCGACACGCGCCAGCAGCTGATTGTTGGCCGGGTTGATGGCGTCGAACGTGCTACCGCACGCCGCGTGCACTGGTCGGCCCGCGATCATGGCGGTGTCGATGAAGGTCTGGCGGGCAACACGCTGTTGCCAGTAAGTAAGGTCGAACACGGTGTACTCCCAATCAATAGCGATGGATAGGCGCAAAGGTTATTCAGCGATCTGCAGTTCCGGCATTTTCACGCGCAAGCCTTTCGTGATGCCCAGCAAACAGATGAGGCCAGCCCCCATCCAGCACAGGCCGATCGTGAACGACAGGCTGGACAGGCTGGTCCACAACCAAATCGTGCTGAGGAACCCCAAGCCCGGCAGTGCGGCGTACAGCAGGTAATTGCGGGTGCCGCGTAATTTCTGGTCGACCAGGTAATGCTTGATCACTGCCAGGTTCACCGCCGAGAACGCGAACAACGCACCGAAGCTGATCATGTTGGCCACGGTGTCCAGGGTGATGAACAAGGCAATCAACGAGAACAGGCTGACCAGCACAATCGCCGTGGCCGGCACGCGTTTTTTCGTCACCAGTTTGCCCAGCACCCGCGGCAGCGCGCCGTCGCGCCCCATGGCGAACAACACCCGCGACACACTGGCCTGGGAGACCATCGCCGAGGCGAAACAGCCCGCCACATAGGTGGCGGTAAAAGCCGTCACCAGCAGTTCACCGCCCACGCGGCGCATCACGTCGACCGACGCCGAATCGGGGTCGACAAAGCTGTTCCATTGCGGGAACACCAGTTGCGCGAAATACGACACCAGCAAAAACAGCAGGCCGCCAAACAGCGATACCACCATGATCGCCAGCGGGATGGTGCGGCGCGGGTTGGGGGTTTCCTCGGCCATGGTCGACACCGCATCAAAACCCAGAAAGGACAGGCACAGCACCGCCGCGCCCGCCATGATCAACGAGGGGCTGAAACCCTCATGGTGGAACGGCGCCAGCAGTGAAACCGGCGCGGGCTGCCCGCTGAGGGTGTGCACCGACAACGCCACGAACACCACGATGAACACCAACTGGGCGACGATGAGTATCCAGTTGACCCGGGTGATGGACTCGATGCCCACCAGGTTCAGCGCCGTGACCAGCGCAATCGAGCCGAGCACCCACACGGAAGTGGGCACGCCGGGGAAGTATTCGGACAGGTAGATGCCAATCAGCAAATAACTCAGCAGCGGCAAGAAGATGTAGTCGAGCAGCAAGGTCCAGCCGGCGATAAAGCCGAAATACGCGCCAAACGCCTTACGGGTATAGGAATACACCGAGCCGGAGAAGGGATGCGCCTGCACCATGCGCCCATAGCTGTAGGCGGTCAGCAGCATCGCCGCGAGGGTCAGCATGTACGCGGTGGGCAAGTGCCCCTTGGTCATCTGGGTCACCAGCCCATAGGTGGTAAACACCGCCAGCGGCACCATGTACGCAAGCCCAAACAGCACCAGCCCGACCAGCCCCAGCGGTTGCCGAAAGCGGCGAGACGACGCGGTTTTGAGGGGTGCCTGATGAGAGGGAGTTTCGGCCACGCTTGTTATTGTATTCATGGATGACTCCTGGAAATCGCGATGCAGGCTGTCGCGGCAGTCGAGGGCATCGACTGCCGTTCAAGCGTTGTCTGAAAGAGGGTGCTCACCACCCCGCACGCAGGGTGGTGAACAGGTCACTTCACAGCTTTCCCGCGATCCGTGCGGTTCGGTCCACCGCGATACGGGTCTTGTCAACCAGCTCGTCCAGCTCCGCGCGCGTGGCTACCAGAGCTGGCGCCATGATCATGCGCCCGAGGGTGGAGCGGATGATCACGCCCTCTTCAAAACCAAAGGTGCGGCACTGCCAGGCCAGGTCGTTTTCATGCTCGAAACGTTTGCGCGTGGCCTTGTCTTCCACGAACTGCAAGGCCCCGAGCAAGCCCGCGCCCTGGATCTCGCCGACCATCGGGTGGTTGCCGAACACTTCGCGCAGGATTGTTTGCAAGTACGGCCCGGTGTCGTCCTTGACCTGACGCACGATGCCTTCATCGCGCAGGGCCTTGAGGTTGGCCAGCGCCACCGCCGCCGCCACCGGGTGGCCGGAATAGGTCAGCCCGTGGGCGAACACCCCGCCCTGCTCCACCAGCGCCTCGGCGATGCGCTTACTCAACACCAGGCCGCCCATCGGCAAGTAGCCGGAGGTCAGGCCCTTGGCGATCGACAGGGTATCCGGCTCAAAGCCGAAGTGTTGGTGGGCGAACCATTCGCCGGTACGGCCAAAGCCGCCAATCACCTCGTCGGCGCACAACAGCACGTCGTATTGGCGGCAAATGCGCTGAATCTCGGGCCAGTAGCTGTCCGGCGGGAAAATCATCCCACCCGCGCCCTGGAACGGTTCGGCGATAAAGCCCGCGACGTTTTCGGCGCCCAGCTCGAGGATTTTTTCTTCCAGTTGCAAGGCGCAGCGGCGGCCAAACTCGGCCGGCGTGAGCTCACCGCCGTGTGCATACCAGTAAGGCTCGTCAATGTGCGCGACGTCGGGAATCATCCCGCCCATCTCGTGCATGAACTTCATGCCGCCCAGCGCGGACGCTGCCAGCGTGGAGCCGTGGTAGCCGTTCCAGCGGCCGATCATGATCTTCTTCTGCGGCTGGCCGACCACTTGCCAGTAGCGGCGCACGGTACGGATCAACACCTCGTTGGCCTCGGAGCCGGAGTTGGTGTAGATCACGTGGCTGTAGTGAGCCGGCAACAGGCTGAAGAGCAGTTCCGACAGTTCGATCACCGCCGGGTGGGTGGTGTGAAAGAACATGTTGTAGTAGGCCAACTGGTCCATCTGCGCGGCGGCGGCGGCGGTCAAATCGCGGCGGCCATAGCCCAGTTGCGTGCACCACAGGCCCGACATGCCGTCCAGGTAACGCTTGCCTTCGTTGTCCCACAGGTACAGGCCCTCACCGCGCACCATCACGCGCGGGCCTTCGGCATTCAGCGCCTTTTGATCGACAAACCCATGGATATGGTGGGCTGCATCAGAGCGCTGATAATCCTCGGTGCGACGCTTCAATTGGGCGGGTACATTCATGACATGTCTCTCTTATTAGTGATGACGCAAGGAGGAGCAACGCCGGCTCAGCGGTGCTTGCTCATGTAGCTTTCAAGCGGGTCTTTGCTCAGCACGCCCTGGGCTTCGGCCAAGGAATCGATGAACAGCGCGAACAGTTCCGATTGCGCGCCGATATCCAGCTTGGTGTAGATGTGTTTGCGGTGGGACTTGATGGTGTCCTCAGACACGCCAAGGCGCTCGGCCAATGAGCGCGTGGAATGCCCGCGCAAGATCAATTGGGCGATGCCGCATTCACGCTCGGTCAATATCGACGAACCGAAGTTGTTCAACGCCGAGTGAATGCGCTGTTCCAGCACGTTTTCGAAACGCGCGCCCAGGGCATCCAGACCCACGAAGTGCTTGCCCAGCACCGCCAGCACCCACGGGGCGATGCGCTTGAATTGCAGCGTAGTGGCGGCGTCGAGCTTCTGCGTAAAGGCCAGTGACACCGCCAGGCTTGAGCCATTGCTCGATTGCAGGATGTAGTTGAGTTCATCCTCCAAGTGCGAGTGCCGGTAAAACGACTGGAAGTATTCGGTGAGCTCGAAATGGTCGGGGGCGACGTCGGCAAGGGCGTAACAGCCGGAGCTGACGCCCTCCACACACGCGCCATAAAAGGGGTCGAGCAAATAGAAACCCGACAGGTACTGGCGCACATTGCCTTGGGGCAACCATGGCCCTTCCAGTTCGAACAACGCACTGGGCATGCCGCCGCTCGGGTAGAAATACAGCGTGGTGGCCTGGATCGGCTGCAGGAACCCGAGGGCCTCGAACAAGGTTGCGGCGAACCCCGACTGGCCGAGGCTGTCGGTCACTTGGGCCATGTGTTCGAACCATTGCGCAGAAGAAAGCCGGTCGTTTTCCACTTCGAAGACTCGCGTTAAGAACTGCAAGGATGGTCACACACCCTGCCCCTCCTCGAAATCACCCGATAGGGTGAGCCTGCATTCGATATTTATGCTCTGTTCAAAGCTTAATAATATTTTATTAAAAACCGCCCTCCCCCTAGCCTTGAAGCCATGCCCAAGCTGAATCCAACTGCATTACGCAAGGACAGAGACATGACTCAAGCCATAACAACAATAGACACGCTGGTGGTCGGCGCCGGCCAGGCCGGCGTGGCCATGAGCGAGCACCTGAGCAAGCAAGGCGTGCCGCACTTGGTGCTGGAGCGCAGCCGTATCGCCGAGCGCTGGCGCACCGGGCGCTGGGATTCACTGGTCGCCAACGGCCCGGCCTGGCATGACCGTTTTCCCGGCCTGGAATTTGATGACGTGGCGGCCGACGGCTTCGCGCCAAAAGAGCGCGTGGCGGACTACTTCGAAGCCTATGCACGCAAGTTCAACGCGCCGATCCGCACCGGCGTGGACGTGACCTCGGTGGTGCGCAATATGGGCCGCCCAGGCTTTACCGTGCACACCAGCGAGGGCGTGATCGAAGCCAACCGCGTGGTCGCCGCCACCGGGCCGTTCCAGAAGCCTGTGATTCCGGCGATTGCACCTAAAGACACTGCCCTGCACCAGATCCACTCCGCCGACTACCGCAACCCGACGCAACTGCCCGCCGGTGCGGTGCTGGTGGTGGGCGCCGGTTCGTCCGGTGTACAGATCGCCGATGAATTGCAGCGCTCCGGCCGTCAGGTGTACCTGTCGGTCGGCGCCCATGACCGCCCGCCACGCGCCTATCGCAACCGCGATTTCTGCTGGTGGCTGGGCGTATTGGGCGAGTGGGACCAGGCCGCGATGAAACCCGGCCGCGAGCACGTGACCATTGCCGTGAGCGGCGCCCACGGCGGTAAGACCATCGATTTTCGCGAGTTGGCCCAGCAAGGCATGACCCTGGTTGGCCTGACCCAAGCCTTCAACGGCACCACCGCCAGCTTCCAGCCCAACCTGATCGACAACCTGGCGCGCGGCGATGAGAACTACCTGGCCCTGCTGGATGCGGCGGACGCCTACATCGAGCGCAACGGCCTCGACCTGCCGCTGGAGCCCCAAGCCCGACGCGTATTCCCGGATGCCGAGTGCATCCAAAACCCGATCCTGGAGCTGGACCTGGCCAAGGCCGGTATCACCTCGATTATCTGGGCCACCGGGTTTGCCGTTGACTACAGCTGGCTCAAGGTCGATGCGTTTGACGCCGCCGGCAAACCGCAACACCAGCGCGGCGTGGCCCCTGAGTCGGGTATCTACTTCCTCGGCTTGCCGTGGCAGTCGCGCCGGGGCTCGTCGTTTATCTGGGGCGTGTGGCACGACGCCAAGTACGTGGCTGACCACATCGCCATCCAGCGCCAATACCTTGAATACCGCGAACCCGCACTGGTTGCCCACCCGTCGCCTGTCATCGCCTGATCACTTTTTTCGGAGTTTTTTTTGATGCCTACTCACACTCGCATCCGCATGTTCAACACCAAGGAAACCTACCCTAACCAGAGCCTGGACAACGACCTGTGCCAGGCCGTGCGCGCCGGCAACACCGTGTATGTGCGCGGCCAGGTGGGCACCGACTTTGACGGCAACCTGATCGGCCTGGGCGACCCGCGCGCCCAGGCGGAGCAGGCGATGAAAAACGTCAAGCAACTGCTGGAAGA
The DNA here is from genome assembly GCF_052850675.1 of Pseudomonas sp. 1152_12. NCBI lineage: Bacteria > Pseudomonadati > Pseudomonadota > Gammaproteobacteria > Pseudomonadales > Pseudomonadaceae > Pseudomonas > Pseudomonas sp. 1152_12. Next base: position 19,160 of record NZ_VXCW01000016.1, on the reverse strand, counting down.
AGCCGGTTCCGACCTGAGCCATATCGTCAAGACCACCACCTACCTGATCGACCCGCGCTACCGCGAGCCGGTGTACCAGGAAGTCGGCAAGTGGCTCAAAGGCGTGTTCCCGATCTCCACCGGGCTGGTGGTCTCGGCCCTCGGCCAGCCGCAGTGGCTGATGGAAATTGACGTGATCGCCGTTATTCCCGAATAAGGAGCCGCACATGACCTTTTCAATCGTCGCGCGTTGCGCAGACACCGGCCAGCTGGGCATCGCCATCAGCTCCTCGAGCATCGCCGTGGGCGCCCGCTGCCCGTGGCTGCGCCCCGGTGTGGGGGCGGTCTCGACCCAGAACATCACGTTGCCGGCCCTGGGCCCGGACGTGCTCGACCTGCTGGAACAAGGCCTCGACCCTGCTGCCGCCGTCGACAAAGCCCTGACAAGCAATGGCTACAGCCAATACCGGCAACTGACGGCGATTGATCACCTGGGCCGCAGCGTGCATTTCAGCGGCAGCGAAACCCTCGGCACCCACAATGCCGTGTCGGGCGAACAGTGCGTGGCCGCCGGCAATATGCTCGCCGACCGCGCGGTGATCGAAGCGATGGTCACAGCGTTTGAACACGGCGAAGGCCAACTGGCCGACCGCCTGCTGGCGGCGATGCACGCCGCCATCGCCGCCGGTGGCGAAGCCGGGCCGGTGCATTCCGCCGCCTTGGTGGTGGTGGGCGAACTGACCTGGCCGATCATCAACCTGCGTGTGGACTGGGCCGATGAACAGCCGATCGCCGAGCTGCAAAAGCTCTGGGACGCCTACCGCCCACAAGTGCAGGACTACATCGACCGCGCCCTCGCCCCCGACCGCTCGCCCGGTTACGGCGTGGCCGGAGACGACCGATGAACAGCAGCCACGAGTTGCTGCAGACACTGGTGGGGTTTGACACCACTAGCCGCGAATCCAACCTGTTGTTGATCGAGTTTGTAAGCGAGTACCTGGCCGGTCACGGCGTGGCCAGTGAATTGGTCTACAACGAAGAACGCAGCAAGGCCAACCTGTTCGCCAGCATCGGCCCGGTGGAATTGCCGGGCATCGTGCTGTCGGGGCATACCGATGTGGTGCCAGTGGATGGCCAACCGTGGACCGTGCCGCCGTTCGCGCTGACCGAGCGCGACGGCAAGCTGTTTGGCCGTGGCACGGCAGATATGAAGGGGTACATCGCCTGTGTGTTGGCGCTGGTGCCCGCCTTGGTCAAGGCCGACTTGCGCCTGCCGGTGCATATCGCCCTGTCTTACGACGAGGAAGTCGGTTGCCTGGGCGTACGCTCGTTGCTGGCGGTGCTGGAACAAAAACCGGTGAAACCGATGTTGTGCATCATCGGCGAGCCGACCGAGCTGAAACCGGTGCTCGGCCACAAGGGCAAGCTCGCCATGCGTTGCGATGTGCAGGGCGAGGCGTGCCACTCGGCGTATGCGCCGTATGGTGTGAACGCGATTGAGCATGCCGCCGAGCTGATCGGTGAACTGGGGCGGATCGGCCAGCGCCTGCGCGAGCAACAGGACCCGCGGTTTGACCCGCCGTTCAGCACCGTGCAGACCGGGGTGATTTCCGGCGGCAAGGCGCTGAACATCGTGCCGGCGGATTGCCGGTTTGATTTTGAAGTGCGCGCACTGCCGTCGATGGACCCGAGTGAAGTGGCTGAGGAGCTGCAAGCTTACGCCATGCAGCAGGTGTTGCCGCGCATGCAAGTCGTGAGCAAACAGAGCGCGATTCGGTTTACCGAGCTGTCGGCGTATCCGGGGTTGGTCACCGATGAGCGCAGCCAGGCGGCGCAGTTGATTGCAGCGTTTTCCGGCTCCAGGGATTTCGGCACCGTGGCGTTTGGCACTGAAGGTGGGTTGTTTGATGCAGTCGGCATTCCCACCGTGGTGTGCGGACCAGGGAGTATGGACCAGGGGCATAAGCCGGATGAGTTTGTGAGTATTGAGCAGTTGGCCGGCTGTGATGCCATGCTGGAGCGCATGCTCGATTCGATTCGCGCCTAAGCCATCTCTCTATCCAGCACCACAGTGCAACTGTGGGAGCGGGCTTGCCTGCGATAGCGGTGTATCAGGTGGCACCTTTGCAGCTGACCCACCGCTATCGCAGGCAAGCCCGCTCCCACTGTTGATTTTCATGGTCTATCAGAGGGTATTTCAGGGTTAGCCCAGCAACCGCGCGAGTTCTTCGCGGCAGTAATCCACAAACAACTGCACCGGTTTGGTCAGCGGCGCCCGCCGCAGCCACACTGCCGACAACCCAGACCCGGTGACGGTCTCCGTCAACGGCACACACACCACCTTCTGCCCATCATAGGTGTACTCGGTAAACGGCTTGGTCACCAGAATCGAAAACCCAAACCCGCGCCCCACCATGCCCCGCACCATCTCGATCGACGGCGAGCTGAACACAATATTCGGCGTCAACCCACGCTCTTCAAAGATGCTCACGAAGTACGTCCGGCTCGGCAGCACATCGAGCAAAATCATCGGCTCCAGCACCAGATCCGCCAACGACACCTTGGCCTGCTGCGCAAAGCGGTGATCCGCCGGCAACAGTGCATACGGCTGCTGCGGCGGCATCAACGGCGTGGTCTCGATGGTGCCGCCCAAGTCATGCTCAAACAGCATCGCCACGTCGATACTGCCCGCCGTCAGCGCCTGCACCAGCTCTTGCTGCTCGCCATCACGGATGCGGATTTCCACCCCCGGCCAACGCGCCTTGAAGCCGGCGATCAAGCGCGGCAAGTACAACGGCGCCACGGTCTCGAAGCAGCCGATATCGATCTGCCCCGCCACCACATCATTGTCGGCCAGGGCGTTTTGTTCAAACTCATGCGCCACCCGCAACAGCTCCAGCGCCTTGCGATAAAACCGCGCGCCGCTGGGCGTGAGCGACACACCCTGAGCGTGATGGCGGATAAACAGCTGCACGCCAAAACTGTCTTCCAACTGCTTGATCGCGGTAGACACCGACGGCTGCGCGATATACAGCTTGCGCGACGCCTCGGCGACGCTGCCGCACTCGGCCGTGGTCACAAAATATTTGAGTTGGCGCAGGTTATAGGCAGCCATCGGGACCTCCAGAAACGTGGGACTTCGCCCCAAACAAGTGCGCGAAAATCGGCTTTTTCACACGGATTAAAGTCCATGCAACATACCGGAGCAAAAAAACCGGTGAGCTATATTTTTTAAGGTCTATAGCAACAAACTTACTAATTTACCTCCCTGCCCCCATTGCAGATGATCACTCCAACAACAAAGCGCCGCCCGTGCAGCGCACAGCGAAGTACGTCAACGTACTCACCTTGCCTTGGAGCTCGTCATGGTTACCACTGCAACATCCTCCGCCCCGCTTATCGAAAAACACACGATTGGATACGTGCCCCCGGAAGATCGCCACGGAAAGGTAAGAGACCTGTTCACCCTGTGGTTCGGCGGCAACATCGCACCGTTGCCCATCGTTACCGGCGCGCTGGGTGTGCAACTGTTCCACCTGAACCTGCTGTGGGGCATCGTCGCCATCCTCGTCGGCCACCTGGTCGGCGGCGTGTTGATGGCGTTGCACTCAGCCCAAGGCCCGCAAATGGGCATCCCGCAAATGATCCAAAGCCGCGCGCAGTTCGGCTCCCTCGGCGCGCTGCTGGTGGTGGTGATCGCCGGCGTGATGTACATCGGCTTCTTCGCCTCCAACATCGTGCTGGCGGGTAAATCCCTGCACGGCGTGGTCGACAGCGTGCCCGTACCGGTCGGCATCGTCATCGGCGCCATCGGCTCCGGGATCATCGGCATCATCGGCTACCGCTTCATCCACGTGCTCAACCGCATCGGCACCTGGGTACTCGGCGCCGGCATCGTGCTGGGCTTCGGCTACATCTTCACCCACGTACAGACCACCGACTTCCTCACCCGTGGCAGCTTTAACATTTCCGGCTGGCTGGCCACCGTGTCCCTCGCCGCGCTGTGGCAAATCGCCTTCGCACCCTACGTGTCGGATTACTCCCGCTACCTGCCGGCCGACGTGCCCGTCGCCGCAACCTTCTGGACCACCTACCTCGGCTCCGCGCTCGGTTCCAGCCTGGCCTTCATCTTCGGCGCCGTCGCCGTGCTCGCCACGCCGGTAGGCATGGACACCATGGACGCCGTCAAACTCGCCACCGGCGCCATCGGCCCGCTGATGCTGGTGCTGTTTTTGCTCAGCGTGATCAGCCACAACGCCCTCAACCTGTACGGCGCAGTACTGTCGATCATCACCCTGGTGCAAACCTTCGCCTACCGCTGGATCCCCACCGCCAAAAGCCGCGCGGTGATCTCCATCCTCGTACTCGCCGCCTGCGCCATTGCAGCGGTGTTCGCCTCCAAAGACTTCATCGGCCACTTCGTCGACATGGTGCTGGTGCTGCTGGTGGTACTGGTGCCGTGGACGGCGATCAACCTGATCGACTTTTACGCGATTCACAAAGGCAAATACGACATCGCCTCGATCTTCCGGGTGGATGGCGGCATCTACGGCAAGTACAACCCACAGGCGCTGCTGGCGTATGCGGTGGGGATTGCGGTGCAGATTCCGTTTATGAACACGCCGCTGTATGTGGGGCCGATTTCCGAACACATTAATGGGGCGGATTTGTCCTGGGTGGTGGGGTTGGTGGTGACGTCGCCATTGTATTTTTGGTTGGCGAGTCGGGACAGTGCTTATAAACGCAGGATGGAGGGGGGAAAATTGGTGAGTGGGGTTTGAGCCGACTGCCTGTAGTGACTTGATCGTGATGTTTTGAACCACTCATATCCTGGCTTTGCGGCCGGGGTTTGGGTGGTTCTTCAGTTTTTGGGGGGGCGGATTAGTTTTCTATAAAGAGCCAGCTTATACACATGACGGTAGCGGATGTGAAAGCAATCAGTGTCGGTATGACCATCCAGTACTTGAGATGCCGTGGAATTTTTTCAACGTCCTCAGCCCGTACTAAACGCCTCCATTGGAGTACTTTAGGCATAAGAATTATAATAGCCATGGCGAATACGCGTACCTGTCGGCCTTCAAATGGAGCATTACGAAAAATGCGCCTGTGCATGGTTACATAGTCGCTGTGCTCCACAAAGCGTTCTGCTGCATCGAGCTTTTTGAACATGACAAAAAAAGTGAGAAGGATACTGAGTAGCATGATGACGCCCGCGCACATCCCGATGTATTCGAAGACCATTTAATCCCTCACAGTCTCATAGAGAACTTTTCCTGTGCTTTCTCCGAGAGCGCTTCCGGCTTTGCCCAAAACGAGCCCGCCTGTGGCGCCGCCAACGATGGCACATGCCAAGGCTCCGGCGCCTGCTGTAGGTATGCCAAAAACAATCATGCAGGCACTTATTCCTACCGAAGCACCAATACTCCCGCCTAGCGATGCACCACCAACCCCCAGCACCAACTTTCCTCCTTCAACATACTTCGCCTGCGTACACGCTTGCTCACGCCCAGTAGAACACGCCTCCGTTATCTCCAACGCCGTCGCCCCAACATCCAGCGCTATACCAATGTAAGTCCCCTTCCTCAACATCTGCGAAGCCTTGGCTACACGCTTAACCCGCGCCTCATACCCCCGAATTTCTCCATGCTGCCAGTAGCTTTTACTGGAAATCCCCAGCATCTTTTTAATCGAACCTTCGTTTCTCAACCCCGTACCAAAGCGCGCCATGCCCGAGATTTGGCTGTCCAACTTGGCAAACAGCGCCCTTCGCTTAACCAAAAACGCTTCACGCGCGCCCGTGGTGCCCTTTCTCAAGTACTGCTGATGCAAATCCTCGATGTCCATAAGGGTCTTCTCCACTTGCGCCAAGTGCTTGCTCCAAGCACTGCTGGCACTGCCGATGCCAACGGACGAATAGGACAAGATGGCCTGCAACTGATCATAGTTTTTGATCAGGAACTGGTCGGTTGCGGAGTATGCCAACAGGGCGAGCTTAATATTCAGCGCCGAGCGCATCAGCTGTGCCTCTTCAGCGGTGCAGGCGGCGGTTCGGCTGTCGCCAATGATCACCAACTGCCCCGGTAACACCAGCGTGTTGCGGATATGCTGGTTGAGGGTGTCGAATTTGGTGTGAGTACGCGGATCAAGCGCCAGGCTCAATTTGAGCACGGGATAGGGCTGCGGTCGTTCATTGATAAATGCATAGGGTCCCTGCATGCGTGCACCTCCAAGTGACTGAGGCGCACGACTATAAGAAGGCGCTACAGCGGAGGTAAGACGTGTGCAGGGGTGGTTTTGACGTTTCAGAAATGGACTACTTCAGTCTGAGTGCATGCCTACGCACTGGACGTTCCGGGGTGCTTCATCGGCATAGCCATTGAGGAACTAACGGCAGAGAGCGGTCGGATGAAATCAGGAAAAAGTGATAGACGGAACCACTCCTGTCTTGGCTTTACGGCCAGGGCATGGGTGGTTCGTCCATTTTGGGGCCAGCCAGCGAACAGCAAGACGCCGACTGTCGACCGACCTAAAGCTTGCTGCATCCCCGTCGATAACCTCTAGGAAACCCGCCAATCATGGAGTGATTAAATGGCCCTTTCCGTCAGCGCAACCTACCTCTCACCGGCTAACACCCTACTCACGCCTTCCGGACAGAAGCTTGAGTCCCAGCCGATGACGAATGCCGACAAGAACACCCTGGCCAATGCCACGCCAGCGGCCATCTACCACCCCAGTGCAGGCGCCAGCACCACGGCGAAACCGCTGGAGGTCGTCGACACCTGGGTCGGCCGCTCCCAATCACCGGACTTCCCTCGATTTGCCGAGATCGCCGCCGGCGCGCACCAGACGCTAAAAACCTCTTTCCAGGCCTTCCAGGCAACACTGGCGACCAGCGCGCCCGACCTTGCCAGCAAAAAGTACGGCTTCACGGTCGAGGCCGACGGCAAACTCAAAGTGCTCGATACCGCCAGCCAACTTAGCAGCTCGGACACCCAGCGGCTCACCGACCTGCTCAACAACTCGCTGGGGCTTAAAGCGGCAGCCGTGGCTTATCGCAATGCGTCCATTGATTTGGTGGACGCTGATTCGCCGTGGTCGGGGAGTTATATGGGGTTCTACAGCCTGACTAAGGAGAACTTCGCTAAGACGATTGATCTGGCGCCGTTGTTCAAAGACACGCACACGATGGTGCCCGGTGAGTTCAGGAGTGCGACGTTTTTTACTCAGTTGTCTGATAAAGGCGAACGGGCGACGCGGGAGACGGAGGCTGCGATGTTTGAGCGAAGGGCGGCGCAGGGGTTTGTGGTGCGGGTGTAATTGGGGGCTGCGGGGCGGTTGTAGCCTGTTGTGAATGGCTGCAAACGGCCGATTCTGTTGAAAGAGTCGGCTTCGAATTTCACGGCAGAAAAATACGCGCCTGAGGTTGAAATCTGAATTTTTGGCAGTAGTTTCAGGACTCGGATTTCATGTAGCAGCGTCCAGCAGAGGTGTTTTCATCCATCAATATTCGAGTGTTTTGGGAAAACCGACTTTTTCAACACAATCGGTCGTTTGCAGCCGCTCACGCTCGACGGCTCTCGGCAATTTTCACCCCGTCGCTCTATGAATCAATCAGCCCATTTCTGCCAATCATGTCCGCAATCGTGATGGTTAACCGCGATGCTCATGAGCGCTCAGGTCCAACGCAAATGGGCAAGTAGCTTTGTGAAACTAGCCAAAATCTCCTGCAAGAAGAATGAGGGAATTCGGTTGGTGAGGCTTGATACATCCTCTCAGTTGCACCCTGACCAACAGCACTTTATAGTTCGCACCGTCGCCCACCTCGGTCAGCGACCGGGTTTCGCAGCCCAACCAAAATAGAATCAACCTGCACAGTCATCAGACCCTCAGGCGGAGCCCGCCTGCGTCTTGTTTATGGCGGCTGTGCGTGGGAGACCTTCGGGTCTGCCGGGGGTGATTCTTCCTGGTCTGCGAACCCGCGCACAGTTGCCACCCAGACTGTTTCGCAGCAGCAAGGTGGCAGTTCTTTTTACTCAAAATAGAATCGAACCTTATGACTACCCAACACCCGCCCCGCCGCTTCACCCCCATGTCCCAAACCGCAACCGAATACCCTGTCCTCCTCATCGACAGCGACGCCCCGCTCAGCGAGCTCCACGCCTGCGCCAGCGAGCGTCTCAACGCCGCCCTCGCCTACCTGCACCTGATGGCCTGTTCCAATGTGTCCGACTATGCCGAGCACGACATCAATACCGTCGCCAATACCGCTCGGATCATGGTCCAGGATGTGGCGGATGTGTTTACGGTGATGGAGCGGCGGGGGTTTGATATGCCTGCTGTGAGTTGATGTGATTTGAGCTGTGAGAAAACCCGCGTTGGCGGGTTTTCTGGTTGTTGGGGAGGTGGGCAGTTGGGGGCTGGCCTGGCTTTGAGGTGTTTATGCTACCGCCTTCGCGGCCTCGCTTCGGCTCGATAACTCACACAGGTTGATAGGTGCTTGGCGCCGATATGGCGTGTGAGGCGGCGATGAGGTAACTACCTTTCCCGGTTGCCTATAAACATGTAGAGCCATGGCGTGCTCACGCTTGTGCACAGTCGGTGGGCCGTCGCCCTCTGACGGTCAACGCACAGGAGTATTCAACATGATAGGAATCAAGCCGCCATGGCGATCGAGCAACCCTCAGCCGGAGATTGCGACACTGCGCGCGCCCGTGCCACCCGGCATGCCTGATCGGGAAAAGATTCAAGTGGCTGTGGACGCGAAAAATATACTGAGGACGATAGAGGTGTTCTTTGCGGTTGCCGAATCGAACGGCATTCAGCAACCGGAGGTGAGCGTCGGCAAGCCGTATCTCCTTCAGCAAGTTCGCTCTGCGAAAAGGTTGCTGGCGCTTTCGCTAAGGTTCTATCCGGATCTTGCTGATGGCACGTTCAGCCCAACCCACTTGGAGAACGTCAACCGCGTCGGCCCTCACCTCCACAGGGCACTGCGCAATGCCAGGATCGCGGACTACTCGCCAATAGACTAACGGGCCACGGTTGAAACACCGCGGATGTTGGATTGAGGTGTGAGGAAACCCGCGTTGGCGGGTTTTCTGGTTTCTGGGGTGGTGGGGATTGGGGGCTGAGTTGGGTTTGAGGGTGTCTGTGCTGACGCCTTCGCAGCCTCGCTGGGCTCGACAGCTCCCACAGTTTGATCTTTGTTCGACGCAGCTATGGCCGTTATGATGTGGCCTTTCGCTTAACGCCTCAGGAAACGCCCATGCCCGCCCTCGCCTTCCGCAACGCCCTGCCCGCCGATGCCGCCCGTTGTTTTGAGATTGAAATCAGTGCCTATGAAGGCGATGAAGCCGCGACGCTGGAGAAGATCGCCACGCGTATTGCGCAGTACCCGCAGGGTTTTCTGATGCTGGAGGCGGATGGCGCGGTGGTGGGGTTTATCAATTGTGGCTGCGCGCATCAGGTGGTGATGTCGGATGAGGCGTTCAAGGAGTTGGTGGGGCATTCGGCCGAGGCGCCGAATGTGGTGATTATGTCGGTGGTGGTCGACCCGGCGCAGCAGGGCAAGGGTTATTCCACGGCGTTGATGACCGAGTTTGTGCAGCGCATGCGTGCGCTGGGCAAGCAGACGATTCATTTGATGTGCAAGGAGCAGCATGTGCCGTTGTACACGCGCATGGGGTACAGCTATGTGCAGCCTTCGCCTTCGGCGCATGGCGGGATGGCGTGGCATGAGATGGTGATGGGGCTTTAGGTCGTTAGGGGCTGGTGGTCTTTTTGTGTCGGGATTTATGCTCATCAGCCATCGCTCAGAGGGCGACTGTGTTTCAACAGGTAAGGTCGCTGTCTCCATCGCCACTGTCTGGCGCTTAACTTGAAACATCGTACGTTAATTTTAGCCACGCACTACAGACGCACAGCTCGGGCTGTGTGAGTGCAGCCAGCGGCGTTTTACCCCGTTACATCCGCCCAAAATCAACGCATTGAATGCCTTGGCACGGCTCAGTAGTCTGCGATGCACCCAGCCGGAATAGGGTCCGGCGGGTGTTTTATTGACCATCAGAGAGGTGCATTCATGCTTTCAATCAGTGCTTCAATCGCTTCGTTCTACTCACACTACGAAGCAAGCAAGATCAATACCGAAAAACCAACACCCAACCCGCCTCAACACGGGGATGGAAATGACGTGCTGAGGGCCGGCTCGCAAAGCGGGAATGATGTTCTGATGGCCCGCAAGGCGACAGATCTGCAAAGCCTCCACCCCCAGCAGGAGCGTCTTCATAAGCTGTTTGAAACAGCCCAGATCGACAACGGCGACCCCGTTGTTAACCCCATTGACCAAACCGCCGGCGATGATGCTGAGGTGTTCGACCCCGCTACACAGTACTGGCAGGCCACCCAAGCAGCCGGCAACGGCCAGTACACCGCGCTTGGCGATCCTTACCGTGAGGCCATCGATTTCGAGATCAAGGCCGACGGCATGGGAGGATGGCAGCAGGCGTGAAGCAACCGGTGGTATGGCGCATGGCGAACCTGCTGCATACCGCCCCACAGGCACCTATTGAGAGGCAATGATGAGCGCCCCCCTCATTGATATCAGCGACCAGCCCAACCCCGACGCCGAGCGCCTGCTCGGCAACGGCCTGGCCGTGTTCAATGAGGCCATCACCGGTTTCAACGACCGCCTGCCGCTGACGGTATTGGTTAAAGACCCCGATACGCAGCAGGTCCTCGGCGGCATCACCGGCAAAACCACATTGGGCATGGCCTTCCTCGACCTGTTCCACTTGCCCGACTCCCTGCGCGGTTCGGGCCTGGGCAGCCAATTGCTGCACGCCTTTGAAGACGAGGCGCGGCGGCGGGGTTGCCGCAATGCGGTGCTGTATACCCTCAGCTTTCAGGCGCCAGGTTTTTACGAGAAACACGGTTGGGTGCGGTTCGGCGAAATACCCTGTGAACCTGAAGGCAGCAGCCGGGTGTTTTTGTCTAAAGCGCTTTGATCAACGGCCATGGCGATTCAGCCTTGGGCTGTGTAATGATCGCTGCTCGTTGATCAAGGGATGGAGCCTGCGCCATGTCGATGAACACCCCCGTTCACCCCGCGCAAGCGCCGCGCTTTTGGCGTGACGAGCGCTTGCCGTTCATCGAGGCGCGCACCATCGCCGACGGACGCAAGGTGACGTACACCCGCCACGCCCATGAGCATTTTTCCATCGGCGCGATTACCACCGGGCGCAGTTATTACCACTATGGCGCGCAGACGTTTGAGATCAGCGCGGGCACGGTGGTGTTGATGAACCCCGGCGATGTGCATGCGTGCAACCCGATCGACGACCAGCCCTGGTCGTATCATATGATTTACCTCGACACGCCTTGGCTGACCGACCTGCAACATCAGCTCGGTTTCAGTACCGACCAGGGTTATCGACCGTTCAACACCCCGCACACCCGCGACCCGCAGCTGTTCAACAGTTTGCTTGAGCTGTACGCAATGCTGCTGGACGAACAGGCCGAATTGCTGCAAAAGCAGAGCGCGCTGGTGAGTTTTTTTACCGAGGTGCAGCAGCGTTTGAACCCTTCGCTGACGCCGGTGCGCGAGGTTAACCACAAGCTGGAGCGCGCCGCCGAGTACATCCGCGCGCACTGCACCGAGGCGTTGAAACTGGAGCAGATTTGCCTGGCGGCCGAGCTGTCGCCGTCGTACCTGATCCGTGCATTCAAGCAGTATTACGGGCTCACGCCGCATGCGTTTCTGGTCAACCGGCGCATCCAGTTTGCCCGCGCCCAGTTGCGCAACGGCGAGCTGATCGCCGATGTGGCCCTGGCCGCGGGCTTTGCCGACCAGGCGCACTTTCAACGGGCGTTCAAACAACACTTTGCCGCCACGCCCGGGCAGTACCGCGACTTGCTCAAGCCATCAGCAAATAACCCACACTGGCCACCAGCAACGCGGCCATTGAGCGGTTGAACAGGCGCACGCCTTGCGGGTTGCTCAGGTATCGGCGCAAGAAAGTGCCGGCGTACGCCCAGCAGGCCACCGACAGGTAGCAGATCACCAGGTACAGCGCCGCAAACAGCCACACTTGGCGCGCATCGCCATCGGCCACGAACAGGCCCATGCCCGCTACGCAGGCCAGCCAGGCTTTGGGGTTGAGCCATTGCATGATCGCGCCGTAGAGCATCGACGGCGCGGTGGCGATGCCCTCGGCGTCGAGGCGGCCATCGTCGACTGCCAGCTTCCACGCCATGTACAGCAAAAACGCGACCCCGCCCCACTGGATCAACTGGGTCAGAATCGGCCAGCGCACCAGCACTTCATGCAGGCCCAGACCGATCAGCACTAACAACAAGGTGAAGCCGACGGCGGCGCCGAACACGTGTTTCTGGCTGGCGGCAAAGCCGAAGCGCGCGCCAGCGCTAAGGGCGACCACATTCACCGGGCCCGGGGTGATGGAGGTGGCCAGGGCGAAGGCGGCCATGGAGAGGATCAAGCTCATTGCGGTTCCTTTTTGTGATGCCAAGCGAAGATGGCCTCACGGTAAAGGGCGCAACGACTGCGGTATTGAACAAAATCACCCTGGGCCCGCGCCCCTTCGTTATTCAATGCGCCACTGTCGAGCTTCCTCGACAGCAAACAGACCCTGTACCCTGTCGGCGCGCACCGGTTGCGCGACCACCCTTACCCGCCACCTCAGGACGCCAATGCCCAACCCGACTCCTCGCCGGCGCGATGCCGCCGTCACCCGCGACGCCATTTTGGTGGCCGCGCGTAAAGCGTTTGCCCACTCCGGCTACGAGCGCACCGGCCTGAGTGAAATCGCCACCGGCGCGGGGTTAACCGTGATGCTGGTCAACCGCTACTTCGCCTCCAAGGAGCAGCTGTTTGCCGAAGTGATCGCCGAGGCACTGGCCAGCCCCGTCACCCTGACGCCAGACCACCTCAGCGTGCAAAACCTTGGGCGCAGCATCGCCACCGCGCTGGTCAGCATGACTGAAGCCGGCAGCACGCCGCTGGAAGGTTTCCTGATCATGCTGCAGTCGGCATTGAGCACGCGCGCCGCCGTGATGGGTCGCGAACACCTCGAAAAAGCCCACCAGGCGCCCCTGGCCGCTGCACTTGAGGGCGCGCATCACCAGGAGCGCGCAGCGCTGGTGCTGGCGCTAGTGTTGGGCTTTCAGGTGATGCGCCAGAGGCTGGAATTGTCGGCGCTGGCCAAGGCGGACCCGCAGGTGTTGATCGATTTGCTGACGCCGTTGTTTCAGCAGTTAGTGGATGGCCAACCCGCTTAACCCCGCTGCGTGACGAAATCTTCCAGGCCTCGCCCGTGGCCTTTGTCGGTCAGTTGGTATTCGCTGCACGCGCCGACCTCACGGGTGTGCAGCAGGCCTTGCTCGACCATGTCCTTGAGGCGTGTGGTGAGGATGTTTTTCGCCACGCCCAGGTACTTTTGGAAATCGCCGAAGCGCATCACCCCGGCAAACACGGCGCGATGGATATCAGTGGAAGAGTGGTGATGGTTACCGGCGCCAACCCTGGCCAAGCAAGGCGGCGGCGCGCTGATCAATATCCTTTAAGTTCTGAGCTGGCTGAGCCCGCCCGGCTACGGCGGCTACAGCACCTCAAGACCTGCCCAGGGGGCCTGACCAACGGCCTGCGCGGTGACCTGCGCGAGCAGAACACTCTGGTGATCGGCGTGCACCCGGCCTACATCGACACCGACAGGGTGGCCAACATTCAGGTGCCAAAAAGCACGCCCCTGGAAGTGCTCGCGATCACCCCGCAAGCCCTGAGCGAAGACCGCGAAGAGGCGTTGATCGCCGACATGACCCATGCCGTGAAAACCTCGCGGCCCACGTAAACCCCGGCCTACCTCAGCCACTGATCAACGAAAAGTGCGCACCGACCCCGGCGCGCACGCCCTCGCCCACCGCCAGCGCTACGGAGCCGGCGGCCAGTGAAGTGTCACCACAGGCAAACACGCCAGCCACCGAGGTCTGGCGCATGTCGTTGGTGTGCAGATAGGCACCGGTGGGGCCGTCGGCCAACTCACAACCCAATTGCGCGGCCAACGGGCTGATACGGGTGCGGGACATGGTGAAGACGCCGTCCAACGCAATGACCCGACCGTCTGCCAATTCCAGATCAGCGCGTTCGCCGCTGATGCGTGTGACCTGTGTGCTTTGCACCGCAACCCCACGTCGATCCAGCTGCGCCTGCTGCTCGGCATCCGGGGTAAACACGCCATTGGTGAATAAGGTGGTGGTGCCCCAATCCGGCAGCATCAGCGCGTGATGCATCGCCAGCGGCGAGGTGGCCAATACGCCGATGCGGCCTTGGTCGAGCTCATAACCGTGGCAGTAAGGACAATGAAACACCCGCGTGCCCCAGCGTTCTTGCAAGCCTTCGATAGCGGGCAGTTCATCGACCACACCGGTGGCGAGGACCAGGCGTTTGGCCTTGAACTCGCCATTGCACTGGGTGCGCACGCGAAAACCGCCCTGCTCCGCTACGGCCTCGACCACACTGTCTTGTACCCAGGTCACCGTCGGGTATTCCATCAATTGGCTGCGGCCCTCGGCCGCAATGATGCCCGGCGCCTGGCCGTCCTGGCTGAGAAAGCCATGGGAGGTGGCGGCAAAGCGGTTACGCCGCTGCCCTGCGTCGATCATTAACACCTTGCGCCGCGCCCGTGCCAGTTGCAGGCCCGCAGACAGGCCGGCATAGCTGCCGCCCACAATAATGACGTCATGCATCATGAAAGTGATCTCGAGTTGTGTGCACGCGGTTATCCGCGCGCCTTCACGACACACCATAAGTTACGTAAAAATAGCCCGTCAAGGGTCTCGCAACTTTTTAGGTTACGAAGGATACTTTGCAGCGAATCGACTTGAGGTTCTTTGATGAGAAACGACACCCGCCTCTCACGCATGCTGCATGTGCTGATCCATATGGGCCGCCATGAAGAACGCGCCACTTCCGAAACCATCGCGCAAATGCTTGGCACCAACCCGGTGGTGGTACGGCGCACCTTGGGGCTGCTCAAGGAAAAGGGCTACGTGCGTTCGGAAAAGGGCCATCAGGGCGGCTGGTGCCTGGGCAAACCCTTGAGTGAAATCACCTTGCTGGATATTCACAATGCCCTGGGCACGCCGTCGATATTTGCCATTGGCCTGTCCACCGACCACCCCGAGTGCCTGGTGGAACAGGCGGTGAATGCGGCGCTGACAGACGCGTTCGACCAGGCGCAAGCGCTATTGATGGCGCGTTTGGGCGACGTAACGCTGGCGCAGTTGGCGGATGATTTCGACGAGCGCTACCGCATCGCCATGGCGCCTTGATCAGCGCTACAGCCCGCGACTGCGCAGCCATTGCAGGATGCCTTTTTTCACCGGCACGGCCGGTGCGTCCTGGGTCAGGACCTGCGCCGTGTGTAGACGGAAATCCAGTAGCGCCTTCATCGCTTCGCTGATGTCGTGGCGCGCATCCAGGCAGGGTTTCAGGTAGGCCTTCTCGATGCGGTACAGCGTGCAGAAGGTCTTCGCGGAAAAATCCGCCAGCGTCGCCTGATCAGACAGAATGCCCGCTTCGCCAATCACCTCGCCCGGGCCCATGCGCCCGGCTTCGAACGTGTGGCCGCCCTTGATCAGCATCACTGAGACCACGCCAGACTCGACGATAAACAAATGATCGCTGACCTCGCCCGACGGCAGGATCATCTCACCGGCACGGTAGGTGTGCAGGGTCATGTTCTGACTGAAGGTGTCTTTCTCCTCCTGGCGCAGGGTGGAGAAAATCGACGAGCGCTCCAGCAACGCCCGAGCACCAGATAAAGCCGGTGGCACGCTGCCCTCAGCGGCAGACAGCAGGCCCACGCCCGCCGCTTGCAAGTGCCGGAAGGCCAGGTCGTAAAGTTGGTTACGCACTTCGCGCTTGAGGGTCATGGCCGGCACAAAGCCGCTGATTTCGTATTCGACGCCACCGCTGACTGACGTCTTGAATGCCACGCTCGGCGCGGGCTTGGCCAGTAACAGTCGGCAACCTTGCATGGCCCGTTCCAGCGCCTCGATCACGGTTTGCGGGCGCGCGTGCGGGCTGACTTGCAGGCTAACCGCCAGGCCGAACACGTCCGCAGGGCGTGAGAAGTTGATGATCTTAGCCTTGGCCGCCAGGGAGTTGGGGATCACCGCCATGCTGCCCTGGGAGGTTTGCAGGCGTGTGGCGCGCCAGTCGATATCGGTGACCCGGCCTTCGGTGCCGTCGATGGAGATCCAGTCATCCAGCTGATACGGCTTGGTGGTGTTGAGCACAATCCCGGAAAACACGTCGCTCAGGGTGCTTTGCAACGCCAGGCCGACGATGATCGCCACGGCGCCGGAGGTGGCGAGCACGCCCTTGACCGGCAGGTCGAGCACGTAGGCCATGGCGGCAATGATCGCGATCAGGAAAATCACCGCGCCCATCAAGTCCTGCAGCAGCCGGCCGCCATGCCCGACTCGCTGCATCATCACCGTGCCAAGCAATACCGTGAGGGTACGCGCGGCGAACAGCCACCAGCCGATCTGCAACGCGGTGGCGGCCAGGTGCAAGGCGGTGTTGTCGGCGTACGGCGCGAGTTGCATAGGGTTCATGCCGTCGTTGAACAGCACGGCGCTGTACACGGCAAAAATCGCCAGGCGCGCCGCGAGTTTCCAGTTGGCGAGGTTGGCAGAAATAAGCCGCCACACGGCGATGTCGATAAAGATCAGCGCCACGGCGCACAACATCGGGTGATCGGCGATAAATGAGGGCATCCAGGCGACTCCAGGGCGAATGCGCTGAAGATCGCATGAATTGAAGATGTCGGGTATAGCGCAGAACAAAATGTGGGGGCGGGCTTGCCGGCTCCCACAGGGGTATTGCAGCGAGCCTTTAGGCTTGCATCTGCCCAAATTGGCCCGACTGGAAGTCAGCAAACGCCTGGTGAATCTCCTGCTCGGTGTTCATCACGAACGGCCCGTGGCCGACGATAGGTTCATCAATCGGTTCACCGCTGAGCAGTAGCACCTTGGCGTCGTCATTGGCTTCCAACGTAATGTGCTCGCCATCCCGTTCAAACAATGCCAACTGCCCTTGGCGCGCGACTTCCTCGCCATTGACCAGCACCGTGCCGCGCAGGATCACCAGCGCGGTATTGCGCCCGGCGTGCAGGTCCAGCGTGACCGCTTTACCGGCGTTAAGACGCAAGTCCCACACGTCAATCGGCGTGAAGGTACGCGCCGGCCCCTGGGCACCGGCAAACTCACCCGCGATCAGGCGCAACTGCCCGGCGTCGTTCGCCAGCGGCAGCACCGGAATATCGCCATCGACGATAGTCTGGTAACCGGCGTCGGCCATTTTGTCCTTGGCCGGCAGGTTGACCCACAGTTGCACCATCTCCAGCGCCCCGCCGCTGCGGGCAAAGGCTTGGGAATGGAACTCTTCGTGGAGGATGCCTTTGGCGGCCGTCATCCATTGCACATCGCCGGGGCCGATCGTGCCACCGGCGCCGGTGGAGTCACGGTGCTCGACTTCGCCGTCGTACACGATGGTCACAGTTTCAAAGCCGCGATGTGGGTGTTGGCCTACGCCGCGACGTTGTTCGGTCGGTGTGAAATCGGCGGGGCCGGCGTGGTCCAGCAACAGGAATGGGCTGATGTGCTTGCCCATCGCGTCGTAGGAAAACAGTGTGCGCACCGGAAAGCCGTCGCCGACCCAATGGGCGCGGGGGCTGGTGTAGATGCCGATGATTTTTTTCATGGTGTACCTCCAAGTTGCGTACACCCTAAGTCCGCTGGCCGTTGACTACTAGACGGTAAAATCGGCCTTGATCGTTCTACGAGTAGGACAATCCCTGGCCTGGCGCTGGCGTAACAGATGAAATGCGCCACACGTCGAGCCCCCAACGCAGGCCTGGATGATGAGCATCGGGGCCGCACTGCCATCGGCTGAGGCCCAAGGCGCATGGTGGCCATTAAACCCCAGCAGGTTAATAAACACCGCCGAGGGGCCGAGGCGTTTGCCGTGTGGAACATCAAGAGACTGGATTAATTTATATTTCGACCATAATATTAGATAAAATTATGATCGTAATTTTTCCAGTAGTTATCCCCGGAGCCCGTCATGCACCCTCTCCCCTTGCGCCTTCTCACATCCCTGGCCCTGTTGATCTTCATCAGCGGCTGCAACAACAAAGCCGACACCGCCGCCGGCGTGCCCCTGCCCCGCCCAGTGCCCGCGGCGAGAGTTGAAGCCGCCGCCACCCAGCAAAGCGCCTACACGGGCGTGGTGGCTGCGCGCACGCAAAGTGACCTGGGCTTCCGGGTCAGCGGCAAGGTCATCGAACGCAAGGTCGACCCCGGCCAGCACGTGTCCCGAGGTGACACGCTTTTGCTGCTGGACCTCGGCGACTCTGAACTGGCCCTGCGTTCGGCTAAAGAACGTGTGAGCGCCGCCCAGGTGCAAGTGCGTCAGCGTCGCAATGATGAACACCGCTACCAGCGCGTGGCCGAAGCCGAGTTGGCTGCAGCTCAATCCGACGCCAGCCAGATCGAAAACCGCCGCACCTACTCAGCACTCAAGGCCGACAGCGATGGCATCATCACCGACGTGCGCGTGGAACGCGGCCAGATCGTCGCCGAAGGGCAAATCGTCGTGCGCCTGGCCCATGACGGCGCCCGCGAAGCGATCGTCAACCTGCCGGAAAACCAGCGCGACCACGCCTCGCAAAAGGCCCTGGCGTTCGCCTTCGACGCACCGGAGCAGGCCGTCACCGCCACCCTGCGCGAGCTGTCCGCCAGCGCCGACCCGCTCACCCGCACCTACCGCGCGCGCTATGTGTTGCACGGCGCCGTCACCCGCTTCGTCCTCGGCTCGACCATCACCGTACGCCTGCAAGGTAACGGCCAAGCGCCGTACACCCGCGTGCCCAACGGCACGTTGTAAAACGCGGGGCGTGGCACCGACGTATGGCCGATCAGTGATGACGGCAAGGTCAGCTTCGCGCCCGTCAAGGTCGCCGTTTTCGGCCAGGACGACGCCCTGCTCGACAGCGGCCTGACACCCGGCCAAACCATCGTCGTCGTTGGTGGGGACGGTATTGACGGGGCTATTCCTGCCCGCGCTGTGCCGTGTGGTGCCTGGGTGAGAGAAGACGAAGACTACC